>CALCYI010000034.1 GCA_937907605.1 uncultured Clostridia bacterium | reverse complement strand
GGTTGGTTTTCTCATTGCGGTTACTTTATTAATATTTAACAAAAACGCTATAAAACAGTTTGAAATTGAGACTTTTCCGCTTTTCGATTTGGAAAAATTATCAGCTGAAACTTTGGCGGCAGTCGGCAATTTGTACGACGAATATTTAACCGACATTGAAAAAAATGTTACCGTTCGCACTTCTTCGGCTAATTCTTCCTACAATGTGGCGACTTTCAGAAATTATAAGTTGAGCAAGTCGAAGAATTTAATTGACAAGCTGGACGACGTTATAGGAAAATTGTATGGCTTGACTGATGAAGAGATAGATTTTATCAAGAATTTTGAATTGGAAATTAGGATTAGCACAGACGAAACAGATTAGCCCCTAAAAACGCCCAGAATCGATTTTAAGGCGTCTGTGGGATAAAAGTTTATCAAACGTCAGAAAATACGTTGTAGGCGATTTTAGACGCCATACAGGGCATTTTAGAATTTGAGGAGGAAAATTAAATGAATCAGCGTTGGACTTTACACGTTGAAAATTTTGCGCGTATCGAGTCAGCCGATATTGAAATTGCTCCGCTTATGTGTTTCATCGGCGACAACAATAGCGGAAAATCTTATATTATGAGTTTACTTTGGGGCATTTTATCGAATAGTAATTTATTTTACAGACGTCTAAAAAAAAGTGATACTTATAATGAATGTAACCAATGGTTATCTAAGGCTGTTCAAAAAAAAGACATTGTAATTGAAGATAAAATTGAACAGTTATATTTGAAATGGTTTAATGAACTTTTATTGGACAATAAAGAAGAACTGGTTAAACGTATTTTCAACAATGAAAATATTGCTATAGGAAAATTAGAATTACTAAATTTTAAACGTCTCAAAAAATTAACTGTAGAATTTAATAAATCCATTCAATTTAATGTCAGTCACATTCATACAATAGATGTTTTAGAATATGATGAAACCGATAAAATTGGAATTACAATACCTATCTCTTCAGAAGATTGGGATATTATTTACTGGAAATCCAACGTCTTTATTTGTTGGAATATAATTATGATGGGATTGACTGATATTTTTCCACCAGAAGGCATAACTTCACAAGCTGTATATCTTCCGGCATCAAGAACGGGATTTTTATTGGCACGTCGTGAAATTGTCAGTAAATCTATTGAAACTCTTTATTCATTGGCAAATTTTGACAATAATATTCAAGAACGTTTAACTGCTCCTTATATTCAATTTTTACAGATAATGAACAACTTAAAGGATTCAGATAACTTTTATGACAAAAAAAATACGCCTTTAATTGAATTTTTACAAAATGAACTTCTACATGGTAATGTTCTGGTAAAGTCCAACGGAAAAATCATTCGTTATTTGCCCGATGATACTGAAGGAAAAGAATTCCCCATGAGTATAACATCATCGGTAGTAACCGAAATTACAGCATTATTATTACTCTTAAAAGATAAAACACCAATTAAACTTATCATTATTGAAGAGCCGGAAGCTCATTTACATCCTTCACTTCAGAAAAAAATTGCTCAGCTTTTAATTCGATTTGTTCATATTGGAATTCCAATTTGGATCACTACTCACAGCGATACTATACTTCAACATTTTAACAATATGATTAAGTTGAAAAAACGTTCTACTGAACGCGAAGAACTTATGCAGGAATTTAATTATTCGGAAGAAGACTTACTTGATCCCGAAGAAATAAATTTGTATCAATTTGAACGTGGAGAAAAGCATACAACCATTAAAAAGCTAGAATCTGGCAAATACGGTTTTATTGCCAATCTGTTCAACAAAGCTATTGATGAACTTGTCAAGGAAATTTATGCTTTTCAGGAGGTCGAATAGTGGCTATTGAAGGAAGAGTCCAATATGCGTTGGATAATTTTTTGAAAACCCAATATTTTGAATCTCAAAAAGAAATTTATGAACTGCTTGAAGAAGATTCATTAGGAAAGGCACGAATTTTTTTAAATGTCGGCACTGCAGATAATGTTTGCGTAAAAAATTATGATAAAATTCCTGATTGGGAAATTCTTCGTGAAGAAAAAATGTTTCATATGAGGAAAAGTATCGACCATTTTATACTGAGAAAAGTTGCCGATGTTTGGGAACTTCATATGATTGAAATTAAAAGAACTGCTTCTCCTAACACTTGGCAAGATGTGAAACTTCAAATGAGCATTTCATATTTTAAAATCAAAGCCTTATTAGCATTTTTAGGAATTTCTATTCAAGATGAAAATATTTTTATGTACACGGCATATAGTGAGGATAAACTTGTTGCCAGCGATTCACAATCTGAGGGAGTTACCGCAAAAACCTTTAAAACAGGCGAGCGGTTGATAAATCCTAAAGTTGACGAGTGGGATGCGGGATTTATCTACATTCCTTTGATTGATTCTGACGGAAACATACATCACCAAAAATTTAAACACGTTAAAATTAAGTTAGAACCTGCTCCAGACAATATCCCAGAGTGTACATTCACTTTACCTTAAAATTTATTCCATAAAAAGGTATTTGAAATAATAATTTTACTGTGATATAATGACAAAAATTTTTATTGCCCTATAAGCAATAAAAGCTCTAGGTGTCGCTAAACACTCAGAGCCTATCTTGTAAATCTGCCTATTCACTCGAAAACCTTCCGGCTTTATTGCCGCTTACTCGGAACTTTTTCTTTTCAGTTCCGCTTATTATAACGCAGTAAATTTTGACTTGCAAATATATATTTAGGTTTTTCAGAAGATGACATTCACAAGTTTGTGTTTGTCATCTTTTGCTTTTTCAAGGAGATGTTAATTTTGGACAAAAAAAGAAGTCCGCCTTTGCAGACAAAAAATTTCTAACTTTATAATTGCATTGATATTCTACCAGAAAAAATTTTCTACGGCAAAAAACTTATGAATTGTGACACTGATAAAGTGCGAGACTTAGGAAAATTTTAATCTGTAGGAGGAAAAAACTAATGACATTAGATCACGTGATAATAGAATTGAAACGTCGCCAAATTCCCGAACAATGGCTTGAAAAAGTCAAGCACGGTTATAAATGTATTGGTTGTGAAAACGGAAGTGGCAACGATGGAACTGGCGCGGTATTGTCAGAAGACGGAACGCGCCTTTTATGCGGAAAATGTGCTAAAGGTTTTTCCTATATCGACATTGCCGCTTTCCATTACGACATTGATTTAACAAATTTTGTGGACGCTGTGAAAAAAATTTGTGAAATTGAGGGTATTTCACTCGACAATCATTTCAATGAAAAAAATAACACTTTCGCGGCTGAAACTGACGACAAAACAAAAAATAATTTGTTAGAGAACAACATTATTGACAATATTATTGAAACTTCTCGCCGTAATTTGAAAAATTTTATTGACAAGCAAGGTGGTAAATGGCGCGGCTTGACGCTTGACACTTTACAACGGTTAAATTGGGGATATTTAAAAGAATTTGCTCATCCCAAAACGCCTAATAGAAAATTTCCAGCAATAATAATCCCCAATGACAGAGGCGGAATTTTTGCGCGTGGTGTTAACTCTAAAGAGTACTCTAACATTTCGCCGACTGCTACTACTACCATTTTTTTGCCCAATTCCGATTCTTTCGACTTGCTCATTACCGAAGGAGCGATAAATGGCGCATCGATTCTGCAAGCCATTCCTTCTCCGAATTTTGGAATAATCGCAAGTGGTGGAACTTCCGGCAATGAAAAAGTTTTAGCTAAACTTCAGCAACTTCAATCTCAAGGAAAAATTTTTCGTGTTTTAATCGCCTACGATAACGACAGTAATATGGCAGGACAAAAAGCCGCCGTAAAACTGCGTGAGAGGCTCATAGACGCGTCCTTCACCGCTTGCACGATAAATATTACCAAAACGCCCGACATCGACCTTAATGACGCTTTAAACGCAAATAACGGCACTTCTAAACTTACCGCTATGATTAACGACGCTTTATCACTCGCTCAACTTGAATTTGAGAAAATTGAACACGCTGAAAACCAAAGTTTATTGGGGAATAACTCTGCTTTTTATTTCTCTCAGCATTTTCAAGATTATGTTGACGAAAATAAAAAATTCGCAAACCGTAAGACTGGTTTTCAGAATCTTGACAACGAAATTAAAAATTTTAAGCCCGGTATTTATATTTTAGGCGGACTTCCTGCTCTAGGCAAAACTTCCTTTGCTCTTCAACTTTTGGATCAAATAGCGCGTCAAGGTGAAACCTGCATTTTTGGCAGTTACGAAATGGAGCAAGGCTATCTCTACTCTAAAATTTTAGCCCGTGAAGTTGCCAAAATTGAATCTAACGATTTTACTAAAAAAATTGAGAAGCCCCTGACCGCTGTCAAAATTTCTCAAGGCAATATTTACGAACACGGTAGCACTTATAAAACTGCCATTAAAAATCTTTCAGAAATCCAAACTCCGCTTTACATTTGGGAACTTGATGATATTAACATTGATTCATTACTTTCTCGTCTTCAAAAAATCTGCGCCAAAATTGATAGACCTCCGATTGTCTGTATCGATTATTTACAACTGTTGGCAGGCAATTATGATAACACCAAAGCCGCTCTTGATGATGTTCTGCACAAATTTTTTTCTTTTAGACGCAAAACCAATACTACCTTCATCATTATCAGCAGTCTCAACCGTATGAATTACCACACCGAAATTTCTTTTGAAGCGTTCAAGGAAACTGGCAATATTGAATATTCCGCTGATGTTATTTGGGGATTGCAGCTCGATTTACTTAAACGCGATACTGCTACTATTGACGCTGCCAAAAAAGAAATTCCTCGCAAGATTCAACTCAAATGCTTAAAAAATCGTTTCGGCTCTAACTTTGATATTGGTTTTTTCTATTACCCGAATTGTGATACTTTCAAGCCCAATCTTGAATATGGCGATTTTACCGAATATCGCCCCAAAAAAACTGATAAAAATGAATACGAAGATGCGGATTAAGAGTTTTATGAAAGGAAGTGCTCAAAATAGATACTGAGACAATTCAGGTTTATCCAGCTAAAACACGTATAACACTTAACGACAAAGCCACTAAAACTTTGTTCAACCAAACAGAAGAAAATTATGAGAAGCTGATGAACGGTTCAAAACGCGGAGTAATTGAGAAAAAGAAGCATAAAAAACACGGTGATATTAAAAGTGGCTACCAACTTCAAAATGAAAACGGTTACACCAATATCGCACCACTCGGTGAATACGAACGAGCCGTTTTAGATGTTTGTATTTCAGAATATGACAATGGCACGCGCTATATTTCTATTGCCATAATCCAACGCGCTTTAAGCGGTAAAAATTGCGAAGGTAACAAAAACGGCAATACACCATATAAAAACCAGCTTGCCGAAATCAAACAGTCTTTAGACAAGCTTATGTGTACACTTTACGACCCCGATATTTTGGAAGTCTATGAGGAATTGAACTACGAAGGCGCAGAAAAAATTACCAAATCCCCCATTCTGCCAGCCAAACGTACCGAGAAAATTATTGGCGGCAAAAAGCAGGAACTCATTTACTTTTACGATGAAAGCCCGCTTGCAAAACAAGCCAAGATTAAAGGGCAAATTTTGACTTATCCTGCTAACCTTCTCGACGTCCCCAATCAAAACAACACACCTTTCGTTATTGCACTCAAAAATTATACCTTACGTCGTGTTTTGGAAATTAAGCAACATTCAAAACAACTTAAACCCATTCTTACACTGGAAGATATTTTCAAAAAGTGCAGAATCACCAACGCCGACCGCAAAACAAAAGCCCGCGCCCGTGAATACATTGACAAATTTTTTGCTCATTTGCAGAAGAAAAAACTTATAAAATCCTACGAATTTACCAAAAAAGGCAACCAATTTTACAGCATTAAATTTATTTTTTAAACTACATTAATTCAAAATATTTATATACTAACATGACATACCTTTGTTATAATTTTGTGTATTTAAAGAAGCAAGTTATTGTTGCACCTGAATATATAGCGTTAGAAGTCCATACAGTAAAGTGGGTCACTGTTTGACCATCCATTGCATTAAGCCGTAAACTTGCTGATATACCAACAGCACCAAGTTCCCCAAAAATATCACTATTACTCCTATTAGGAACTCCACGAATATAAGACACAAGAGAAACTGATTGATCTACAATAGGATTAAAATCTATTGGAGTAGTATAATAAACTCCATTAGTTGTAGTATTAGTTAATGCGCTTCTCGGACTTTACCGAAGCGTGTGGCGTTTTGCGGGTATTGATGAAACTATAAGAGGAATAGCTGCTGCGATTATTGAAACCTCATATCTCTTCTTCCTCGACAGAGTCTTCTTTGTATACGTGTACAAGCTCGGCTACAAGGGCGCGCTCGGTTACTACGCATACATAATGGGCTTCTTCTTTATTGCAATTAGTATTGTGGTACCCCGTATGAGCTTCAGAGGAATTAGAAGAATTGCGGCGTTTTCAACTCGAAGAAGCGGCAAAACCCCGAGAGTTATGATAGTCGGCGCTGGCTTTATGGGCAATTTTGTAATTGACGCGCTAAATGTTGACCGCTTTAAAAACGGCCAGCCGATTATTGCTATCGATGATAATCCGTCTAAAAAGGGCAATAAGATTAACGGTATTAAGGTTGTGGGCAATTGCAGCGAGATTCCCGAGCTTAAGGAAAAATACAAAATTGACCAGATAATCCTGTGTATACCTTCAGCATCTAAGGAAAGACAGAGGGAGATTATCGATATCGCGGTAAGCACGGGAGCTAAGGTTAAAATCAGCCCGTCCATAGAGGAAATGCTTGACGAGCACTCAAAGCGTAAGGTAAGGAACGTAGAAATTACAGACCTTCTCTCACGTCCCGAGGTTAAGCTTGACAGAAAGGTGTGCCGTTATCTTATCGGCAAGACCGTTCTCGTAACGGGTGGAGGCGGCTCAATCGGCTCCGAAATCTGTATGCAGGTCGCAAGGTACAATCCTAAAGCAATAGTCGTGTTTGATATTTATGAAAACTGTGCTTTTGAGCTTCTCAACGAGCTGAACGATAAATACGGCGACCAGCTTGACGTAGCTGTAAGGATAGGCTCAGTACGTGATATGGACAGGCTCAGGGAGGTATTTGACGAGTTCAGACCCGAGGTTGTATTCCACGCCGCCGCACATAAGCACGTTCCGCTTATGGAGGACAGCCCGTGCGAAGCGGTTAAGAATAATATTTTCGGTACATATAACGTAGCGCTTATCGCCGATGAATATAAGGTTGACAAAATGGTAATTCTGTCGACGGACAAGGCGGTTAACCCGACTAACGTTATGGGCTGTACGAAGCGAATTACCGAAATTATTGTTCAGCATATGAACGAGGTGAGCGAGCATACCGAATACGCTGCCGTGAGGTTCGGTAACGTGCTCGGTTCCCACGGCTCCGTTATTCCGGTATTCAAAAAGCAGATTGAGCAGGGCGGACCCGTTAAGGTTACGCATCCCGATATAACGCGTTACTTTATGACGATACCCGAGGCTGCACAGCTCGTATGTCAGGCGGGCGGTCTTGCCAAGGGCGGCGAGGTTTTCGTGCTTGATATGGGCGAGCCGGTAAAAATTATGGATTTAGCTAAGAATATAATTCGTCTTTCGGGCTATACGCTTGACGAAATCCCGATTGAGATTGTCGGGCTTAGACCGGGTGAAAAGCTCTACGAGGAGCTTGCAATGGAAAGCGAAATGGAAACCCGCAGCAGAACCGCAAACGAAAAAATCTTCGTAAATCAGCCTATGGATATAAACGCTGAAAAATTCAGTAATATGATGAACGACCTGTCCGAGATTGACGACTCGAACGTAAGGGAAATCCTTATGAAATACGTTCCTAACTACCATCCCGCAGAAAGATAATAAAAAATAAACGGCTTCACCTCAGGGTGAAGCCGTTTCGTTTTAGCTGAAGTCAAAATCGTTCATAGTAAGCTTTTTGGTCGTTCCTTTTTCAGCGTCTGTAATAATTTCGGGATACCATTTTCCCGCGAGGTAGTACGGGTTTTTCTCGTTGTTCTTATCGTACCATACCTGCGGGTAATGTATCGTTTCGTTCGGCGTTGCTGTGCTGCTCCTTTTAAAGCTGCTCTTTGTTTTTACGCATACAACGACGAATTTGAAATTCGGCATAAAGTCGCTCGGTACGCTGAGGGTTAATATTCTGTGCTCGTATAAAAGCTGGAAGCCCGTATCGTAAAGCCGTCTTGACTTGATTCTGTCCTCAAAGCCCTTAAAGCTTTTTTCGGTCATATTTCCAAAGGCACAGTAGGGGAATATATATTCGTCGTCGTCCTCAGCCTTCGTGTTGGTGTAAAATGCGGCTATGACCCTGTAATTCTCCTCCTCAAAGAGCGTGTTAAAGGTCACCTTCTGGCTCGCCTTTTTAAAGCCCTCGGGCGTTGAATATATCCTTTCGAGGTCGGCATAGCTCTTATCAAGCGCTATGGAGCGCACCTCCTGAGCTTCAAGCACGGTTGAGCCCTTTAAAAGCACTGCGTTTTCCTTTACGCCTGAGGAGTATACCGCCTTGTCCGTTTCGGTGTCCTCAATATACAGCCTTCCCGCATAGGATTGGTTCTTACCGTATTCGTCGCAGAAATCCTTTCTGATTCCCACGGGGAAGGTGATGTTGTATTTCTTTTCATATTTTCTGATATACGCGCCCTTCGCGTAGTTTACGAGCCTAATTCCGCCGAATATCAGCGCGAACGCAACTACTACCGCGCCGAGCGCAACCGCCGCCTTTTTGAGCGGTATTTTTTTTATCGCTTCAGTTACCTTATTAAGCGCTTTTTCAACAGGCTCGGGGAGCTTAAAGCTGAGCTTTACCTTTTCGCTGCTTTCGTTTTTTCGTTTTAAGCTTTCCTTAGTCTCATTGAGCTTTCCCTTAACCGCGCTTAAATCGAAGCTGCTTTTTTCAACCTTAGTCGGCTCAGGCGGTTTCTGCGCTTCGCTCATTCTCGGCTTGGGCGGCTCAAGCGGCTTTGCGTACTCGACGCGCTGCTTTTCATCATCCTTGCCGTTTTCGTCCTTTTCCTTCATTGAATATAAAATGTCCTCAAGCTCATAATCAAATTCCATAATATGACCTCTTTACTATTTTATTACTCTTTTTCTTGCGCCCATTACGGCTCTTTCAATCATCGGCGCTTCGTCAAGCGCTTCTTCCTCTTTTAATACGTCCTCAAGTTTTGCCCTCGTTTTAGGGTGCTTCGGGGTGAATACCGTACAGCAGTCCTCGTAGGGCTGAATGGAGGTTTCAAAGGTGTCAATCTGCCTTGATATGCTTATTATCTCGACCTTGTCCATTCCGATACAGGGACGGAATACGGGCATACTTACTGCCGCGTCCGTACAGCCGAGGGCGTATATTGTCTGGCTTGCAACCTGACCCACGCTTTCACCCGTGATAAGTGCCGAGCATCTCTGATGCTTTGCGAGTATCTCGCTTATCTTCATCATATACCGCCTCATAATCAGCGTAAAATAATCCTCGTTGCACTTTTCCTTTATCTGCTCCTGAATTTCGGTAAACGGAACTACATAGGTCGTGATAGGTCCGCTGTATTTCGCTACCCTGTGAAGCAGCTCCATTACCTTGTCCTCAGCGAGCTGCGAGGTATACGGCGGTGAAGCAAAATGTACCGCAACGAGCTCGATACCGCGCTTTGCCATCATATATGCGGCAACGGGGGAGTCGATACCTCCGCTTATGAGCACGGCGGCTCTTCCGCTTGTGGCTACTGGCATACCGCCCGCGCCCTTAATATTATTACCTCTGACGAACGCGTGGGTATCCCTTACCTCAACGGTTACGGTAAGCTCGGGATTGTGCACGTCAACCTTTAAATTATGGTGCTTTGAAAGGAGAAAGCCGCCGAGCTCCTGCTGAATTTCGGGGGATTTGAAGGGGAATTTCTTGTCGCTGCGCTTTGCTTCAACCTTAAAGGTTTTTGCTGTATCGAGCTCCTCGCTGAGATATTCCTCGGCAACCCTTTTTATGTCGTCCATATCCTTTTCGGCAACCGCTGCTCTTGAGAGCGCCGCAATACCGAATACCTTTGAGAGCACGTCGGTCGCGTCGTCAAGGTCAATATCTTCGTCTGCGGGCTCAAGCATAATGGTTGACTGTGATTTTGTAAAGGTGAACTCGCCGATGTCGCTAAGCGCCTTTTTCATATTTTTAATTAGTATGTCCTCAAAGGTGTTGCGGTTGAGTCCCTTGAGTACAAGCTCGCCGTTTTTGATTAAGATTATTTCCTTCATTATTTTTCCTCTATATCGGATACTGCTTAACTGTTTCGCTTAATGCTTTTATAAGCGCGTCAATATCCTCTTTTGTACTGTTTCTTGAAAAGCTTACTCTTACCGAGTGTTCGATAACCTTGTCGGGCAGGCGCATCGCCGTAAGCACGTGGCTCTTTTTACCTTTAGCGCATGCCGAACCGCTTGAAATACATATTCCGTATTTCGACGAAAGATGCTGAACGAGAGTCTGGCTGGTCATAAAGGTCGGTACGTAAAAATTGATGATGTAATCGCTCGCGTTTTCGGGAGAGTTGATTCTTATTCCGTCAATTTCGAGCAGTTTATTAACCGCATATTCTTTCAGCGCCTTTATTTTTTCGCGCTGCTCCTTTATGGGAGGCGCGATTTCAACCGCCTTGCCGAAGCCCGCAATCAGCGGAGCCGCCTCTGTACCCGGGCGTATTTTGCTCTCCTGCGCGCCGCCGTAGGTGCGCGGAACGATTCTTGTGCCCTTTTTGATATAGAGCGCGCCCACTCCCTTGGGAGCGTGCACCTTGTGAGCCGAAACTGTAACTAAGTCCGCGCCGAGCTTTTTCGGCTTTATATTAAGCTTTCCGTACGCCTGTACGCAGTCAAAATGGATTAAGGCAGGAGCGCCTGCTTTAGTTACGGCTTTCCTTACGCACTCAATGGGAAGGATTGAGCCTACCTCGTTGTTTACGTACATAATTGATACAAGTATAGTATCGGCGTTTACCGCTTCAAATATCTGCTCTTCGCTTATATTTCCGCTTGCGTCGGGTATTAGGCGTATTACCTCGAAGCCTTGCTTTTCAAGCTCGTTCACTGCTTCAAGCACGCTCTCATGCTCTATCGCAGTTGTTACTATTCTTTTTCCGAGCCGCTTTTTAGCCTCAGCCGCGCCGAAAATCGCAAGGTTGTTAGCCTCCGTTCCGCCAGAGGTGAAATATATTTCCTCGTTCTCTGCAGAAAGCGATTTTGCTATTACCTCGCGCGCGTGCCTTATCTCAGCGTTAGCGTCGAGCCCCGCTCTGTGAAAGCTTGACGGATTTCCGAAGCTTTCCGTGAGCATTTCGTATACTTTGTCCGCCGCAACCTTATCGGGCTTAGTCGTTGCGGAGTTGTCAAGATATATCATTTCTCTTTAAATATTCCTTTAGCTTAAATGCTGCGGCGACGGTCTTTGCGTCCTTGATTTCGCCGCTCATGATTTTGTCCATAAGCACGTCGTACTTCATTTTGTGGATTTCAAGGAATTCGTCGTCGTCGAGCTCCTGCTCCTCAAAGTGAATTCCTCTTGCGCCCCAAAGGCGTATTATCTCGTTTGTGTAGCCGGGGCTCGGGTAGATTTCACCGAGGGAGAAGTATTCGTCAGCCGTTGCGCCGCACTCCTCCTTGAATTCTCTTATTCCCGTATCGTACGGGTCCTCGCCCTTTTCAACCTTGCCCGCGGGAATTTCGTAAATTGTTTCCTTGTACGGATAGCGGAACTGCCTTACAAGCAGAATTTCGTCCTCGTCGGTTATGCCTATTACCGCCACTCCTCCCGGGTGGTCAACGCATTCGCGCTCGGCGGTTTTCCTGTTGCAGAGCATTACCTCGTCGTTGTGTACCGTGATAATCCTGCCGCTGTAAATACCGTTTACCGACTCGGTCTGTTCGTAGAGTCCGAGCGCTATTGCTTCAATATCCTCGGGCTTTTCTGCGATAAAGGTCGCGCCGCTCTCGATGAACTCGAACTTGGTTCCGTAGCCCCAGAGCGCGCCCGCGCTGTCAATTCCGTTAGCAGAAGCGCCCTCTATGTCATAGGAACGGTCGCCGACTATGAGCGCCTCGCTCTTATCAACCCCGAGCTCCTCGATACAGCGCGCGACTATTTGCGGCTTAGGCTCGCAGTCAACCTGAAAGTCAACGCCGCAAACGGAGTCAAAGTATTTTCTTATGTTGAATTTATCAAGCAGCTGCTCGATATAAAGCTTCGGCTTTGAGGAGGCGATTGCAAGCGCGCAGCCATCTCTTTTCAGTGCCTCGAACAGTTCAGGGATGCCGCCGTAAAGCTCACATTCGTATAAGCCGATATTGGTATATCTTTCGCGGTATTTTCTTACGAGCTCCTCAGCCTCGGCGGCGCTTGCGCCGTAATGCTCCTGAAACGCAATCAAAAGCGGAGGTCCTATCATAAAGGATAAATCCTCGTTTTCGTCAATCTTGTAGCCGAAGCTTTGGAGCGCGTATCTCGTGCTGTTGAAGATACCTTCGCCCGTATCGCATACCGTTCCGTCAAAATCAAATATAACCGCTTTATACATCCTTTTTCCTCCAAAGCAGAATTATACGAATATCATTATACCATAATTTAAAAATATTGCAAATTATTATTGTATATAGTAAAATAGACTCAGGAGTGATTTTATGAATAATACAATCTATACTTTGACAAGCAGCCGTAACGACAGGGTATTTATACACATTATGCCGGGTCATTTCGTATCTGCCAATAACCATATTAACTATTATATAGGTACTTCGGATATCAAGCATAATCACAACGTTTCCGTTGACGCCGCTATGCTGCTTTCGGAATATTATAACTCTAATGCCGTTCAGGTTGATACCGTGCTCTGCCTTTATGAAACACAGACCCTCGGTGCGTATCTTGCCCACGAGCTTGCACGGCCTAATATGTTCCGCCCTAATCCGAGCGGTACGGTTTTCGTTATCGGCAGCGAATACGACTCCTCGGGAAACCTTATTTTCAGGGATAATTTAATCCGTATGATTAAGGATAAAAGGGTGCTCGTGCTGATTTCCTGTATCACGAGCGGAAAGACCGTAGAGCGCGCTATGGAAAGCATAGAGTATTACGGCGGTGAAACTGCGGGAATCGCCGCGGTGTTCAGCGCAGCCGACGAGATTAACGGCGTTCGCGTAAACTCGATTTTTACAAAGGAGGACATACCGCATTATACGGCGTATTCAATGCGCGACTGTCCCTATTGCCGACAGGGTATGCCCGTCGACGCAATCTCAAACGGCTACGGCTATTCAATGCTTGGATAAAATTATAGCAGGGTGATTATTCACCCTGCTTATTTCTTTCCCTTAAACTTTCAAAAAAGTCGCTCAGCAGCTTTCTGCACTCTATTTCCATAATCCCGCCGAGTATTTCGGGCTTGTGGTTATACGGTATTCTATTGAAGTCCGCGACTGAGCCGAACGAGCCCGCCTTGTCGTCGTACGCGCCGAAATACACGGTCTTAATTCTCGAATTAATTATTGCGCCCGCGCACATAGGACACGGCTCAAGCGTTACGTATAAATCACAGCCCTGAAGCCGCCAGCTTCCGAGCGCCTCGCACGCCTTGTTTATCGCCTCAAGCTCAGCGTGGCACAGGGCGTTTTTATTTTTCTCCCTGCGGTTTCGTCCCGTCGCTATTATTTCGCCGTTCTTTACTATGACGGCGCCTACGGGAACCTCTCCCTCTTTTGCGCATTCCTTTGCGGCGTTAATCGCCGCGCGCATATATTTATTTTCCATATGCTATTTAATCGGGACAACCGTCTGAGCGGTCATTGCGATAAGCACGATAAGCGGAATTGTAAGTCCGGGCAGCAGGCAGAGCAGCTTAGCGCCGAAGGAAAGGGTACTCTGCTCTCTTTCCTCTTTGGGAGCTTTCTTTGCGATAAGCTCCTTTTTTAAAACAAGATATGCAAGTCCCCATAGTGAGAGAACGAACCACATTACTACCGCGGCGGAGGAAGCGTAGCTTGCTATCTTACCGCCCGAATAATAGGTCAGCGCGTCGCTTAGCACCGAAAGCCCGTTATTAAGTCCGTGTATGAGCATTGCGGGGATTACGCTGTCCGTCTTTATAGTGATATAACCGAGTACAAGACCTACGAGAAATGCAAAAACGAATTGTATTACGTTACCGTGCATGAGTCCGAAAACTATGCTTGAAGCGAGCACTGCGAAGAATTTTCCGCGTCCCTTGAGCGCGCCGAGCACGCTGCAACGGAAGGCGTATTCCTCAATGATTCCCGGGATTATTGCCGTTGAAACGATTACGACTATTACCGCGAGAGTACTGTCGGGCTTTTCGTATTCGGGCATTGTAAGCTCATATCCGCACATTTTGAAAAGCTCTATTACGCCGTTAGTAATATAGTTTGAAGCGAGGCAGAGCCCCATACCGAGCGATACCCACGCGAAAAGCTGAACCTTGTCAAGCTTCTTTGCGGGGACAAGGTCGCCCTTGTATCTCTTTTTCAGTACAAGGTAAAGAATCGTGTACGGTATAAGCATTGAAGCAACGTGTACCGCGAGAATATTAAACGCATTTTGAAAAGTGCAGGAGGTTTCAAAAAGGCTGTAATATCCGCTGCCCTGTAAAAGCAGTACAAGGATAACCTGAATTATCAGGCTGATAATTATTGTAGCGCCGAAGCATACTCCGTCAAAAATCAGGGAGTTTCTCTCCGCTCTCTTCTTGTTCCTAAGCTCAATCTGCCTGCGCATTTCCTCGCTTATCATCGGAGGTCTGTTGAGGTTAGGGTTGTAGTACACGGGCTGGTTTGGATACCCGCCATTATAGTAATAGTTAGGATTTTGTTGATTCTGGTTTTGGTTCATTGTTATATCCTTTTAGTCGATTTTAAGATTTTTAAGGTATTCCTTAAGCTGCTCCTTAACCTCGGGGTGCTTAAGCCCTACCTCAATATTTGCCTGGAGAATGCCGAATTTGTTGCCCATATCGTAGCGAGTGCCGATGTAGTCAACGGCGATAACGCCCTTCGTCTGTGCAAGCTCCTTCATTGCGTCGGTGAGCTGGAGCTCGTTGCCCGCGCCCTTCGGAGTATGCTCAAGAATGTCGAAAATTTCAGGCGGCATAACTACTCTGCCGAGGATGGAAAAATTACCCATGATTTCCTCTTTCTTCGGCTTTTCTATCATATTGTCGCAGAGGTAGCAGTTACCCTCTAAAGGAGTTGTGTGTAGCGAGCAGTATTTCATTATCGCGTCGCCCTCAACCTCTTTAACGCCTACCGCGCCCTTGCCGTATTTCTCGTAAGCCTCGATAAGCTGCTTGGTAACGGGATAGTCGGAGATAATTACGTCGTCGCCGTAGAGCACAGCGAACGGCTCGTCGCCTACAAAATTTTTCGCGCAGAGCACGGCATGACCGAGCCCGCCCGTCTCCTTCTGGCGAAGGAAGTACACGTTGCCAAGCTTTGCGGGAGCCTCAACGTCGCTTAATATATCCGCCTTGTCGGGATTGAGCGCGAGCTTTGTTTCAAGCTCAAACGCGTGGTCAAAATGGTCCTCTATTGCGCCCTTTCCTCGGTTAGTGATGATGAGCACCTCTTCAATTCCGCTTGCGAACGCCTCCTCAACAATGTACTGTATTGCGGGCTTATCAACGATATTGAGCATTTCCTTTGGGACTGCCTTTGAAGCGGGGAGAACTCTCGTACCGAGTCCTGCTGCGGGGATAATAGCCTTCCTGATTTTCATAATTCTACTCCTTTATATGAAATATGTGATGAAATATGCTACCATAAACGCCATAAACGGCGCGAATATACTTACTCCGCCCTTCCTTGCGAGGAGGAGCTTCCTCATTTGCTCGCTGTTCATGCTCATATCGTTTACGCTGATAAACGGGCTTTGGAAATCAGCCCCGTTTTTTACCGTCTCGTCAACATTTTCGATAAGAGCGAAAATGTGCTTTTTGTAAAGTCTGTTTGCAAAAAGCGCTACAATTACTCTCAGCACGGCGATTACCGCGAGCATAATGTAAAATACCGTTGTTGCCTTGCTGAAATCCGAAGCATTTGCCGCCTCGGTGAATTTCTGATATAACGCCTCCGTATTCTTGTCGGCAGCGAAGGCGACAGCCTCCTGAAGAAGCGCAACAAATTTCGGCGCAAGCTTTGCTATCGCAAGATCTGCGGCGAACATTATTGCAAGCACGAGTGACATCAGCGAAATTCCGATGCGGTACATCTTTCTGTAAAAGAAGTAAAACGAGCCGAAAATAAACGCGCTCCAGTTCCATGAAGCTTTGCTGTCGCCGTCGGAATTTGCACTAAACTGCTTAATAAAGTACGGTATACCCGTAACAACTGCAGCGGCAATGTCCGATACTCTTTTACCTTCAATGGTTTCCGAGGATTTGCTGTATTCGCTGTTAATCCCCGCAAGGAATTCAGCGGGCGGGGCGTCCGCGTTGGTCTTTTCCTCCCTTGACGCTTCAGCCTGCTCGGGTGAGGGAACATAGAAGGTGGGAATTTCGTGTACCTTCTTTTCTCTTTTCTCAGCTTCCTCTCTAAAGCTGTAGCCCGAGGCGTGAAGTCCGCTGTTTACGCATTTCCCCGTAAGCGCCCAGCAGGCTCTGTGGTGGGGCGTTCCGCAATCGGGGCATACTACTATATCGTCGCCCTCTTCAAACCTCACCTTGCATACGGGACATTCCGTATTTTCAAATAAAAACATATGTTTCTCCTAAATATATGGTTAATCATTGTTATTATATATTTATTATCTGGAAAAATCAATACCTTTTAAAGCCTTCAAAAACTTGCAAAAGACTAAATAATAGTATATAATATTTAGGATAAATTTTACTTGGAGAAGCATATGATAGTATTTGAAGAGCTTAAGCAGCGCCTTATGGGCTCGGAGGAGCCGATTAAGAATCTTAAGGAGGCGCTGAATATAGAAGGCGTGACTCGGGAAATTGCCTCGCTTGAGGAGGAGAGCGCGCGCCCGGACTTCTGGGACGATATGGAAAACAGTCAGAAGGTTATGCAGAGAATAGGAGCGCTTAAAGCAAAGGTCAATTCCTACGAAAGCCTTAAAAACGATTTTGACGACGCGCTCGTTATGATAGAGCTTGCCGACGAGGAGGAGGACGAAAGTCTTGCCGAGGACTGTAAAGCCTCGGTGAACGATATTGAAAAAAGGGTTGAAGCCCTTACTCTTTCCACCATGCTCAGCGGCGAGTTTGATTCAAACAACGCAATTTTAACCTTCCACGCGGGCGCGGGCGGTACGGAGGCTCAGGACTGGGCTGAGATGCTGTTTCGTATGTATAACCGCTGGGGCGAGCGCCACGGCTACAAGGTATCGACTCTTGATTACCTTGAGGGTGACGTTGCGGGTATAAAGAGCGCAACCATTCTCGTTGAGGGCGAAAACGCTTACGGTTATCTTCACGGCGAAATGGGTATTCACCGCTTAGTGCGCGTATCTCCCTTTGATTCGTCGGGCAGGCGCCATACCTCGTTTGCCTCCCTTGAGGTTATGCCGGAAATCAACGACGACGTTGACGTTGAAATTCGCGAGGAGGATATTAAAATGGACGTGTACCGTGCGTCAGGCGCGGGCGGTCAGAAGGTTAATAAAACCTCGTCGGCGGTACGCCTTACCCATATTCCGACGGGTATTGTCGTATCCTGTCAGATTGAGCGCTCTCAGCACCAGAACCGCGAGGTTGCAATGCGTATGCTCAAGTCCAAGCTCGTAGAGATTAAGGAACGCGAAAACCTTGAAAGAATTGAGGATATTAAGGGCGACCAGAAGGAAATCGCATGGGGTTCCCAGATTCGCTCCTACGTCTTTATGCCGTATACAATGGTAAAGGACCACAGGACTAATTTTGAAATGGGTAATATAGCCGCCGTTATGGACGGCGACCTTGACGGCTTTATTAACGCATATCTTAAAATGAAAAGTATTGAAGGAAGTGTATAGCAATGATTATTCATTTATTAACTGAACTTGAGGTAACGACTCTGAGCGGCTTTGCCGTACACCTGCTCGTATCTGCAGTACTCGGAGCTATCATAGGGCTTGAACGCCAGTACACTCGCCACCCTGCAGGTATTCTCACGAACCTTCTTGTGTGTATGGGCTCGTTTGCCTTTACCGCATTTTCGTATCTTGCCTTCCGCGACGGTGTTGATTTAACCCGTGTCGCAGCGGGTATAGTTTCGGGTATCGGTTTCCTCGGTGCAGGCGTAATAATGCGCGAGGGCGGAAATATAAGGGGACTTAATACCGCCGCTACCGTATGGGCGAGCGCCGCGGTCGGTATGCTCTGCTGCGTTAATAACCTTATTTATGCTATTATGGTTGCCGCCGCAATCGTTTTCCTTCATCTCGTGCTTCACCCGATTTCCCATAAAATTGATAAAATCAGAAGATATGACAAAAGCGACAGAAATAACTACGAGGAGGAAATCTATAAGATTACGGTTGTATGTCCTGAAGAGGATGAGCTCGAGGTTCGTAAAAATATTATGAGCATTATTAAAAACGAGCCCGAGGCTCTGCTCCATAATCTTGAAACCGTAAATACCGAGGACGATAACCGTAAAATCCGCGCCTACATAACCACAAAGAACAATAACGACGCGCTGATTGAAAGCATTATTACCAAGGTAGGCAAGAGCGACAGGATTATTTCAACAGGCTGGAAAATCGAGCACGAATAATTATTTCAAAAATTTTACTTTACTATCTTATCTCCCGTATCAAATAATGATACGGGAGGTTTTTATTATGATTAAAAAACTGATTATATGTGTGCTTTGTATGTGTATGCTCAGCGCGTGTACGTTGAGTTTAAATAAACCCGAAACGCTGACTGATAATACAAATAGTAATATTGACGGCACTACCGAAGCCACAACCGTACCGCCCGCAGAGGCGGTCGCGGATATGAATTCACTCTCGTCAAAGAAGATTGTATGGGGACCGGGGAATATCGAAAACCACCAGCAGCCAAACGAGCCTAAGGGGCTTGACGAAAAGTATGCCGAGCTTTCTGCGCTGTGGTTTGCGTCGGACAAAAAAGAGATACTTCTCACCTTCGACGAGGGGTATGAAAACGGCTTTACTCCGTCAATTCTCGATACTCTAAAAGAGAAAAACGTCAAGGCGGTTTTCTTCGTTACCTATGATTTTGCAAAGGATAACAACGACCTTATCAGGCGTATGATTGACGAGGGGCATATAGTGGGTAATCATTCGTACCATCATTACTCAATGGACGAGCTTGATAACGAAACCGCCGAGGAGGAGGTAATGTTCCTCCACAGGTATATAAAGGATAACTTTAATTATACAATGAGTTATTTCCGCTTTCCTAAGGGCGAATTTTCCGAACAGAATTTAGCACTCTTAAAACGCCTCGGATATACGAGCGTATTCTGGTCCTTTGCATATGCGGACTGGGACGTTAACGCTCAGCCCGATGAAAGCGCCGCGTTTACTAAAATCTGCGAGTCTACGCACCCCGGCGAGATAATGCTCCTTCACGCCGTGAGCAAAACCAATGCGGATATTTTGCCCAAGGTGATTGACGACATACGCCAGCAGGGCTATGAATTCAAGTCGGATTTTTAATTTTATTTAAATTTTAAAATTTACTATTGAGATTGACAGTCCAATATTATATAATATATTCCTAAAAGTTTACGCTTACTTAAATTAACGGTAATATTTAAGGGGAATATATAATGATTTTTTCACGTGATATAGGTATTGACCTCGGCACCTCGACAACGCTCGTAGCCGACCAGAGAGGCAGAATTATTATTAACGAGCCGAGCGTCGCCGCGGTTGACGTCAAGACCAAGAATGTGCTTGCAACGGGCGTTGAGGCTAAAAAAATGATAGGCAGAACTCCGGGCTCAATCGTGCCCGTAATGCCGATAAGGGAGGGCGTTATCGCCGACTTTGATATGACGAGCGATATGCTCCACGATTTTATGCGCCGTTCAAGCAGAAGGGGAATGTTTACCAAAACCCGCGTTGTTGTCAGCGTTCCGTGCTCGATAACCGAGGTTGAAAGGCGTGCCGTTGAGGATGCCGTAAGGAGCGCGGGCGCACAGGAGGTTGAGCTTGTCGAAGCGCCAATGGCGGCGGCTCTCGGCGCGGGGCTTCCCGTGTTTGAGCCGACGGGCTCAATGATTGTAGATATCGGCGGCGGTACCTGCGATATTGCGGTAATCACGCTCGGTAACGTCGCGTCCTGCAGGAGCGAAAAAATCGGCGGCGATGCGTTTGATAATGCAATTGTTGAATATATGAAGAAAACTCACAGCCTCCTTATCGGAGACAGAACCGCCGAGGATATTAAGCTTAAGCTCGGCTCCGTTGCAGAGTACGACGGCGAGGCGGCTATGGAGGTAAGGGGAAGGCAGCTTGAGGACGGACTTCCGGGCTCTGCAGAGGTTACCTCAGCCGATATAAGAGAGGTGCTTATTCCTCTTGCCGATGAAATCATTGTAGCTATTAAGGAAACGCTTGAGGCTACTCTGCCCGAGCTTGCGGCGGATATCCTTGACCGCGGAATTTATCTCACGGGCGGCGGCGCAAAGCTCAGAGGTCTGAGGGACAAGATTGAAGAGGAAATTGCCATTCCCGTAACGGTACCCGATAAGTGCGAGGAGTGCGTAGCGGTCGGTACCTCAATCCAGCTCAGAAGAGGATAATACATATGAAGTCGATTTTTAAAAGCAGCCGCTTCAGGATTATTACGGCGATAGCGGGGCTGCTCCTTTTGGGAGCGCTCATCGCGGGGCTTTTCGGTCACAGCGAAACTGCGCAGTCCACGGTCGTCGGCACTATCCTGTCTCCGTTCCACTACGTTGCCGAAAAATTCGGCGAGGTGCTTGATTCCGCCTTCGGAGGAATTGAAGCGGACGCGGATTATGAAAAGAAAATAGAACAGCTTGAGGAGCAAATCGCTAATTATAAGGCTCAGCTTGCGGATTATGAGGATATGAAAAACCAGAACGAGCTTTATAAGGATGCGCTTGAGCTTAAGAATACCGACGCAAATTATAAGTTCGAAAAGGTCTCCGTAATCGCGCGGGACAGTCAGGATATATTCAAATCCTTTTCAATTAGCAAGGGCTCCCTTAGCGGAATTAAAGAGGGAAACGCCGTAATTTACAGGAAAAACCTTGTCGGCGTAATTGATAAGGTGTACCCCGATTACAGCGTGGTTAAGACCGTACTCAATCCCGATTTTAACGTTTCTGCGTATGAGATTATTTCGGGCGAGGTTTCCTACGTTACGGGTAATGCTAAGCTCGCCGAGAGCGGACGGTGCAAAATGGCGAACCTCTCCTCAACTACACAGGTCGCCTACGGCTCGATTATCTGCTCCGCAGGTATCGGCGGCAAGGTGCCCAAGGGCTTCGTAATCGGCACCGTTGACGAGGTGTCCGACGAAACGAGCGATATTTCAACCTATGCAAGGATTAATCCGGAGGTTGATTTTGACCGTCTTACCGACTGCCTTGTTGTAACTGATTATTAATTCGGAATTTTGCTATGGAACTGTCATACAGGGATAAAACAATTAAATATACGGTTTACTGTCTTGTCCTTACGGCAGCCGCAATTCTTCAAAACGTATTTGCCGCAAGGCTTGAAATCTTCGGCGCGAGGTGCTTTATCGTGCTGCCCGTTGCCGTAATTATCGCGCTTTATGAGCATGAGTGGGCGGCATCGCTGCTCGGACTATTTGCGGGCGCGATGCTCGATATGTTCTCCGCTCAGCACAGGGGCTATTCCTGCTTTTTCCTTATGCTCGCATGCTTTACGCTGTCGGCGCTCGTCGAGTATCTTTTCAGGAATAACTTTCAGTTTTCCATGCTCGCGTCAGCAGCGGTAATTATTATCTACGTGCTTTTGTACTGGATTTTATACGTTCTCATACCCTCTAAGGAGGGGGCGGGAACAGTGCTTGCGCATTTTTATATACCGAGTATTATCTATACTCTCGCCGTAACTCCCGTTATTTATTTAGCCCTAACCGCGCTTCAGAAAAGGCTTAACAGGAGAGCGAAGGAGGTATAGTCTGACATAAAATTTTTGAAAGGAGGGGGAGAGTGAACAGAATTTATAAAAGCTCAAGGACTACGATTGCGATAATCCTTGTTGTCGTAACCCTGCTCGGCTTTGGATACAGATTGTATGATATACAGGTTATAAACCATGAATTCTATGCCGCTCAGAACAGTAATGTAAAAACCTATACCGTGCCCCTTCCTGCCGCAAGGGGAGATATAGTCGACAGGAACGGCAATCCCCTTGTAACCAACAGACAAGGTAACTGCATTATTCTTGACGCCGCATATTTTCCGTCGGCGGAGGAGAATGAGGAGAGAAATCGGATTATTTTAAACCTCATCAATCTTTTCAAGCGTAACAAAGAAGAATACGCCCGTAACCTTCCGCTTAAGCTTGATAAGAACGGACAGGCTCGCTTTATCACAGAAAAGGATAATGAAAAGTATAAAACGATGATTAAGGAAATGAAGAGTAAGGATATGCTTAATCTTCAGGACTACGCCACGGCTCAGAACTGCTTTGATGCCGCGGTTGAAAAATACGGGCTTGAAAATTATATCGAAGCGGGCGACTTTACTACCGCATATGAAATAATGAACGTGAGGTACGAGCTTACGCGTCTGCTTTTCAGCGTTTCAAATCCCGTTGCAATTGCAGAGGACGTAAGCGACAGGACGGTTGCCGAAATCAAGGAAAACAGCGAAAGCTATAAGGGCGCCGACGTTCAGGTAGTGCCCTACCGCGAGTACGTGGATTCCTCCCTTGCGCCGCACATTCTCGGCACGGTGAGGAATATCAACGCCGAGGAATATGAGCGCCTTAAAAACGAGGGCTACGGCATAACCGATGAGATAGGTGAGTCGGGAATCGAGTCTGCTATGGAGTCTTACCTCAGGGGCACTCCGGGCGAAAAAACCGTAACGATTGACTCTAAAGGTAACGTAACCGAGGAGATAACCAAGGAGCCCGCGCAGGGCGATACGATAGTTTTAACAATCGATAAGGCGCTACAGAAGGTAGCACAGACCAAGCTGCGTGAAACCTGTAATAAGGTAAGCTCAAGGTCAACGGGTGCCGTAGTTGTTGAAAACTGTAATAACGGCGAGATTCTCGCCGCTGCAAGCTATCCCGCGTATGACCTTAACGATTACTATGAGCATTACAGCGAGCTTGCAAAGGACGAGCAGGCTCCGCTTTACAACCGTTTTGCTATGGGCTCGTACGCCCCGGGTTCAACCTTTAAGCCGATGATGGCAACCGCCGCTCTTCAGGAGGGCGTTATCGGCGAGGGTACCGTCTTTAACTGCGGCGGTCAGTTCCATGTCGGCGAAATGGTGTTTAAGTGTACCGACTCCCACGGCGGAGAGAATGTACGCAGGGCGCTGCGCGACTCGTGCAATATCTTCTTTTATAACTGCGCCCAGAAGCTCGGTATCGAGAGGATGAACCTCTACGGCTCAATGTTCGGGCTGGGTGAAAAGACAGGCGTTGAAATTCCCGAGGCTAAGGGAATACTCGCAGGTCCCGAGTACAGAAAGAAGTTCGATATGGTATGGCGGCCGGGCGATACCGTTCAGGCGGCTATCGGCCAGTCGGACAACCTTTTTACCCCGCTTCAGCTTTGCAATTACTGCGCGACCATAGCTAACGGCGGAACAAGGTACCAGATGCACTTCGTAAGGTCGAGAATATCAAACGCGACGGGTACCGTAAGCGATACGGGCTCTAACGTAGTTAAAACCCTCGAGGTAAGCAAAAACACTATGAGCGTTGTACGCGAGGGTATGAGAATGGTAGCAACGGACGGAGGTCCCTCGGGGATTTTCAGTCTTATTGATACAAAGGTTGCCTGTAAAACAGGTACCTCGCAGGTTGTGGTAAAGGGCGTAAAGCACAATAATGGTTTCCTTATTACCTTCGCGCCTTATAAGAATCCCGAAATCAGCATAGCCTCGGCTATCGAGCTTGCGGGCTCGGGTACCTCAACCGCACAGATTACGGCGGCGCTTATCAACTATTATTATTCCCAGAATAATTCTGAAAAGTCCGCCCAGACCGAGGGCACTCTGCTCGGTTAATATTCAGAATGTTAAAAAATCCAAACCTTATAAACCCATGGCACTTAGGAGGAAAATATGAATATTGCATTAATCGCACACGACGCAAAAAAGGAATTACTCGTACAGTTCTGTATTGCATACTGCGGAATTATCAGCAGGCACGACGTTTGCGCTACGGGAACTACGGGAAAGCTCGTTAAAGAGGCGACCGGCCTTAATATCAATTGCTTTCTCAGCGGCTCCCAGGGCGGAAGCCAGCAGATTGCAAGCCGTATTGCGTGCAACGAGATTGACCTTTTAATCTTCTTCCGCGACCCGCTTACCGCTAAGCCGCAGGAGCCCAACGACGCAGACCTTCTGCGCCTTTGCGACGTTCACAACATCCCGTTTGCTACTAATATTGCAACGGCTGAGGCGCTTATCAGAGGCGTTGAAAGAGGCGATTTTGAGTGGAGAGAGATTGTAAATCCACGCTATAATAAATAATTTTCAGGAGAAACGTAATGGCATTAATTACAAAAGCTATTAAGGGAACCAACGACGTTCTGCCGTCTGAGGTTCATAAAAACCAATACATAGAGGCTATCTGCATATCGGCTGCGGAGAACTTCGGCTATAAGGAAATGCGCACCCCCGTATTTGAGCATACGGAGCTTTTCCAGAGGGGCGTGGGCGATACCACCGACGTTGTACAAAAGGAGATGTATACCTTCGATGACAAGGGCGGACGTTCAATCACGCTAAGGCCCGAGGGTACTGCGGGCGCGGCGCGCGCCTTCCTTGAAAACGGACTGAGTAACGGCGCGCTTCCGCTTAAAATCTGTTATCTCACCTCCTGCTACCGCTACGAAAAGCCGCAGGCGGGAAGGCTCAGGGAATTTCACCAGTTCGGTGTAGAGTGCTTCGGCGCCTCCTCGCCGCTTGCGGACGCGGAGATTATTTCCCTCGCAAATCAGATTTTCAGTGAGCTCGGCGTTAAGGATTTACACCTTGAGATTAACTCAATCGGCTGCCCCGAATGCCGCGCTCAGTATCATAAGGCGCTTAAGGAATACTTTTCACAGTATAAGGACAGGCTTTGCGGGACCTGTCAGGAAAGGCTTGAACGCAATCCTATTAGGCTACTTGACTGCAAGAGCCCCGAGGATAAGGAAATAGCCAAGGACGCGCCCGAAATTCTTGATTACCTATGCGACGACTGCAGGGAGCATTTTGAAAAGGTAAAGTCCTATCTTAATGCCATGAATATTGAATATACCGTCAATCCCCGAATAGTCAGGGGACTTGATTACTATACGAAAACCGTGTTTGAGTTCATCGCTGACTCTATCGGCGCGCAGGGTACCGTATGCGGCGGCGGACGTTACGACGGGCTTATTGAGGAGCTCGGCGGCGCAAAGACGCCCTCGCTCGGCTTCGGTATGGGGCTTGAGAGATTACAGCTCGTTATGGATGCGCAGGGCTGCGATTATCCCGCGCCCGCCGTACCGGATCTCTTTATCGCGGCTATCGGCGACAAGGCTAAGCTTGCGGCGGTTGAGCTTGCAAAGGATATGCGCGAGGAGGGCTTCTCCGCGGTTTACGACCTTAACGAGCGCTCAATAAGGGCGCAGATGAAGTATGCAGATAAGCTCGGCGCAAAGTACAGCGTGGTTATCGGCGACGACGAGGTGGAAAAGAATAAAGCGGTTCTTAAGAATATGTCAACGGGCGAGGAAAACGAGGTTGACCTTACTACCTTTGTTTCCGCGTTTTATTCCGTGAGTATGGATGAACAGCTTAAGGACTTGGAAATAAACGGCGAAAGCATAGATTTCAAAGCACTTTTCGGTTTAGGAGAATAACGTAATGGGAGAATCAATTAAAGGCTTAAAAAGAACGGCGTACTGCGCCGAATTTAATATGAATAACGTGGGTGAGGAGATAACCGTTTTCGGCTGGGTACAGCGCCAGCGCGACCTCGGCAACCTCATCTTTATCGACCTGCGCGACAGGAGCGGTATTATCCAGCTTTCCTTTAACGAGAGCACGGACAGAGAGCTTTTTGAAAAGGCGAAGTCCGCAAGGGGAGAATGGGTTGTTGCCGCTAAGGGCACAGTCGCCGAAAGAGAGAGCAAAAATAAGGAAATCCCGACGGGCGATATTGAGGTTATGGTAAACGATTTCCGTATTGTTTCAAAGGCTAAAACTCCGCCCTTTGAGATTGAAAAGAGCGAGCAGGTGGGCGACGATGTAACGCTTAAGTACCGCTATCTTCAGCTCAGAAGTGAAAAGCTGACGAAGAATATCCTTATGCGCCATAGGATTGCAAAAATCGCGAGGGAATATTTCTACGATAACGATTTTATTGAGATTGAAACCCCGATGATGATTAAGTCAACTCCCGAGGGCGCAAGGGACTACGTAGTTCCCTCAAGAATACATAACGGTAAGTTTTACGCTCTCCCGCAGTCTCCGCAGATATATAAGCAGCTCACTATGATTGCGGGCTTTGACAGGTATATCCAGCTTGCGCGCTGCTTCCGCGACGAGGACCTGCGCGCCGACCGTCAGCCCGAGTTCACCCAGATTGACCTTGAGATGAGCTTTGTTGAATGTGATGATATTATGGATATGACGGAGGGCTTTATTAAAAAGCTTATGAGCGATACTCTCGGCGTTGACCTCCTCGGAAAGCTTCCGCGTATGACCTTCGCAGACGCTATGAATAAGTACGGCTCGGATAAGCCCGATACGCGCTTTGATATGCTTATTGAGGACGTGTCCGAATGGGCTGACAAAACCGATTTTATAGTATTCAAAAACGCGATTGCCGACGGCGGCGCGGTTAAGGCAATAGTTGCAAAGAACGCCGCTTCCGTTTATACGAGAAAGAAAATTGATAAGCTCACCGAGCATGCGAAGGGTATCGGCGCAAAGGGACTTGCCTATATCCGCTGGGCAGACGCTGAGCCTAATTGCTCGTTTAATAAGTTTTTAAAGGAGGGCGAGCTTGAGTCCCTTCTTACCGCACTTGGCGCTCAGCAGGGCGACGTTGTATTCCTTGTAAGCGATAAAACTCGCAAGGCGCTTACGATTATGGGCGCGCTGCGTCTTATCGTTGCAAAGGAGCTCGGCATTATCCCCGAGGGCAAGTGGAACTACCTCTGGATTACCGAAATGCCATTCTTTGAGCTTGATGAGGAGAACGGAGAATACGTAGCCGCTCACCATCCGTTCACAATGCCTATGGACGAGAGCGTACAGTACCTCGATACCGATAAATCAAAGGTCAAGGCACAAGCGTTTGACCTGGTGCTTAACGGCGTAGAGCTTTGCTCGGGCTCTATGAGAATTACCGACTGCGCTTTGCAGACTAAGATGTTTGAGCTTCTCGGTATGACACAGGAGGAGATTGACGCCAAGTTCGGCTTCCTCGTTGACGCGTATCAGTACGCGGCTCCGCCCCACGGCGGTCTTGCGCTCGGTCTTGACCGTATCGCAATGCTTATCTGCGGCGCAGATTCACTGCGCGACGTCGTTGCCTTCCCGAAGGTTCAAAACGCAAGCGAGCTTATGAGTGGCGCACCGTCTTATATCGACGATGTTCAGCTTGACGAGCTCGGTATTGAATTGAAAGCTGAGAATAACGAATAACGAAAAAACGAAAAAACGAAGCGCACGCAAGCGTGCAACGAAGTCAAGCTGCGCTTGAAGAAGGACGGGTTTTGCCCGTACCCATTATAATGCAGTCTGCAAGACCCTTCTGCTGACCTGCGGTCAGCTCTTCTTACTTTCGTATTTTCGTTTACTGTTTACCGAAGAAATTGAGAATTGATAATGGAAAATTATAACTTTTTTGCAATGGTCAACCGTATGAAGCTGATTGACCGCTGGGCGCTTATGCGCAATAATTCAAAAGAGAATATTGCCGAGCATAGCCACTCGGTAGCGGTTATCGCTCATGCGCTCGCCCTTATCGGTAACGAAAAGTTTGGTAAGAATTATGACGCAGAGCGTGCAGCCGTGCTTGCGCTTTTTCACGATACTACCGAGGTTATCACGGGCGATATGCCCACCCCCGTCAAGTATTATAACGACGAAATCAAGAGCGTTTATAAGGATATTGAAAAGACCGCTGGCGACAGGCTTCTTGCTATGCTTCCCGAGGAATTTCGCTATTCCTACAAGCCGTTTTTTGAAAAGCAAAGCGGCGACGAGGAGCTCTGGAAGCTTGTGAAGGCTGCCGATAAAATCAGCGCGCTTATAAAGTGCATTGAGGAAACGCGAATGGGAAACAGGGAATTTGAAATTGCCCTTAAGGCGCAGGAGGCGAAAATTTCCGAAATCGCGCTCCCCGAGGTTAAGTATTTCAGCGACAACTTCCTTCCCGCATTTTACCTCACCCTTGACGAACATACGAAATAGAAAAACGGCGGTCGGTGACCGCCGTTTTTAGTGAGCAGCAGGCAGAGAGCGAAAGCACGAAAGAACGAAGAGTTGACCGTTGGTCAACAGTCGGGTCTTGCAGACAGCATTATAACAGGTACGGACGGAGTCCGTCCTTCTGCAAGCGCAGCTTTGCTTCGTTGCACGCTTGCGTGCGCTTAGTATCTTCGTTGTTCGTTATTCTCTGTTTATAAATCGTCCGCGTCCTGTACGGGCTCGTTGTCGCCGAGATTGGTAAAGCGCACGACGGGCGTTCCCGTGTACGAGCCGTCAACGTCGCTTATTATTTTTTCGTCCCTGTCGAAAAATCTTCTAAGGTCAATAATCCTTTTTTTCTTCTTTTTATCATCCATCAAAAACACCTCTACACATAGTATGTGCAGAGGCGTTATTTTTATAACTTTTCAACGTCTATTACCGCTATTTTATCCATAAACTCCTTCGGTGTAACAACGATTCCCATATCAAAGAATTCGTCCATATTCATCTGGAAATTATTTACAAAAACGGGAACCTCCTCATATTCTATGTCGATATGAAGCCTTTTAGCGTCCTCCATTATCGTATTTACGTCGTATTCGTTTACGTCGTATAGCTTCCTCGCCCTTACCTCGTTGTTGTTAATGTACTGAAGCGTGATGTTCCTTGCGGATTTTGAGATGGAAATATACCGCTGATGCTCCTTTGAAAGAGCCTGTCCCATCGTCATCTGCGCAACCGCCTTGCACGCGCCGGAGTTTACGAAAAACTCGTTGATGAAAATTGACTCAAGCGCGCTCGTATCGTCGGGTATAATAATAGCAAGGATATTCTTGGTGAGCTTTTTACCGCAAACAGCCTTTACGAATTTTTTGAATTCGAGCTGACAGTCGCCGAGCTTTTCGGCGAAGTGGTGATAGAAGGGGATATTAACGGTCTCCTCTATCCCGGGCATATTAAACGGTATGAATTCTCCGCTTTCCCTGTCGAATAGTAGGATGTTGCTGTTAGTTATTATCATAGGTATTGTTTTAGCCAAATAAAACACCTCTTAAAGTCTGATTTAACTGTATTATATATTAAAATACCAAAATTTTCAATAGTATTACAATTATGTTACTTTTATAGATATTAGCGCAAATTGTGTTATAATTAGTTGAAAATCTGAAGGAAAGGATTTTATACTTTATGAGCGATTTTGAATTAGATGAAATATTAGAAGAAATAAAAGCAAGAAGCGCAGCAGGAGAACAGCCTGAGGACTTCGGCTTTACGCTTCCTACTAAGGAAGCTTCCGAGGAAGCGCCCGTAACCGAGGAGCCCGAAATTACAGAGCCGGAAGCTTTTGAGCCCGTAATTGACGAGCCCGCTATCGAAGATGCGACGCTTGAAGAGCCCGAGGTTGCGGAACCTATAATAGAAGATGCGATTATTGAAGAACCCGAAATCAGCGAGCCTGTAATAGAGGAACCTGTAATTGAAGAACCTGAAATCGCTGAGCCCGTTACCCAGGATTTACCCGTTGAGGAAATCGGCGCTCTTGAGCCCGAGGATAATATTATTGAAGTCGGCGAGGCAGCCGCTGCTGCTACCGCAGCCGAGGGCGCTATGGATATTCTCAAGGTTGCCGAGGACGCACCCGAGCCCGACGGAGAGCTTAACCTTATGGACTCCGCCGAGGATATCGAGGACGAGCCGAAAAAGAGCAAAAAGGGAATAGTAATTGCGATTATCTCCCTCCTTATTATTGCCGCACTTGCGGCAGGCGCATACCTCTATTTCAGCGGTAAGCTTTTCCCTAAGGAAGCTCCTACAACCGAGGCTGCGCTTACTACTACCGAGCCCGCTTCCGTTGAGTTTGACAAGGGTACGGCAAATCCGCTTACGGGCGAATACGGCTTTAATAAGACGGCGCTTACTCTCCGTCCCGTTGCGGTAGTTGTTGAAAACGAGTATTCTACCTCCGCCGTTAGACCTCAGTGGGGTATGAAGGAGGCGGATATCGTTATGGAGGGCGAGTCCGAGTTCTCAACAAGGCTTCTCTTCTTCTATGCGGATATGATGTCAATGCCTGAGCAGATAGGTCCCTCACGTTCCGCAAGACCTCCGTTCATCCGCTTTTCTCAGATGTGGGACTGCGTATTTATCCATACGGGGCTTTCACGTTCAAAGGGTAATTATATCGGCGCAGACCAGGTATTTGAAAACGAGAATATCGACCATATCAATATGCTTTCTCTTGCCGAGGACGGTAAGTATTTCGGCAGGGATAACGGGCGCCATACCGCCGTTGAGCATACGGGCTACGTAAACGGTACGAATATGGTTGAGCTGCTTGAAAAGCATAATATACGCACCTCTCTGAACGAGTCCCGCTTAACAAGATTTCAGTTTAACGACGAGGCTAAGCCCCTCAGCGAAACTGCGGCTAATAAGGTAAGCTTCAAGTGGTCGAACGCGTGCCCCAAGACGGGCGTTTTCACCTACGACGAGGAAAAACAGAAGTACACCACCGAGGACTTCGACTCTAAATACGGCACAGCCGACCTTGAGTATGAAACCCTTATCTTCCTTTTTGATGATACCGAGTATGTAATTAAGGAAAACTACAAGGGCTCAGGCAAGAGCGAAACCTACTGTAACTACGACCTTTCAGGCGGACAGGGCAAGGTGCTCTCACACGGTACGGTTGTTGATATTACGTGGGATAAGAAGGACGGCAAGCTCGTTATGACCACCGCTGACGGCAACGAGCTTAAGCTCAACCGCGGCAAGATTTATATCGGCTACGGCTCCGCAAACCACGGCGGAACAATCACGGTAGAATAATTTTGATATTATATAAGGCTGCTTCACGGATAAGTATTCTGTGAAGCAGTCTTATATTAACCTTTTTGGCTTCTCCTTGAGGAGAAGCTGTCGCATTTATGCGGCTGATGAGGTGCAGTGCTTTTGACACAAAAAATACACATAAAGCTGATAGTTTATGCGCAGGAGGGATGAAAATGTATAAAATACTTGTAGCAGACGATGAAAAGAAAATACGCGAAACCCTGTGCGCATATTTTAACGCTAAAGGCTTGGAGGCTGTGCCTGCGCACGACGGTGCAAGGGCTGTTGAGCTTTGCGAAAATGAAAGCTTTGATTTAATAATACTTGACGTTTTGATGCCCCGCCTTGACGGTATATCCGCCTGCCGTGAAATAAGGGAGCTTACTGACGCTCCCGTGCTGTTTTTATCAGCTCTCGGCGAGGAGCAGGATCTGTTAAAAGGCTTCAAAAGCGGCGCGGACGATTATATCGTTAAGCCATTCCCGCTGTCCGTTCTGTATGAAAAAAGCCTCGCAATGATAAAGAGGAATAAGGGCGCAGATAGGGATAACAGGATTACTGTCGACGGCGTTACTCTTGATTTATCTAAGCGGAGCGTTACCGCCGGCGGAAGTACATTAAATCTTTCGCGCAAGGATTTTGAGGTGCTTTCCTATTTAATGCAGAATAAGAATATCGTGCTCTCGCGCGAGCTCATTTTAACAAGGGTATGGGGTTACGATTTCGAGGGCGATACAAGAGTGGTTGATACGCATATTAAACGTATCCGCAAAGCCCTCGGGAGTGAAGCGGACATAATAAAAACTGCCGTCGGCGTAGGATACTCGATAGAGGAGGTGTTAGAATGACAAGAAAAAGGATGAACTTGTTTATTGCACTGGGATTGGCTGTTATCTTTATTATTAGTTCGGTAGTGACCTTTTCAGCCTGTAAAAACACGGTTATGACTGAATTCCGTTTTCTTTCTTCACGCAGTGAAACAGAAATATATAGTTATGTTCGGGAATACTTATCTTCTGAGGATGCTGAGGTGTCAACTCCGCAGGAACTGGTGAACACTCTTTTCACCTACTCAGCTTCATATCCGTCTGCGGTTGCTGTTTTTTCTTATGATGAAAATCCGGAGCTACTGGCAATAAACCGCTCTTTTTTAAGGAGTGATGAGTTTAAACAAACATTGCCTGACTGCGAGCTTGACTTAGAGGATTACCTGACGGACGAAATGAAAAAGGACGTTGTCGCATTGATAAAAAATGCAAGCGCCAATCAAATTATGGTACGAAGTCTGAGCTATACCTTAAAAGAAGAAAAAATCATTCCCGTAGATATGGAATTGGAGGTGCACTTTGATTTTAAAGTGCGAAATCTGACGCTGCACCTCAGTAACGAAACGCCTACACAGATAATCAGCGATTTTGAAAATTTTGATTTATACTTCAGCGATATTTATCCGAATGAATTTGAAAATAAGATAGTTAATAAGATAAGGGAACAGCTTGTCAGCAGCACTATAAATGATATTGAAAAGTATTACAGCAAAGAAATAAAGGATTCGGGAGGCAGTTATTTTGGAAGCGATGAGCTGGAGGGGCACGAAATATTCACTTACAGCTTTTACAAAAACGACAAGCCTTATTACCTCGCTTTTATAATGAAGGATAACAGCGTTTGTTCCACATTAATATCACAAAATTTTAAGTCGCAGATAGGAATTCTTGCCTTCTGGTTTGCGATAATGGCAGCGTTTGTTTTTGTTTTTGCTAACAAGCTTTATTCAAAAAGCAAAAGAATCAACACCGCAAAGCAGGCTTTTATTTCCGCCGCTGCGCACGAGCTTAAAACGCCGCTTACAATTATTGAAAATCAGTCGGAGTTCATTATCGAAAATGTAGCGCCGGAAAAGAACGGTGATTATGTTAAGTCCATTTATTTTGAAAGTCAGCGTATGGATAAGCTCGTTAAGGAGCTGCTTCAATATAACCGCCTTGCCTCGAGTGATAAGGTTAAAAAGGAAAGCTGCTCTCTTACTGAGATTGTGAGTGAGGAAAAAGAAAAATATATCCCCCTTGCCGAGCAAAAGGGAATAAGCGTTAGCTTTGAAATTGAGGAGACTGTTAATGTAAACGCCAACCGTGATTTAATCGCGCTCGTGGTCGATAACTATCTCTCAAATGCGATAAAGCATACCGATACTAAGGTTCATATTAAGCTTGATAAACAGCACTTTTCGGTTTTTAACGAGGGCGGAAATATATCAGTTGAGGATAAGGACAGCCTCTTTGAAGTGTTTACAAAAGCCGACAAGGCAAGGGAGAACAACGGCTCTACGGGTATGGGACTTGCAATTTGTAAACAGATTTTAGAGCTTCATAAATTTAAATACGGCTTTAATAATCTAAATAACGGTGTGGAATTCTATTTTACCTTTTAACCAAAAACCCCCGACGGTGTCGGGGTTTTTATTTATGGAATACGAAAGTACGAAAGTACGAAGCGCACGCAAGCGTGCAATGAAGTCAAGCTACGCTTGAAGAAGGACGGGCTTTGCCCGTACCAATTATATATAATGCCGTCTGCAAGACCCTACTGTTGACCAACGGTCAACGCTTCGTAGCGACCGAAGGGAGCGCTTCGTTTTTTCGCATTTTCGTTATCAGAGCAGTCCGTCCCAGGTGTCAACCTCTTTAGCCTTTTTCTCCTCCTCGTCAAACCAGTGCTGAGTTACGCTCTTGCTTTCGGTAAAGAAGCGGTAAGCGTCCTTGCCAAGACAGTGAAGGTCGCCGAAGAAACTCTGCTTGTGTCCGCTAAACGGAACGAAGCCAACGGGAACGGGGATACCTACGTTGATACCTACCTGACCGCCGTCAGTGTAGCGTGCGAACTGACGTGCATAATAGCCGCTCTGGGTGTAGATAACGGAGCCGTTAGCGTACGGGTTCCTGTTCATCATCTCAAGTCCGTCCTCAAAGCCCTTGCAGCGCTTGATGCAAAGCACGGGACCGAATACCTCTTCGTTGCCGATGCTCATCTCTTCGGTAACGTTATCGAATACCGTCGCGCCAACGAAGTAGCCGTTTTCGTAGCCTGCGGGAACCTCGGGGTTACGTCCGTCAACAACGAGCGTTGCACCCTCGTCAATGCCCTTCTGAATGTCCGCAAGTACCTCGTGATAGTGCTTCTCATATGTGATGGGACCGAGCCTTGTGCTCTTATCCCAGGCAGGACCGCAGTTAACGGACTTAATCTGCTTTTTAAGCTCTGCTACGAACTTATCCGCAATGCTCTCCTGAACAACGCAGGCAGCGAGAGCCATACATCTCTGTCCGCCGCAGCCGAAGGCTGAATTGATAACGCCTGCAACCGTTCTTTCAAGCGCGCAGTCCTCAAGCACGAGTGCGTGGTTCTTAGCCTGGCAGAGCGCCTGACAGCGCTTGCCGTTAGCCGCAGCCTTTTCGTAAATCTTGAGTCCTACGGGAGTTGAGCCTACGAAGGTGATACCCTTAACGTCGGGGTGTTCAAGTATCGTGTTAATCTCATTTCTTGAACAGGTTACTACGTTAATAACGCCGTCGGGAAGTCCCGCTTCCTTGTAGAGCGCGGCAATTCTCATAGCTGTTCTCGGAGTGAGGGAAGCCGCCTTGAGTACCATCGTGTTGCCGCAGGCAACGCATACGGGAGCCATCCAGCCGAACGGAATCATAGCGGGGAAGTTTACGGGAACGATACCTGCGAATACGCCGAGGGGCTCGCGGTACTTAACCGTATCAAAGCCCGTGGAAGCGTCCATAAGGCTTTCGCCCATCATGAGTGACGGAGCCTGTGTTGCAAGCTCTGTGCCCTCCTGAGCCTTTCCTACGTCTCCGGCAGCCTCGGACCAGGTCTTTCCGTTCTCCTCGCATACGAGCTGAGTGAGCTCGTCCATATGCTCGATAAGGAGCTCGCGTACCTTGAAGAGAATCTGAGTTCTCTTTCTCGCCGCGGTGTTTCTCCATGCGGGGTACGCAGCCTTAGCAGCCTCGATAGCCTCTAATACCTCGTCGTTAGTGCAGCAGGGTGCCTGGCCCGTAACCTCGCCCGTCGACGGATTGTGAAGGTCGTACCACACCTCTGTCTTGGAATCCTTAAACTCGCCGTTTACAAAATACTTGAGTCTTTCCATAGTGATTACCTCTCTGTAAAAATTTATCGTAAATATTTTATCATTATTAATCCGTTATTGCAATAGTAAAAGCTTTTAAAATTATTGAAGCGCTACACATCAAGTAATCTTTTCTTAATATGTCTTGTAATTAAATGCCTTATTTGATATAATATTTTATATATTGAATTAATTAAAGGTTAAAAAAATGGATAAAAAATACAAGTACTTATTAAAAAATATTGGGTTGTTCTCAATAAGTAATATCGGTGGTCGTATTCTTACGTTTTTCCTATTACCTTTATACACAAATATTCTTACGACCTCTGAGTACGGTACATATGATTTTTATGTTACTACAGTATCCTTATTGGCTCCGTTTCTGCTTGTCAGCATAGCAGAAGCGGTGTTAAGGTTTTCGCTTGATAAGAATCAGGATAAAACAGATACGTTTACGGTCGGATTTCAGAATCTTTTCAGGGGAAGCATAATTTTTGCGGCACTCATCATAATTAACTATGTATTCAAGCTTGTTCCTATTTTAAACGAGTATCCGCTTTATTTGTTTCTCTATTTCGTAAGCAAGTCGCTCTACGGCATGCTTACCTCGTGCGCAAGAGGGCTTGATAAGGTTGCCGACCACGCCTTTTCAGGACTGATTAACACTTTTTCAACAATAATACTGAATATTCTGTTCCTGCTGGTTTTCAAATTAGGTATTGACGGTTACTTCCTCGCCTTTATTATTGCTTATTTTATATCAGCGCTTTACCTTATCATAAGGCTGAAAATGCACAGGCATCTGCGCATAAGAGTACACGATAAAACGCTGAGAAAACAAATGGAGAAATACAGCAGATCGCTGATTTTAAACAGCGTTGCCTGGTGGATTAACAATGTATCAGACAGATATGTTATTATTTGGCTCTGCGGTACTTCTGCAAACGGCATATACTCAATAGCTTATAAAATTCCGTCTATAATAAATGCTTTTGAAGCAATATTTGAACAGGCATGGACTTTGTCGGCTATCAAGGAATATGAAAACGACAGCAAGGACTTTTATTCCGATATGTATAAGCTTTATAATTTCGGTATGCTTATGGCGTGTTCAGCTTTGATTATCCTTGACAAGCCGCTTGCAAAATTCTTATATGCAAAGGATTTCTATGAAGCGTGGAAATACGTTCCGTTTTTGATTATATCAATACTGTTCGGTTCGTTAGGGGGCTTTATAGGCGGTATTTTTGCTGCGGCGAAAAAGTCTGCAATATTTGCAAGCACGACCTTAATCGGCGCTGCCGTAAATATAGTTCTTAACATTATTCTTGTTAAACTTATGGGACCTATGGGTGCAGCAATATCTACAATGATTTCATACTGCGTTGTATGGGTGTGCAGAATGATAAAGTCAAGGCAATTTGTTAAGCTTGAAATAAACCTCAAAAGAGATATTATAGCGTATATTATTTTGCTGTTGCAGTCTGTAATTTTGGTAACTCTTAACAATCTGATACTTTTATACTCCATTGAAGGTATCTGTATTATAACCTTACTTATTCTCTATATTAATGAATTCAAGATTTATTTAGCGAAATTCAAAAATACTTTACTAAGAATTAAGGACGGCTCAAAAAAATGAAACTAATTGAAAGCGATAAGGAATTAAAAAACCTTTTTACTCTCGCTCTGAAAAAATTTGATGAAATATGTAGGGAAAACGGACTGCGTTATTCGATTGAATACGGTACCCTGATAGGCGCAGTCAGGCATAAGGGGTTTATTCCCTGGGATAACGATATTGACGTATCAATGCCGAGAGCAGACTATGAAAAACTTATGGCGCTTAAATACAACGACGGCAGATATGAAATAAAAAGCTACCGTTACTCAAAGAATTATTATTATATTATCGCCAAGCTCTCTGACAATACGACGTTAATAAAAGAAGAAAACAGAGACGGGCAGGAGCTGGGAGTTTTTATAGATATTTTCCCGGCTGATCTTGTGTCTGAAAGATTCTATCACAAGCATTACGATATGCTGGATAAAATAATACCCCGTCTTGATAAGTTTTACGGCAGATTCGGTCCGAATAACGACACGCCGAATTCCGAGCTCAGCTTAAAAAAGATATTTGCAAAATATGCCCACAAAGCGGTTTTACCTTTTGCAAAGCCCGTTTTGAGTATGGTTGACAGGTTCTTTGCTTCCGAAAAGGGCGATTATTATGTGTTTTTCCTTCATAATTTTACGGGAATAAGGAATTCTTTTGATAATACATTATTTGATAGCTTTGTTACCCTTGAATTTGAAGGCATCAGTGTTACTGCTTTTGCACAATATGACAAACGGTTAACAATGGTTTACGGCGATTATATGACCCTGCCGCCGGAGGAGGACAGACAACGCCACGCATATGAAACATATTATCTGTAAGGGGATGAACAAAATAGTTATCAGCGTAATTATTCCTGTATACAACAGCGAAAAGTATATAAATAAATGCATTAATTCCGTTTTATCCCAGAGCTTTACGGATTTTGAGATTATTGCCGTTGATGACGGTTCAACAGATTCCTCTCTTGTTAAACTAAATGAGATTTCAAATACAGATGCAAGGCTGAAGGTTTATTCGAAAGTTAACGGCGGTGTATCATCGGCAAGGAATTTCGGTATTGAAAGGGCGGAGGGCGAATTCATTACATTCGTTGATTCGGACGATACACTTCCGAAAGACGCTCTGAAAATACTATATGATAAGGTTAACGACAGTATTGACCTTGTAAGCGGTTCATATCAATTAGACGGATTCCTGAAAAAAGATATTATTCATAAAAATATGCGCTTCAGTGCAGATGAAAGACTTACGCGGTTTGAAGAACAGGACCGCACAAATTGGGGACCGTGCGGTAAGCTATACAGAAAATCGATAATTGATGCTTTTAATGTACGTTTCAGGGAGGATATTTATTATAGCGAAGACCATATTTTTAATCTTAATTATACAAAAACTATTACCAACGATATATTAGTATTAAGCGATATTGTATATTGTTATAACAACGGCTTAAGGCAAAATCTGTGTTCAAGGTCAATTAACGAAATGGCATATGTCAGCAGACTTTTATTTGAAACTATACTTGAATACTTTGACGGAAATATAGAAAAATCAAGATATGACAAACATCTTTTTGCTTATATTGTAGGTTCAATTGACCATTATATTGTCAGATTTCCGAAAAAAGAACATGTTGATTATATTCGCAATACCTTTAGGGAATTTGAAAAATACATAGACGTTGATTTTATTAATTCTCATTTTTCAAAAGAAATGTCAAAGGCAATACTGCAAGAGAATTATTCGGAATTTGTTAATCTCTATAAATCAGATAATCCCAAGCTGTATAAAAGAAGAATAAAGAATACTATCAAGGGATTACTACTGAAATTACTTTAACAGTGATTTACATAAAAAACAGGCGGCTTTGCCCCGCTTTCCATAAGGAAGTGTCGGTTTAAATCGTCAGCTTTCACCCATCTTGGCGATTAAAAATCGACTGAATACGCGAGTATGCAGACAATTTTATAATCACCAATCTGAATAAAATCTGACGATTTAAACTGCAAAGCACCTCAAAATCAAATGTTTTGTACAAGTAGCAGGCATAAATTAACGGCAAGGCTGACGCCTTGCCGTTAATTTTAACGAACTAATTGTGCGAAAAAGTTGATTATTGAGGCGATACTTCCTTATGGAAGGCGGGGCTCAATCCGCCTGTTTTTTGTTTATTTTAAGAAATCGCTCAAATCCTCATTGTTGAGCGTCTGGATTCCGTTTTGGTTAAGAATCTGTTCAGCCACGGTCACGTCGTCAACCCGGAGCACTACGTATGCGTTGCCCTGTACGGCGCCGGTGAAGGCGTATACGTATTCAACGTTGATATCAGCTGCTTTAAGTATGCTGAGTATATCGCTGAGCGCGCCCGCCTTGTCGTTCATTTTAACCGCGATTACGGCAGTTTCCTGAATGATTGTTTCCGCGCTGAGCGCTTCCTTCGTTTTTTCCGTGTCGGAAACGATAACTCTTAAAATACCGAAATCCTTTGTATCAGCCACGCTGAGCGCGCGGATGTTAACGCCCGCGTTTGTAATAGCCTTAACCGCCTCGCAGAGCGTACCCGGTGTGTTTTCCAAAAATGCAGATAACTGTGTAATTGCCATGGTGTAAACCTCCTTAGTTCAACTTAGTGAAGCTTTCTCTTATCTATTACGCGTACTGCCTTGCCCTCGCTGCGCTCGATTGATTTAGGCGCAACAAGGTGGATTTTCGGATTGATGCCGAGCATTGCGCGCATAGCAAGCGCAAGCTCCTTTTCGCTGTTTTGCATTTCCGATACCTTATCCGAGAAGCGCTCGGGAGTACATTCTACGTAAATATCAAAGGTGTCCGTATTCTTAACACGGTCTACAACAATCTGGTAATTCGGCGTGTAGCCCTCCTTGAGCAGTACGGTTTCAATCTGGCTCGGGAATACATTGACGCCGCGGATAATCATCATATCGTCGCTTCTGCCGAGCGGCTTGCTCATCTTTATATGCGTTCTGCCGCAGGAGCAGGGCTTACGGGTGAGTATGCATATATCCTTTGTTCTGTAACGAAGGAGCGGGAAGCCCTTTTTGTCAAGGGAGGTGAAAACGAGCTCGCCCTTTTCGCCCTCGGGTAAAACCTCGCCTGTTTTCGGGTCGATAATTTCCGCGTAGAAATGGTCCTCGTTAATATGCATACCCGTCTGCTCCTCACATTCGAAGGAAACGCCGGGGCCTGAGGTCTCTGTTAAACCGTAAATATCATACGCCTTAATGCCGAGGCTCTTTTCGATTTCCTGACGCATTTCCTCAGTCCACGGTTCAGCGCCGAAGATACCCGCCTTGAGCTTGTTATCCTCGGGCTTGTAGCCCTTTTCTGCAAGCGATTCGCCTATGTACGCAGCATATGACGGCGTACAGCAGAGGATTGTTGAACCGAGGTCCATCATAAACTGAATCTGTCTGTCGGTATTGCCCGAAGACATCGGAAGAGTCATGCAGCCAACCTTGTGAGAGCCGCCGTTTAAACCGGGACCGCCCGTGAAAAGTCCGTAGCCGTAGCAAACGTGACATACGTCCTCGTTTGTGCCGCCTGCCGCAACGATTGCCCTTGCGCAGCACTCCTCCCACATGTCGATATCCTCCTGTGTGTAGAAGGCAACTACGCGCCTGCCCGTAGTACCCGACGTGGACTGAATACGCACGATGTTCTTTAAATCCGTACCGAGCAGTCCGTAGGGATATGCGTCCCTTAAGTCGTCTTTGGAAAGGAAGGGGAGCTTGCTGATATCCTCAATCCCTTTGATATCTTCGGGCTTTACTCCTTTTTCCTCCATTTTCTTGCGGTAATACGGTACGTTTTCGTAAACGTATTTAACCTGTTCCACGAGCTTTTTGCTCTGCAATGCCTTTATTTCATCCACGGGCATTGTTTCAATTTCGGGCTGATAATAATTTGCCATTCTTCTTCCTCCTTTTTGTTATAGATTGTTATGAATTTCTTCCGAGCGCGAAAGCCTTTTTGTTGAGCTCTATGAATTTAGGCGGCACGCATTTTTCAAGCGCCTCCATCCATTGCTCCTCTGTGAAGTCAAATTTTTTAGAGAGTCTGCCGAGCAGGGCGATATTAACCGCCTTTGACGAGCCCGCCTCGTTAGCAACGGCGAGCGCGTCGAACGCCTCAACCTCAGCGCCTGATGCCTTCATCTTTTCAACGAGGTTTTCGGGATATGCCGCATTTCCCGTGATTACAGGCATGGGGTCAATCTGCTGAGTGTTTACTACGATGTGACCGCCTGGCTTTAAAAATTCAACGTATCTGGCTGCCTCAAGCAGCTCGAAGGAAACTATATAATCCGCTTCGCCCTTGTCAATGATAGGAGAGTACACCTTGTCGCCGAAGCGGACGTAGGTTACGACCGAGCCGCCTCTCTGGCTCATACCGTGTACCTCGGATACCTTAACGTCATAGCCTGCATTAAGAAGAATCTGACCGAGCAGCTTGCTTGCAAGAAGCGAGCCCTGACCGCCGACGCCGACAATCATAATGTTTTTAGTCATAGCCATTTCTCCTTTCCTCAGTTAAGCGCGTCAAATTGACAGAGCTGCTGACATACGCCGCAGCCCGTGCAGAGCGTTGCGTCAACGTGCGCCTTACCGTCCTTGAAGCTTATCGACGGACAGCCGAGCTTCATACAGGATTTACAGCCCACGCATTTATCCTCCTCCGCCTTGAGCGGCGGGTTCGTTTTAACGTATTTAAGAAGCACGCAGGGACGGCGTGAGATTATTACCGACGGCTCGTCAGCCGCAAGCTCCTCTTTAATTGCCCTGTCGGTTTCCTTAAGGTCGTACGGGTCTACAACTCGTACTCTGTTAAAGCCCATTGACCTGCACAGTGCTTCAAGGTCGATTTTACCCGCGGGGTCGCCCTTGATGTTGTAGCCCGTCGTCGGGTTTTGCTGATGTCCCGTCATACCCGTAATGGAGTTATCGAGAATGATAACGGTTGAGCTTGACTGGTTGTACGCGATGTTCGCAAGCCCCGTCATACCCGAGTGCATAAAGGTTGAATCGCCGATAACCGCAACGGTTTTGCCCTCTGCTTTTGCGCCGAGCGCCTTATTGAAGCCGTGGGTTGCGGAAACGGAAGCGCCCATACAAAGCGTCATATGCATTGCCGAAAGCGGAGCAACCGCGCCGAGCGTGTAGCAGCCGATGTCGCCGAGTACGGTGCACTTGTTTTTATTAAGCGTATAGAATACGCCCCTGTGCGGACAGCCCGAGCACATTGCGGGCGGCCTCATAGGAAGCGACTCGCTGAAGGAGCAGTGCTCCTTTTCGGGAAGCCCGAGCTTCTGAGCGATTAAGTTCTGTGAAAATTCGCCTACTATCGGGAGTATGTCCTTGCCCTGAACCTCGATACCGAGCGCGCGGCAGTGATTTTCAATAATCGGGTCAAGCTCTTCTATAACAACAACCCTCTTCACCTTTGAGGCAAAGTCCTTAATAAGCTTAACGGGCAGGGGATTTACCATACCGAGCTTGAGCACGCTCGCGCTGTCGCCGAATACCTCTTTAGTGTAGAGATATGCCGTCGACGAGGTGATAATACCGAGGTCGGTGCCGCCCATTTCAACCCTGTTAATTCCGCTCGTTTCCGCATATTCGGTGAGCCTTGCCATTCTCTCCTCAACGAAGGGGTGGCGCTTTTTAGCGTTACCGGGCATCATTACGTATTTTGCAATATCCGCCTTGTACGGCTTTGATACCTCAATTCTTTCGCCCTTTTCAACGAGGCTCTGGCAGTGCGAAACCCTCGTGCACATTTTTACTATGAACGGGGTGTCATATTCTTCGGAAAGGTCGTAGGCAAGCTTTACGAATTCAAGCGCTTCGGCTGAATCCGACGGGTCGAGCATCGGCACCTTTGCCGCAATCGCGTGGTGGCGCGAATCCTGCTCGTTTTGCGAGGAGTGCATACCCGCGTCGTCCGCAACGGCGATTACCATACCTGCGTTTACGCCTGTGTAGGAAGCCGTATAAAGCGGGTCTGCGGCAACGTTTAAGCCTACGTGCTTCATACCGCAGAAGCTTTTTTTGCCCGCCATAGAGGCACCGAAGGCAACCTCCATAGCTACCTTTTCGTTCGGCGCCCACTCGCAGTAAATCTCGTCATATTTTGCAGCCTCCTCGGTAATCTCCGTTGACGGAGTTCCCGGATAGCTTGAGGCAACGGCGCAGCCCGCTTCGTAAAGTCCGCGCGCGAACGCCTTGTTGCCGAGCATTAATTCCTTCATTCCTATCACCCTTTATTTATCTGTGTATTTTGTCTGTTGTATTTAGTTTATTTTATTTAGATAACATTTTAGCACAAACGAAACTAAATTACAACAGTAAATTTTACTGATTTAAAACGCTAAAATATTACAGCTCCGATTCCTCGGAGCTGCTTTGTAATTATTTTGCCTTTTCTTCAATTTCATTTTTAATTCTTGCAACAAATTCGTCGATTGAGGTTGCGCCCTCGTCGCCGTTCTTCCTTGAACGTACGGAGATTGTATTCGCTTCAATATCCTTATCGCCTACGAGAATCATATACGGGATTTTTTCCATCTGCGCCGAACGAATCTTGAAGCCGATTTTTTCGCTTCTGTCGTCAAGCTCACAGCGAACGCCCGCCGCCTCAAGCTTTTCCATCATTTCCCTTGCGTAATCCTGATGTCTGTCCGCAATGGGAAGGAACTTAACCTGAACGGGAGCAAGCCAGGTCGGGAAGGCGCCCATGGTTTCCTCGATTAAGTACGCCATAAATCTGTCAAGCGAGCCGAGAATTGCACGGTGAAGCACAACGGGAGTATGCGCCGTATTGTCCTTGTCGATATAGGTGAGGTTGAACTTTGCGGGAAGGCAGAAGTCAAGCTGACAGGTGGAAAGCGTGTATTCAGCGCCTACCGCGGGCTTAACGTTAACGTCAAGCTTCGGTCCGTAGAAGGCAGCCTCGCCGATTTCTTCCGTGTAGTCAAGATCTAAATCGTTCAGAACCTCGCGCAGAGCGTTTTCTGCTGTATCCCACATCTCGTCATCCTGATGGTATTTTTCCGTATCCGCAGGGTCACGAAGCGACAGTACGCAGCGGTAATCCGTAATTCCGAAATCCTTATAGGTTTCAAAGATTAAGTCAACAACCTTTGCAAATTCGTCCTTAATCTGCTCGGGGGTTACGAAGAGGTGGGCGTCGTTCTGACAGAAGTGACGGCCTCTTTCAATGCCCTTGAGAGTACCCGACGCTTCAAAGCGGAAGTCGTGCGCAATTTCGCCGATTCTTACGGGAAGATTACGGTAGGAATGGCGTGTGTTAGCGTAAATACGCATATGATGGGGGCAGTTCATCGGTCTGAGTACGTAGGTTTCGTCCTCAACCTCCATAGCGGGGAACATATTATTCTGGTAATGCTCCCAGTGTCCCGAGGTCTTGTATAAATCCACGGTTCCCACGCAGGGGGTAAGCACGTGCTGATAGCCCGACTTAATCTCCTTATCGCGAATGTAATCCTCTAAAATACGCCAGAGCGTGTAGCCCTTTGGAAGAAACATCGGCATACCCTTGCCGACGAGCTCGTCGGTCATAAAGAGCTCAAGGTCGTGACCGAGCTTTCTGTGGTCGCGCATTTTTGCTTCCTCAAGCTTCCGGAGGTATTCGTCAAGCTGCTCTTTCTTCGGGAACGCAATACCGTAGATACGCTGAAGCGCCTTGCCCTTTGAGTCGCCCCTCCAGTACGCAGCATTATTGCTTATGAGCTTAAAAGCGTTGTGCTTAATCTGACCCGTTTTGAATACGTGAGGACCCGCGCAGAGCTCGGTGAATTCGCCCTGCTTGTAAAAGCTGATAGCCTCGCCCTTGTCGGCGTGCTCCTTGATAAGCTCGACCTTGTACGGCTCATTCTTGCTCTCCATTAAAGCAATTGCTTCGGGGGCGGGGAGCTCAAAACGCTCAAGCTCAAGGTTTTCCTTAATGATATTCTTCATCTCCGCCTCGATTTTGTCTAAATCCTCGGGGGAGAAGGTGTTTTCAACGTCAAAGTCATAGTAAAAGCCGTTTTCTATAGCGGGACCTATGGTAAGCTTTGCGTCGGGATAGAGGCGCTTAACAGCCTGCGCCATTATGTGAGAGGCGGTGTGGTTATACGTTCTCTTGCCGTCCTCGTCGTCAAAGGTGAGTACCTCAAGAGCGCAATCTCCGTCGATAACGGTTCTTAAATCGGAAACAGCGCCGTCAATTTTGCACGCGGTTGCGTTCCTGAAAAGTCCCATTGAAATATCCCTGGTAATATCAGCCGCGGTTTTAGCCTCGGCGTATTCAAGGATACTGCCGTCCTTAAGCGTAATCTTCATACTAATGTCTCCCTTTTAATATATGTGTTATGAAAAACGAAATAACGAAAAACGAAATGCACGCAAAGCGTGCAACGAAGTCAAGCTGCGCTTGCAGAAGGACGGGCTTTGCCCGTACCCATTATAATGCAGTCTGCAAGACCCGACTGTTGACCTCCGGTCAACGCTTCGTATTTTCGTACTTTCGTATCTTCGTTTCAAATAAAAAACGCCCCGAAAAATCAGGACGTAAAATATACGCGGTTCCACCTGAATTATGTTATACGAAATATAACATCACTCAAAGTCTTTAACGCAGACCTGCGGCAAGCCATTTCCTGCCTGCACTCAAGGGCGGTAACAGTAGATTCTCCGTGCATTCTTTCACCTGCCGAATGCTCTCTGAAACTTCAAAAGAACTGCCGTATCCCTATCAATGCTTTAAATATTAAAGATATAATATCACCGTGAAAAAGATTTGTCAAGGCTGCTATTGACAATTTATTTTAAAAAGAGTAATATATACCTAACTTAATAAGTCAGGGGTGCCGTGATTCTATGCGCGGCTGAGATTATACCCTCGAACCTGTGCGGTAATGCGCGCGAAGGAAGACGAGAGAGAAGTACAAATGCGCCCCTGCTATATTGCGGGGGCGCATTTGTTAGGTTTAAGCTTTAAGGTTTAAGGAGGAAAAAATATGAACGAAAAGACTAAAAGACTTACGACCACGGGCGTGCTTATTGCGCTTGCTACGATTTTATCGCTGATTAAGGTTTTTGAATGGCCCTTCGGCGGCTCAATCACGCTTGCAAGCATGGTTCCGATTGTAGTTCTCGGCTATAAGTACGGCGTTAAATGGGGCTTGTTTTCGGGACTTGTTTACGGAATATTACAGGCTATTTTAGGCGCTACTACTACCTCGGCGTTTGCAGGTCAAAAGGTAATTAATATAATTCTTATAGCCTTAATTGACTATCTTATTGCATTTTCGGTTGTCGGGCTTTCGGGTATGTTCAAGGGTAAGATTAAGAACGATACCGTTTCTATCGCTCTCGGCGGCGGAATTGCCGTTTTACTCAGGCTTGCGGCTCATTTCACCTCGGGGCTTATCCTCTGGGGAAGCTATGCTGAATGGTTCTTTACCGACGTTATGAATAACGGCTCGGGCGAGAAAATTTTAAATACCTTCTCAGGCACCTCGCTTGCAGCGCTTTATTCGTTAATCTATAACGCGGCGTATATGATACCCGAAATGATAATTACGGTAGTAGTTGTTATAGTTCTTATGGCGGTAAAACCGATAAGGAAGAATATAGTTGAGAGTTGAGAGCTTTGGGCGAGCATTGCTCGCCCCTACAAAAATGGGAGTGAGCGGGCGAGCAATGCTCGCCCCTACAATGTGGGTAATATTATGCTAACATTACCAAATCGAAAGCCCGTGCGTTTGGGGAAATATGATTATTCCGCCAATGGCGCATACTTTATAACAATGTGTACTAAGGATATGAAATGTATTCTATCAAATATCGTAGGGGCGAGCACCGCTCGCCAGCCCGAAGTGCGTTTGACAAAAATCGGCGCTACGGTTGATAAAGCCATAAACAATATAAAATCCGTGTATGACGGCGCATATGTTGACGGATATGTTATTATGCCGAATCATATACATATGATAATAATGATTGAAGGTAGCAATCAAGAGGTGTCGGGTTTTACATCGCGGGCGAGCAATGCTCGCCCCTACGAAAATGGGAGTGAGCGGGCGAGCAATGCTCGCCCCTACTTTTTACATAAGGGCGGAAGTGTAATAAAAAACGTTAATAAACTGTTAAAAAAATTGTAAAAAAATTTTGAATTTTCTATTGACAGGGCGGGAACGGTATGCTAATATAATAACTGTATTAAAATACGCGCGGAAAATATTAGTCCGTGCATGAGGTGTGAACAAATTTTTAACGCTTACGGTCAGTGATAAGCTGATAAAAGGAATTTGCGCCTGTACAGGAGGTAAAGATTATGAAAAAACTTTCAAAGAGATTATTAAGCGTGCTCCTTTCAGCGCTCTTAGTAATGACATCCCTTCCGCTCTTTGCGTTTACGGCAATGGCTGATGATTTAGGCGACCTTAACGACGCTATTTCAGCTTACGAAGCAAAGATGGACGGAACTGTTTACACGAATATGAAAGCGGCTTATGATGAATATATCGACGCATTGGCTGCTAAGGATGCTTATGTTTACGGTGAGGATACTACCGTAGATCTCGCTTCCGCTGCTTCTGCGCTCACGACAGCAACTAACGCTATGACTGCGTGGGCTCCGGCTACGTTCAATGCGGTAGCTTATCATTGTGAATCGACAGCAACTGACGGCTATTCAAATGTTGTTTATCAGCAAAACAACAATACTGTTTTTACGGCAGAAAAGCAGATTGAATCTGTTAAACCGAAAATTGCTGTTCCCGGTAATATCGTTCTTGCATACGACGGAGTTAATGAGGTTTCGGCACCCATAGTCCTTGAAACCCTTGATAATAGAAGCCGTAGTCAGGTTTGGCATTATGTAGCGGTAAGCAACGGTAATTTCAGTCTCCAGGATAATTGGCGTGGCTACCAATCAGGTAATTATACGGTATGGCCTAAGGACAATTATGATGGAAGCATGCAGCAGATTGGTTACGATTCATCACATATTTACAATTCATCTGCGCAAACCAACACAAATACCTCTCGTTTCTGGTGGAACAAGTTAATTTACACAGGTACGGGCAACACAACAAATTACTATGAAACAGTTACAAGTTTTACGGCGAATATCTCTTGTTATCATGCAAGGTCTGGGCTTTCTTCAGCCGGTGACTTTACCGGAACAACAAATACGGCAAGCGTTAATTTCTACGTAATTAACTATAAGCCTGTTGTTGACGGATACAACACTATGAGTGCTGCTTTATCAGCCGCGCTCAGCGGAACCAATACCATTGATAAGTATTCGGAAGGCGGTCTGGCTTCACTCCTTACTGCATTTGCCAAAATCACTGACGATACCACGATAAATCCGAATAATTACACATATTCAAGCACGGCTTCGGACGTTCAGACTGTTGCGGGCAAAATCAAGACCGCCACAAGTGATCTTAGTTTTACATCGCCTACGCTCGATGGAAACGGTTATAGCAATCTTAGGGCTGCTATTACAAGGTCGAAAGCTACATATGACGCGACTAATAACAACGGCGCATATACGTCTGAATCCTGGTCAGCGTTTGCGGCTGCTTACGTTGCTGCGCAGAATATTATGAAGGCTCAGCCGACTGATGAGTACAACAACGACAGCGCTGCTGCTACCGCTGCGCAGACGTTAAACAATGCGTTTGACGCGCTTGAGACTGTTGCAACTAAGGTTGATACCACACCCGTAACAAATCTCATTGATCAGTTTGAAAGCTGGAACAACATTTTTACTGCATCGACATATGCGGCAGTTGTAGCGGCAAAAGAGGCCGCGTCACAGGCAATCTGGAACGGCAATTACGGCGTTGCGGGCGACGCACTAAATGATTCACCGGAAGCACAGGCTACGGTTGAAACGCATAGAGCAGCAATCGCTGCAGCAATCAGAGGTCTGAGAATCAGTGCTGACGCTATTGCCGAAAGCTCTAATATGAGAATGTCAATGAATCAGGCTCTTGCACTTGACGTCGATACTCCGAGCGACTACGGTAACTATTCCGCGCTTTCAACAGCAAAGAGTAATGCTCAGATATATTTAAATCAAGCTGCATCTACCGACTTTACGAATTATGCTACTCAGTACGCTGAATACGTATCTTATGTTCAGGCAATTTATGATGCCTATAACGGACTTCTTCCGTCTTTCCTTAAGATTCCTGACGGTGATGCAGGTAATAATTCGGCATATACTAATATGAGCGAGGTAAGTATAAGCGACCAAGGACAGCAGTTCCTCCAGTTCGGATATACAAACAGCGCTACAATTATGAAAATGAATCACGAAGCTGCTACTATTCCGTTTGGTACTGCAGATATCATTTTCAGCACTACTATAGAGAATAAAAAGTATAATATGCTTGATAGCGTAACGATTAATGCTTCAAGTAATTCAACGGGACACCTGACAATTACAAGTGGACTTGGACTTATAAGCAGCAGACCGCCTTCAAGCGAGCAGCTTTCTAGCGACCAGAAGTCTACTTATGCAGGATGTTTAACTTATAATGATTTCTCCATATCTAATGTTAAATATACAGGTAGCACAAATAACGATCCCGATCAGATTTTGGTTACTCAAGACGGCACTTCCGTAACCGATGATACCACAGCCAAAAGTCTTGATCTTACTTCGCTTATCGGTACGCTTGATGGAGATGTTAACGACCCGATGCACGGCGGTATTTATGTAGATTCAGCAGGACAGCGTGCATACTCCAACTTAAAGGGTGACTTTAATATTTCAGTGCCCGCTACAACCGCTGCAACACTTACGGCAAATACCCGTCCTTCATTAACACCGTATGCAATGAGCGGAACCTATTTCGGCGGTATTTCGGTATTTAATGTTCAAAACACTACTAACTTTGTAGGTTACAACTGGTTCTCTACTGCTGCAAATAGTGAAACAATTGAGATTACTGTTAATGTTGTTGACGCAGCATACCTTGTTGATTTAATTACTGCGGCTAATGCTATTCTTAGTACGGAATCGCAGTATACAACTTCTTCTTGGAACGAGTTCGTTGCAGCTCTTGAAGCAGCGCAGCAGGATATTGATTACAACACCCTTTCTGCTTCTGATGTAGTTACTGAGCTCCAGACAAGATACGATAACCTCTGGAGAGAGTGGAAGGACGCAACAGACGGCTTACAGCTTTGCGCAAACAACCAGTCGCTTAAGGACGCACGTCTTTACAGCACAGCGGATAAGGACAACAAGACTGTTGATACTATCTACAATGAAGGCAACGCTACTGAATATTGGGATCCGACAGCTTGGACTGCTTTCACAACGGCTTATACTAACGTAACAGGTACAAACGGCCTTGGTAACAGATATTCCGATATTAATATCAGAAACTTCGGCACGAGCGAGCAGACAACTATCGACGCACTTGCTCAGGCGCTTGAGGACGCTTACGACGCACTTATCTTAGCAGGAACACTTGTTGACCCTGCGGTTACAGCATATAATATCTTTACGGCAGCACTTGCTGACTACACCTACACTGTAGCAAGTCTTAACGCCGCTAAGACCTATTTTGACGGCATTTCTACCAGCTTCTATACAAACGATATCGGCACAAGAGTTCCCACCGCTAATGCTTCGGCTATTGCCGCAGAGGCTGCCGCTTTCACGAACGCGCTGAACGCGCTTGCTACCGAAACCTTCGATAACGCTTCTTATCAGAGCTACCTTGAGGCTGCGCGCCGCGGAGTAAACGACCCCGACGCTTATGACGTTGCACAGCTTACTTCGGATATTGCAACTCTTGAAAGCTGCGCGCTTGAGAGCGTAACGATCGGCACAAGAACGATAATCGGTCTTAAGGCTAACGCTCAGACAGCCGTTGACAACGCATGGTCAGCTGTTCAAAGCGACCTCAACACAAAGATGCAGTACACCGTAGTTGTTAAGGATGCAGACGGAAATGACATTACCTCAAGCGCAACTATTACACCTGCTCTTGTTAACGGCAAGCTTCCCTATTGTACAGAGGTTACCGTAAGCGCCGGCGAAGGTAGCTATACCTATGACTACGTATCAAATACCTCTAACACAAACGCTTCGCATAAGGTTAAGAATATCGGCACGGTATCCGAATTCACATTCACAGTACAGGGCAACACGACTATTACAGTCGGTGCTCCGACCGCAAGCAAGCCGCATAAGGTAACTTATCTTGCTAACCTTACCGCACAAGAAGAAGAGGGAACGGGAAGCTTCGTTATTTCGGTTGATTATGTAGCTGACAATACGGTTATCAATCCCACGACCGACTACACGGCTCCGTCCTATGCCTTCTACAGTTTCCAGGGCTTTGAAAAGGCAAGTTATACAATAACTGATGATACAACAATTATTCTTAATTATGTAAGCTCGACAAATCTCCCGAAGTATAGTATTTACAATGCGGATGAGGAGACGACCGATGAATATGCGTTTAATGAGCTCGTACAACTCAGCTTTGAGGGCGCAGAGGCAATCGCAATTGCAAGCAGCGTTGAAGATACGGATTATTACTATGAAGTAATAGAACCGAAAACCTACTATCCGTTTGCGGGTAGCAATACCGAAACATTAGTAAGAGACTACGATGAAAGCGTTAAGTACACAATCGTGGCATACGGAGAAAACTTCAACTTCAGAGCAAGAGAGAATCTGTATATTGTTCCTATTTACGACAGCGTTGAAAAGTGCAGAAGAGGTAACAACATTTTAACTCTGGATGATACCGAAGGCGAACCTTCCGAAGTCTATGTAAGAACAAGCGAGCCTAATCTCGAAGGCACAAGCCTTTACACATACAGCAGCTTTGCAATTCCTGAGGATTGTACATTTGTTGAAGCGGGCGTACTTATCCACTACAACAAGCAGGGTGATGACCTTCTTCCGAACAGACTCAGCCTCAGCAATGCCGATGCTGACCACGACAACGGCAACGATAAGGTAAGAAGAAACAAGGCTACCGAGATTCATACCGAAGAGGATAACCGTTATATGATCAAACTTAACCTCAACGGTGCTGTTTCCGGCGCTAAGGCGGAATACGTTGCGTTCGTAAACTACACGGATGGCAACGGAACTCTCCACACGGTATATTCTGATGTTAGAAACGTTACCATCGGTTAATCGGAGGTGACGGCGATGAAAAAGTATTATTCAGAGCCGGAGCTTGAGGTGAGGAAATATCTTATCAGAGATGTTTTCACCGACAGCGACCCCGGTCTTCACGATGGCGATGAATACGACCTTGATTCTGTCGGTGGCGGCGAGGATCTCGACGTATTCGCATAAGCTTAAAGAAAACCGCAGGACTTTTCGTCCTGCGGTTTTTATACTTATTAAATATTAATAACATTATATTATTACGGTTTGACATTGAACTCTAAATATATTATTATTAATATGTATTTTTATATGTAAAAGGTTGCAGCTATGAAAGAGCTTAGAGTAAATGCGGGAAAAGGCTATAATATATATATTGAAAATAATATACTCTCAAAAGCGGGGAGATATATACGCGAGGTCAGCGGCGCTGAAAAGGCCTGTATCGTAAGCGATACTAATGTATATCCGCTATATGCCGATGCGCTTAAGACACAGCTTGAGGAAAACGGTTTTAATGTATATGACTTCGTTTTTACCGCGGGCGAGGAGTCAAAAACAGCAGATACTGTACTTGAAATAGTTGCTCTCCTTGCTGAAAATGAATTCACGCGCGGTGATATCTTAATTGCGCTCGGCGGCGGAGTTACGGGTGATATGTGCGGCTTTGCTGCGGCTATATACCTCAGGGGAATAGAATATATTCAGCTTCCGACCTCGTTGCTTTCCCAGGTGGATTCCTCCGTAGGCGGAAAGACGGCGGTGGATTTACCGCAGGGTAAAAACCTCTGCGGCGCGTTCCACCAGCCCGCGCTTGTGCTTATTGATACAAAAACGCTTGACACGCTTCCCCAAAAGTATTTCAGCGACGGAATGGCAGAAGCGATTAAAATGGGCTGTATAAAAAGCGCGAGCCTGTTTGAAAAAATCGAAAAGGGCAGCGCAAGGGATATAATTGAGGATATAATTTTTGAATGCGTCAGCCTAAAGGCAGGCGTAGTTGAGCGCGACGAAAAGGAAAAAGGCGAAAGGGCGCTTTTAAACTTCGGACACACCGCAGGTCACGCTATTGAAAAGCTGCACAGTTTTAAGGGAATAACGCACGGTGAGGCAGTCGGTATCGGTATGGTAATGATTACAAAAGCCGCCGAAGGAAACGGACTTTGCGAGCGCGGTACGGCTGAAAGAATTGCCAGCGTGCTTAAAAAATACAACCTCAAAACCGAGGACGAAAACAGCGTTGAGGATATTATAAACGCAATGAGCGCGGACAAAAAGCGCACCTCCTCGGGAATTAACTTTATACTGATTAAACGTATTGGCGAGGGTTATATTAACCCCGTTAAGAATGAGAATATACCGGAGTTTTTCGGGATTTAACTATGAGTAAGGCGAGAATTCAAAACTCAATACTCAGCGGCAGTATTACTGCTCCGCCTTCGAAATCCGTAGCCCACAGGGCGCTTATATGCGCGTTCCTTGCGGGCTCAGGCGAGGTTAAGGGTATTGAGGAGTCAAAGGATATTCTCGCTACAAAAAACGCACTTGAGGCGCTTAATAACGGAGCCGAGGTAATTAACTGCTGTGAGTCGGGCTCAACGCTGAGATTTTTAATTCCCGTTGCGGCTGCGCTCGGCAGGAGCGTTACCTTTACGGGCGAGGGCAGGCTGCCAGAAAGACCTATCGGCGAATATATAAGGCTGATTTCACGCCACGGAATAAGCCTTGAGGGCGAGCGCTTACCGCTAAAAATCAGCGGTAAGCTTGAGAGCGGAAAATATGAAATTGCGGGGAATATAAGCTCCCAGTATATTACGGGGCTTCTCTTTGCGCTGCCTCTGTTTGAAGGCGACAGCAGTATTATTCTAACTACCCGACTTGAGTCAAAGCCCTACGTTGATATGACCGTTAAGGTGCTCGGCGACTTCGGAATTTTTATTGAAGAGACGGCTGACGGATACTTTATTAAAGGCTCGCAGACATATAAAAACAGGGAATATACGGTTGAGGGCGACTGGTCTCAGGCGGCGTTTTTCCTTGCGGGCGGCGCGCTCACGGGCGAGGTCAGCGTAAGCGGACTTGATATGAAATCCGCACAGGGCGATAAAAGAATTGTCGAGCTCCTGCGTGCTTTCGGCGCAGAGGTTGAGCTTTGCGGCGACACGGTCAAGGTGAAAAAATCCGAGCTTTACGGTATAAATATAAACGTATCGGACATTCCCGATTTAGTACCGATTCTTGCGGTTTGCGCCGCATTTGCAAAGGGAAAAACGGTGATTACTGGCGGCGAGAGGCTCAGGCTTAAGGAGTCCGACAGGATTAAGAGCGTAGTCGAAAACCTCAAAAGAATGGGCGTTCGCGCCTTTGAAACCGCCGACGGAATGATTATTGAGGGCGGAGTTCCCCGTGGTGCTTCGCTTAAGGGCTGTAACGACCACAGGATAGTTATGGCGTTCAGTATTGCGGCGCTCTGTGCTGAGGGTGAAACCACTATTGACGACGCACAGAGTATTCAAAAATCATACCCCTCGTTTTTCAGGGATTACAACTCATTGGGAGGAAAGGCTGATGTCATCAGTAACGGGTGATAAAATTAAGCTTGCCGTATTCGGTGAAAGTCACGGCGAGGCAATCGGCTGCGTTATCGACGGACTGCCCGCAGGGCTTAAGCTTGATTATGACAGAATATACTGCGATATGGCAAGGCGCGCTCCAGGCAGGGACAGTACCGCTACGCCGAGGCTTGAAAGGGATATACCGCATATTATTTCAGGCGTGCTTGACGGCGTTACCACGGGCGCACCGCTTGCTATGCTGATAGAAAACGAAAATACGAAAAGCGGCGATTATGAGCGCATTTCAGACGTTTTGAGACCGAGCCACAGCGACTATGCCGCATATATGAAATACGGCGGCTTTAACGACGTAAGAGGCGGCGGGCATTTCAGCGGAAGGCTTACCGCGCCGCTCGTTTTTGCGGGAGCTGTTGCAAAGCAGATACTAAAAGAAAAGGGTATTACGCTCGGCGCGCATATTAAAAGAATAGGCGAGGTTGAGGACAGAGGCTTTGATTATAACAGCATTGACCGCGCGCTTCTTGAAAGGCTCACAAGCGGGAGCTTTTCGGTAATAGATGAAAGCGCTGAAAGCGAAATGAGAGCTGAAATTGCGCGTTATAAAGCCGAGGGCAATAGCGTAGGCGGAGAGATTGAAGGCGCCATTATCGGCGTACCTGCAGGAGTCGGCGGAAATATGTTCGACACCGTTGAGGGTAAGCTCTCCTCGCTTCTGTTTTCAATACCTGCGGTTAAGGGCGTACAGTTCGGGCTCGGCTTCGGCTTTGCAGAGTCAAACGGCGCAGAGGTTAACGACGGATATGAAATAAAGGACGGCAGGGTGAGCCTTATTACCAATAATAACGGCGGCATACTCGGCGGAATTACAAGCGGCGCTCCGATAGTGTTCAGCGTTGCGGTTAAGCCCACGCCCTCAATTGCGGCAAAACAGAGGAGCGTTAACCTTAAAACTATGGAAAACGAAATGCTCGAGATTAAGGGCAGGCACGACCCGTGCATTGTTCCGCGCGCCGTACCCGTTGTTGAAGCGGCGGCGGCAATAGCCCTGCTCGATATACTTTTATAAGGACAGGAAAATGGATTTATTATCACTCAGGAATGAGATAGACGGCATAGACGAGGAGCTTTTGCCCCTCCTGCTGAAAAGGCTTGAGGTCTCAAAGCAGGTTGCACAGTATAAAATTGAAAACTCAGTACCCGTATTAAACCAGGAAAGAGAGAACGAGATACTCGACTGGGTTGTTAAAAACAGCGGAGAGTACGCTCAAACGGTAAAGACCGTATTTATATCGGCGATGGACGCCTCAAGGGCGCTCCAGCACAGGCTGATAGGCGGCGGAAGCGAGCTCAGGGAGAGCGTTGAGAACGCTCTGAGATGTAAAAAGCTAAGCTCCGACGGAAAGCTGATTGCCTGTCAGGGCGTTGACGGAGCGTACAGCGCTCAGGCGGCGCGTAAGCTTTTCCCTGACTGTGAAATTGATTTTCACAGGCATTTTGAGGATGTGTTTGAGGCGGTTAATACCGGTAGGGCACTCTACGGGATTATCCCCGTTGAAAATTCCACGGCAGGCTCAGTGCACGAATCGTACGACCTTATTATGAAATACCGCTTTTATATCGTTGGCGCGTATGATTTAAGGATTTCGCATTGTATTGCGGCTAAGGAAAACGTTAGCTTTGATGAGGTTGAGGAGGTTTACTCCCACCCGCAGGCGCTCAGACAGTGCGGTAATTTCATTACGAACTTCGGACTGACGGGCGTTAACTCGAATAATACGGCTATCGCCGCAAAATACGTAAGCGAAAGCGAAAAGAATAATATTGCCTGTATCTGCTCCGAGAGCGCGGCTAAGAAGTATAATCTCAAGATACTCAAAAAAGATATTCAGAACGTAACAAAAAATACTACGCGCTTTATTGTAATATCGAAAAAGCTCGTTATTGACAACAGCGCTGATAAGATTTCGCTTATTTTCTCGGCACCGCATAAAACGGGCTCGCTTTACAGGGTGCTCGGGCGCTTTTCAATGTCGGGGCTCAATCTTACTAAGCTTGAATCCCGCCCCGTTGCAAACGGAAAATTCGACTATCTCTTTTACGCCGACGTTGAGGGCAACGTATATGACGAGGAGACGCTTGATTTGCTCTGCGCCCTTCACGACGAGCTTGAGGAATTCAAGTTTTTAGGCAATTATAAAGAGATTAAGCAATAATAACATTAAAGAATAGGAGGTGTTTTTATGAGGCAGGCTAAACGTCACAGAACAAATTTTATATCCCTTATTATCTCTATTACTACGATAGCGCTGCTCGTAGCACTTACTCTTATTCTTATTAACCACGGAAAGTTTGAAACAAGGTTTATGACGATGATTCACTTCCTTGAAAGAGTGGATAATTCGGTAGCTAATCTTGACACGGAAAAGGAAATCCTCATATGTATTTTTGCGCTTTATATCGCAAAGTGTCAGCTCCCGATTCCTATAAGCTTTTTGCTTGCAATATCGGGTATGGTGTTCCCGCTTAATACCGCGCTTCTTATTAACGTTGTTTTCTGTTTCTTCTTCTTTACCGTAAAATACGTTGAGGGAATATTCATAGGTCCCGGCTGGACGGGAATTATCCTGAATATAAAAAGCATGCACTTTATAAAGGACTGGGTTGAGTTCAAGGGCAACGGAAACCCGTACGTCCTTACCGTAACGAGAACCATACCCGTAATCTCGCTTGCGATGATTTCAAAGTATTACGGCGCGCTGAGGTATGACTTTTTGTATTACTCAATACTCAGCCTTATAGGCTTTTTCCCGAGAATATATATGTATACAAAGCTCGGCGCTGCGTTTACAAATCCGTTTTCGCCGAGGTTTATAGTAACGCTTATGATAATAGTAGCGTTTACGGGCATAACGAGCCTTGTGTTTAATATCTTCTACGGGGCGAAGTCCCGCCAGATGAACCAGACGCTGCTGATGTACAGCGAAAAGGAAAAGTATAAAATTGTTTTATAGAAAGGACAGAAAAATGGTAGCTAAGGAACTGATTAATGCGATAAAAGGCGGAGCTTATGACGGCGCGCTCAAGGCGGTTTACGTAACCGACGAGGCTGTCGAGCTTCAAAAGCCGAGATATATTTCGGCAATCGAGGATTTTGCGGAGCTTTTCGGATATGACAGGGAAATAAGTATTATGTCGGCGCCGGGAAGGACAGAGGTCTGCGGCAACCATACCGACCACAACAACGGCAAGGTGCTTGCGGCGGCAATAAATCTTGACGCAATTGCAATCGTAAGTAAGAACAGCGAGGGTATAATCCGCGTTAAGTCAAAGGGACACAGGATGAATGTCGTTTACCTTGACGACCTTGAGCCGAAGGCTGAGCACTACGGAGATTCAACCTCGCTCGTTAAGGGCGTTGCGGCGGGAATAAAGAACCTCGGCTATAAGGTTGAGGGCTTTGACGCTTTCACCACGAGCGACGTTATGGGCGGCTCGGGACTTTCCTCCTCGGCTGCGTTTGAGGTGCTGCTCGGCTCGGTACTCAGCTTTCTTTATAACGACGGCGCAATAAGCGCGGTTGATATTGCAAAGGTTGCGCAGTACAGCGAGAACGTATTTTTCGGTAAGCCCTGCGGACTCCTTGACCAGATGGCGTCCTCGGTCGGTACGTTCGTTACCATTGACTTTAAGTCCGTAAGCGAACCCGTTATAAAAAAGGTTGCGTATGATTTTTCCGCTTCGGGTTATTCGCTCTGTATCGTTGATACAGGTGGAAACCACAGCGATTTAACCGACGATTACGCCGCGGTAAGAGGCGAGATGGAAGCGGTCGCAAAGGCTATGGGTAAGAGCGTGCTGCGTGAAATCGAATATGAGGATTTCTTTAAGGCAATACCCGAGCTTACAAAAAAGGTGAACGACAGAGCAATACTCAGGGCTATTCACTTCTACAATGAAAACAAACGCGTTGAAAACGCCGTTCAAAGCCTTGAAAGCGGCGATTTTGAAGCGTTTAAGGAAATTATACTCGATTCGGGCTTCTCGTCATATATGCTCAATCAGAACGTATATACGCCGAAGAATCCCACCGAGCAGAAGATTTCGCTTGCGCTTGCAATCAGCGCGGAGCTCCTTAAGGGCAAGGGCGCATGGCGCGTTCACGGCGGCGGCTTTGCGGGTACGGTTCAGGCGTTCGTTCCGAACGATATGCTCGATACATATAAAAAGACTATTGAGTCCGTATTCGGCGAGGGTACCTGCCACGTGCTGATTATCAGACCCGTCGGTGGCTGTCAGATTCTGTAAAAAAGAGGAAATATAAATATGAAATACGTTTTTATAATCAATCCCATAGCGGGAAATAAGGATAAGGAAAAGCTTATTGGCAGAATTAAATCAACCTTCCGTCTGATTGACGACGAGATGATTGTTGAGGAAACTCAGTACGGCGGTCATGCTGCTGAGATTGCCGCGGATTATGCAGCGAAATACGGAAAGGACTGCGTTATCGTATCCTGCGGCGGCGACGGTACGGTGCACGAAATTGCAAACGGACTTGCGGGTACGGATACGCCGATGATGCTTCTTCCGCTCGGCACGGGTAACGACTTTGCAAAGAAGATTTACGGCGCTAAGAAAATCAATGTTGAAAACGTTATTAAGGCTTTCGGGCTCTACGACGGTAAGCTAAGGTACAACGTTAAACCGATTGACCTTATTGACTACAACGGGGAAAAGTGCATTAACGTTATGTCCTTCGGACTTGATACCCTAGTTGAAACCCTCGGTAAGAAGATTGCCGACAAGGCGCCGTTTTTAGGCCATCAGGCTTATAATGTAGCGATTGTTCCGATTCTTGCAAAGCCCCTGCATTATAAAATCAGCTTTGATTTAAACTGCGTTAATAAGGAAACGGGCGAGGAGTATAAGCTTCGCGAGGATAATAAGGATTTCGCGCTCTTTGCAATCTGTAACGCAAGCTTTTACGGCGGCGGCTTCTGTCCCGCTCCCGATTCAGTGCTTGACGACGGACTCCTTGACTTTGCGCTCGTTAACGGAATGAGCCTGAGGGAAGCGCTCCCGATGATAGGCAAGTATTCCGCGGGTACCGCTAACGATAAGACCTTCCCGAAACAGTTTACAAATGGCTGGGTTAAAAGCGGCAAGCTCTGGATGGAGGACGGCAGCGCCCTTCTCGGCAACTGCGACGGCGAAAACTTCAACTATTCCGAGCTTGACTTTAAGGTTGAAAAAGGTGCGCTTAAAATGTGTTTTATAAAGGAATAAAATAAAAAGCCCTGAACGAGTGTTCAGGGCTTTTGGTATATCTATCTGATAAGTGCAAATCCTAAATCAATAACGCCTCCGAGGAGAGTGGAGGTTCTTCTCATTCCGAGGGTTTCAGTCGCCCAGAGAAGTATAAGCGCAACAAGGATTGCGATAATCATAGCTTCCTTACTTAACATTTTACTACCTCCTTTATTACAATAATATTATACCCCTTTTAATTAATAAATCAATACTTTTTATTGAAATATATGAGAATATGATTTATAATAATTTAGATTAGTATTTTAGGAGGAAAAGGCGTGATTTTCTTTTTACTTGCGACCTCGCTTAAGCCCGACGGCTCCTTTGCTTTTACCGCAACGGTTGTCGTTGCGGGGCTGTTTATAGTGCTCTTAACGCTTGCGGCGATGATTGTTATTTTCAGCCTTTTTTCATATATTGTTGCGTTTTTTGAGAAAAGAGCAAATAAGAAAAAGCAAAACGAAATAAAGGAAACTGTACCCGCCCCGCCTGAAATCAAGGGCGTAAATGAGCTTCCGCCGCCCCCTCCGATAGAGGACGGAGTACCGCCCGAAATTGTCGCGGTAATAAGCGCGGCGATTTATTCGCTTGAGGGCGAGAGTAGTAAAATAACCTCAATAAAACGCACCCCGAAGCGCGCGCAGAGCCCGTGGGCGCAGGCGGCAGTTATTGAAAACACTAAACCCTTTTAGGAGACACTATGGAAGTTTTACACGGCGTCTGGGAGGTAATAAAGGATATTATCCAAAATAGCGGATACGCCTACTTTTTTACACCCGACGGTTATAAAAACCTTATAATGATACTCGTAGCCTTTTTATTCCTCTATCTCGGAATTAAAAAAGGCTTTGAGCCGCTATTGATGATTCCGATTGCCTTCGGTATGCTTCTTGCTAATCTTCCCGGTGCAAATCTTGCGGTGCAGTACCACGACTTAAACGGTTTTATTGAGCTCGTTGCGCACGGGCGCGCGCTCGACGAGGCGGGGAACTGGGTTGCCGCAACTCCGGGGCTTATGGACTTTATCTATTTCGGCGTCAAGGCGGGAATTTATCCTCCGCTTATCTTCCTCGGAATCGGCGCTATGACGGATTTCAGTTCGCTGATTGCAAGGCCGAGCAGCTTTATTCTCGGCGCGGCGGCGCAACTCGGTATTTTCGCGGCGTATATTATCGCAATAGGTCTCGGCGATAGCCTCGGTACGCTTATCCATACTGTTGCGCCGAGCCTTAACCTTGATTTATCCTTCACTCCGCAGGAGGCGGGCTCGATAGCGATTATCGGCGGAGCTGACGGTCCGACGGCAATTTTCGTAACCTCGAAGCTTGCGCCGTCAATGCTCGGTACGATAGCCGTCGCGGCGTATTCGTATATGGCGCTCGTTCCCGTTATTCAGCCGCCGATTATGCGCGCGCTGACTACGAAGAAGGAAAGGGCGGTAGTTATGGATAACCTCCGCCCCGTATCAAAGCTTCAGAAAATACTGTTTCCGATTATGGTTACGGTATTTGTGTCGCTCTTGCTTCCCGACGCGGCGACTCTCGTCGGTATGCTTATGCTCGGAAATCTGCTCAAGGAGAGCGGAAGGACGGAGAGAATTGCAAAGGCTGCGCAGAATGAGCTTATGAATATAGTTACAATTCTGCTCGGTATTTCAGTCGGAGCGACCACCTCGGCACAGTCGTTTTTGAATCTCAAAACCCTGCTTATCGTCGTGCTCGGGCTCGTTGCGTTCTCCTTCGGTACTATCGGCGGTACGCTTTTCGGAAAGCTTATGTATATAGTTACAAAGGGCAAGGTTAACCCGCTTATAGGCTCGGCCGGCGTGTCCGCAGTGCCTATGGCGGCAAGGGTAAGCCAGAAGGTCGGACAGGAGGAAAATCCCTCGAACTTCTTGCTTATGCACGCAATGGGACCCAACGTTTCGGGCGTTATCGGCTCCGCGGTCGCGGCGGGTATACTATTAACCCTGCTTGGATAACGAAAGAACGAAAAAACGAAACGCACGCAAACGTGCAACGAAGCGTTGACCGGCGGTCAACCAGAACGGTCCTGCGGACAGCATTTTTAAGGTGAAGAGATGGAAGATAGATTGTATAATTTAACAATGGATTTTTCTGTTAGAGTAATAAAACTTGCAAATGTATTGAGGGCAAATAATGAAAGCATTGTTTCTAACCAAATTGCAAGAAGCGCGACCTCTGTCGGTGCTAATTATAGCGAAGCTAAATATGCAGCAAGTCCTGCGGATTTTGTAAACAAGCTTCGTATTGCTTTAAAAGAAGCTAATGAAACGGCATATTGGCTGGAGATACTTCTGAATTCGGAATATATAAATGAGGAAGAATACAAACCGCTTGAAGAACTGTGCCGAAAAATCAAAATATTGTTGATTAAATCCATTAATACCACAGTAAAGAATAACGATTTATAATCGCGTCGCAGACCGTTCTGGCAGACTGAGTCTGCGTTTCGTTTGAGCGAAGCGATGCTTCGTTGTATTCTTCGTCTTGCGCCAGCGAGGCTTCGTAATAATTTTCGTCTTGCGCAGCAAGGCTTCGTTATAATTAAAAGGATTGTTTATGGCAAATAAAGACGCAGTAAAACCGAACAAAGAGCAGCAGAGGGTTATTGATACAATCAATGGCCCCGTTCTTGTTGTAGCGGGAGCAGGTACGGGCAAGACCGCGACCATAGTTAAGCGCATTGAGCATATTCTGAGCGACGGCTACGCGCTACCGTGGCAGGTGCTCGCCATTACCTTTACAAATAAGGCTGCAGGGGAGCTCAAGGAAAGGCTTATTAATGCAGTCGGAACTGAGGCTAACGATATATGGGCGCACACCTTCCATTCAATGTGCGGGAGGATTCTGCGCCGCTTCGGCGAAAGAATCGGCTACACGCCCCATTTCACAATATACGATACCGACGACCAGAAGCGAGTAATGAAGCGCGTTATGAAATCGCTCGGAATTGACGAAAAATTCCTCGGATACCGTTCCGTCCTCACGGAAATCGGTCACGCAAAGGACAGCCTTATTTCACCCGAGGAGTACAAAGCAACAACCGTAAACGACTTCCGCAAGGCAAAAATTGCACAGTGCTATATTGAATATCAAAAGGAGCTTCAGCGCGCGGACGCGATGGACTTTGACGATATGATATTCAATACGGTCAAGCTTTTTAAAGAGAATTCGGACGTGCTTGAGCTGTATCAGAGGCAGTTTAAATACGTTATCGTCGACGAGTATCAGGATACGAGCTACGCGCAGTACGTGCTGACTTATCTCCTTGCCGACGGGTATCACAATATCTGTGTAGTAGGCGACGACGACCAGAGCATATACCGCTTCAGAGGAGCTACGATAGAAAATATTATGCGCTTTAAGGAGCGTTATGAGGACGAGGGGCTTGAGGTTATTCAGCTTGAGCTTGCGGAAAATTACCGCTCAATGCAGAATATTCTTGACGCCGCGAATTCCGTAATTAAGAATAATAAAACTCGCCTTGCCGAAAAGCATCTGCGCTCATACACGGGGCTTGACGGCGACAAGGTGTATATCTATACCGCGACGAGCGAAACCGACGAGGCGCAGTTTATAATCGACGAGATAGAAAATAACGTCGCAAACGGTATGGCGTACAGGGACCACGCAGTACTCTACCGTATGAACGCACAGTCGAGGAATATAGAAATAATGCTCGCAAAATCGGGCATATCATATAAAATTATCGGCGGAAACCGCTTCTTTGACCGTAAGGAGATTAAGGACGTTATCTCTTACTTTGCTGTTATAAACAACACCGCCGACAACGTAAGGCTTCAGCGCATTATCAATACTCCGAAAAGGGGTATCGGCGACACGATGTTCTCGTACATACTTGAAATTGCCGCGGTAAACGGTATGACCGCGTTTGAGGTGTGCGAGCACGCCGACGAGTTTTCAAAAACCTCGCGCGCGGCGGGTAAGCTTTCCGCCTTCTGCGATATGATTAAGCATTTCAGAGCCTGCGTGGACGAGGGTATGAAGATGTCCGACTTGCTTCAGGAAATCCTCAGCGAAACCAAGTATTTTGAGTACCTTGAGGAAGAGGAGCCCGACAAGGCGGAGGACAGGAAGAACAACGTTCAGGAGCTTTCCACGATGCTGATTAAGTATCAGGAGGAGGACGAGGACTTCTCGCTGAACGAATTCCTCGAGGACGTGGCGCTCGTAAGCGATATTGACAGCTATAATGAGGACGAGGACTGCGTCGTACTTATGACGCTTCATTCTGCTAAGGGACTTGAATTTCCCGTTGTGTTCATTCCCGGTATGGAGGAGGGCATATTCCCAGGTAATCAGAGCATGTACAGCGAGGAGGATTTGGAGGAGGAGAGAAGGCTCGCCTACGTAGGAATTACGAGGGCGAAGCAGAAGCTCTATCTCATTAATTCCCGTCAGCGTATGCTCTACGGAACGACAAACCGAAATATGCCCTCGCGCTTCGTTAAGGAAATTCCCGAGGAGATAACCGAGGATAAGAGCACCAAGCAGGAATATGGCTATTACGGCTTTACAAACAGAGCCGACGGATATTCCCACGGCTTCGGGAAGCCCAAAACCGCCGCAAAATACGCAAAGAGCGTTGAAATAGGAAACGCACATAAAGCAAGCTCGGCGGCGCGTTCCTTCGGACAGGCGGGCAATACTGCCGCAGCGCCGAAGGTTTCGTATAACGTCGGGGATACCGTTAAGCATAAGACCTTCGGCACGGGCGTTATACTCTCTTGTAAGCCGATGGGCAACGATATTCTTATGGAGGTTGCCTTCGACAAGGCGGGAACCAAAAAAATGATGGCTAATTTTGCACGACTGGAAAAGGTATAAATATGAGCGAAAAGAAAAATGAAATCAGATATGTAGGCGTAAGGGAAAACCTTGCGTACGGCTTTGCTAACGCAGGTCAGGTTTTCGGCTATAATCTTTTTGCGGGCGGATACCTTTCGCTGTTTTTCATAAAGGTGTTCGGAATACCCGAAAAAGCGGTAGCTACTATGATATTAGTGCTCGGAATCTGGGATACCGTAAACGACCCGATTATGGGCGGAATAGTGGATAAAACGAGGACAAGATACGGTAAGCTCAGACCGTACCTACTTTTCGTTCCGCTTCCGCTTGCGGCGGCGACTATTATGGTATTTGCGGGACCCGAAATACTCTCCGACGTTAAAAGCACAACCGTAAAAATTATATATATGTACGTCTCCTACTTTATATGGGAGCTTCTTTACACGCTCGGCGACGTTCCGTTTTGGGGAATGAGCACGGCGATTTCACCGCTCCCGAGCGACAGGACGAGGGCGATTTCAACGGCAAGGTTTATATCCTCGCTGCTCGGCGGTCTTTCCCTCACCTTTATTCCCGTTATGATGGACCTCACAAATAACGGCGTATGGGGACTCACTCTTTCTCAGGATTTCCTTATTCTTGCGATTATTGCGGCGTTTTTAATTGTAACGCTTTTCTCGCTTGCGGGCAGAAAGACTAAGGAAAGAGTCGTACAAAGCGTAAAGGAGCCTTCGGTGCTTGAAGGCTTTAAGGTTATGTTCAGGAATAAGCCGTTGCTGCTTATTATCATCGGGAACGTTGTCGGAACGCTTTCGGGACTTGCGGGAGTTTTCCAGACCTACTATTATTCGGAGGTGCTTAATCTTTCCTCGGCGGTGCTTTGGATTTCGCTTCCGGGTACGATTTTCGGCTTCCTTACATATCTTCTTATACCTAAGCTTAAAAAGAAATTTGATAACCGTCAGATTGTAATACTAAATATCATAGTACGCTTTATCGTTGGTGCGGCGACCTTCCTTGCAGGGCTTAAATTCTACAACACGAGCGTGCTTGCAATATCGATTGTACTTATGGTACAGAATTTTGTTTTCAGCTTTTTCAATACTATTAATATGGTAATCCCGACTGAAATGATAGGGGATACCGTTGACTATATGGAGTGGAAAACGGGCGAAAGAACGGAGGGCGTTACCTTCTCGGTACTTACTTTTGTGGGCAAGCTCACGGGCTCGGTTTCAACCTCGATAGGCGCGGCGCTCCTGCCCGTAATCGGACTGTCCTTTGCAAAGAACCCTGACGGCAGCACGACGGCGATTAAGGGCGAAAAAACCGACCTTATGATATGGGCGCTCTTTACGCTTATACCGTGGGCGCTCGGACTGCTTTCGCTTATCCCGTACCATTTTTACGACCTGACGGGTGAGAAGCTCAGCACAATCAGACAGGAAATGAAGACAAGGCGCGAGGAGCTTTCAAAGGAGGTGTCGGGCAGTGAAGAAAACTAATAACAGATGCCCCAAATGTAATGCAAGGCTCAGCCCGTTTTACTTAAAGCAGACCTGCCCTAAATGCGGTGTAAATCTTATGTATTACAGGCTTGACGAAAGGCTTGAGGAGGACGCGAAAAACGCCGCCGAGGAAGTGAGAAGGGTAAACGAATTTACCGATATGCTCAGAGCCTCAACGGTAAAAACTCCGCTTCATATCATAAGACTTATATTGTTCTTTACGCCCCTTGCCTCAATGTGCCTTCCGATGTATTGGGCGGGGAATAAAGAGGTATCACTTATAGGCTTTATACTCAGTATCGTTAACCACGGCTTTGATATGTCCGTATGGACGAAGGATTACCTCTTCGCCGTGCTTGCGATGATAGGCGTTATCGTATTTTCGCTTGCTGTGATTATCGGCTCGCTCTTTTCGGCGAAAGAGAACGGCTTCAGGCGTAATATGGCGCTGAGTATTCTGAATACGCTCGTATTCGGCGTTTTATCCGTACTCGTTTGTATTAACGGCGGAACGATAATGCCCATGGATAAGTTAACGTTCGGTTTCAGTATAACTTGTCTGATTTACGGCTTGGAGTTTCTGTTCCATTATTTAACTTCTGATAAAAAAACTGCGAGGTCACGCACCATTTCCTTTCTTTTGACGGCGGGTTGCGTAATTGCGGGATTCGGCGCTATAATTTCAAATATCACTATCGGCGATACAGTGTATGTGTACGATTATCAGCCGCAAAATACAAAGGCAACCTCGGTTGTGAGTTTTAATGTAGCTGCGCCTTGGGGAACGCCCTTTGACGGCACAAAAAGCGCTGACCGTTGTTACCGTTTCACTGAGTATCTTGATTGCGAAGCTGATTTATTCGGCACCCAGGAGCTTAATTCTGCATGGTACGAAAAACTTATAAAGGTAATGCCCGAGTATGACAGTTATGCCGTTAAGCGCGGAGACGACGAGGACGAAAACAGAAGCGAAATGAACGGCGTTTTCTGGCGTAAGGACAGATACACCGCAATAGAGAAAAACACCTTCTGGCTTTCTCTGACTCCCGAAAAGGAGAGCCGCTTTACCTACGTTGACGAAAACGGAGAGCAGCAGGAGGCAGGGTGCAACCGTATTTGCACTTACGTTATACTTGAGGAAATAAACGGCTCACTCCTTGCGTTTTTAAATACCCACCTTGATAATTCGAGCGAGGAGGCTATGAACTACGGCGCGCAGCTTATCGTCGACAAAATCAACGAAATCAAGGCGCAGTACGCGGGAATTCATATTATCCTTACGGGCGATTTTAATCAGACCGAGGACGGCGCTGCATATAAAACAATATCCGCAGTACTCAGCGATACTACGGATAAAAGCAAAGAGAAGGCAACCTGGCAGGACTGGGGATATACGAATACTGGCGATAAGCCGATTGATTTTATCTTCACCGACGGTAATGCCAAAAACTACGAGGTACTTGACGACCTCACGGAAGGCTATGTTTCCGACCATTACGGTATAGCGGCGGAAATAGAATGGTAGGTTTAAGCTTTAAGTTTTAAGGTTTAAGAATTAATTTTTCACATAATATTTACTCCTTCATAGAATGTAGAGAAGTTAGCTTCAAATAAACTATGAAGGAGTTTTTCTATGTCTGATTTTCCTATCAGCAATACAGGCGAAAGACGTATTAACGGGTCAGTTTGTATTGATACAAAGAGAATCTACGATTCCTGCGTAAGCAAGGACTGTCTTGAGGATTTAAGGGTAACCTTTAATGATGAGGGGCAGAACCTTATCGACAACGCGCAGGCGGTAAAAGCAAGGGACTGCGACATTGCGGCGGTCAGCATTGACGTTGACGAGGTGCCGTTTAACAGAGGCTATTACAGCGTTACGGTTAATTTCTTTTTCCGTTTAAGATTCGATACTTATTCCTCGCCCGGCGCTTGCCCGAGGGTTGCCGTAGGCTATGCGAACTTTGAAAAGAGCTGTATACTCTACGGTGCAGACGGAAAGGTAAAGACCTTCTCATCTCCCGCAAATCAGCGCCGCTCGGATTGCCCCGAGGCTCCGCAGTACACCAATCCCGTTGCAAAGGTTCAGGCGGTTGACCCCGTTGTACTTGACACCGACGTTGTCGACGTATGCCACTGCCATCACCATTGCTGTACTAATTTCCCGGATTCAATCCGCAGTAATTTTACAAATTGCCGCTCCCTGCAGAATGCCGAAAAGGCGGTGCTCGTAACGCTCGGCTTATTCTCGATTATTCAGCTTTCGCGCGACGTTCAGATTCTTATCCCCGCATGCGATTTCTGCATTCCCGAAAGAGAATGCGCATGCTCTGCTCAGTCCCCGTGCGAAACCTTCGAGGGTATTGATTTCCCCGTTGACGAATTCTTCCCTCCCGATTTAGAGGACGCAGACCCGAACGGCTGCTGCTGTAACGGAAGGTAAAAAATAAGGCTGTCTCGCTGAGACAGCCGATTTTTATTTTTCAAACGCGGGATACATACGGCGGTAGAGGGCGTTAATATGCCTGAAATACTCAGCGTCAATGCCATCTATCGTCTCCCTTGTAGTGCGGAATTCCCAGTTGCCCTCGGCGACTCCCGGGGTGTTCATTCTTGCGTCCGAGCCGAAGCCGCACATATCCTGAAGCGTGATAATTGCTACGTTTGAGGCGCTCTGCCATACCGCCTCGGTAATCGCTCTGCACGAGGGAGAATAGTAGCCGCCCTCGCCCCAGTTATTGCCCTTGAAATGACAGTAATCAAGTGCGAATTTTCTCTCCTCCTCTCCCGCTTCCCAAAGCCAGCCGAGGATTGTGTTGTTGTCGTGCGTGCCGACGTAGCTAACGGAATTCTTCTCGGCGTTGTGCGGCAGGTGGGTGGAGTCGGAATTAGCGTCAAACGCAAACTGTGCGACCTTCATACCGGGGAAGCCCGTATCTCCTAGGAGCTTTATTACGTCCTCTCCGAAGGTGCCGAGGTCCTCTGCGATAATCGGTGCGTCCTTTCCGAACTTTTCAAATACCGCCTCGAATAAGTCCATTTTAGGTCCTTCAAGCCATTCGCCTACCTTAGCGGTGTCGCTTTCCGCGGGTACTGCCCAGTATGAAGCGAAGGCTCTGAAATGGTCAATTCTTACCGTATCGTAGACCTTTAGCGCGTGCGATAGTCGCTGGAGCCACCACGAGTAGCCGTCGCCTTTAAGCGCGTCCCAGTCGTAGAGCGGATTGCCCCAGAGCTGTCCGTTCTCACTGAAATAATCGGGCGGAACTCCCGCTATTTTCTGAGGCTTAAGAGTTTTTTCGTCGATTAAAAACATAGGGAGATTAGCCCAGATGTCAGCGCTGTCCATAGCGACGTAAATAGGCATATCGCCTATAACGGCAACGCCCTTTTTATTTGCATATGCTTTGATTTCGTTCCACTGGAGATAGAAAATGTACTGAACGAATTTCCAAAACGCCGCCTTATCCTCGTAGTCGTAAACGTTTTTAATGCACTCAAAGTACCTTGCGTGCTCCTCGCTCCACTCCCACCACGGCTTTTGGTTTTCAAGCTCCTTGACCGCCATATATACGGCGTAATCCGTGAGCCACGGGTTATTGATTTCGTATTCCTTTACGGCTTTTGCAAGGCTCTCGTCAACGTTTAAAAACGCCTTTTTAAGCGTGTTCAGCCTTTTTTCTGCGGCGAATTTATAGTCTGCGGTGTACGGCAAGCCTGTAAAGATATTTTCCTTTACATCGTTTTCGCCGATTAAGCCCATTTTCTCAAGCCCCTTCGGGTCGATAAACAGGTAATTACCCGCAAACGCCGAGGGCGAGCAGTAGGGCGAATTAGCCGCGTCAACGGGATTGAAGGGCAGCACCTGCCAGTAGGTAAAGCCCATGTCCGAAATTTTGTCTATAAAATGCTTTATGTTGTCGTCAAAAACGCCTATACCGTATTCCGACGGCATTGAGCTTATGTGAAGAAGAACTCCCGCTCCTCTTTTTTTCAGCATAACCTTTCTCCTTTTGTACGTTGTCAAAAAACATAATATCACTTTAGCAGGTCTTTTGCAAGTGTTGTTAAATTATATAATAATATATATTAATTTCACTAAATATTTATAAGTTTTTATATTGATAATATAAGAGCGTTTTGATATAATATTAATTTGAAAGTTTATATATTTTGGAGTCCGATATGTCTGTGAACACGAGGAGAATTACCGAAGAGGAGTTAGCTCTTCAGAGGGACTTTGCGAAAAAAGTAAATAGTGTTATCAAAAGCAGATATGAGGACAAGCCCCTTGCGTGCGTGGTTACCTACGGCTGTCAGCAGAACGTTGCGGACAGCGAAAGGATTAAGGGCATGCTCGAGGAAATGGGCTACGGCTTCACGGATAAAAGGCAGGAGGCGAAGCTTGTTATCTTCAACACCTGCGCAGTAAGGGAACACGCTGAGGACAGAGTTTTCGGAAACGTCGGCGCGCTCAAAAAATATAAGCTCCAAAACCCCGATGTCATCATTGCCCTTTGCGGCTGTATGATGCAGCAGGAGCATATCGTAAAACGTATTAAGGAGTCCTTTGAGTTCGTTGACCTTGTGTTCGGAACGCACGTGGTTCACAGGCTTCCTGAGCTGCTCTTCAAGGCGCTCACGAGAAGGCGCAGAGTTTTCGAGCTTCCCGATATGGACGGCGTAATAGCCGAGGGAATCCCGGTGAAAAGGGATAACGACAGGCGCGCGTTCCTCCCCATAATGTACGGTTGCAATAACTTCTGTTCTTACTGCATTGTACCGTATGTAAGAGGGCGCGAGAGAAGCCGAAAAGCCGAGGATATTGAAGCGGAATTTCAGCAGCTTGTAAGCGAGGGCTACCGCGAGATTATGCTGCTCGGTCAAAACGTAAATTCCTACGGTAAGGATTTGGAGCCGAGAATTAATTTTTCTCAGCTTTTAAGGCGGCTTAATTCGCTTGACGGCGATTTCAGAATAACCTTTATGACAAGTCATCCTAAGGACTGCACGAGGGAGCTTATCGAAACTATGGCTGAGTGCGACAAGGTAGCAACCCACCTTCACCTTCCGTTCCAGAGCGGTAATGACAGAATCCTCAAGGCTATGAACAGGGGATATACGAGGGAGCAGTACCTAAGCCTTATTAACTACGCCAAGGAGCTTATGGGCGACGAGCTTTCGATAACGAGCGATATTATAGTCGGCTTCCCGGGCGAAACGTATGAGGAATTCCTCGACACAAAGAGCCTTGTTGAAGAAATCGGGGCGACCTCGCTTTTCACCTTTATTTACTCAAAGAGGGTGGGAACTCCCGCCGCAGAGCTGGAGGACAATGTTCCCCACGAGGAAAAGACGAAATGGCTCGGCGAGCTTCTTGAGCTGCAGGAGAAAATCTCTGCAAAGCAGATGAAGCTCCACGCGGGCAAAACCTTTAAGTGCTTTGTGTACGGTAAGGGTAAACTCGGCGATAATTATCTTGCCGCGAGGACCGACGGCAATTTGATTATAGAATTTGAAGGCGGCGAAAGATTAATCGGCACCTTCCGGAATATTAAAGTAATCGAGCCGCTGACTTACGTGCTGCGCGGCGAGATTGAAAAGAAATAGAAAGAGGTAAACAAAATGAGTTTAGAATCAGTAATCAGAGAGCTTGGTAAGGAAATTCAGGCTGACCCGAGATTTGAGGCGCTTCAGAAAGCGGCTAAAGCTAACGACGCGGACGAGGGCATTCAAAAGCAGATGCAGGAATTACAGCTTATCACCCTTAAATATCAGCAGGAAGCCACCAAGGGCGAGGAGGCTGACAATGAAAGAATCGAAGAGCTCCAGAAGCAGTATCAGGACCTTTATACAGAGGTTATGGGTAATGAAAATATGATGGCGTATTCGGCAGCCGCAAGCGAGATGGAGCAGATGGCTCAGTATATCAGCGGTATGATAGGTCTTTTCTTCGACGGTCAGGACCCCGAAACCTGCGAGCTTCCCGACCCGAGCTGTACGCATGACTGTACAACCTGCGGAGGCTGCCACTAAGTTAATTCGGATTTAGGAATTCGGAATGCGGAATTATTTGTTTGAGGAGGAAAGGCTGAATGGCTAAAAAGGGCGAGCTGTCGCCTATGATGCAGCAGTATTTTCAGGTAAAAAAAGAATATCCCGGAGTCATTTTGTTTTTCCGCCTCGGCGATTTTTACGAGATGTTTTTTGACGACGCAAAAACTGCCTCAAGGGAGCTTGATTTAGTTCTTACGGGCAGGGACTGCGGTCAGGAGGAAAGGGCGCCTATGTGCGGCGTGCCGTTCCACAGCGCCGACAGCTATATCGCAAAGCTCGTTTCAAGGGGCTATAAGGTCGCGATATGCGAGCAGACCGAGGACCCGAAGGCCGCTAAGGGTATAGTTAAAAGGGACGTAATAAGAGTTATTACTCCCGGCACGGCTATCGAGGGCAGTATCCTTGAGGACGGCGTTAATAACTACCTCTGCGCAATCTGCGCAGGTGCTAACGAAACCGGGCTCTGCTTTGCCGACGTATCCACGGGCGAATTCCATATTACCGCGGTAAAAAAGGAAGAGGAACAGGAGAAGATTATTAACCATCTCTCCTCCTACGCGCCTAAGGAGATTATCGTTAACTCCGCAGCTTCCTCGTTTGACGAGGTGCAGCGCTTTGCCGACGTAAGACTTAATGCGCCGTTTCAGGTGCTTGACGATATTTGCTTTGACTTTGACAACGCGACTAACCTTATTCTTGAAACTATGAAAAAGGAGGAGATTTCCTCCCTCGGAATAGGTCACAGCAAGGCGGCGGTGTCTGCGCTCGGCGCGGTTATATATTACCTGCGCGATACGCAGAAAACTAACGAGCTTGAAGCGCCCAGCGAGGTTGAATACTACGAGGGCGAGGACTTTATGGCTCTCGATATGAGCGCAAGGCGCAACCTTGAGCTTACGAGCTCAATGATGACGGGCGACAGGAAGCATTCTTTACTCTGGATAATTGACAAGACTAAAACCGCTATGGGTAAAAGAATGCTCAGGGGCTGGCTTGAAAGACCGCTCGTGAGCCCTGCAAAGATTACAAGAAGGCAAAATTCCGTCGCGGAGCTGCTTGATAACAATGTTCTTCGCGACGATATCAGGGAAGCTATGACGGGCGTAAAGGATATGGAAAGGCTGATGAGCCGTATTGCATATTCAACCGCCAACGCCAAGGAGCTCAGGACGCTGTGCTCAACTATCGAAGCGCTTCCCGAAATAAAAAATGCGCTGAGTAACTGCTCAGCCGCAATGCTTAAGAATATATACTCGGGTATTGATTTGCTCGAGGACGTACATAATCTTATCGACTGCGCTATTGCAGACGAGCCGCCGTTCTCACTTCGAGAGGGCGGAATGATTAAAGAGGGCTATAACGAAGAAATTGACTCCTTAAGAGATATAGTAAACGGTGGCGCTAATATCCTTGCCGAGATTGAAACGAGGGAAAAGGAGAGGACGGGAATACCCAAGCTCCGCGTTTCGTATAACAAGGTTTTCGGCTATTTCATTGAGGTCACTAATTCGTATCTCGATATGGTCCCCGAGGATTACATAAGAAAACAGACTCTCACCAACTGCGAGCGTTTTATCACTCAGGAGCTCAAGGAGCTCGAGGGTAAGGTGCTCGGCGCTAAGGACAGGCTTGCCGCCCTTGAATACGAGGTATTCTGCGCGGTAAGAAATACGATTTCGGGCGAGGTCGAAAGGATACAGAAAACCGCAAAGGCGATTGCCGAGCTTGACTCGCTCGCGTCTCTTGCCGAGACGGCGTACGTTCATAACTACGTGTGTCCGCAGATTACCACCGACGGCGTAATTGAGATTAAGGACGGACGTCACCCCGTCGTTGAAACGCTCCTTACCGACAGCGTGTTCGTACCCAACGACGCCTTGCTTGACCTTGATAAAAACCGCTGCTCGATTATTACGGGACCGAATATGGCGGGTAAATCGACCTATATGCGCCAGATTGCGCTTATAGTTCTTCTTGCTCAGATAGGCTCCTTCGTGCCTGCGAAGAGCGCGAGGATTTCCGTATGCGACGCAATATTTACAAGAGTCGGCGCTTCCGACGATTTGAGCGCGGGACAGTCAACCTTTATGGTCGAGATGAACGAGGTTTCAGCGATTATTAAAAACGCGACCAGAAACTCGCTTATTATTCTTGACGAGATAGGCAGAGGAACCTCGACCTTCGACGGTATGAGTATCGCAAGGGCGGTGCTTGAATACGTTGTCAAAAAAAAGACGCTCGGCGCGAAAACGCTTTTTGCAACGCATTATCACGAGCTTACCGCTATGGAGGGAATACTCGACGGTGTAAACAACTACTCGATAGCCGTTAAGAAGAAGGGCGACGACATTACTTTCCTCAGACGGATTGTGCACGGCGGCGCCGACCAGTCCTTCGGTATCGAGGTTGCAAAGCTCGCAGGAATTCCAAGCAGCGTTATCAAGCGCGCAAAGGTTATCCTTAGGGAGCTTGAAGCGAATAAGATTGAAATTGAATTTAAGGCTGAGGATTCGGTTGTTGAGGAGGATAACGATATCCAGTACAACTTCCGAACCAACACAGCCGACGATATACTGGAGCTTATAAAGGCTACCGATATAAACACTTTAACGCCTATTGAGGCGATGCAGACTCTCTACGACCTTAAGAAAAAGGTGGCGGAGCTGTAAAAACAGGAGGTGAACGGCTTTGCCTGAAATTAACATACTGCCCAAGGAGGTATACCAGCTTATCGCCGCAGGCGAGGTTGTTGAAAGGCCTTCTTCAATAGTGAAGGAAATGATTGAAAACTCTGTTGACGCAGGGGCTAAGAATATCACCGTTGAGATTAAAAACGGCGGTTCGAGCTATATCCGTATAACCGACGACGGTTGCGGTATCGCAAAAAGCGAAATTAAAAAGGTATTCCTCCCTCACGCAACGAGTAAGATTAAATACTCCGACGACCTTAACGCTATTTCCACTCTTGGCTTCAGGGGCGAGGCTATGGCGTCCGTTGCGGCGGTCAGCAGGGTTGAGCTGCTCTCAAGGGCTGAGGGCGAGGAGCTCGGCACGATGTATGAGATTGAGGGCGGCGAGGAAAAGGATTTCTCCGACGCGGGCTGTCCGAAGGGCACGACGATAGTCGTAAGGGATATTTTCTTCAACACACCCGCGAGGATGAAATTCCTCAAAAAAGACGTAACCGAGGGCAATTCGGTTGCGGGAATAGTCGAGAGAATGGCGATAAGCCACCCCGATATTTCCTTCCGCTTTATCCGCGACGGTAAGCAGGTGCTTATCACCTCGGGAAGCGGTGATTTAAAGAGCACGGTATATTCCGTGTTGGGCAGGGAATTTGCGGCTTCTCTTATCGACGTTGATTACAGCGTGAATAATATGAGGGTCAGCGGCGTGGTAACGAAGCCCTCCGCCTCGCGTAAGAGCAGGGCGATGCAGTATTTCTTCATCAACTCCCGCCTTGTTAAGAGCCAGACCGCTATGGCGGCGCTTGAGCAGGCGTATAAAAACTCAATTATGGTCGGACGCTTCCCCGGCTGCGTGCTCAATATTGAGTGCGATAAGTCCTTCGTTGACGTAAACGTTCACCCTGCTAAAATCGAGGTGCGTTTTGCGAACGAAAGACCCGTTTTTGAGCTGATATATTACGGAGTAAAGTCCGCTATCGAGCTCGGCGACACGCCGAAAGAGGCGCATTTCAGCGACAAGCCGCAGAGGAGCTTTACAACCACTGCTTCGGGTAGGCTCGACCTGTTTACCAAAGCTGAGGACAAGCCCCAACAAATGGAGTTTAAGCCGAAGCCCGAGCCTAATAAATTCTGGCAGGTTGCGGCAGGCACGGTCAATACCGATACGTCCGCCTCGCTCGGCGAAAAATATGCAAGAGAACGCGCCGAGAGAGGAGAAGCGCCCGTAAAAACTCCGCCGGTTACCGTTATTGATGCCGATAATATTGAGCGCATACAGACAAAATCAAGCGCTGAGCCGATGAAAAATATTGAGCCTGCACCCGAAGTTGAAATTCCCGATTTCAGAGTTGTGGGCGAGGCATTCAAGACCTACATAATCGTCGAAATAGATAACG
>CALCYI010000033.1 GCA_937907605.1 uncultured Clostridia bacterium | reverse complement strand
AATATCTTGTCAATATTAAAAAAGTGTGCTATTATATAGTATCATAATGAAAAGGTGCAATATTAGTGGAAAAGAAAAAATTTCTGTTCTTTTTTTGCCACAACACTTGACTTTGACCTTAGGTAAAAGTTTACATTTTCATTAAGGAGGAGTTCCTATGAAAAAGTTATTAGCAATTCTGCTCTCTGTCGGTATTCTTATCGGCACGGTTTCATTGACGGCTTTTACCGCCAATCTCACGCCGGAAATCACGATTGAAGAATTTACCGAACAACTTGGCAAAATGAATCAAGAATATAAGGACGAGCCCGTTTCTAACCGCCTGATTGTCAAATCCAAACACGATATTCCGATTCTGGATGGCGTTGGTATAGTAGAAGGCTATGATGACATACATATTGTTCAATTTGATAACCGTGAAAGTGCAGAGGCGGCACTTGATTGTTACAACAATATGAAGACTGTCGAATATGCTGAAACTGATTCTGTTGTTACTATAAACAATGAAGATGAAGGCGACGATGAAATCACGCCTACTAAAGAGCATCTTTCTTGGGGTGCTGCAAGCGTGGATTATGACGGTTATATTTCAACAATAGACGTTTTTCCGACGGTTGTAGTCGCTGTTATTGATACCGGGGTGGATTATAATCACGAGTTCTTACAAGATAGAATTATAAGAACAAATTATAATATCTCTTCTTCAGGGAATGAGGGAGATGAATTAGACGATCACGGACATGGCACCCATGTTGCCGGAACAATTGTTGACTGTACAAGCGACAATGTTAAGGTTGCAGGTTATAAATGTCTCGATAAACGCGGTAGTGGTACATTATCACTAGTCACTACATCTATTAAACAAGCTGTAAACGACCAGGTTGATGTTATAAACATGAGTTTAGGTTCTCCATTATCTGATAAACTAATGGAAGACACTATCAATCAGGCTATTGCAGAAGGTATAACGGTTTGTGTATCAGCAGGAAATGAAGGATGGGATGTCCAACACTGTCAACCTGCAAATATTGAAGCATGTATCACTGTAGCAGCGATAGACGAAAATGATAATTATCCGAATTGGACTAACTATGGCGATGGTGTAGATATTATTGCACCAGGGGTAAAAGTATATAGTTGTTGGAAAGATGGCGGATATAAGGAAGCCAGCGGAACCTCTATGGCGTGTCCTCACGTTTCGGCAGCTGCTGCCTTGGTCAAAACCAAATATCCTTCCTATTCGCCGGAAAACATACGAAATTATCTTGTCATCAATGCCAGAGCAGCAAACGGATTAGGATACCATACGGAAGAACTTAACAAAAAAGTTATTTTAATGCTTGGGCCAATAGAATACGATACTTATGTTGACCGTCCCTCCATTCCGGTGTTTAGTGTTAATAGCGGCAGGTATCAAAATGCATTTGATTTAGAAATAACCTGTGCCAGCGAGGGTGCGGAAATATACTACAATCTGTTTGATTATGGGCAATCGCTAACGTTTGATTTTGAAAACGCCGTAAAGTACGAAGGACCGATAACAATAGATAGGTCTTCAAGAATTATCGCAAGGGCATATTACGGGCAGCGTGTTGGGGGACAAATTAATTCAGCAACCTACTCAATTTCGGGTAATAATGAAAACGATTTTATTATCAACGAGCAAGGCACTATTATCGAATACAGGGGTAATGAACAGTATTATTTGGTCGTTCCCGATACAGTGGACGGAGTTACGGTTACAGGTATAGGTGAGGGCGTTTTTGAAAAGGATTCTACACTTGACAGTACGTTGATTGAAGTTTCCCTGCCGTATACCTGTGAGTATATTGGACAACGTGCTTTTAAAAATTGTCGAACCTTATCCAGCTTTTATGGCGGAAGGATTAAAAACGCCGATATTGAAGCCTTTTATGAATGCGCTTATCTTGATAATATTGAATTGTCATATTTAGAAACTGTTGAAGAAAGTGCTTTTTCTTACTGTGGTTTAAAGCTATTGCGAAATGACAATCTTGAAGAAATTCCGTATGATGCTTTTTCAAAGAATTTTGAATTGGAAAAGGTTGAGCTTCCAAATGTAAAAACGATTGGTGAAGAGGCGTTTATGAGCTGTCAGTATATTCGTGAAATAAATATTTCAAGTGTAGAAACTCTCTACGGCGCTGCGCTTGCAGATTGTTGTAACATTGAAGAATTGTTCTTGCCTAACCTTACAGCGTTATATGATGATTATGTTTTTGGTGATTGCTATACGCTTAAAAATGTATATATGCCTAAACTGAAAAACAAAATACCGATTGAATCGTTTGCCCATATTTATCAACTGAACAATATTTACTGCCCGTTGGTTGAAATTATTGAAGAGCGTGTTTTTGACGGATGTAAAGAGGCAAATTATATTTTTGCTCCTAATGCAACAACAATAAACTCGCTTCCCAACCACACAACGATTTATTGTTCTGATAAACTTACAACGGCTATCAATGATACCAGTAAAGAATGTATCGTGATTGCACCTGGTAGCAGTTATGCAGAGAGTTGGGCGAACGAAAACGGATATGCATTTATCGATAGTGATACGATGGTGGATGCGATTGGTACGCATACTGATGAAAACGGCAATTCCGTCTTTGAATTCGGATGGCGGAACATCGACGAACTTGAACAGCTCGCAAGCAAAGTTGAGTATTCGGCAGAGGGCGCAACCGTAGGGGCGACCATTGGTCGCCCGCCAAAAAACGACGGCGTCACCTATTTCCAAGTATCCGGCGAAAATGAATTGCGCGGCTGCGTCAACATTGACGGAATGATCTTCCGCTCAGCACCGCTGACCGTAGGTGAAAACGAATTGGAACCCGAGAACGGCTGCGAGCACGATTGGCAGATTGTTTATACCGTTTCTGTTCCGAACGACACCATTGTTGTGTTCCGCTGCGATGAATGTGATTCCTATTATCGTGTCAGCTTTATGGAGCATATCAACACCGATTATCCGTTACTTGATATGAATCACGACAACATCATCAACGCCAAAGACCTGGCATACATCATAAAAGAACCTCAACGGTCATAACAGTTTACTGTTTTGATATAGAGTGAAAAGAGCAACGAAAGCAACAGGGATTGGCGCGAGCCAATCCCTGTTGCTTTCGTTGTTAAGAATATAAGGTATGGGAGTTATTTCTTTCAGCTTATCAAAGCCTAAAAATTGCGTTTTCAAATAGGAATTTGATAAAATTTGTATCATATTTTATCAGTCCATAAAAAATAATAATTAATTACAAATTTCAACATATTTCGCGCGGTAAAAGTGCTATATTGGCTACATCATACTTTACGTTTCAGGAAAGCGCCGTGTTCTTAATTGGAGCAGGCGCTTTTCTGTTGCCTTTGAGCTTCGTTTATGTTAAAATATGCTCAGGTGATTTAATGCAGTTCTACGATTTATTTAAGGACTTAATCGGATACGTGCCCGCGGATTACGGCGAGGTGAGGAGCTTTCTCGGCTTTATGCTTCCCGTTGTGCTTGTGGTATGCGCGCTGTTCACTTCCTTCTTCGGATTGAAGTGCGCAGCGTTGTGGTGCAGCGTAACGCTCTTTTTCGTGGGCAGCTCGTTTTCCGCTAAATACCTGCTTCCGAACCGCGACCTCACCGACGCAAACTTCTGGATAATGTTCGCCGTCTGCCTTATTATAGGTATGTTGCTGGGCGTGTTTTCAAAATATCCTGCGCGGATTCAGCTCATCGTCGGACTGTTTACGCTCGTCTATGCCTCGCTTCCTTCGTTCATTTCCTTTTTCGGCGAAACCTTCTCAAAGGTCATAAGCTTTATCGTAGCGCTTGCGCTCGCATTTCTGACGGTTAAATATAAGTATATAATTATTATAGCGACTACCTCGTTTTCGGGCTCGTTCATCTTCTGGAACGTTATGGACGACGAATTTTCGATTAAGTATAAAACCTTCTATGCAGTCGTTATGGGAATTGCAGCGCTTGCGTTCCAGTGCTATATGAATTACGATAAGCTTAAGGAAACTTATAAGGACGTAAAGATGAAGTATGAAAAGACCGAGAGGGGAGGTAAAAAAGCCGTGAAGGTCGCAAAGGAAAAAATGCACATAAATCCCGTTATGAAAAACATTAAAATCATCTTCTGGGACTTTGATAATACGCTGCTTGATTTTACCCTTGCCGCGCATAATTCCCTGATTAACGCGTTTGAAAAATATAACCTCGGCGAATGTACCGAGGAGATGATAGAAGCCTATCACAAAATCAACGATAAGTACTGGCAGATGCTTGAAAGGGGAGAGCAGACTAAGGAGGAAATCCTCGTTAACCGATTTAAAGAGTTTTTCGACCTTTACGGAATTAAGTGCGATTTTCCCGAGGAATTCAAGGACGCGTATGAAAACGGTATTCCCGATACTATTTCATATATTGACAACTCGTTTGAAATTGTTTCCTCACTTAAGGGAAAGTATAAGCAGTATATAGTTACAAACGGCGGATATGAAGTACAGAAAAAGCGCCTGAGGGCGTCTGGCTTTTCAAAGCTCGTTGAGGGCGCGTTTATCTCTGATAAGCTGAAATACGAAAAGCCGAATAAGGAGTTCTTCGATATAGTGTTTGACAGCATCCCCGCCTGCGATAAAAACGATGTGCTGATAGTGGGGGATTCGCTCACAAGCGATATGAAGGGCGGAAACAACGCTGGGATTAAAACCTGCTGGTACAACCCTAAGGGCAAGAAACGCCCGAAGGATATACATATTGACTGTGAGATAAAGCAGCTAAACGAGCTTTATAAGATTATCGGATATACGGAATAAGTGTTTTTTAGCAGGGCATAGCCCTGCTTTTTTTGCCGTGCATACAAAACACACGGCTGGGTTGTTTAAAAACTTTTTAAAAATATTAAACTTTTACAAAAAATCCTATTGACTTTATTGTTAATTTAGTATATTATACTATCACTATTAAAATGGGAATGTCTACGCATAAGGGACTTTTGCCCCTTTGCTTCCGACACAAAAAGTTTACATTTTGAGGTCGGAAAACCGCAGAAATTCTCGGTTTTTTAAAGGTAATTTAAGACGAAACGGAGTGAGTACCCAATATGGTAAATGTGAAGGATGTGCAAATTGGTACAACTACACGAAAGAGCTTTGCAAAAATCAATGAGGTTATGCAGATGCCTAATCTTATTGAAGTGCAGAAGAAGTCTTACCAGTGGTTCCTTGACGAAGGACTTAAGGAGGTTTTCCGTGATATCGGCTCAATCAGCGATTACACGGGTAACCTTGTCCTTGATTTCATTGATTACTCAATGGACGACGAGCCTAAGTATACTATCGCACAGTGCAAGGCGCGTGACGCTTCCTATGCTAAGCCGCTCAAGGTAAGGGCACGCCTTATCAACAAGGAGACGGGCGAGGTTAAGGAAAACACGATTTATATGGGCGATTTTCCGCTTATGACGGACGCAGGCACGTTCGTTATCAACGGCGCCGAAAGGTGTATTGTATCCCAGCTTGTAAGGTCACCCGGTGTTTATTATAACATGGAGCACGATAAGACGGGTAAGGAGCTGTTCACCAACACGGTTATTCCAAACCGCGGCGCATGGCTTGAATATGAAACCGACCCGTACGACGTGTTCTACGTAAGAATCGACAAGAACAGAAAGATTTTCATCACCACTCTTCTCAGAGCATTAGGTCTCGGTACGGACGATGAAATCCGCGAGTTCTTCGGCGACGACGAGAGAATCGAAGCTACTATCGCAAGGGATTCGACAAAGAATCAGGAGGAGGCGCTTCTTGAGGTTTATAAGAAGCTCCGCCCGGGCGAGCCGCCCACGCTTGAAACGGCTCAGTCCCACCTTGAAGGTCTTTTCTTCGACGCTCACCGCTATGACCTTTCCAGAGTAGGAAGATACAAGTACAATAAAAAGCTCGGCATGGTGGAAAGACTTAACGGTCAGACTCTTGCTAAGCCGGTTATTTCCCCGATGGGCGAGCTTCTCTTTGACGAGGGAACTAAGCTTACCTCAGCTATGGCAGAGGAAATTGAGGATGCGGGTGTTATGTCCGTATTCGTAAGGCTTGAATCCGGCAGAGAGATTAAGGTCGTATCAAACGGCATGGTTAATATCGACAAGTTCGTTAATATCGACAGGAAGGCTCTTGCAATTAACGAAAAGGTATCTTACAGGGTTTTAAGCGAAATTCTTGATAAGTGCGGCGACGACCAGGAAGCCCTTGAGAATGAAATCAGAATTAAGCACGACGACCTTATTCCGAACCATATCATCACCGACGATATTTTTGCAACGGTTTCATATCTTAACAACCTTGCAAACGGCGTAGGTAAGACCGACGATATCGACCATCTCGGCAACCGCCGTATCCGTGCAGTTGGCGAGCTTCTCCAGAATCAGTTCAGAATCGGCTTCAGCCGTATGGAGAGGGTAATCCGCGAGAGGATGACTCTTCAGGCTCAGGACGACGGCGAAAGCATCACTCCGCAGGCTCTTATTAATATCAGACCCGTTGTTGCTGCAATCCGTGAGTTCTTCGGTTCATCACCGCTTTCACAGTTTATGGATCAGAACAACCCGCTTGCAGAGCTCACTCACAAGAGACGTCTTTCGGCTCTCGGCCCCGGCGGTCTTTCAAGAGACCGTGCAGGCTTCGAGGTTCGTGACGTTCACTATACACACTACGGACGTATGTGTCCTATCGAAACTCCCGAAGGTCCCAATATCGGACTTATCTCCTACCTCGCATGCTATAGCCGTCTTAACGAATACGGCTTCATCGAGGCTCCTTACCGCAAGATTGATAAGGAAACGGGCGTCGTAACCGACGAGGTTGTTTATATGACAGCCGATATGGAGGACGAGTACGTTGTCGCTCAGGCTAATGAGCCGCTCGACGAGGAAGGCAGATTCCTTAATAACAGAGTTACCTGCCGTTTCCGTGACGAGTTTATGACTCTTCCTCCCGACAGAGTTGACTATATGGACGTATCGCCCAAGATGGTAGTATCCGTTGCTACCGCAATGATTCCGTTCCTTGAAAACGATGACGCAAACCGTGCTCTTATGGGCGCTAACATGCAGCGTCAGGCGGTGCCGCTTCTTAAGACAGAGGCTCCCGTAGTCGGAACAGGTATGGAATATAAGGCTGCTTATGACTCGGGCGTAGTAGTTCCCGCTAAGAGAGCCGGTAAGGTTATCTCCGTTGACGCCGACACTATCGAGATTAAGACTAAGTCGGGCGAAATCGACAGGTATGAGCTTATCAAGTTCGCAGGCTCAAACCAGGGCACCTGCATTAACCAGCGCCCGATTATCTCGCTTCACGACGAGGTTAAGGAAGGACAGGTTATCGCGGACGGTCCCGCAACCTGCAACGGTGAAATCTCGCTCGGTAAGAACGCTCTCATCGGCTTTATGACCTGGGAGGGTTATAACTACGAGGACGCCGTTCTCATTAACGAAAAGATTGTTCGCGACGACGTTTACACTTCAATTCATATTATTGAGCATGACCAGGAGGCGCGCGACACCAAGCTCGGTCCCGAGGAAATCACAAGGGATATCCCGAACGTGGGCGAGGACGCTCTTAAGGATCTTGACGAGGACGGTATTATCCGTATCGGCGCTGAGGTTCGCTCGGGCGATATCCTCGTAGGTAAGGTAACCCCGAAGGGTGAAACCGACCTTACGAGCGAGGAGAGAATCCTCCGCGCAATCTTCGGCGAGAAGGCGAGGGAAGTAAGGGACACCTCCCTTAAGGTTCCCCACGGCGAATACGGTATCGTTGTTGACGTTAAGGTATTCACAAGGGCTAATTCAGACGAGCTCAACCCCGGCGTAAACAAGGTCGTTCGCGTTTATATCGCACAGAAGAGAAAGATTCAGGCAGGCGACAAGATGGCAGGCCGTCACGGTAACAAGGGCGTTGTTTCCAGAGTTCTTCCTCAGGAGGATATGCCGTTCTTACCCGACGGACGTCCGCTTGACATCGTGCTTAATCCTCTCGGCGTACCGTCCCGAATGAATATCGGTCAGGTGCTTGAGGTTCATCTCGGCTACGCCGCTATGGCTCTCGGCTGGAAGATGATGACTCCTGTATTCGACGGCGCTCACGAGGACGACATCCGCGAATGTCTTAAGCTTGCCGATATCGGATATTATATTGACGAAAACGGCAATAAGGTTTACGACGGTAAGACCGTTCTTACCGACGGACGTACGGGTGAACAGTTTGATAACCGTGTAACAGTAGGTTATATGTATTACCTCAAGCTTCATCACCTTGTTGACGATAAGATGCACGCACGTTCAACAGGTCCTTACAGCCTTGTAACTCAGCAGCCGCTCGGCGGTAAAGCTCAGTTCGGCGGACAGCGTTTCGGCGAAATGGAAGTTTGGGCACTTGAGGCTTACGGCGCAGCCTATACGCTTCAGGAAATCATTACCGTTAAGTCGGATGACGTTGTTGGAAGAGTTAACACCTACGAGGCAATCGTAAAGGGCGAGAACATTCCTTCAGCGGGCACTCCCGAGGCGTTCCGCGTACTCTTCAAGGAGTTCCAGGCGCTCGGTCTTGACACCAAGTTCTACGACAGAAACGGTGAAGAGGTTGAGATTAAGCAGGAGCTTGACGACGACGGAATTCAGCCTGTTGACGACAGCGCATTCACAGAGGTAAACGACTTTAACGACGAAACCGAGGGCTTCGGAATGGTCGATGCCGATGACGAATTTGAGGAAGCAGATCAGGAGGACGGAGGCTTATTTGCAAGCATAGCAGACGCCTTCGCAGATGACGATTTCTAATCCTCAGTTAACTGATCAACTTTCAATAATACAGAAAAGGAGCTTCCATATATGAATTACAATTCAACTAATGATTTTAGTTCAATAAGAATCGGACTTGCCTCACCGGAGCGTATCCGCGAGTGGAGCTACGGCGAGGTTACCAAGCCCGAAACAATAAATTACAGAACGCTCAAGCCCGAGCGTGACGGACTTTTCTGCGAAAAGATTTTCGGTCCCATGAAGGACTGGGAATGTCACTGCGGAAAATATAAGAAGGTTCGTTATAAGGGCAAGGTGTGTGAGCGCTGCGGCGTTGAGATTACGCGCGCAAAGGTTCGCCGTGAGAGAATGGGACACATTGAGCTTGCGGCGCCCGTATCGCATATCTGGTACTTCAAGGGTATCCCGAGCCGTCTCGGTCTTGTACTTGACATCAGCCCGAGATATCTTGAAAAGGTGCTTTACTTCGCTCTTTATATCGTTACCGACCCCGGCGATACCCCGCTTGAGAAGATGCAGATTCTCAACGAGAAGGAATACGCCGAAATGCGCGAGAGATACGAGGACGACTTCGAGGCGGGAATGGGCGCAGAGGCTATTAAAAAGCTTCTCCAGGATATTGATATTAATACCCTTCGCGCAGAGCTCACCGAGGAGCTTGAAACCGCAACCGGTCAGAAGAGAGTTAAGCTTCTCAAGAGACTTGACGTAGTTGACGCCTTCTACCACAGCGGAAATAAGCTTGAATGGATGATTCTCGACGTTATCCCCGTTATTCCTCCCGATATCAGACCTATGGTTCAGCTTGATGGTGGACGTTTTGCAACCTCCGACCTCAACGACCTTTACAGACGTGTTATCAACCGTAACAACCGTCTTAAGAAGCTGATCGAGCTCCACGCTCCCGACATCATGATTAGGAACGAAAAGAGGATGCTTCAGGAATCCGTTGACGCCCTTATAGATAACGGCAGACGCGGCAGACCCGTAACAGGTCCTTCAAACAGACCGCTTAAATCTCTTTCCGATATGCTTAAGGGTAAGCAGGGACGCTTCCGTCAGAACCTTCTCGGTAAGCGTGTTGACTACTCAGGCCGTTCGGTTATCGTAGTAGGTCCCGAGCTTAAGATGTACCAGTGCGGACTTCCCAAGGAAATGGCTATCGAGCTCTTCAAGCCCTTCATTATGAAGCGTCTTGTTGAGACGGGTACCGCCTCTAATATCAAATCCGCAAGAAAGATGGTTGAAAAGGCTGAGAAGGCGGAGGTATGGGACGCACTTGAGGTTGTAATCAAGGACCACCCCGTAATGCTTAACCGTGCTCCCACGCTTCACCGTCTCGGTATTCAGGCGTTTGAGCCCGTGCTCGTTGAAGGCAGAGCTATAAAGCTTCATCCGCTTGCCTGTACGGCGTTTAATGCGGACTTCGACGGCGACCAGATGGCTGTTCACGTACCGCTTTCCGCTGAGGCTCAGGCTGAGGCAAGAATGCTTATGCTCGCAGCTAATAACCTTCTCAAGCCCTCCGACGGTAAGCCCGTTGCCGTTCCTACTCAGGATATGGTTATCGGCTCTTACTACCTGACTATGATTAAGCCGGGTGAGGCAGGCTGTCCGAGAACAGAGGTTATTAACGGCGAGGAGATTACAAGATACAATATTTACCGCGATACAGACGAGGCTCTTATGGCTTATCAGGAGGGCTCGCTCGGCTTACATTCGGAGTGCTTAATCCGCTTTACCAAGGAGGTTGACGGCGAGGTAAAATCCAAGCTTGTAAAGACCACGGTCGGCAGAGTTATCTTCAACAGACCCGTTCCTCAGGATTTAGGCTTTGTTGACAGAAGCGACCCCGAAAACGAGTTTGAGCTTGAGGTATCCTTCGTAGTTAAGAAGGGCGGACTCGGCAAAATCGTTGATAAGTGTATCCGCAAGCACGACGTATCTGTTGCTTCAAGAATGCTTGACGAGCTCAAGGCACAGGGCTATAAGTACTCAACGATTTCGGGTACAACCGTTGCCGTTATCGACGCCCTTATCCCCGAAAAGAAGAAGGATTATCTTGCTGAGGCTGAGGCTAAGGTTGACGAGATTATGCTTCGCTACAACTGGGGCGAGCTTACCAACGACGAACGTTCCGCAGCCGTTATCAAGGCTTGGGAGGACTGTACAAATAAGGTTTCTAACGAGCTTACGGGCAACTTTGACGGAACTCATAATCCGATTCATATGATGGTTGACTCTGGCGCGCGTGGTAGTACCTCGCAGCTCCGTCAGCTTGCAGGTATGAGAGGACTTATAGCGAACACCTCGGGTAAAACCATCGAGGTTCCGATTAAGGCTAATTACCGTGAAGGTCTTAATATCCTTGAATACTTCATCTCCTCGCGTGGTGCGCGTAAGGGCTTAACCGATACCGCGCTTCGTACTGCTGACTCGGGTTATCTTACAAGACGTCTCGTTGACGTATCCCAGGACGTTATAATCAGGGACAGCGACTGCGGATGTCGCGAGGGTATCGACGTTTATGCAATTATGGACGGCAAGCGCGTCCTTGAATCGCTTGAGGAAAGACTTATAGGCAGATTCCTTTCCGAGCCGGTTATTCATCCCGAAACGGGCGAGGTTATTATGGATACCGACAGGATTATGAACGACGACGACGCTAAGCGCATCGTTGACGCGGGCATTAAGACCGTTAAAATCCGCTCGCTCATTACCTGTAAGTCAAGAAACGGCGTATGCTGTAAGTGCTACGGCTCAAACCTTGCGTTTAACGAGCCCGTACAGGTCGGCGAGGCTGTCGGCACAATCGCCGCTCAGTCAATCGGTGAGCCGGGTACTCAGCTTACCATGAGAACCTTCCATACCGGCGGTGTTGCAGGCGGCGAGGATATCACTCAGGGTCTTCCGAGAGTTGAAGAGCTCTTTGAAGCAAGAAAGCCGAAGCAGCTTGCAATCCTTTCCGAAATCGAGGGCGACGTTCACTTTGAGGAAATCAAGAAGAGCCGTCACGTCGTTGTATTCAACACCGAAACGGGCGAGGAGAGAAAATACCTCATTCCTTACGGCGCAAGGCTTCACGAGAATATTGTGGAGGGAACTCACGTAGAGAAGGGACAGGAGCTTACTGTGGGCGCAAAGAACCCGCACGACGTTCTTGCTATCCTCGGTAAAGAGGCTGTATATAACTATCTTATTAAGGAAGTTCAGTTCGCATACAGAACTCAGGGTGTTGACATCAACGATAAGCACATTGAGGTTATCGTACGTCAGATGCTCAAGAAGTGTACTGTTGACGACGCTGGCGATACCGATCTTATCGCAGGCACAATGGTTGACGTAACTCAGGTTGACGAGGCTAACGATAAGGTTGATGAGAGGCTCGCAGAGGGTGAGGAAAACCTCAAGTATGCAACCTATATTCCGATTCTTATGGGTATTACAAAGGCTTCGCTTGCTACGGATTCCTTCCTTTCAGCCGCTTCTTTCCAGGAAACCACAAGGGTTCTTACCGACGCCGCTATCAAGGGCAAGAGCGATCCGCTTCTCGGCCTTAAGGAGAATGTGCTTATCGGTAAGCTTATCCCCGCAGGTACGGGTATGGACGTATTCAGGGACGTAGATGTTATTCCCTCATACTTCAGCCCCGAGGGAAGCGAGGAAATCCTTAACCTTGAGCAGCTTCAGGAGCTTCTTATAAGTAATACAACAGAATAAAAATTATTCTTGACAAAATGTATTATATAATGCTATAATACGTAATCGTGTTAGTATGTTTATGGCATTTTAGCCAAAAATTGACGCGAATATTTGTACAAAACGCTTAAACGGAATGCAGGCTTCCTGCATTCCGTGGGCGTGCGTATACGAAGGATTTTTCGCTTGAGAAGTTCTTCATATGCGCACGACGCATAAATAATTCAGAAAGGAGATAAACTATTGCCTACCTTTAATCAGTTAGTAAGAACAGGACGTAAGTCCCTCGAAAAGAAGGCAAAAGCACCTGCACTTTTAAAGGGCTTAAACACGAAGAAGAACGTTATGACTGATAACGCTTCTCCGCAGAAGCGCGGCGTTTGTACTGCAGTTAAGACTGCTACGCCTAAGAAGCCGAATTCAGCACTCCGTAAGATTGCCAGAGTTCGTCTTACAAACGGTATGGAAGTTTCCGCATACATCCCCGGCGTTGGCCATAACCTTCAAGAGCACTCTGTCGTTATGGTAAGAGGCGGACGTGTTAAGGACCTTCCCGGTGTGCGTTACCACATCATCCGCGGTACGCTTGATACCCAGGGCGTTTCGGGCAGAATGCAGAGCCGCTCAAAGTACGGTGCAAAGAGACCTAAGGTTAAGAAGTAATAACCTAAACTCTTAAAATTTGGAAACCGACAATAGTTTATCTATGATATATAGCGTAGGCTTTTTGTTGGCTCCACGGAAAAACCGAGTACCTATGAACTCATCTAATTATTAATGAAGGAGGGAAGCGAAGATGCCAAGAAGAGGTCAAATCGCTAAGCGTGATGTTCTTCCTGATCCGCTTTACAATTCAAAGGTAGTAACCCGCCTCATCAACAACATTATGCTTGATGGTAAGAAGGGTGTTGCCCAGAAAATTGTTTACGATGCGTTCAGCATCATTCAGGAAAAAACAGGAAATGATCCTATCGAAGTATTTGAGACAGCTATGGAGAACGTAATGCCGGTTCTTGAGGTTAAGGCTCGCCGTATCGGCGGCGCTACCTATCAGGTACCGCTTGAGGTTCGTCCCGAAAGACGTCAGACTCTCGGTCTCAGATGGATCACTTCCTTTGCGAGAGCAAGATCGGAAAGAACAATGAAAGAACGCCTTGCCAATGAGATTATGGACGCTGCAAACAAGACCGGCGGCGCGGTTAAGAAGTGTGACGATACGCACAGAATGGCAGAGGCAAACAAGGCGTTTGCACATTTCAGATATTAATATCTTTAGTGGGCAGAAAGGTAAAACACTATGCCAAGAAAGGTATCTCTTGAAGAAACAAGAAATATTGGTATTATGGCTCACATCGACGCGGGTAAGACTACGACAACCGAGCGTATTCTTTACTACACGGGTATTAACCATAAGATAGGCGAAACCCATGACGGCGCTGCGACGATGGACTGGATGGAGCAGGAGCAGGAAAGAGGTATTACCATTACCTCGGCTGCTACTACTTGCTTCTGGAAGGACCATAGAATCAATATTATAGATACACCGGGACACGTTGACTTTACTGTTGAGGTTCAGCGTTCGCTGCGTGTACTCGACGGCTCCGTAACCGTTCTTTGTGCAAAGGGCGGCGTTGAGCCGCAGTCTGAGACCGTATGGCGTCAGGCTGACGAATACAAGGTTCCGCGAATGATATTCGTAAACAAGATGGATATTATGGGCGCTGATTTCTACAATGTATATAATATGGTACTTGACAGATTTCAGTGCAACGCAATTCCAATTCAGCTCCCGATAGGCGAGGAAAGCACCTTCGAGGGAATAATCGACCTTGTAAATAACAATGAAATAATCTATATAGAGCCTGATAAGAATAACGGACAGCAGTTTGAAATCAGAGAAATCAGACCTGAGATGGCTGATAAGGCAGCCGAGTTCAGAACTCAGCTTATCGAGCATGTAGTTGAGCAGGACGAGGAGCTTATGGAAAAATACTTCGAGGACGGCGAGGGAGCAATCACCGTTGAAGATATAAAGAGGGTTATCCGTAAGTCCACAATCGACGGCAGTATGGTTCCAATGTGCTGCGGTACTGCGTACAGGAATATGGGCGTTCAGCCGCTGCTTGACGCAATCGTTGATTATATGCCCGCTCCTACCGACATCGAGTCCATCAGGGGTATCAATCCCGAGACCGATGAAGAGGAGGTACGTCATTCTTCTGACGACGAGCCGTTCTCAGCGCTTGCATTTAAGATTGCTACCGACCCGTACGTTGGTAAAATCTGTTATTTCCGCGTTTACTCAGGCGTTGCCGTTGCGGGTACGCCCTGCTATAACTCAGTTAAGGGTAACCGCGAGAGAATGGGCAGAATTCTCCAGATGCACGCAAATCACAGGGAGGATATTCCCGAGTGCTATGCGGGCGACATCGCAGCCGCAGTAGGTCTTAAGAACACTACGACGGGCGATACGCTCTGTGACGAAAACCACCCGATTATTCTTGAAAGTATGAACTTCCCGGATCCCGTTATCCGCGTAGCTATTGAGCCGAGAACTAAGGCAGGTCAGGAAAAGATGGGCGTTGCGCTTGCAAAGCTTGCTGAGGAGGACCCGACCTTTAAGGCTTACACTGACGAGGAAACAGGTCAGACGATTATTGCTGGTATGGGTGAATTACACCTTGAGATTATCGTTGACCGTCTGCTCCGTGAATTCAGGGTTGAGGCTAATATCGGTGCTCCGCAGGTTGCCTATAAGGAAACGATTCAGGGCGAGTCAATGTCCGACCTTAAATATAAGAAGCAGTCGGGCGGCTCGGGACAGTACGGCCACGTTAAAATCCGTATGTTCCCGAACGTTGACGAAAAGGGTATCGGCAAGGGCTACGAGTTCGAAAATCAGGTTGTCGGCGGCGCAATTCCCAAGGAATATATTCCCGCCGTTGACGCAGGTATCCAGGCTGCTATGAAGAGCGGTATTCTTGCGGGCTATCCGATGGTTGACGTAAGGGTTGAGCTTTACGACGGTTCATATCACGAGGTTGACTCATCCGAAATGGCATTCAAGATTGCAGGCTCTATGGCGTTTAAGGATGCCGCAAAGAAGGCAGACCCGATTCTTCTTGAACCGATGATGAGGGTAACCGTTATTGTTCCCGAACAGTATATGGGCGACGTTATCGGCGACCTCAATTCACGCCGCGGCCAGATTAGCGGCATGGACGACAGAATCGGCGGCGTTAAGCAGATTAACGCAAGGGTTCCACTTTCGGAGATGTTCGGATACGTTAACGATTTACGTTCAAAGACTCAGGGAAGAGGACAGTATACTATGGAGCCTGAGGGCTACGAGCCCGTTCCCAAGTCAATTTCGGAGAAAATCATTAACGACCGCACTTCTAAGAGAAATTAAGCAAAATCAATTATTTTAATAAAATGCTTGATATTTAAGTAACTATTTGGTAAAATATCATTGACCATTTTGCAAATGTAAATTATTAAGGGGGAAATTCCAATGGCAAAAGAACATTTTAATCGTACCAAACCTCATGTAAATATTGGTACAATCGGTCACGTTGACCACGGTAAGACCACTCTTACAGCAGCTATTACAAAGTACCTTGCAGCTAAGGGCTATGCTAAGTTCGAGTCCTATGCAGATATCGATAAGGCTCCTGAAGAGAGAGAGCGTGGTATCACAATCAACACCGCTCACGTAGAGTATGAGACTGACAAGCGTCACTATGCTCACGTTGACTGCCCGGGTCACGCTGACTATATCAAGAACATGATTACCGGTGCTGCTCAGATGGACGGCGCTATCCTCGTAATCGCTTCTACAGACGGTCCTATGGCTCAGACTAAAGAGCACCTTCTCCTTGCTCGCCAGGTAGGCGTTCCTGCAATCATCGTATTCATGAACAAGACCGACCAGGTTGACGATGAAGAGCTTCTTGAGCTTGTTGAAATGGAAATCCGTGAAACTCTCGCTGAGTATGAATTCGACGACGAGTGCCCGATCATCAAGGGTTCTGCTCTTAAGGCTCTTGAGGCTGACAGCATGGACGATCCTGCTTGCGAATGTATCGCAGAACTTATGGACGCTGTTGACGAGTATATTCCGACTCCTGACCGTAAGTCCGACCTTCCTTTCCTTATGCCCGTAGAGGACGTATTCACGATCACAGGCCGTGGTACAGTTGCTACCGGTAGAGTTGAAAGAGGTAAGCTTAACACAAACGACCAGGTAGAAATGGTTGGTCTTGAGGACGAAACCAGAACTACAGTTTGCACAGGTATCGAGATGTTCAGAAAGATCCTCGATTACGCTGAGGCTGGCGACAACATCGGTTGTCTCCTTCGTGGTGTTCAGAGAACCGAGATCAGAAGAGGTCAGGTTCTTGCACAGCCCGGTTCAATTAAGCCCCACACCAAGTTCACAGGTCAGGTTTACGTTCTTACTAAGGAAGAGGGCGGTCGTCATACTCCTTTCTTCAACAACTACAGACCTCAGTTCTATTTCAGAACAACTGACGTTACCGGCGTTATCTCTCTTCCCGAGGGAACAGAGATGTGTATGCCCGGCGATAACGTTGATATGAACGTTGAGCTTATCACTCCTATCGCTATCGAAAACGGTCTCCGTTTTGCTATCCGTGAGGGTGGTAGAACAGTTGGTTCAGGCGTTGTTATCGGCATCGAAGAGGACTAATTAAATCCACAAAAAAAGGACTGCTTTGGGGTGTCCTACGTAAGAATAGTTGCCGTAACGAAGGTTTTGAGAATAAGTAGAAACAATCGTTACGGCATTTTGCATTTTACAACAATTATTAAAATATTAATATTGGAGGAAAATGCAATGAAAAAGTATATTACTGATGAAAAAAACGGACTTGATTATACGCTTGTAAACGGCGTGTATTTGCCTAATCTAATTTCAACTGAAAAGCATTACGAAATCGGTATGTGGGGTTTGAGGTACTATGATTATATCAAAGAGCATCGCCCTGCGTTTTGTACCTCGCTTATTGTACAATGCAAATTGAATACTCATTTGCTCGAGGTTGATGTCAGAGCAAAGGAAATGTATGACCGCCTTGTGAAGCAACTCAAAGAGCAGCAAGGTATTACCGAACAACTCAAAGCAGATAATATGATGGCTTGGGTGCAGGCAGTAAACAATGTTACCAATCAAGCAAGAGAGATTGTCTATAACGAAGTAATCTATGCGAGGTAACGTTATGGATATTCTTGAAGAGCTTTGGTATGGCAATATTACACCTACAGAATACAGTCGCATTGAGAACAGCGATAATTACAAAGATGCGTTGAGGTTAGTAAATCAGAATCAGGAACGCTTAAAAGCAGTACTGAATGATGAGCAAAAAGATTTGTTAGAAAGGCTGCTTACAGCGAATGAAAAATTTGCAAATCTTATTGAGCTTGATTGTTTTAAGGTCGGTTACAAATTAGGTGCAATATTAACAATAGAAGCATATACATAAGACGAGGCAGGGATGAAAATCCCTGCCTTTATCTATTCCGTCTTGACCAGTAAAAAATGCATTTCATCAAATAACGATACTTAAAATGATGAAGGATATGTAAACTATAACGCTGTAAAATAATTAGCCTTTTTCTCTGTTCTTGAGCAGTAAAAAAAGTCGCCAAAATGGCGACTTTTGAAAATGCGGCTTAATGTATAACAATTTTATTCGGTATGTCACTCGGAGCATAAGCAATCATTACAACGTCAACCTGTTTTGCCTGACTGTTTACTGTATATAAAATATCGTAGTTTTTCACATTTACAAAGCGAAGATTTTTGCCTGCAAATCTTTCACTATCATATTCACGGTAACGTTCAGGCATTTCGCTAAGTGATTTTATCATATCAAGAATATCGTTGTAAAGATTTTCTGCCGCCTGAGGAGAAAGCAACACCTTTTCTATATAATCATAGATTTGATATAAATCGGCAGCAGCATTATCCGTTATATTAACATAATAGCTCATATATTATGTGCCTTTCTGAACTTGCTATCGAATTCATCAATAGGTGTGGTTTTGCCTTGCTCTGCCGCTTCTATGCCTGCACCAATTTTTGCATACAATTCTTCTCTTGCCATCTTTGTTGTATCAAGTGGATTAGTTGGCAGTTTCATTTCAAAAGGCAATCCGCCTTGAAAGATGATTTGCTTATAGAACATAGTTATAGCACTTGAAGCGGGAATACCAAGCGAAGCAAGAATACTTTCAGCCTGCTCTTTTACGTTCGGCTCAACACGGGCAGTTACATTCGCAGTTTTAGACATAACGAAAACTCCTTTCAATTATTTCATTATTATTGTACCACAATGTAACGCAAATTGCAATACACTTTTTGATTTACAACATTTTCATTTTTTCAATAAATACCCACCATTTGTCCTTCTTTTGTGATATAATGGGTGTGAGGTGAGGAAATGGACTTTTTGGATTTCAGTGCAAATAAAGGTTTCAGACTTCTATCTATGTATGAAAGGCTGAACAAAGGCGAGGAATTAAACAAGCAAGCATTGGCTGACGAATTCGGCGTATCGTTGAAAACGATTCAGCGCGACATTGACGACTTGCGCGCCTATCTTGCAGAAACGCATTTTGACGAATTTGAAACGGCAATCAAGTACAGCAAAGCCCGTGACAGTTATTATCTTGTACGACTTGAAAGAGAGTGGCTGACAAATAAAGAAGCACTTGCTGTTTGCAAAATTTTGCTCGAAAGCAGGGCGTTCAACAAGGACGAACTGACGGAACTACTGACGAAACTCATTATGCAGATTGCTCCGCAGGACAGACAAACGGCGGACAGAATGATTAAAAGCGAGTTCTTCAATTATCTTCCCTTACAGCACGGGAAGGATTTGCTTGACGTACTCTGGCAGCTGTCGGAATATATCGTCAATCAAAAGGTAATTGAATTCAGTTACACGCGACAGGACGGTAAGCACAGTAAGCGTAGAGTAAAGCCCGTATCCATTCTGTTTAATGAATTCTATTTTTATCTAATAACCTATGGATTTGATGTTGACTATCCGATAATCTTCCGTATTGACCGAATGGAAAAAATCAAGGAAACGGGCGAAAATTTCGATATTCCACATAAAGACAAATTCAGCGAAGGCGAATTCAGAAAACGTGTGCTCTATATGTACGGCGGCGAATTGAAACGGGTTAAGTTTGAATACATGGGCGTGCTCGAAGCGATGCTCGACAAAGTCCCGACCGCCAAGGTTTTAAGCGAAGAAAACGGCATTTACACCATGACCGCCGAAGCCTTCGGCAAAGGTCTCGACATGTGGCTGAGCAGTCAGGGGGACAGGGTGAAAATCGTTGACTAAATAAGGATTAAGTGTTATACTGATAATGCGATGCAAATTGAATAAAACTATTGGTGAAAGTATGCTTTTTACTTCGGTAAAAATGCACGCTCTTGATTTGCATACTTCACCGTATCAATTCAATTTGCATCGCAGCAGTGAGCCGTGCATTTTTCGTGCGCAGTTCATCTGCGCATTTTTTAGTTTATAATACTTGTTGGTCGTTATTTGACTATGTGCCTATCAAAATGAAGATGGTGAAAAAGAATGCCGAATAAAAATGCTTTGTTAAATGGAAAAAATCAAGGAAACGGGCGAACACTTTGACATCCCGTACAAGGATAAATTCAGCGACGGAGAATTCCGCAAACGCGTGCTGTATACATACGGTGGCGAGCTGAAAAGGGTGAAATTTGAATACACCGGCATCCTTGAAGCTATGCTCGACAAAGTCCCGACAGCAAAAGTTTTAAGCGAGAAAAACGGCGTTTACACCATAACCGCCGAAGCCTTCGGCAAAGGACTGGATATGTGGCTTAATAGCCAAGGCGACAAAGTTCGCATCATTGACGAATAACACTATATTTGATATACTTTAATTTATAATCATTGTAGGTGTATTACTATGGAAAATACTTATAACAAAATCTATGAGGCACGAAATCAAAATGAAGTTATTATTTTTGACATAATAGGCGAAACGCCTGTAGATATAAACAGCGATGATTTAGATCTATATGAATTGGTAACTGCATGCGAAACAAAAGTAACAGAAATGAACAATGTTGCCGCTTCTTATCAAAACAACGCTGACAAGTATGATTACTTAGTTGCAGCAGGTGTTGGCTTGATAAGTGGTGTAATTGATATCACTGTTATTGGAGACTTTGATTTTGATGCAGGCAAAGCCTGGAGTAATAAAGCCGTAAACAAATTTATTCATAAAGTTGCAGAGCAGACAGGGTATAAGGGAAGAAGTTTAAAAGGCGCTATTGAACATTTAGAGAAAAGATTTCCAGTTGCTCAAGACAATGTTTGGAGTGGAAAAAAGATTTCTTCTGCCACTACTCACCACTTAGACGATCTAGCACATCACCCAACTTTATTAGGCATGGTCTCTGGAATAATAGTTCATTTTTTTAGAGTTGGATTGTTTTCAAGTAAAGACGGATCATTTAATAAAGTTGCAATTGAAACGGACCCTAAAGAGTTGGTGAAAATTTGGGCTCCCATAATTGCATCTCTTGTCTTGACAGGTATTTTACAATGGATAATGAACATTATCGAAATCCACTTGGAAGAACAGCTTGATAAAAGCATACCAGAAGGAATCCGAAAATTAGTTAAGTTGATTGCAAACACTCCTGCTCTCATTTCGGTAATCAAAGTAATCATTAATTGGGCTGGACATTTGGTTAGCGACATGGCTGGTTCAAAAAGCAGTGCAGGTGGTGGAATGGGGATACCTGGCGTATTCCTTTCTCTATTACGAGAAATTGCCATGCTTCCTGGTCTAAAAGATACCCAACTTCCTCAAATAATAACTGACTGGTATGGTAAGCGTGGTGGATACAAATTCGATTTACGAAAAGAAATGGCTGTCATACATGAACTTGGAAAACAAGCAATACCCGTAATAATTAACGAATTTGTCGTTCGAGGATTTTACTTTATAAGACACCTTTGTGAGGAATATAAAGCAAATAATAACCTTGCACAAATCAATTGGCGCAATGTAATTCCGTTTGGAAACAGAACCGTGGAACATATGTTATTTATCTCATCAGCAACTTTTACCGCCCTTGATTTCGGTGATGCACTTATCCATGGGCTTAAAAATTGTGGTGGCAATCCGGCAGCCTTTGCGGCGGCTTTTGCATTAAGAATTAACTATGCCGGTGTTTGTCGGTTTACAGTCGCAGTAATTACCGAACTAAATATGGGTTACAAAGAAAGCACACTGCAATTGTTGGCATCTGAAGGTGAAGCGAGAGGCGAATTTGTCAAAGCCGCTACAGTTAACAGAGAGATTAATCGGGAAAGGCAAAGAAGAAAAGATACAGTTGATTCAATGATTTCAGATTTGGATGAACTTTAATACGAGGGGAACATTATGTCGGATAAACTTCAATATACAATTGATGAAAGTCTCATAAGCGATGATGATATATTGTCTGCCGCAATAAATGCATTTCAAGAAACAAGTGAAGAGTTTGATTCTGTAAAGGAATCAAAATGGTATAAAAACATATTCAAGGCAGTTTCTATAAAATACGGTAGCAAGAAGTTCATTATCAAAAGGATTGAGAACATTAACGAACTTCAAACATTGTTAATGCAACTCTATGTTAACACAAACATAGCAACCAACCAGGAAATAAAGAGAATAATTGAGCTTGCAAAAAAGCAGAATGAGAAAATCAAAGATTTGTATTTTAAAACATATTACCGTTTTGAATCACAAATGAATTTAGATGAATCGCTTTCCGTTTCAGATCAAGAATTGCTTTTGGGTCTTTTGAGTGAAATAGCGAACTCAAGTTCCAAGTACATAACAGATGTTGTTTCGTTCAATGAAACAATAGCAGATGCTTTAAGCGCGCAGACTCCAAATACAAGTGAAGTCTCCGGAGAGAGAATAAAAAAAGCAAAAGACTCAAAAACTATATACCGTTGCCTTATTGAGCTTTCGTCTATTACTGACGATGATAATATCCAAAAAGCAATTAGCGGAAAAATCAAGTACTTACCGATATCTGAAGATGACAAAGAGGAGATAAAGGACCTTGTTGAAAGAGAAAGCAAAGCATTCGGTCCTAATCACTTAATTAATAAGTATAAAAGGCAGAGCATAGAACCCGATTTGGATTTGTGGGAAGAAGAACCATACACATCTTCTCCAGAAGAAGCATATGATATCAATTCAGAAGAAACTTTTGAAGAAAACGATTCAGTTAGAAGTATAATACTAAACTATACTGAAAACGAACAATTAGGAAAAAGATTGTTTTCAACAGTAAAAGATGAAGACAAAGCTGTAAGAACAAATAGATTTAGAATACCAGTACCTGGCGTTTTTTCAGAAACGGTAAGTCATATTGTTAAGAAAAAAGCAGAAGACCAATTAATTGCACAGAAAGCAATTGTTAATCCTAGATCACAGGTCATTAAAACTGTATTAGTTACCGAAGACAAATCAAGTGATGGCTTACTTCTTGATACACATGCTGTAATTGAGATTGTAAAGATTAATAACACAAAGCTTATATTTACAAACAAAGCAGTATATATCAACAATGGTAAAACGATTCAATCATTAGATTATCAGGATGTTAACGAAGATAATCTAAGAACGGATCTGCATACCCATGAATTATTTGTTGATGTCAACAACGGGATAAGCATAAGCGAAAACAAGTTAAATGAATCATTATTAGCAGAATTGCTGCTGGAATTATCAAAAATGGATACAAGCCATAACAATGATAGATTTGCAACAATCAGTGATTTTCTATACTATGAGGCTCACATCATCTTGTTCAAATGTTGCGCAGGATTACTAAAATCACTCAATTATGACTTGTATGAGCTGTTTAGGTTTTATCAGGATTTTGAAACAGAGTATTATATTCTTTCAAAAAAACAATCTCAAGACGAAAATGACCTAGTAGCTTTGTTTACAAATTTATTGGGACCCGTAAATGTTTATCAAAGTTCTAAAACACAAACAGATGAAGAATCGGAGGAAATCAGCGTAGAAAATGACAGGTGGTTAGAAATTTGTAAAACAACTGATGACGAATCGGATTTCTATATTAACGAATTGGCAACAATGGCATATCCAAACAATCAGATGCTTCTTGTAAGGCTGGCGTTTTTAATCACTATGCTAATCCAATATACAAGTGGTACAAGCGCAATTAAGATTTCTGAAAAGAATATCATTAGGAATATTGTTGACAGAACAGGTTTGGATGATAAGGATGCTATTTTAGAGAGTATCATTGCATTATCACAAATTGAGTACAGATTGTTGACCAACGAAAAAATCCGTACAAACGAGTTGAAAGAATATGCGTGTCAATTTGAAGGGCAAACAAATGACTATAATTCAGATTATAATGAAATATTCCTGCCAATAAATACATTTGAATCTATTAAACTCCTTTTAGTTCCTCCGGATTCATTAAAGTTTAATGAAACAATGCAGAAAATAGCTGACAAGGTAAACAAACTTATTATCCCAATAATGAACCTTACAGATGCAATTAAAGCGTATTCAATTGAAAAGATAATTAGGTCATATGATGAGGCAATTAAGATTTGCAATATCAAAGGATACGGCAGAAACATTGAGAGGTCTTTAGTAGAAGCAAGAAGAAGGATTATACAACTGTATTCTGAAAGCACTCGAGAAAAAGATGACTCAAAGAATAAGATAAAAGATGTTGCAAACGATACTAAGAGTGTATTGAACAAAGGCTTTAAAAGCATTAAAAGTGGTTGGGATGAGACAAAAAAGACATTTAACGGAAAAAAGAAGTAAATAAAAACCTACGCACTGTCCATCATCTTTTGTACAATGAGTACAAGAGGTGATGGATTTGTTATTTTTAGCAATAGTTTTCGGGTTGGTGTTTGGCTCGCAGGCGTATAACGCATTGAAGCTATTAATCTTCCCAGAATACTATAAAGGCTTTTACGGGCTTAAATTCGGCTTATGGCTGATGTGCGTTACTTTTGACGGATTTGTGATTTACAAGCTGTGGTGGACGCTGTTCATTATCGGGACATTACACTTACTCATATTTATCGTAATATCGAATTGTGGCGGCGACTATCTTTCAACGCCGCTTCATAACGACAGCAAGAAAAAGGAGTAGCCATATGTCAAATGAATTGATGATAAAGGTTTATGGGTATTATCACATTGCTGATTTATTCCTCGCACCAAATCCCTACTCGGACATCATTATCATAAAGATCGATTACAAGCTGAAAATTATTCATCTTCCCGCTTTTCTTGACTATGTACAAGCACAAAACGGCTTTTGGAAAAGCACTGCGGAAAGCTGGCTGAACAATGGATAAAAAATGGATTTATGATTGTAGATTATTATATAATATGATATAATGACTATAATTGGTGGAATGTATCCAAAAATTTGTTCAGCAGATGGAGTAGCAGGATGTCATCAGAGTTATTAAATAAAAAACTTGATTACTGGGAGCACCAGTTGCTTGACCTTGGCAAGCGAAACAAAATGATTAATTACAGAGAAACAAAGAGGACTACAATTAAATTAGTAGAGCCTTCTTTTGACGAACTCTATAATCGCTTGGCAATATACGAAGAAACCCTCACATTCCAACGCGCTATTGACAGAGAAACAGATATACGAGTGTTTTCCATTCTTTCTCTGTTGGAAAACTTGTCATCGCCGCTTCCTGTAACTATCGGTGATATAAAAACAGAAGGCAGTATCCTCGAAAGACAGAAAACACTGAAAAATCTGCGGTCAAAATCTCGATTGGCCCAGGAGGAGCAAGGAACTAATATTTTATATCTTTCATTTGGATTTATTGAATGGAAGGATGGAACTGGTGCCTCTGCAAAATGGATAAAATCCCCTCTCATTTTGGTGCCGGTCGTTTTAACATTAGAGGCATTAAACTCACCGTACACATTAAAAAAGCATGAAGATGATATTGTTGTTAATCCAACATTGGAATACTATCTTAAAACGGAATACGGGATTGAAATTCCTCCGTTTGATTCTGACAAAGATAACATCAATGACTATTTGAAATCACTTGAAGAAATTGCAGATAAAAGAGGATGGCGGATTATCAAGGAAGTCAGCTTAGGCTTGCTGTCTTTTTTGAAAATCTCTATGTACAATGATTTGGTCCGAAACGAAGATAGGATTAAGAAGAATCCTGTAATACGCGCTATGGCAGGGGATGTTTCAGAAGCCAATTCTATTCCGGATTCTTTACGCAACTTTGATCTTGATTCAATAAGCACACAGGATTGTTTTCAGGTTATGAGCGCCGACTCAAGCCAGCAAGATGCCATATTATATTCAAAAAACAATATTAGTTTTGTTATGCAGGGCCCACCAGGCACTGGAAAGAGTCAGACTATAACCAATATTATTGCCGAAGCGTTAGCCGATGGCAAAAAAGTCCTGTTTGTTTCGGAAAAAATGGCGGCGCTTCAGGTGGTGTACCGCAGACTTCAGGAAGCTCATTTGGGCGAGTTCTGCTTGCCGCTTCATAGCTATAAAGCTAATAAAAAAGAAACGCTGGAACAAATTGGCGCCAATTTAAAGCTTAAGCAGACAAAAGTAAAGGATTCAGCAATCAACGACCTTGAAGAACTTTTGTCTATCCGCCGAGAATTAAATAAATATGCTGCTGAGCTGCACGAGCTAAACCCACAACTGAACATTAGTTGTTATGAGGTGTACAGCAAACTGGAAAAAGTTAGCGATGCACCCAATATGGTATTTTCTCTCGAAAACCCGTTAGATACAACGCAGGCACAGTTGCAGTCTTATCTAAATGCATTAAAAGAGTATGTCCTGTCTTTAGAACGGCTAAACTATGCAGTAATAGGTAATCCGTGGCAGGGTTTGTCTGCAAGAATAATCAGTTATGAATACTCAGAACTGATGGAAAAGCATTTGAAAGCGTTTGTAGAATCTTTAGGCTCTATAAATCGCAGGATTAACGATTTATACGATTCGTCAGACATAAGCGACAGAATTTCGTATAGCAAAACACCTGAATTTGCTGAGCTTATCACAAGAATTGCAGAATTGCCTCAAATTCCTACGGTTTGGTTTGCAGACGATACCGTAATTATTGATAAGCAGGAAAGCATACTTACGGCGCAGAATGCCAAGAACACTTATGACAGCCTTTTCAAGTTACGAAAAGAAATTGCCAAAGTATTTAATAACAATGTTTATCAATATGATTATCTGTCATGGAACGATCAACTGCTGGCAAAAGCCAACGGTTTAATTGAGTTACCTTTTATTACGGGAAAAAGCGCCGAATTTTTCATCAAATCCAGTTCCTTGCTTGAGCAGGATTTTGAAGTCCTTAAAGACAACTTATCAAAGGCAAATGAATTGTTTATTGCTGTTAATCGTAAGTTAGGTACGGATTTTGCAATGAATCCCAACAACTACCGCATCATCATTTCTTTGTATGAGTTACTATGCATGAATATGGTGCTAAATAAAACATGGTTTTCCTCTGAAACAAGCAGAATATCCCAGCTTGTAACAGAAGCAAAAAGCGTTACTGACGAGATTAACAAAATTAAAGCGTTTTTATTAAATGAATGGGAACCAGAAATCTTAGTATTGGATTATATGCCGATACTTACACGTTACAAAACAGAGTATACCGGCTTTTTTAAAGCATTTAACGGGAATTATAAACGCGATCAAAAGCAACTTCGTTCTTTAAGCAAAACGGTTATTAAAAAAATTTCGGATAACACTGCTGTTGAACTGTTAACCACCCTAAAGGTTTACCATGAAAAAACGGATTGGTTGAACGGAAAATCCGCTGAACTTACCGCCACTATAGGTAGTTATTACAAAGGAACGGAAACTAATTGGACTGTGGTAATTCAGGCACTGAATGTTTGCAATTCTATCAAAAAATTGCTTAACGGGAATGCGCCTTCTTCATTACTGGATTTGGTTTCCGGAGCGTATAGTTCAGAAACAGCAGAACTTCAGTTATTATTATCTAGTATCGCTGCCTCAATGGCTAATGCTAAGAAGATTATTACAGAAGACGATTTAGCGATTCCTATTAATGCAGCATATTTCGATATTGATAAAACAATAAAAACAACAGAGGATTATATCTCTGTATTATCTGATTTTTCGGCATACAGAGAAGAATTGAAACCATATTTGATTAATCCTGATGAATCCCTTGAGGGTGTTTTTTCTGTGATACATACTCTGGCTGAATACAAAAGTACTGAGGGCGTTCTTGATAAGTCTTCGCAAGAATACTATGAACTGTTTGAGTTTTTGTACTGTGGTGAAAAAACAGATTGGGATTATATTATCCGTCTTTTAAATCAAACATATGAATTGAAGGAGTCCGATTTATTCCGATTCCTTACACCGGTAATTAATCTACCTGAAGAAAAGAGACAAACCCTGAAAGATATTTCTTCATCAATCCGCAATGGCTACTATGTGGGTGTAACCGAACTGGAGTGGCTGCAACAGCAGTTTACACCTGAAACGAATTTATCAAATATGAGCACTGCATCATTATTTGAAAAAACTACAGGTTGTTTGAACAATATTGAAAATATTGAAAAATGGGTTGATTATCAAGAAACAAAAGAAAAGTGCGGCGAAACAGGTCTTGACGATTTCACGGCACAATACGAAAAATTATATCTGTCGGCAGATGCTGAAAAAATCTTCTTAAAAGGATTTTATCTTATGTGGCTTGAAGCAGTTTGCAGCAAGTCTGAATCAGTGCGCCGTTTCAGGAGAAATGTTCAGGATGAACGCATTAAGAAGTTTATTGAACTTGACGATTTGCAGTTGTTGATTGCACAGGCGCGGATTCGTGAAAAACTGATTGAAAACCTTCCTTCAACACATCATATGTTAAAAGCAACAGACGAAGTTGCCATTTTGAACAAAGAATTAAGCAAGAAAAGAAACATAATGCCTTTAAGGAAACTTTTCAAAAAGATTCCGAATTTGTTGATGAGGTTAAAACCGTGTCTAATGATGTCTCCTCTTTCCGTATCTTACTTTTTGGAGACAGAAGCTTATCATTTTGACTTGGTTATTTTTGACGAAGCGTCACAGATTTTCCCCGAAGATGCAATCGGAGCGATTTTCCGTGGCTCACAGGTTATTATTGCGGGAGACAGTAAGCAGCTGCCGCCTACCAATTTCTTTTCAGCTACAACTAATAATTATGACGGCGACTATGACCTTGATGAAGAGGAGGATTTGGATGAAGTAATCTCTGATTCCATTTTGGAAGAAACCGCCGCAGTTTTACCAAATCGTACGCTATTGTGGCACTATAGGAGTAAGCACGAGAATCTTATTGCGTTTTCCAACAGAGAGATTTACAAGAATTCCTTGATTACATTCCCGAACAGTATTACCAACTTACCGGATATGGGTTTGGAGTATTTTTATGTAAAGGACGGATGCTATGACCGAGGCGGGAAAAAGAACAATATTAAAGAGGCAGAAGAATGTGTAAAACTTGTGTTTGAGCATATTGATAAGTATCCGGAGAGGTCTCTCGGTATCATTGCGTTCAGTGAAAGTCAGCAGTCTACCATTGAAAATGCAATAGTTGATTATAGAGAAGAACATCCGGAATATGAGTGGTTCTTTGATGAATCAAGAGAGGAACCGTTCTTTGTTAAGAACCTTGAAAATGTTCAGGGTGATGAAAGAGATACGATTGTTTTCAGTATTTGCTATGCAAAAGACAAGAACGGCACAATGTATATGAATTTCGGACCTGTCGGTCACAACGGCGGAGAACGAAGACTGAATGTTGCCGTAACTCGAGCAAAGTGTAACATTAAACTTGTCGGTTCTATTTTGCCTTCTGATATAGATGTTAATCGTGCAAAATCCGAAGGTGCTCGTATGTTACGCTCATATATTGAATATGCGATGAAGGGCACTTCTGCACTTCCGCCGATTCAAAGGGCAGACTCATTTGCTTCTGACGATGAATTTTGCAGTATTATTGCCGGTTTTATTGAATCGCACGGTTACACCGTAGAAAGGCAAGTAGGATGCTCAGATTATAAAATTGATATTGCTGTTGTTAATCCTGACACAGATGGTGAATATATTGCCGGTATTGAATGTGATGGGCTTTCTTATGTGCAGGCAAAGACCGCCCGAGACAGAGACCATTTGAGAAGAACTGTCCTTCAAAATATGGGCTGGAATCTGTATCGTGTTTGGTCAACGGAATGGAACAGAAATCCAAATGCAGAAGGGGAATCCTTGTTGGCATTTCTTAACGCTGTTTATGACGGTAGTGGAGAAGTGATTCACAATGTGAAGCAGAGCAATTCACAAAATTCAGCATTGTCAATGGACGCTGTGGCAACAGAGTCCTTTAATACTGGAAAGAAGGATAAGGATAACCCCTATGGCTTTTCTTATTATGAAGAAGCCTCTTGGTGGAACGCAAGTTATTCATCCTATTCGGACAATGATACTAGAATTGCAAAAATTATTCTTTATGTTTTGAGTATTGAACAGCCGATGCATTTAGAGTCGCTCTATAAAAGGATGGGACCGTCTTTTACTACCGGAAAAGCGAGCGAGGCGGTAAAGCGAACGATTGATAGGGTAATTAAAAATAAATTAAAAGGTCAGGTGTCAATCGATGATGACCACTTTGTCAGAATGATCCCATTAACACCACCTACACCTCGTATACCTCGCAGATGGAACACACCGCGTCCAATGGATTATATACATACCGAGGAAGTGGCAGCTGCTATGATAAAAATCATCCAAAACTCATACGGAGTTACCTTAGATGATTTAGCAAGTGAATGTGCGCGTGTATTCGGATTTGAGAGAAAAGGTCCAAAAATCAAGGCTAAAACGGATGCTGCAATCAATTATTTAATAAAGAATCATAAGATCCGTATAATTGATGGCAAAGTTCAGTTAACAGGTGAATAAGATGAGTAATTCAACAGAAATCAATCCTAATATTAATGCTACTGTTTTTAATCAGGAGATAGGTCAAAACACAGTAGTAAATACAGAACTATTCTCTTCCGCCGCTTTGAAAGAAGGGACACTTCTAAATGATAAATATAAAATAATTCAGCCGTTAAATGTTTCAACAGGCGAGGCGGATTTATATATTTGTGAGGACAATGGAAGGAAATACGTTGCCAAAGTGTACCGTCGTCAACGAGCAGTAAAAAAGGAAGTTGTTGAAAAGCTGAAATCTATTAACTTTCCGTTCATTGCCAAATTGTATGAGGTCGGAAATATTAATGGTATGCCATATGAAATTCTTCCTTACTATAGAAACGGAAGCCTAAGCGGGCGGCAGTTTTCATTGGAAGAGTTAAAAAGAATCATCATTCCCAGTATTAATAAGGCCCTTCGAATTTTACATAATAACGGTATTATTCACAAGGACATAAAGCCTTCAAATATTATGATGCTGGATAATAATAACGGCGTAGCACTAATTGATTTTGGTATTAGTTCTGTAGTTGAACAGGGAAACACTGTATTAGTTACCAAAACTGGAATGACCCCCGAGTATTCAGCACCGGAAACCTTCAGGAACCTGTTTTTGGAGGAATCTGATTACTACTCGTTTGGAATTACACTTTTTGAACTTTTTTGCGGTTATACTCCCTATAATAATATGAGCGTAGAAGAAATTGCCCAATTTACTGCTGTACAGCGTATCCCGTTTTCAGAGGATATGCCTCAGGAATTGCAGGACTTAATTTCCGGTATGACCTATCATGATATTACTAACCGGAATAAAAAGGGCAATCCTAACAGACGCTGGACTTTTACAGAGGTAGATAACTGGTGCAAAGGTAAAAAGCAGGTTGTGCCCGGTGAAGGAACTATATATAATGCAGAAAATGCAATTCCTCCATACAGCTTTTTAGGAAGAGATTACAAGGATATTACTGCTCTTGTAGCGTCGCTCGCCATCAATTGGAACGATGGAAAAAAACAGTTGTATCGCGGTTTGCTTTCCGCATTCTTTAAAAACTTCAATCCGGAAATTGCAAATCACTGTATTGATGCTGAAGAAGAGGCAACGCATAATACAGGAAAAGACGATATTGTTTTTTGGAAGTTACTGTATAAGATTTATCCTGATCTGAAAGGGTTTTACTGGAAAGGGCAGGTTTATGAGTCTCTTCCGGCATTAGGACGTAATATGCTTGAAAGATTATGGGAAAATGACAAATCAAATTATGATTATTGGGACAGTATTTTATTTAACAATTTGCTTTCTCAGTATTTGGTGATGGTTCAATCGCAGAATGAAGATTTGGTAACCGCTGTTAATGCTCTTGAAGCCGCACATAAGGTCGACAGTAAAAGCAAAAGAAATATGTTGATGGACTATTACATGATGGCGTACCTGCTCTCTGGTCAAAAGATTTTTTCCATAGGGGAAAAGAAAATTAAAAGCGTCCATGAGCTTACCGCTTATATGAAAGAACTGCTGGATTCCTCTTATGAGGAGCTTGAGGACTTCTGTCATTCTATGATTGACTATGACGACACGCTGGATGTTCAGCTGGAAGCATGGTTAATATCTCTTGGTAAAAGAACCGAACTGAACGCTTGGCGACAGAGTCTGAGTGAATAATATTAAACTAATTAGGGAAAAAAATATGTCAGGACCAAAAACATCACGATATACATTAACACCTGAACAAAGGCGTATATTAGCTGAACAAAGAAAAATTGAACGAAGAAAAGCTGTTGCGACGGCTAATATAAAGTGGAACAATAAGCGACTTCTTCATTTCGGAAGCTTGTTTTCAGAGGAAAGGACAATCGCTCAGGAATTGAATGAACGCACAGGCAGTGATGGTGGGTTCACCGAAAGGATGGAAGAATTGGAAGCGGTTATAGCTCCGATTGGTTCATTGATTGCGCGCACAAACAATGAGGATGTTATGTCCCTGGAAAACACCGCAAAGTCACTTAACGACACGCTCTCAAAAGCAGAAAGAATAGCATCAGAGTTAAAGCAGATTTCAGCCGAAAACAACTTATCGCTTCAAAATATTCTGCAAGCGGACATAGATAAAGGATTTGAAACTTCATTTTCTGATGTAAGACCATCCTCATCAGGTTTGAATACCATCGATAAAGAAACCCTTCGTACCAAATTATCCACTTTGAAAACATTAGAGCATTTGCCTGCCGAAATAATTATTAAAATTGACGCTGCACTAAGTAAATTACAAAACATAGAAAACGATATGTTTTTAAGCAACTTCACAGCGGTTACCGTAACTCCCCTGATAAAGCAATGTGAACAGTTCCTCGCAGAATATGAAATATGTCACGATGAGTTTGAACGCCTGTATACAGAATATAATGCACTTTGTAATTTGTATTACTATGTCGCTCAGGATTATTCTTGCTGTGCCGATTCAATCGAAAAACTGAAAGCAGAAATCAAACGAATAACGGAAGAGACCGCTGAGGATGATGAGCAGGCGTATATCAGTGAGTGTCTTGATGAAGTTATGGAAGAAATGGGATACATAGTTATTGGAAGCAGAGAGGTAACAAAGAAAAGCGGTAAGCATTTCAGAAATGAATTATACCAATACAGCGAAGGAACAGCGGTAAATGTTACCTATTCTTCAGACGGAAGAATTGCTATGGAACTGGGAGGCACGGATACTACAGACAGAATTCCTGATGCACATGAAACAGATACACTGTGTTCATCTATGGAGCGGTTTTGTGAAGATTTTAAGGAGATTGAAAAGCGACTGCTTGCAAGAGGAGTTATCCTTGCAGACAGGATATCGCTACTGCCACCATCAGCCGAATATGCGCAAATTATTAACACCTCCGATTATCAGATGAAAGAAAAAACGGAGAGCGTAACAGAAAAGAAAAAACGTAGAAACATTAAGAAGAATAAAACGATGAGGATGGAATAAGATGCAAAAATATAAAATTTGTCCTTCCTGCAACACTAAAAATGAGCCGACTCGGTTTGAGTGCTTAAACTGTGAAACCGACTTGACAGGCATAAAAATCACCGACGAGGGAAATGAGAAGATGATGGAGAACATTGACTCAGTTCAATCAACTTTGTCAAAAAAACTTGTTAGAGTGTGTGAGTGCGGTGCGAAGAATCCTCCTAATGCGCGTAAGTGCAGCGCCTGTCAGGAGGACATCAGCGATATTATACCGATTGATGATACTGATAACAACACAGAAAATAAATTGACATTTGTGCTGAGCAGTATCGACGGTCAGTATGCATATAAAATTACTTCGGAAGAAACTGTTGTAGGCAGAGATAGCACAATGCGTGAGTATCTTGCTTCAAAAGCTTATGTCAGCAGAGCACACGCAAAACTAATGGTTGTTAATAATGAGTTGTTAATTGAGAATCTGAGCAGCACAAATTACACGTATGTGAATGATCAAAAGATCGACAAAAGAACAAAGCTCCAAGACGGTGACGAAATCGGTCTCGGAGGTATATGTATTGGCGGAAAACGACAGGATATGGCGGCTTACTTTATAACGAGGATTGGACAATGTATGTAGCAAGAGTTTTGTATCCTGTTGAGGTTCTCGGTCCAGGTAAGCGTATTGGAATATGGTTTTGCGGTTGTCCTCGCAGATGCAAAGGCTGCAGTAATCCTGAATTGTGGGAATTTAATGATCGTTACAAAACAGATGTGGAAACTGTGCTTAAACTAATAAAAAGCATTGCCGATGAACATGTTGTTGATGGCTTTACAATTACCGGCGGAGAACCGTTTTATCAAAAGGAAGAACTTAAAAGTCTAATTAGATTTTTGAAACAAATTACGGATGATATCATTGTATATACAGGTTACAAAAAAGATGATATCACTCCTGAATACCTTGAAAATATTAGCGTATTGATTGACGGTGAATATGTTGAAAAGCTAAATGACAACTCACTTTTGCGCGGTTCATCTAATCAAACAATACACATCTTAGATAAGAACAAGACCGGCAAATATAGTGCTTTTTTCCATACGGAAACAAACAAGATACAAAACTTTTTCACTTCTGATGGTGTGATTTCAGTAGGCATACATAGACCAGATTTTTAAAAGGAGAAATAAAATGAGTGATTATATCCCGAAGTGGCACAGAGAACTCGGCATTTTTTCGAAAATTAAACCATTAATTATTTTAGAGGGCAATGTGCTTGATTCTTATCAGTATCCTAAAGATGGCAGCACGCCAAAGGGCAGCATATTAAGACTGCCTGAATATCTACATTTCTATTTCAAGGATATGGGCTATCAGAACATTATATTTTATGATAGTTTACGAGGCTTTTACAATCAATGTGAGGAGGGCTACCTTGAAAGATATGCAAATCTCACAGAGTCTTCGGCAAACCAAGGGTTTATTAAAGCTGATTTTAAAAGTGGCAGCAATAACGGCGCTTCCAATATTGTACGCAAGGCACTTTCACAAAACAGAGAAGCTACAGTTGTTATTATGGATTTTGCTTCCCGATATATTACTTCTCCCGAAAACCTTGACCAAAGCGAAGTCGATAGTTTTACTGTTTTATTGCAGACTTCGATGGATACTAAAGATGTGAACACACCCGACAATGGAATTCTAAAAAACCTTCTTGTATTGATCGCCAACAAGTCAAATGACATTCCTGCATGGTTTTATTTGCAAAACCCAAATGTTAAGATGATTACTCTTTCAGCACCTTCTAAAGAAGAACGAGAGGCTTTAGTAAACAGTCCTAACTTTCAAAGTTTTTTTGCTAACGATGTATATCAAGAAGATAGCGGTTATTATAACTATCATCCTGACGAGCTCGACAAGGTAAAAGATAGATTTGTTGCATTGACCGAAGGTTTTAGTTTTACGGAAATTAACGGTTTGCGAAGACTTTGTAAAAACGAAAGATTCCGCATTAAAGATTTTTGTGATGTTGTAGATTTATATAAGTATGGCATTAGAGATAATCCATGGAAAAATTTGGACTTTGAAGAAATAACCAATGCAAAAGCTGATTTTGAAAAGCGTGTAAAAGGACAGGATTATGCCATTACCAAAACGCTTGATGTAATTAAAAGAGCAATAACCGGTATGTCTGGACTACAGGGCTCGTCGCACACCAGACCAAAGGGCGTTCTGTTTTTTGCAGGTCCTACAGGAACCGGTAAAACAGAAACCGCAAAAACATTAGCAGAGATTCTTTTTGGCGATGAAAGCTGTTGCAAGCGGTTTGATATGAGTGAATACAGTCAAAGCCACAGCGACCAAAAACTGCTTGGAGCGCCTCCTGGATATGTGGGCTATGAAGCCGGCGGTCAATTAACAAACACAGTTAAAAACAATCCGTTTTCCATTCTGCTGTTTGATGAAATAGAAAAAGCACATCCATCTGTTCTGGATAAGTTTTTGCAAATTCTTGAAGACGGCAGAATGACCGACGGACAAGGAAACACTGTGTATTTTACCGAAACGATTATTATATTTACCAGTAATCTCGGTATTTACACAATGAACGAAAACGGTCAGCGCGAGGCAAATGTTACTAGCGCAATGCCGTATCAGGAAATGTCTGTTCGTGTTCGCGAGGCAATTGAAGATTACTTTAAGCTTCAACTCGGAAGACCTGAAATTCTTAATCGTATTGGGGAAAATATTGTCGTGTTTGACTATATACGTCCTGAAATAGCAAAACTTATATTAAATGCCCAAGTGAACAGAATTGTAAATAATTTGTCTGCGGAAAAACATATTCAAACCACAGTTGCTGAAAAAGCAATGAATGTTTTGACAGAACAAGCACTCAACAATCTGCAAAACGGAGGAAGAGGTATCGGAAATGTCGTTGAAAACCTATTAATCAATCCGCTTTCAAGATATTTATTTGATAATCAAATATTCGAAAATGCGAATATTACGATTGACAATATTGATGTTAATGCCACACCGGCATCGTTAAATTGTACAAGGAATGAATAATGCATATTATAGCAGCAACTCAAAAAGGTGTTTATAAAACTGAAAACGAAGACCGAGTTCTGATTGGAGGCTCTATCATTGACAATGGTGCATATGTGACTGATTTTAAAGAAGGGGTTATTGCTATTGCTGATGGTGTCGGCGGTAACAAAGCCGGCGCTGTTGCTTCACAATTTGTTGTCGACCAGCTTCGATTAAGTGAACTGATTTCAGAACAAACATTAGTAGCTATTAACGATGCTTTGATTAAAAAGTCAGAAAGCAACAGCCAATGGGAAAGAATGGGTACAACATTATCGGGAATAAGTTTTTCTCAATCAAAAACGGTTTTGTTCAGCATCGGTAATACCAGGGTTTATTATTTGCAAGGCTCTAAGTATTTGAAACAAATAACTACTGATGATACAACGATGCAATATTTATTATCTACAGGTCAGTTATCGGCAGAAAGTGTGGTGTCCTTTGACAGAAAAAATGAAATAACGGCTTGTTTTGGCGGCGGTAATTCAAATCTATTCAAGATAAAAGTTCGCAGAACTGAACCGATACATACTCCGTTTATCATTACTTCTGATGGTATACACGATTATTTATCTGTTGACTGTATGGAAGAGTTGATACAAGAATTTGACTTTACCAAAGAACTTTGTTTTCAGATGATTAAGCTTGCGAGACGAAATGGTTCTGTTGATGACGCAAGCATCGTTGCGGGATTTATCAACTAAACTTCACCTTATGGTACCGTTTGAATTCCGCCAGATCCATAATCCGCAGGTGCACTGCAATATCTGCGGTTAATAAAATATAGATAGTGTTTTCATATAAAAAAGAGGAAAGACAGAAACCAGAAACCGAACAAACTTTCTAATTTCTCTTGACAAATGAAATTGTATCTGCTAATATGATAGGTGCAAAAACTGAATACCAGTTCATCAACTGATTCAAAGCGGTGTGCGAGAGCACAAGCCATGACTATAACCACGCCAAGATAGACTTCTTGTGAGGAGTAAGGAGCGAGATAGGTTATATAGAGAGTAGGATTGCAACCTGGGTAGGCGATGACAGCCGTGGCGAATTATCCGTACTATGTGCGACCAAGCAACAGCGAACCTTGGTGGGTGAAACTCCCGTGGTATGCAAGCAGCTACTTGCAGG
>CALCYI010000032.1 GCA_937907605.1 uncultured Clostridia bacterium | reverse complement strand
AAAGTGTCCAGAACATATTTATATCCGTTATTCTTTTCATAGTATTTTGCTGTGAGCATACTATTACTCTCCTATAAATTCGATTTGTTTATTTCTATTTCTTCGCAGCCGGAAGCTCCGGGTACATCGCATCCAGTAATTCTTTCAGGAACTCCCTGTTATCCACATTATCCACAAACAGCATTTTCTTTGCGCCGTTATACGGCAGTTCCATATCCGCATTTGGCATCATGGCCGCAGCAGACTTTGTGGGCTTCACAAGGAATCGGTCATCGTAAATGCCGCCGACAATTTTGCCGCTATAGTAGATAATGTATTCTCCCATCATCGCCCTATAGGACACGTCATCTAATTCAGACAGCTGCTCCAATATGAAATCCAGGTATTCTTTGCTTGATGCCATTCTTGCCTCCCGATACCGCTCCCCGCCGCCTGTGATGGCAGTGCGGGTGCCGTGGTGTGTCTATAAAACCGGAATTATCAATCTGACAGATAAAAAGAAGGCACCAAATCGTGGCTCCAGTATTTGTTGCCGTATTGAAGGCCTGTTTTCCTTGTCTGATTGATATATTCCTTGATTTCCTCAAGAGTGTTCATTTCCAGACCATCTTTATACAACTGTGTCTCTGCATAGACAAATCTATCGTTTTCGGGATCTACAAACCCTCCGCTTCCTACAGAATTACTTTGCTGTGATTTCATGCAGTGATCCCACCAAAGAATGGATGAAACCCGTCCATCTTCGGCATAAAGAAGATCAAGAAAAGATTCCCAATCCTTGAAAAGGTATTCTGAACAAAAAGAATGTTCAGATATGTATTCTTTAACTTTTTTGCTTATCATACTATCCTCACAAATATCGAGTTATCGCTCCGACATCCAAATCACAGCTTCAACCCTGCCTCAAAAACATCCAAACCGAAGTCTCAACCCTCTGACATCCAAACCGGCAACTCAACCCTCCACACATTTCAGTTGATATGTTCCCACGGAGCGATTTTTGCGGTCATTTTCTCATCCTGCCGCTGACGGTTAAATCTCTGAAAAGCCCATAAATCAAGCACTTTTTCGCTCCTCATCGTTCAACCCGTGACATCAATACTACCGTCTCGACATGCGGCGTGCGCGGGAACATATCGACGGGGGTAATTTCCTGAGCTTTGTAACCCTTTTTGTCAAGTATTGCAAGGTCGCGCGCGAGGGTGGCGGAATCGCAGGAGACGTATACAATTCGTTTTGGATTCATCTGTTCAATAGTATCAAGCAGCTCGGGCGAGCAGCCCTTGCGCGGTGGGTCGAGCATGATTACGTCTGGGGTTATTCCTCTTTTTTTCAGTTCCTTCGCGCCGTCAAATGCGTCGCCGCAGAAAAATTCGGCGTTAGTTATACCGTTAAGCTCGGTGTTTCTTTTTGCATTTTCAATCGCCTCGGGTACTATCTCAATACCGAAAACTTTCTTTGCATTTTCAGCCATAGTCAGCCCTATCGTACCCGCGCCGCAGTATAAATCGACGAGGGTTTCATTTCCCGAAAGCGCGGCGTAATCTCTTGCTATCGTATATAGCTTTTCACACTGCGCATGATTAACCTGATAAAATGAGGCGGGAGAAATCTCAAAGCGCTTCCCGAGAAGCTCGTCGCAGATTGCATCGTTGCCCCAAAGCGTAACGGTCTTTGCGCCGAGGATAACATTTGTATTTTCTTTATTTACGTTAAAGCAAATGCTTTTTATGCCACTGACGGCTGAAAGACCTTCAACAAGGAAGTTCGCCTCCGGCAGCTCGTCGCCGTTAATAACGGCGCACGCCATAATTTCGTCAGTCGCGTCGCCGCGCCTTAAGTAAATATGGCGGAGCAGTCCCCTGCCCGTTTTTTCGTCATAGGAGCTTATATCAGCCTTTTTTACCCAATCTGAGAAAACCCTCAGACATTTCTCAAAAGCTTCGTTCTGGAGCTTACAGTCGGCGCAGGGCACTATTCTGTGGCTCTTATAGGCGTAAAAGCCCGCCTTAAGCTCGCCGTTTTCTATAATCACGGGATACTGAGCCTTATTGCGATAATGCTCAGTACTGTCTGCGCCTACGGTGTCCTTAACGGGAATATCAAGATGACCTATTCTCGTGACCGCGTCAACTACCCTGCTCTTTTTATATCTCAGCTCCTCGTCATAGGAAACGTTCCTGAAAGAGCAGCCTCCGCACTTATCGCAAACAGGACAGTCCGACTCAATCCTATGCTCAGATTCAGTCAGAATGTCCCTGATTATTCCTATGCAAAAGCGCTTTGAGACCTTGATAATATGCGCGATAATTACGTCGCCGGGTACTGCACCGCGGACAAAAACGGCAATCCCGTTATAATGCCCGACGGCAGCGCCCTCGCTGGTCAGCGCTTCAATATTCAGTTTTATATCGTCGTTCTTTTTAATCTCCATTATGCCCTTGCGACCATTTCGCCGTATTCAGCCTTGCACTTATCTATGTAATCCTGTACCTGCTGCGCGGTCGGCATAGCGTCGGAGCAGGAATGAGCGGCGATAAGGATTGAAGCTGAAGCAGAGCCGAACTCAAGGCAGTCGATAATATCCTTGCCCTGAAGGAGCGAATACAGGAAGGACGAGCCATAGCCGTCGCCGCCGCCGAAGCCCTTAAGAAGTACCGCGGGGAAGGGCTTGATATCGAAGAACTGACCGTCGTTTGTATAAGCGGTTGAGCCCTTCTTACCGTGCTTAATAACGCAGATTGAAGCGCCGAAGGACTGCCAGTACTTAGCGGACTCCGGGTCGCTCTCCTTAACGCCGATAATGCCTTCGGTGAGGTCGAACTCCTCGCGCGAGCCCATAATAATATCAGCATTCTGCGCAACTATGCTGTAATAAACCGCAATCTCATCCTTGCTCTTCCAGGTGTATGAGCGGTAGTCGATATCAAAAACTATCCTCGTATTGTTTTTCTTTGCAAGCATCATCGCCTTAAGGCAAGCCTCTCTCGAGGGGCTTTTTGCAAGCGCGGTGCCGCTTATAACGATAGCCTTTGCGGAGGCGATATATTCCTCGTCAATATCCTCGGGAGCAAGGCAGAAATCCGCAACGTTATCCCTGTACATAAGGATTGAGGATTCGGATTTTGAAAGTATTTCGGTAAAGGTAAGACCTATCTTTTCGCCGTTCTTCGCCCTCGTTATACGGGAGGTGTCAATGCCCTCGTTGTTGAAATAATCAACAACGTAGTCGCCGAACTGGTCGTCGGAAACACAACCCTGGAAGCCGACCTTACAGCCAAGCCTTGCAAGACCGACTGCGATATTCGCGGGAGAGCCGCCAACATATTTATTAAAATTAGACGACTTTGAGAGCGGCATATACATATCCGTAGGGTTAAAGTCAATAGCGATTCTTCCTATAGGGATAAAATCGAGCGGTTTAGTCATATCAAATTCAACGTATTTCTGCATAGTTCTTACTCCTTTGCCTTATTATCACTGCCGAATATTAAAATATGTTTTTTAGCGTTATTGTAAGCGCCCTCAACCTCAGCGCTCTGAAGGTCGTAGTAGCCGTTAATTGAGCCATTATTATATGCTTCTCTGACGGTGCTTTCAACGGTATCAAAGGTTGCGGTTGCAATATTAATCTTTCTTATGCCCGTCTTTGAGCAGCGGACGAAATCCTCGGGTGAAATGCCCGTTCCGCCGTGAAGCACGAGCGGAGTTTTAGTAAGAGAGTCAACCGTTTCAAGAATGTCAAAACGCAGCTTCGGCGTGCTCTTGTAATTACCGTGGGCGTTGCCTATTGCAATCGCGAGCGCGTCAACGCCCGTTTCATTTTCAAATCTTACAGCGTCTTCGGGCTTGGTGCAGTTTATCGCGATATCCTCGCTTCCGTCCTCGCTGCCGCCTACGCAGCCGATTTCAGCCTCAACCGCAGCGCCGTATTTTTCAGCTTCGGCGATTACCGCATTAGTCATTTTTATATTCTCATCGAGCGGTAAATGTGAGCCGTCATACATTACGGAGGTAAAGCCGATTTCAAGCGCAAGCTTTATCTTTTCCATAGTTTTGCCGTGGTCAAAATGCACCGCGACGGGTACCTTCGCGTTCTTAGCAGCGGCGACCATAAGAGGCCCTATAACCTCAAGCGGTGACTGCTTCAAGCGCACCTCGGCAATCTGGAGAATTATCGGGGCGCCGAGCTCCTCGGCGGCTTTAATCACGCCGAGCACCATCTCCATATTAGCAACTGAGAACGAGCCTACGGCGTAGTTTCCCTCCTCTGCTTTTTCAAGCAGCGTTTTCATATTAACAAGCATAAGGTATTACCTCAAATTTTAAAGAATATGCAAGTTACCCGTAAGCCGAGTTCTGTCGTGGACGGTTATCTATCTCGACGTATTGTTACCAATACGCTCAAGCCGCCCTTCGAGGTTACGTGTCGAGCAAACATCCCCTCAGTCGGCGTTGCAGCGGATAGGGTTTACATGGCAGCGGATGTTACCACCCGCTCGGTGGGCTCTTACCCCGCCTTTCCATCCTTACCGAATATTTCGGCGGTTTATTTCTGTTGCACTTTCCCTAAGATCACTCTCGGCGGCCGTTAGCCGTTATCCTGCTCTGTGCTGCTCGGACTTTCCTCACAGATATAATCTGCGCAACCGTCTGGATAACTTGCATTATTATAATATATTAATTTTATTACAAAATCAATAATTAATAAAATAAAAGTTGAAAACACCTATGTATTGTAGTAAAATTATTCTTGCATTAAAACTGTGAAGGTGAATTTATGCCAAGATTTGATAATGAAGGCTTCAATCCTCAGAAAAGGATTAATAACGATACAAGGGACAGGAGCGTTCCGATTGACGAGAATTATTACGGCTCCGCTCCCGACGATTTGCCCTTCTTTAAAAGCAAGCCCTCCTCGGCTGAGGTAAGGGATAATCAGGACGATATATACAGCGATATTAACGCCGCGTACAACGAGGATAACGAACTTAGAGAGCGCGAGGAATATCAGCGTATGCGCGCCGAGCAAAGACAGCAAAAAAAGCAATCCTCAAACCAGAAGAAAAAGAAGAGAAATAAAAGGAACCGCAAACTGTCCGTGCTTGCAATACTCCTTGCGATAATTATTATTGCAGTCGGTATGGTCGAGGGCGTGCTTGCAAAGGTTAATTACGATAAAGCAAAGGACAACCCCTACGTTACCGCCTCCGAGCTTAAGAGCGACCCAGCGGTAAAAAACGTGCTTCTACTCGGCGTTGACGCAAGACCGGACCAGGAGGTTGAAACGAGCCGCCCCGATACGATGATGCTTCTTAGCATTGACACAAAGCACCACTGTATCAAGTCCACCTCGTTTTTAAGGGACACGTGGGTATACATTCCGTCGCTCGATAAAAATCAGCGCCTTAACGCTTCAACGGGTAAGGACGGATACAGCGGAGTCGCGCAGACGATTGAGTACAATTTCGGTGTTAAGGTTGACGGCTACGTCGTTACTAATTTTGAGATGTTCAAGGTGCTCGTTGATTCCATAGGCGGCGTTGAGGTTAACGTAACCAAGAAGGAAGCAAAAGAGGTAAACAAGCACAAGAAAAGATACGGCGGCGCAAAGCTTGAAGCAGGTCAGCACAACCTCACGGGCGAGCAGGCGCTTGCATACTGCAGGATAAGGAAAATCGATACCGACTTCAACCGTACCAAACGCCAGAGAACAGTTATTAACGCCATTCTCAACAAGGCAAAGAAAAACCCGCTCAGGCTGTACAGCATGGCAAACGCCAGCGCGAAGTACATCGAAACGGATTTGTCAAAGAGCCAGCTTAAAGCGGTCGGCGCGTATCTCGGCTTCTGTATAACGGGAGAAATGTTTGAGGAAAAAATCCCGTTTGAGGGGACCTGGGATTATGCAAACCACGGCGGAGCGAGCGTTATAGATATAGACGTTGAAAAAAATAAGGAAATGCTCATTGATTATATCTATAACCAAACCGCAGCAGAGTTAAAGGCAGAAAAAGAATAGGATAATATTAAAACAGGCATCCGACGGATGCCTGTTTTCTTTATGTGTCTTTATGGGATAACGTCATATGAATCGGAAATAATTACCCTGGTTTCATCGCCCTTATTAATAGTAGCATACGCATAGAAACGCGCGCCAATAGAAGATTTAACTCCGATAACGAGAACAAACTGATTTGACTGAGTCGGCGTTCCGTGACAAGCTTTAACTCCGCTCGGAAGCGAGTCAAGATTAATATTCTCTTTGCTCTCTGGAACCTTGTCCTTTCTGCCGTAGATGAAACCTCTGTCTATTACCGTCCAGTCCTTTGGCACGGTCCTTGTTGCATAAATATTGAACTTAGTATCCGTGCCGGCAACCCTGTTAGCACCAATGATTTTAACCTGTGCCTCTTCTTCTACTATTTCCTCATACACCGGCGTTAGTTCAATATCGCCGGCAATATATAGGGTATAGGAGTCGCCGTATGATACAATATCGTCCCCGCACTTTATTGCTTTCGCATTTTCAAACTTTACGGTTACCTTTGTATCGAACGTCAGATTCGTGCCGTCAATAGCATTTCCATTACTGTCAGTGATTTCTGCACCAATTGCAGTAATATTATAAACCTGGGTGGTCTCTTTCGTGTAGTCGGCAACAATCTTTGCAGATTCGGTAAGTGCCCTGATTTCATCATTTGAAATTGCTTTTCCATCCTTAGTCCATCCACTAAACACGTATCCGGGCAGATTAAGCATTTCAGGCTCAGACTCACGGGGTATCTTTATATCGTTACCCGCTTTCTCGGTAGCGAGAATATCTCCGTATTTATTAAGGAATACAATCGTATGCTCCTCAGACGCTTCTTTCTCCACAAAAAGCGGAGTGTACTCAAGATGCGTATACGCTGTATTAGTGTAAACGGCATCAGTTGTAATAACACGGCTGCCTATCGTCCAACCTGCAAAATCTGTATTATCATTTGCGGTAGCGGTTAAAGAGTAACTTTCTCCCTTATCAAACAACTTACCGTCAATGCCCTCAACTGTCTTACCGCCGATGATTTCAACGCTTCCGAGTTCTGATGAATTAACCTTAATAATTATACCCTCAAGCTTAGGAATATCAATAGTATAACTATCGCCGCAGCGCGTGCAGGTGTACTTATCGTATCCTGCTTCGCTGTATGAGGCGTCCTTGTGCTCGGATATCTGATAGTCGTGACCGAGTGCAGCAGTCTCATCAGCAGTGTACACATCACCACAGCGTGAGCAGGTATAAGTGGTAAAGCCGCCTTCAGTGCAGCTCGGCTCGGTTACAACAGCCTGATAGTCATGACCGAGAGCGTCGGTTTCATCAGCTGTGTAAGTATCGCCGCAGCGTGAACAGGTATATGTAGTGTAGCCGCCCTCAGTGCAGCTCGGCTCGGTTACAACCGCCTTGTAATCGTGACCGAGAGCGGCAGTTTCGTCAGCCGTGTAGGTATCTCCGCAGCGCGAGCAGGTGTATACGGTATAACCGCCTTCGGTACAAGTTGGCTCCGTTACAACAGCCTGATACTCGTGACCGAGAGCGTCAAGCACCTCTGTAACCTCTGTTCCGCATACGGAACATTCAGAAATTCTTGAGCCTGCAGTGGTACAGGCAGGAGCAGTATAGCTCTTTTCAACGAGAGTATGCTCTGAATGGAAAATCAGCTTTCCTCCGTCGGCAACCGGCAAAAGATCGTCGTTGCCATATTCCTCAATCGTAACGTTGCTCCAATCCTCAGCGCTACCGAGATAATAGATTTTTTCAAGCACTGGGTTTTCTCCTACTGCCGCTTCCCCTACCGTCGTTAAAGATGCAGGAAGAATAAGTGTTTTAAGTTCAGCGTCACTCGGAGTATTGTATAATGCGTCCGCGGCAAGAGTGGTAACACCGTCGGGTACAGTATATGTATCTGATGAATATGCAGAAGGAATTTTTATCAGAACGGTCTGATTTTTATTATAAAGTACTCCGTTTGGTGCCGTATAATAGGAATTACCCTCTTCAACAATGAATTTCTTAAGATTATCACAGCTTGAAAATACCGAATCGCCTATGCTTGTAACACTTGCAGGAATAGTGAATTCAGTAAAGCTCGTACAGTAAGCGAACGCTCCGTCGCCGATTTTCTCTATCTGTGAATTAGGCATTACAAGATCGTTTAAAGAGCTACAGCTGTTGAAAGCGCGCTTTCCGATTTCTTTAACAGAATGAGGAATACCAACCGTCTCAAGAGCCACAGCGCCGCGAAAGGCATTGGCTGAAATAACGGTTACGGGGTATCCGTAATAATTATCGGGAATATTGACGTCCGTATAATCATAAGAACTGATATACTTATACTTATTTACAGCGGCATATTCGTTATCGGCGTCCACGGTAAATTCAAATAAATCCTCCGCGCCAGCCGCAAGAAAGTTAACCGCAGGGGTAAAGCACATAGTAAAAGCCAAAACTACGGACAATACTATGCTACTAATCCGTTTCATAGGATGACCTCCTGAAAAATCAGTTTTATTCATTGTCATTATAACATATAATTAATCAATAATCAAGACGTAATGAAAAAAGGCGCGGATTGCTCCGCGCCCCTTTCGGTCTTATGAAGTGCCAAAACCTATTAGATATCTTCGTCGATTACTGTGCCGTCGTTACCGCCTTCAGTAGAAGCAGTCATTACGTCAACAAGCTTGAATTCATCAACAACAAGTTCCGGCTTATTATAAAGTTCCTTCATAATAATACCTCCTATATAGCTCTATCCTGATGGATAAGAGTTTTTAAATTATTTATATTGTGATTATTCTCTTGAGTCAGCACCGCTCTTAACGAAGCGCTGTGAGAATACGGTATTATGTGTACCGCTTGCATCTACGTATGTTACATAAGCATAGAATGCAGCTGTGCTGGTCTTCTTAATACCTATTGTAAGTGAGAACTGCTCAGAAGCTGTCGGAGTACCGTGAGTTACCTTGTAACCTGAAGGATTGTCAAGGTCGATTTCAGCCACGGTAGCAGGAACAGTAGCGTCAGAACCGTAAACGAAACCACGATCGATAGCTGTTGATCCTTCCGGAGTAGTTCTGGTAGCAAAGATGTTCCACTTTGTATCAGTATTAGCAACAGCAGTAGCACCGGTAATGTAAACCTTAGCCTCTTCTTCTACTTCATCAAATACAGGAGTAAGAGTGATGTTGCCGCCTACGTAGAAGGTGTAATCAGATTCGTAAGAAACGATTTCATCGCCAACCTTCCAAGCAGTAGCGCCTTCAGCACTTACGGTTACCTTAGTATCGAAGGTAAGGCCTGTGCCGTCGATTACATTGCCGTCCTTATCCTTAATAGTGCCTTCACCGTCGATAGTTACTGTGTAACCAGTGGAAGCAGCATCCTTCTCATATACAGCATAGATCTTAGCGGATTCTGTGAGTGCCTTAATAGCAGCTTCGTCAACGAAGTCGCCCTCGTTGTTGATCTTCCAACCAAGGAAGGTGTAGCCGTTAAGAGCAACTGTAGCAGCGCTCGGAACTGTTTCAACAGGTACCGGCTGAGTTGAAAGGATATCGCCGTACTTGCTTAAGAATACTACTGTCTGAGTTTCCTGTTCTGCCTTCTCAATGAATACAGGAGTAAGAACAAGGTCAGTATAAGCAGTATTGCTATAAGTAGCCTTTTCGGATACGATACGTGAGTCAATTGCCCAACCAACGAATACGCCGTTGTCAGAAGCAGTAGCCTTTACAGCATACTTAGCGTCTTCTTCATAGAGATAACCGTTCTCATAAGCGGTCTTGCCCGTCTTAGTGAAGGTTGCAGTACCAAGGTTGGTGTCATATTCGCCGATGGAGATGTAGATACCTTCAAGTGCAGGAATTACTTCGCCGCCTCTGGTCTCTGTATGAGATGCGTCATTAGCACAAACTCTGGTTTCAACAGCGGTTACACCGTCTTCCTCACAGGTTGCGGGAACAGCAGCAGTTGTTACTGTCCATTCGCCCCAAGCGTGATTGAGAGCAGGAATTTCAACAGTCTCTCTTGAGAATTCGTAGCCGTCGCCCTTTGTACAGTAAACAACTATCTCCTTAGAACCAGCCTCTGTACATGTAGCAGGAACAACGTTCTCTTCTACAGCTTCGCCTGCAACGTGAACGTGCTCAAGTGCAGGAATAACATCAGTCTTAGTTTCGTCACAGCGTGAGCACTCATAGTAATCATAACCGTCTTCGTCTTCGGTAGCATCCTGATGCTCTTTAAGAACAAAGTCGTGACCAAGAGCGTCTACGTAATTAGCAACATAGCTATCGCCGCAGCGTGAGCAGGTGTAGGTTGTGTAACCGTCTTCTGTACAAGTCGGATCAGTTACAACAGCTTCGTAATTGTGGTCGAGAGCATCGATTACTTCGCCGCCGCGCTCATTATAGAAGTCGCAACGTGAGCAATACTGTCTCTCAACCGCAGTCTTACCAGCCTCAGTACAGGTTGCTTCAACTGCTTCTTCGTATTCTGTCCAATCGCCAAGGTCGTGACCGAGAGCGTCAACAGTTGTGGTTTCTCTGCTGAGTTCAGCACCACAACGTGTACAGTATACTACTGTGTCATATGAGCCAGCCTCAGTACAGGAAGGATCTACGTTGTTCTCTGTAACAGGATCGCCTTCTACGTGACCAAGTGCAGGAATTGTTTCGCCGCCCTGAGTCTCGAAGTAATCGCAACGTGAGCAGTATCTGATCTGTCCGCCGTTTGTACCGTCTTCAGTACATGTAGGAGCAACGTATCCGCCTGCATCCTGCCATTCGCCCATGTCGTGACCAAGTGCTGTAATAGTCTTAGCCTCTCTGCTGAGTTCAGCGCCGCATACTGAGCAGTATACAACCTCGTCATATGAACCGTCAGCTGTACATGTAGCAGCAACTACGTTCTCCTGTACAGCAGCAGCAGCGGTATGACCGGTAGCTTCAGTAAAGTCTCTGTTTTCAGTTTCGTCACAACGTGAACACTTATATGTGGTATAGCCGCCTTCAGTACATGTAGGAGCAACTGTCTCTACAACTACGCTGAAGTCGTGACCAAGTGCTGTAATAGTCTTAGCCTCTCTGCTGAGTTCAGCGCCGCAT
>CALCYI010000031.1 GCA_937907605.1 uncultured Clostridia bacterium | reverse complement strand
TTAGGGGCAAAAGGACAAAGCCAAAACCTATTCTTCTTTGCGTAGGACACCCCAAGCCGCCCATCATTTTTATTTACTGTCAGATATGTCGTAAAAGACGGTTTCGCCCTCCTTTACATATCCCTTTTCTCTTGCTTTTTCCTCAATATACTCGTCCTTGTTATCGGAATCAAGAATTGCTTTAATCTTCTCATTTTCTTTAATCTGCTGCTCATACTTAAGCTGCGCTTCGGAAGCCTGAGCCTTAAGCCTGCTTATATCAACGTAGTTATTAATAAGAGAATATGAGCAGTATACAAGAAGCAAGGCAATTGCGGTAATAACAACAGCCCTGATGAGCGACTTCTTATTAACCTTTTGAGCCTGTTCCTTCAAAGCAATCTCTCCTTTTCTTAGCATATATTGTATAGCGCGACACTTTAACACCTATATATTATAATATATAAAGAGAGGTAATGCAATAGTTTTTTCTTATTTTTTAGCTTTTTTAAGTTTTTTAACAAGAAGCCTTAAGGGTGTAAAAATCCCGTTCCACATTTTATATAAAAACCTGTGCAAAATGAGCATATAAAGCACGGCTGAAATAAAGGAATAAAACAGGTAAAGCCACCTGAAATTACCGTTAGAATACGCTATCATGGCACAGCCGAAGGCGAGCGAAAAAAGCACGGCAATAATCAAATCCGCCGTGAAGCTCAGCCATTTATTATTCACGGCTCTTTCAAGCGCGGTTATAAAATCAAAAACGGCACCGAAGGCAAAGCCGAGGAATAAAAAGCAGACTAATCCGTGAGTTATGAGAACACTCTCCCCCAGAAGCCCTTGCCCGCTACCTTATCGTTATAGATAAAGGCGGATATTCTTCCGCTTATTTTAAGCTTTCCGAGCTCGAGATTAAGCTCGTCAACGTGAAGATTATTCCCACGAATTACTATACCGCCGCATTCGCTCTCTGCGGTAATTACCTCCTCGTTAAAGCCTCCTACGTCCTTAATTCCCTCAAGCTCCATTGAGTCGCGGTTCTGGATTAATACGCTGTGCTTGCCCTTATCAAAAGCGTTGTTAACATCATTCATAATAAATACCTCCGACAATACATATGCACCGTCGGAGGTAATAAGTACTTATATTATTTAACTTTTATGAGAAGTCCATATCATTTACAAAGTAACGCGAACCGAGGAAGGATTTCTTAATCTTGGAATCGTTCTCAATCTTATTGAGCGAGGATTCGCTTCCGTCCGCTGAGAGAGCGGTTTTAGCGGCAGCCTGCCAGTTAAGTAAATCGTTCTTGCCCTCGAAATACATAATATGATAGCCGTACTCAGTTAATACAATACCAACGTCGCCTTCCTTGCGTGAGGAATCGAAAATCCAGTTATTAAAGGTCGGTACCATCATATTCTTATATACAGCCTCGTAAAGACCGCCCGTTGAAGCGTTACCGTCGGCGGAATACTGCTTTGCAAGCTCTGCGAAAGCCTCAGCCGTCTTTTCACCCTTATTGTACTCGGCAAGTACGTCCTCAGCCTTTTTCTTAGCCGCCGCAAGCTGTTCCTCGGTAGCCTCAGAAGCATTAATCTTAGTGGGTTCAGCGTCCTCTTCGTCATCATCTGATGATTCATCAGCCTCCTCCGGCTGAATTAGGATATGGCGAACGTTAACGGTATTGCTCTCGTCAAGATATGCGGGCTTAAGAACGTAAACAACGCTTGTTGAATAATTTTTCTTATCGCCGGCTTTTCTGTCAGCTGAGAAGAGCCAGTCAAGGCCGGAATATGTATCCTCGTGTTCTTCCTCGCTTTCGCCTTCTTCAGCTTCCTCAGCATGCTCGTCAGCTACGCCAATAGCTCCGCCGAGCGCCTGAAGGTTAGCTCTTGTGAGGTTATAATATGTAACCTCGTCAGCGTTCTTATTAGCCTTTTTATCCCAATCAGTAGAAGCGTATTTTGAAGCAAGCTCGGTAAAGTTTGAACCGTCAGCCTTGAGCGCCTTAACGAATGCTGCAGCGTCATCCTCGTTATCAGCCTCAAAGTACATAACGTCAACGCCCTTAAGCTCATCCTCGTGCGCCTTCTTATATTCATCATATTCAGTATCGGAGAACTGATAATCCTCTTCAAAGTTTTCGGCAATAGTCTGAACCTTGCCCTCGTGAAGTACAACCTCGGAATTAACGCCGTATGCAATAGCAAGCGAAAGATATGCGTCAAGCGTATACTTAGCGGACTTTGCATATTCCTTCATCTGATCTAAGGATTCGTCGATTTCCTGCTGCTCTTCTTCGGTGATTTCGGGCTCTACGCCGTTATTGGCATCAACTGCAGCATAGTAAAGCGAATATACATTCTTGATATTATCAAGAACGGTATCCTGCACCTTCTTTGCCCAGGTGATTTCGTTGCCGTCGTCATCCTTGGTCATCTGCTTTGAAAGCGGCTTGTCAAAGTCAATACTGTCCTCCGACTGAGTACCTAAATACTGAGCATATAAGCTCTGCTGCTGTTCAAGATTCCTGTAGTAATTTGCATAGTAGTAATTATAGGTAGAGGTCTTAATGCTGTGCTTTTTACCCTGATAATCGGTTAATACAAGACCCGTGAAGGCTCTCTGGGGATAACCGAGGGTGCTTACGAAGCCGTGCTTTGCAAGACCCGTTGCAACGTACGTGAAAAGCAGAGCGATTACAACAACGATTGCAATACAAGCCTGAATAGTCTTTTTCTTCTTTTTAGGCATCGGTACTACAACCTTATCATCGGAGATAACGATACCGCTTCTCTGGATATTAAGTTCCTCTCTTTCCTTTCTGAGCTGAGCCTTTACCTTTTCGTCCTTTTCCTCAAGGATTTTTACTCTGAGCTCCTCAATCTTTTCGTTGAGCTCAGCCTTTTTAGCAACGGCAGCCTCGCGCTTTGCTTCAAGCTTGAGCGCCTTCTTTTCGTTTTCCTTAGCCATAATTATCATTCCTTTTAAGGTTTATTTTTAATCGTTTGATATTTTACAACAATATCCGCGATATTACAAGTAAATTTTTATTATATATTAAATATTATCAGTCGCCCTCGACTACAGTGCTGTCGCTGTCGTCGAAATCCTCGCCTGCTTCGCCGTTTTCATCGGGCTCCTCAACATATTCGCCGTCGTCAAGGATTACCTCCTCGCCGTCCTCAAGATACGAATAATCGTCGTCGGAATAAGTGCTATCGTCGTCATAATCGGAGGAGGATGAGGAACTCTGCTGTGCCATAGCGTCGTCAACGAGCTTTTTAACGCTCGCTTCAACCGCCTCGGATACTCTTTCGATAACCTTCTTATGTTTCTTTACAGGATAGGAGTCAACGAACTTTTCCTCTTCGTCAATACTTGCATAAAGCTTTGAGTTTGCGAGGTATTCGGGACCCGCGTCAACGAAATACATAATGTGATAGCCGTACTGTGATTTAACAATACCCGTGTCGCCGTACTTTCTCGTTTCGTCGGTAGCCCAGTTTTCAAACTCGGGAACCATCTGACCGAGCGGAGTATTCTGGTATAGTCCGCCGAAGCCGCCCTGACCGCCAGCGGATACGGAAGCCGTATCAGCCGTGTACTTTTCGGCAAGAAGCGCGAAAGAGTATTCGGTCTTATCGCCCTTTTCGTATTCGGCGAGAATGTCGTTAGCCTGCTTTTCGGCAGCCTTCCACTGCTCGTCGGTAATCGTGGTCTGCGCCTCAGCATCCTCGTCCTCCTCTTCCTCGGAGTCTTCCTCGGTCTGAGGCGTAATAAGGATATGCCTTACGCTGTATACCGTATCATCAAGAAGCGAGGGCTCATTAGTCTTAAGGATAATTACCATTGCCTGATAGTTCTCAAGGTTAAACGCCTTACAGGTTCCCACCTTCGTATCCTCGGAGAACAGCCAGTCAAGGATTTCCTGGGTCAGCATACTCGTATCGTCAACGGTAACGCTCGTTTCAACGTTACCCGCGATTTCCTCGGCGCACTGGTCGGCGCTTGCATAATAGCCTGCTTCAATGTATTGGTCAATAACGTACTTACATACAACGGGAATTGCTTTTTTCATATCCTCGGTGGTTTTAAACTCACCGGCATACTTTTCACAGCTTTTCACCGTTTCTTCCATATTGTCCTCGCTGTAAGGAACAGGAAGCCATGAAAACTTTATCTGCTGAAATTCGTCCTTATGCTCCTCAAAGTACTTATTAACCTCTTTTTCACTCGGGTTAATTTCGATAGCGAGCTTCCTTGCATACTGCTGAGCTATTGCATACCACTCGTTAGCGTTCCTGAGCGTTGCAAGCGTTACGTACGGACCGTAATTAGCCTCAATGTATTCGTCAAGGGACTGATTTGCGCTTTCTGCGGCGGTCTTAACGGCTTCAATCTGCTCGTCGATATTCTTCTGGTCCTCCTCGCTGATGGTTATTTTCTCATCAACGCCCTTGCTGTAATAAGCAACAAGCTGCTGGAGCCAGGTTTCAACGTCGTCATGAATCTTCTCGTCCCACGTAATTTCGTTTCCGTCGTCGTCCGTAGTTTTCTGCTCGTCAAGTGGCTTGGTATAATCAAGCTCAACATAGCCCTGCTGCGCCTGCGAATAATAGGAGGTTAAAATCTGGTTGTAGTAGTAGCTATACATACCCGCGCTCACCTTAACATCGCCTACGGAAAGCGCAACGTTACCGGGATTGGTAACCTCGTGGGTTTCGCTCGCGCCGATTTTGCTCGGTACGGTATAGTAACGGATACCAAGGAACACAAGGGCGCCGATTAAAAGCACGCCGATAATCGCGGCAATAAGGAATTTAGTAATATTCTTATTATCCTTTTTGCTTATTTTCGGAGCTTCCTCCCTCTTTTCGGCTACTGCCTTAGGTCTTTCCCTCGTTTCGTAGGAAATCTTTCTTTCGGGGATTTCGATTTCAATTTCATCGCCCTGAATAAGAGTATCCTTAAGGGTATGCGCCTCGCCGTCAAACTCCCAGTTGTCGTTTTCCTCAAGCTTGGGATTTTCGGCGTCAATCGTTACTTCGTCAGCCGCTTCGTTCACTATTTCCTCAGCGGGCTCTTCGTTTAATTTCTCATCGAGTTCGGAGATATTATTAATTTCATCGCTCATATTTTGAGTGCTCCTTATCATAAGATTATATTATAACAGTTAATAATTATACTATATATTTTAAATAAATGCAACATTTATTTTACATTCAAAAGATAGGCTTGAAAAAACGCGTAAAAGGTAGTATTATGGTATAAAGTTATTATGGACGGTACGTTTAATGAAACAAGGGTTTAAAGAGTTTACCGAAAAATACAAAGCCAATCCTGCGTGGTACTGGCTTTTATTTACGGTATTCTCCTTTTTTCTGCTGCCAGAATACGTAAGCCCGTTTATCCTCTTTGCCGCATACATAATTTTCAAGCGGCAGTGGACTAAGGAGGGCAGGCTCGCAAGGCTCGGAAACATAGGCAAAATAGAGCTATGCTTTCTAACCTATATGCTGATTTCGGCGCTATGGTCAAAGACTAAGCTTGACACGCTCGGAAGCGCGGGGCTATGGTGGGCTGTAATACTTATTCAGGTAATGATATATAACCTTGCAAGGACGAGGGAAAGAATAGAAAAGATAATATCGGCTCTTGTCGCTTCTGCAGCGATTAACGGAGCGGTCGGAGCGGTTCAGTTCGTAACCTTCGTGCTTTACGCAAACGGTTATTATCCGCTCAGGCTCGTGCTCACAACTCCCTTCTACCGCAATCTTGATACCGCAGTTTATACGGCTATGCCGTTTAAAATATCAACGTTTATGTGGACTAACAGGGCGAGCGGCTTCTTCTCTAACCCGAACCTGCTTGCAACCTTTATGATAGTTGCGTTTCCGCTTGGAGTTTACCTTCTGTTTAATGCGAAAAGCAAAAAAGAAAAGGTTCTTCGTTTCGCAGCGCTCGTTTGCATAAGCTTCGGTATGGCGTCAACTCAGACGAGAGCGGGCTGTTACCTTATGATTGCGCTTTGGGTTGGGCTGTTCATATTATTCCTTAAGCGTCACGCTCTTACAATGCTTGCGCTCGCGGTTCCCACCGTAGGAAGCTCGGTATTCTCCATACTTTCAAGGTACGGAAGGATAAATATTTATCCGAACGTGACCTTCCTGCCGGTTTCTCCCGAGGAGGCGCTGCTTTCGTCGGCAAGGCATTTTGAGATATGGAGAAGTATGCTCGATTTCCTGACTCACCACGCTTTTCCGCTTATATTCGGTATGGGCTTCGGCTGTGAGTCGTCGGGAAGAGTGCTTCTCACCTACGGTCTTAACAAGCCTCATTCGCACAACTTTGTGATTGAGATATGGGCGGAGCTCGGTATAGTCGGACTGATATTCCTTTTCGTGATTATATGCTACGCGGCGGGCAAGCTGCTCGAGATTGACATTACCAAGAACAACACGCTTGAAATAACCGCAATACTGATGTTTTCATTTATTTCGTACTTCGCGTTCGGACTTTCGGACTACATCTTCAATTCGCCGAAACAGATAATCTTTATGATGATACTGATAGGACTTATTCAGGCGGCCTCCTACACCTTTGAAAAGCACGAGATACACACGAGAAAGGATTTAATTAGAATCGCACGGAACGATATGAACGCGCTGATAAGACAATAATATAACGCTTCGGAAAATCCGAAGCGTTTTTTAGTTAAGAGTTGAGAATTATTGATGGGCAAGCCCATACACAATACTACAAGCTGGACAGAGAAGCGTCCTCTATTGTTTCTAATTCCTGCCCAACTATTTCATATTCTAAAGCATACTAAATTGATTGAAATATTGCTTAGCCGTATCAACCGCATTACTTTGATAATCCAACTCTGTTGTTGTAAGCGATAACACTAAAACCTTTAAATCTCGTTGTACCATAATTGTTGTTATAAAATTTCCTGTTTCATCAGATATTTGTGATTTGCCTATTATGGTTCCATCACTTTCAGATAAATCGAAATCATAAACGGATTCAGGAATCTGTTTTAAGAATTGAGAATACATATATTTATTGTTTGTTGTAAAATAGTCAATTTTACAGTACATTGAACAATCTATTTGACTGTAAGTTGAATCCACAGAATCACAGTTAATAGCAATATATTTATTCTTGAATAATTTATATTCATCATAATTACATCTTATTGAATCAACATCACCAGCTTCATAAAGGCTTAATAAATCTGCGGAATATGGAACTTTATTCTCATATATAACTAATTGTTCATCAAAAGCCTCACCATAATTCTTAGAAAAGTTTAGCTCAATAGTAACAACCGATATAACAACAATTGCTATCATGATAAAAGAAGAATAAACCACAATTCTTGTATTCTTTTTTCTTAGTATAAAAAAATATACAAATAGAACAGTAAGTAAGAATGAAAATACAAAAAATAATAAGCTAATTATCTTTGTTATAATCACTAAATCAATATGAGAAACATTAAAATTTAGATAATTAACTGATTCGGGGATGTTAATAACAAATGAAAGGAACAATAGTATTACGCTAAAAAACCAAGATGTTATCAATATAACAATTGCTTTTATTTTCGTTGATGTATTCATATCTTCTCATATCCTTTCCCACATAAATTAATGATGTAACCGCCTTTTAGATTTGAATATCCGTCAACAATAAATAATATTTTACTGCTATTTAGGCTAACTAAATACTTAGAGCCCCAAGTTCGTTTATAATAAGTAGAATAAAATGCACCCTTTCCATCACAAAATTGCTTATACAATGCCGTTGAAATCACTAATGCGAATTTCATAAATTCATTTGCTAAGGCTACATAATAGTCCCTTAAGTCATATGCGTTTGAGGACATGGCAATTAGTTGTGAGTATTTTGAATTATTAGTTGCACGTTCAAGCCTTTTCTTTTCATTAGTCAGCATTGAAGTCCAACTCGATTTATTTCCCCACAATATGTCAATATGTTGTTTTTTATTATTGACATAAAATGTAATATTTATTCTATATAATCCAAATTTATTCTTTTTTATAGACGAATCATTTATACTTTTAACCTTTTTATAACCTTTTAACAATTTTTCTTTAACGATATAATAAATAATATTTTTTTCATTATATGTTGCTTTATATCCGCTTGGATCGACATTATTCACCGGATCATTATTGCAGTATGCAAAGAGGTTGAGTCCGTTTATTTCGTCCTTACTCTGCTGTGCTATGTCAGGTATGTCTGCGTTTATAAATCGGCAAAGCACCGGCATATAGTATCTGCTTTGCAAATAATACATCCCTGTTGATATGTCGCAGTAGTAGCTTCTATAAGTAATTGGATTCTTTTCCTCAAACTCAATATCTACATTCTGCAACTCAACATTATTCTCATTTGTTGTCAGCGTTTCCTTCTTTACTATATCTCCCCATGCATTGTACGCGTATTCTACAACATTTTCGCCTTCCTCATTCAGTACGCTAATTACATCGCCCATTGCATTCTTGACATAGTAATACGTTCTGCCCCGGTAACTCGCAGCAAACAGTTCTTCACCATTATACAGGAAGATGATTTCCTCTGTCTTTTCCCCGTTATTGTTATTCAGCGCGTACTGAGACGTTATCTTCCCGTCCTCAGTCGTATAGTATCTTGTGGTTCCGGTAAGATCGCTTGATCTCGTTCTTATTCCTTCGTCGTCATATGTCCCTGAAAACAGGGTATAATCCCCGCCTAACACTCCCATTCGTTTTAGCTGTCGACCGTTTGTCCACTCAGGTTCCGATAATTCAATCTGAGTTGGATTTCCTGCATCGTCATACGAAAAAAACGAGAATCCTTCATATGTTAACTGTAATTCATCAAGCCATACTTCATCCTCATATTCAAAATTGTACACTTCCTGACCTGTAAGCTCGCCGAGTTCTCCTCGTGTATAGTCGTATTCCTTCACGCGCGTTACGTTTCCGCGACTGTTATACTGATAAGTCTTTGTCTTTTGGTAATCAGTATAGTTCAAATCCTCACGGATAAGCTGTCCTTTTGAATCGTACGTATAGTACGCAGCTTCATTACCTTGATGGTACTCGGTAATTCTGCCTTTTGTATCGTAGACGTAACTTGTACTTACGCCACCGCTTGTCATACCCGTTACGTTTCCGTCGGTGTCGTAGGTATAGCTGTTTGAGAACAGCGTATTATCGCTGCTGTCCTTTAATACTGTTGCTGAGGTATGGTTAGCTTCGTCGTTCGTTTCGGCGAGACTGAATAAGCTGCTGTTATTAATTGTATATGCAGTACTATTCTCGTTATACGTTATCCCCACCGTATTGCCGTTATAGCTCTTCGTTGAGGTTGCGGGAGTTGTCACCCCGTTTTCCGTTGCTTCCTCGGTATCCGTATACGAATATATCAGCGTGCCTGCGCTGTATTCAGTTTCGTTATTATTAACCGTCGTTACAAGCTCGCTTACGGTTACCGAATTTCCCGAATACGCCGTATAACGCTCAGAATTAATATCAATCTTTGCCGAAAGCTCGCCGTCAGTTCCATATTCATATACAAACTGCGTTACGGGGTTAACATTCGCGCTTGCCTTGTATTTTTGTTTTTTAACCTTACCGTCGTTATTGTATTCGTATAATACGCTCTGACCGTTGCCGTAATCAATCGAATTCAGTACTAAGCCTGTTGTATCATAATTGTACGTAGCATAGGGTGTGGTTGTCCCCGTAATTTGTATTTGGGTTACGTTGCCCTGAGGGTTGTAGCTGTAATTATATATATCAAAATCTTCCGTTGCCTTAACGCCGTTATTATGATACGTATAATCCGTTCTTACGTTCAGGCGGTTGATTTCATAATCAATCTGGTTTTGGCTGTTGTAATGATAACGCTGACCAACGTTAGAATCAGAATACGTATTTGCGCTCGGCAAGCCCTCTTTAGTGCTGTCGTAATCCTCGGGATCGATTTCCTGCACCACTCTGCCGAAGTCATCATATAGCGTTCTCGTGCACTTTCCGTTATCGTTTACGAGCAGAGTTCTTCCTGCGTCGTCGTAGGTGTAGGTTGTGGTTTCGTTATCCTGAGTTGACGTAAGGACATTGCCTAAAACATCATAGGTATATGTCGTTGTATCGGTAACAGTTTCATTATCCTCGGTATACTCTGTCTCAACGCTCGTCGTATTACCGTACTGGTCGTACGTATAGCTTTCTGTGCTGTTATCCGACGACGTTTCAATTAAACGTCCGTTACTATCGTAATTATACTCCGTAACGTCAAAGTATGTCAAGTTGTTTTCGTTAATGCTTTGCGGCGGACTGTTTTTATACTGATCCTTGAGTGCGCCGGACAGAACCACATCACCATTTGTGTTATATGAATAATAGGTATAGTCGTCACCTGTTTTTTCAATAGTCACCCTGCCGTCGTTGTCGTACGTATAATCGGTATTAACGCCGTTTTCCGTATCGTCCGATTCGCTTGAAATAAGATTACCGTTAGAGTCATAGGTATAGGTAATCGTTACGCCGTCCGTCGTTTCAGAAGCAAGCCTGTATTTACTGTCATATGTATAGGTTGTAGTTGTGATTCCGTCTGATACCGAAACAGGCAGGAAAGCATCGTTATACACCGTAGTTTTACTTCCGCCCTGATTTGAGCTTTCGGTATATGTCATATTCTCGTCATCATAAGTATATGTAATCGCTTCCCCGCTGTCGTATACTATACTAGATACTCGTCCGTTATTAACATTATTCACCTCATTAATGTAATATATTGATTTGTCATTACTTTTAGAAAGTTTGTTATCAGCATATTGATATTTTGATATTATTTTACCTGCTTGGTCTTTTACAACGTCAAGATATTTATTATCCCAAAGACCGCCGTTAGGACCCATATAAAAGTATTCAAGGTTACTTCCGGTGGGGTCGGTAGTCCTAAACACAGCATAAATATCATCATCTTCAATATCGCTGAGGATTTCAGTTGTGGCTCCGCTGCCTATCAAATAATGTCTGCCCTCAGGATCGTATACATCCGTTCTTGCTAAGGTCATACCAATATTAAAATAATTACCGTTTAAATCCTCAATTCTTATTAAGTGTTTATTGCTGCCGTTGAGTGTATAGATATATCTAACATCATCGGCATTAAGCGTTGCCTGACTTCCGTTTACAGTAATTGCATATGAATTGAGTTCGTTATAATATACATTTCCCTTTCTTACAAAGTGCAGCTTTTCACCGTTTAATAGCTGTGCTTTTATTAACGCGTCGTTAATAACCTCTATGCTCCAATTATTTCCGTAAAACCATTCGTTAGTTCTGCTGTCGTAGCATCTGTAAAAGTCAAAGGTAAGATTATTATACGTTATTGAAAAGTCCGTATTGCTCTCGGTATATGCGCCTATTGCAAGCCTTGAAGAATTAAAATCATCGCCGTTTACCGTTCCGCTCGAACCTATCTTAGCATATACCGTAGTAGTACTGAACGCAGGAATTGCAACCGGCACCTCATACTCCGTCCAGTCTCCGTTCTCGCCTATTTTATAATATATCGTATCCGTACTTGTATAATCGGGATTGTATATTCCTACAAGCTCACCCTCGCGGTAAAACTGCGGCAATACCTCATCGTCTGCATACGCTGTAAGCACATTCCTTATATGCAGTATATCAAGCAGCTTTGCATTACTTACAGTCAAACTTACAAACGTTCCTAAGCCGATTATTACTGATAGCAGTAAACTGATTGCCCTTTGATAAAGATGATATGTTTTCCTTTTCTTTTCCATAAATTCACTCCTTAATTTACTATATTATTATAATTTAGGAATGATAATAATATGTCAAGTCACTTTGCAAAAATGTACAAAAATACATACAAAAATAGGCATATTACATTAATTTTACTTCTCTTTATCAAGCGAAACTGATCACATTATACTGCATTTTGCGGTATATGTCAATACAACAAAATGCGGTCAAGTATAATATAAGCGGTGATTATTATGTATAGCAGAATCCGCGATTTAAGAGAAGATGCAGACTTAAAACAAAAAGAAGTCGCTAAGGTATTAAACTGCTCACAGCAGGTATATTCAAATTACGAATTAGGACAGCGTGATATACCGACCGATATACTAATAAAACTTGCAAAGTTTTATGATGTAAGTTCGGACTATATTTTAGGACTAACAAATAATCCAAAACAAAAGCCGAGTGATTAATTCACTCGGCTTTATACTTGTTTATACATAGCGGCGGCATCCTGCTTTAAGGCGTGCTCGTTGATTTCGAGCACCTCAAAGGACTTGCTGCTCTGCCCTAAATTTACGGTAATTATATCCCCTATTTTTACGTTATATGAGGCGCGCTGAATGCGTCCGTTGACCTCAATCCTGCCTGCGTCGCACGCTTCGTTAGCAACCGTGCGGCGTTTTATAATTCGGGAAACCTTTAAATACTTATCAAGTCTCATAATAACCTCTAAAAAATTAAGGGGTTGCTAAGCAACCCCCTTTCGAAAAGATAATTACTTCTTATTTACAGCGTCCTTAAGAGCCTTACCTGCCTTGAAAGCGGGAGCCTTAGCTGCCTTAATCTTAATCTTTTCGCCTGTGCGCGGGTTCTTGCCTTCACGAGCTGCGCGCTTTCTAACGTCGAATGTGCCGAAGCCAACGAGAGAAACCTTATCGCCGTCCTTAAGAGCGTCGGTGATAGCAGCTACAACAGCTGATACAGCTGCTTCTGCGTCTTTCTTTGAAAGTTCTGCCTTCGCAGCAACTGCTGCAACGAGATCTGCTTTGTTCATAATATTTCCTCCATTATGAATTTTTTATTTTCTTGGCCTCGTCCCACAGCTTGTCCAGCTCTTCAAGAGAGGACGACTTCATCTCTATTCCCCTTTCCTTTGCAAGCCTTTCGACCTCAGTAAAGCGCTCCAGGAATTTATCGCTCGCCTTGGTAAGAGCTTCCTCGCTGTCGAGCTTTAAGAAGCGCGAAATGTTTACGCAGGAAAAAAGAATATCGCCGAACTCCTCCTCAATATCCGAGGAACCTCCGTCGGACATAGCCTTTTTTAACTCATTAATCTCCTCATACAGCTTATCAATAGCACCGTCGACCGACTCCCAGTCGAAACCGACCTTTGCAGCCTTATGCTGTATTTTCTGCGCCCTCATCAATGCGGGAAGCTCCCGAGGGATACTAAGCATTGATTCGCTCTGGGTAGTTTGCTTTTTAGAAGCGGCTTTAGCGGCATTCCATGAATCAAGGGCTTCCTCGCCGTTTTCAGCCCTCACGTTACCGAAAACGTGAGGATGGCGGTAAACGAGCTTTTGAACAATGTCGTTCGCGATGTCGTCAAAATCAAATACGCCCTTTTCCCTTTCCATCTCTGCGTGGAGGGCAACCTGCAACAAAACGTCGCCAAGCTCCTCCCTGAGCATATCAGGATTATTTTTATTTATTGCCTCAATGATCTCGTAGGTTTCCTCAATAAAATTCTTCTTTATTGATTCATGGGTTTGTTCCCTGTCCCACGGGCAGCCGCCCGGCGCGCGGAGAACCTTGACTATTGAAATTAAATCGTCAGTTGTATATCTATCTTTAAATTCAAAATCAACAGCCATTGCTTCTTCGCTTTCGATTAATGTAATTAACGATTGGATAACTATTCCAATCACATAGAAATAATACTATATTTTACCCGAAATTTCAAGCATTTAAGCCATTTTTTTTGAAATTAAAAGCACAAAATATTTCCTTTAAATTCAAAGCTTTCAATAAAATACACAATATGTAGTATATTGTTGAAAAAACGACAAGCTCAATCAATAGGTTGATTAAGTTATTTTTGAAAAAATTTATATAATTACTCAGATAAAAGACGGCGAAATATTCCGAAACTGCGATAAATAGGGGCTTTAAGAGGATAGTAAAAATACTTAAACGAACGCCAGACAGCCTTTTTGAAATACTGAAATTAATAACAAAAAGCAAAAAATATCCGACAGCACCCGAGATAACCGCGCCGTACATAACGAGCCTTTCGTTATTGATAAGAGCTACATTAAGAACTATCCTAACTGTTCCGGCAACTATGTAAGAGGGTATTGACTTTTCGGGCTTGCCGAGCGCCTGCACGCTGAAAACTGCCGTTGAAGCAAGGCAGTAAACGGGTACCGTAAAAGCAAAGTATTTAACCAAACCCTCGCAGCCGCTTATGATATCGGGGGATGAAGAATAAAAGAGAGTTAATATATTTTTAGAGAACAGAGCAAGGAATATACTACCGTAGCAGGCAAGCAGCGAGGTATACTTAAAAACGGAATTCATAAGCGTTTCAAGCCTCTCCTTATTTCCCGCCTCATACTCCCTGCAAAGCGCGGGAACGGCGCAGACGCCGAGCGCCATTGTAATACCCGGAATAATATTTTTAAAATCAAGGGCGGTTGAGAAGATACCGTAGGCATATGAGGATAAGTCAGAATCGGGAATTACAACAGTAGGGAGAGAAGCTCTGAGAACATTATCGCTCAGCCTGTTTAGCGAATACTGCACCGACGCGGTATCGAGAAACTGAAAAACGCTCTGCACGGAGCAGCTTATAATAATAGGAAGAGAGAAACTAAGAAGCTCCCTCCTGCCCTGAAGCGAGCTTACCTTGATACTCCCCTTTGAATTTATCCTGTCATAAACGACGAGATAAGCAAGACTTATGAGCGTTCCGAGCGTAACGCCGAGCATTGCGGCGGCTGAGGTAAGCGGATAAATAAGGCTGAGCGCCTCATCGCTGTTTTTCGGATACGTGCCTAGCACGCTGCCGTTTACGGTATAATAATCATAGAAATACCGCATTGAAGCCCTTGCGAGTAGTATGCCGAAAACAAGTTTGAACACGGCCTCAAGAATTTGCGACACGGCGGTTGGCTTCATATCCATAAAGCCTTCATAATAGCCCCTGTACGCCGACGAGGCGCAGGCAAAAAGCAGGCTCGGCGCAAGTACAAATATCGTATAAACGCTTTTCGGAGCTCCCGCTATAAATACGGAATAAGGCTTTGCAAAGATTAGTATTATTCCCGTACCCGCAACGCCTATAATGAAAAAAAGACTGCGCGAGGCTTTTTTCAGCGACGAAAGCATCAGCTTATTATCAAGGGCGTTATACTTGCTGATAAGCCTTGAGAGCGCAATCGGGAACGCGCCCATTATTATCACGTGCAGGGGCATATAGAGATTATACGCCGTTGAAAAATATCCCCTGCCGACCGCGCCTATCGACGAGGTAAGGGGTATTTTATAAAACGCACCGATTATCTTTACTATAACGGATGATAAAAGCAGCAGGAATGCCGAGGAGATGTATTTTGATTTATTATTCATAGTATCACCGAAAAAATAAGGCAGCGCCCTTGCGCTGCCTTATAATAACGGTATTAAATTAGTCCTCGGGTTCAACCTCTACGACCTCGACCTCGGGAGCTTCCTCGCTCTGAGGCTCTTCCTTTTTAAAAGCGGCTTTCAAATCCGCAATTTCGGAATCGAGTAAATCCGACCTAGTTTTCTGAAGCTGTATTTCGGCGACTGCGGAGGAGAGCTCCTCCTCGCCTACCTTCTCGCCGAGCCCGCTTAAATACATAAGCTTGCCGTATTTTTCATAAGCCTTTGAAAGCTTGGTCTTAGAGTCAAGAAGCTCGATTTTCTTCCTTGAAAGCTCAAGCGTTTCCGAACCTTTTTTAGTAGCGATTGCAGCGTAGCTCTTAGTCTTTGAGATAATTTCCTCAAAGTCAACACCCGAAATGACATCGTTAAAGCTTTTCATATGATTCACCTCAAAATTTAACTTTACGACACCATTATATATTATTAAAATCTTTTTTTCAATACTATAAAGCAACGACTTTATAAATACTATGCACCGTAAAACTCATATATACCCTCAATCCTTTTCAGCACCTCGTCAAAGGAGGCGTTATATTCATAAGGGTATTTATAATTATAAATCCTTTCAATATGCCCCGTTTTGGAGTCTTTAAGCTTAGTAACCGCGCCTGCGCCGACAGCAAAAACCGTATGGGTTTCGTCCATCATAAACACGTTATAAAGACATTCCTTGCCCAACTTACACCAGCCGACGTTCTCAAGATTTCCGAGCGACTTGCTCTGGCGGTACATATAATAGGGCGTATAGCCCGCCTTTGTTAGCGCTTCCTGTGAGTAATCAATCATCTCTGCGGCGAGTGCCTTACCTTTTAAATCGTAGTACTTATTCTCGGTTACGAGGTAAGCGGCGCTTTTAAGGGCAAGGTTATGGACGGTAATTGACTCCGCGCCGAGAGCAATTGCGGTATCGACGCTGTTTTTAAAGGTTTCGAGCGTATCGCCCTCAAGCCCAGCGATTAAATCCGTATTGATATTATCAAAGCCGCATTCCCTTGCAAGCGCAAATGCTTCAAACGTCTGCTTTGTTGTATGCTTTCTGCCTGCCCTTGCCCTCACCTCGTCGCTGAAGGTCTGGGGATTAATGCTTATTCTTCCCACTCCATGCTTTTTCAGCCTCAGGAGCTTATCCTTAGTTACGGTATCGGGTCTGCCCGCTTCCACGGTATATTCGCGAAGAGTCGACAAATCAAAGGAGCTTTCAATTACGCTCATAATTTTTCCAAGCTGAGAAGCGCTCAGCGTAGTCGGAGTACCGCCGCCGAAGTATATACTCTCAAGCCTGAGTCCGAGCGATTTTGCAGCCTTTGCCTTTGTTTCAAGCTCTCTGCAAAGCAAATCGACGTACGGCTCCATTAAGTCGCCTGCGTTTTCGATACTGTGGGAAACAAAGGAGCAGTACGAGCACCTTGAGGGACAAAACGGGATTGAAATGTAAAGTGAAAAGGAATTATCATGACTCAGCTTGATAATTTCGTTTTCGCTATTCATTACCTTTATTGCAAGGTCAATTTTCTTTTCGCTTACAAGGCAGCGCCTGAAAAACTCTTTTGCTCCGTCCTCACCGAGCAAGTCGCATTTTGCATGCATAAGGCGCGCGGGACGGACTCCGTAAAGGATTCCCCAAGGCGGCTTAAAGCCAGTTAAATCGGATAAAACGCTATAAAGCAAAAGGGACATAGCCTCAGCCATATCCTCGCTTTCAGTCGGCGTATACTCCCTGCTGAGCTTGCTTTTGTAAACCTCAGCCCTAACGCAGAGCGTACCGCCTGTATTCTCTGTTTCAATTACAACACCGTTCGGCTCGTCGCAGATTTTTTCAAGAGGAAAAAACATCAGCGCTATCTTTTCGGTATGATAGCCGAAGGGATGATTTATGTTTTTCAGTATCATATTACATATTCATATACGGGTTATTTTTACGTTCGAAGTCAAGAGTTGAAATATCCTCATGCCCCGGGTAAACCTTATAGTCGCCGTCAAGCGCTCTGAGCCGCCTTAACGACTCAAGCATTTCACTCCCCGAGCCGCCAGGGAAATCCGTCCTCCCGCACGAGCAGCAAAAGAGCGTATCGCCCGTAAACAAGGAGTCGCCCGCAATATAACAGAGCCCGCCCTTTGTATGACCGGGGGTTTTAAGCACCTTTATTTCAGTGTTACCAAGCGTGATAACGTCGCCGTCGTCCACGATAATATCGGCGCTTTGAGCGCTCTGCGCTGACGAAAACGCCGCAAGAGATTTTATGGGATTTCTCAGCATTTCCTCATCCTCGGCGGAAATTACAATCTCTGCCCCATATTTATCCTTAACCTCTTTGACTCCGCCGATATGGTCAAAGTGACCGTGAGTTAAAAGAATATACTTAAGCTCGGTATCACCGATTAAGTTTTTCATCTTCTCATTCCACACTCTGCAGTCAACGAGCGCGGAATAATTTGTTTTTTCGTCAATGATGAGATAGCAGTTATTGGAAAGTGAACCAAAAGTATTGTATTTTACTTTCATATTTATAATTCCTTACTGTCAAGAATAATCGTTACGGGTCCGTCGTTCAATAGCTCAACCTTCATATCAGCGCCGAATTCACCCGTTTCGACGCGCTTGACACCCGCTTTCTTAATACCGTTTACAAAGTATTCGTAAAGCGGGATAGCAACGCTCGGCGGAGCGGCGTCGGTAAAGGACGGTCTGCGCCCGTGAGAGCAGTCTGCGGCAAGGGTGAACTGGGATATGATGAGCATTTCACCGTCAATATCAAGACAGGAACGGTTCATTTTTCCCATATCGTCCTCGAATACTCTGAGCACGGGAATTTTCCTTATCAGCTTATCCGCGTCCGCCTTCGTATCTCCGTCAACTACGCCGAGGAGTATCATAAAGCCCTGTTCGCAGTTCCCCGTAACCTTGCCGTCAATCGTAACTTTGGCGTACTTAACGCGCTGAATTACAGCCTTCATTTATCCGTCCTGCCTTTCTACAAGGTAAACGCCGTTAATCTTATAAAGCATTTTAATAATAGCTTCAAGATGCTCCTTACCGTTAACGGCAAAGGTTATGGTCGTAATACAGTTACCGTCGTTGATTTCCCTTGCGTTCATTGCGCTCATTTTGATATGCGCGCCCGACATAGCGGCGGTAATATCGGCAACAACGCCCTCGCGGTTAATAGCATAAATGCTGACCGTTGAACGCGCTTCAATCTTAATCTTATCGTCCCAGCGCGCCATAATCCAACGTTCAGGCTCGGGACAGACCTCTAAATCCTGCGGCACATTCTTACAGTCCCTACGGTGAATGGTAAGACCGTGACCGCGGGTAATAAAGCCGACAATCGGCTCGCCCGGGAGCGGATTACAGCAGCGCGCCATATTGATAAGGCAGTTATCAATTCCCTCAACTATTACGCCGCCCGAGGACTTAGTGCTTTCCTTATTAGCGCTTTCGGCGGTAGGAACCTCAATCTGAGCTTCCTCACGGTTTTCCTTCCAGTTACGGTTATACTCGTCCTTGAGTCCTGGCATAATACGGCTTATCTTAAGTCCGCCGTAGCCGATAGCGGCGTACAAGTCCTCTACATTAAGGAAGCGCTGTCTTTCAGCCGCGCGCTGAAGAAACTGCTCATACTTAACGTTATCCTCAAAGCGAATGAAGTTGCGCTTAAGCTCGTGCTCAAACTCAGCTTTACCCTGAATTATATTCTCCTCACGGCGTTCCTTCTTGAACCAAGAGCGTATTTTTGAACGCGCTTCGCTCGTCTTAACGATATTAAGCCAGTCCCTTGAGGGACCCTTGCCCTGCTGATTTGAGGTTAAAACCTCTACAATCTGTCCCGTTGAAACAACGGTATCAAGGGGCACAATCCTGCCGTCAACCTTTGCGCCTATCATACGGTTACCTACCGCGGAGTGAATAGCGTACGCAAAGTCGATAACGGTCGAGCCCTTCGGGAGCACCTTAACGTCGCCCTTAGGGGTAAAAACGTAGATTTCGTCAATCGAAAGGTCGCCTTTTATATTAGATATAAGCTCTGCGGAATCGTCCTGATTCTCGTTTTCGAGCATACGGTTAATCCACTGCAGCGACGCGTCGAGCTTATCGCTTCCGCCCTTACCGAGCTTATACTTCCAGTGCGCCGCGATACCGTACTCAGCCGTACGGTGCATATCCCAGGTTCTTATCTGTATTTCGCACGGCACGCCGTTATAAAGCACGGTGGTATGAAGCGACTGATACATATTGGGCTTCGGGGTTGAGATATAGTCCTTAAACCTACCGGGAAGCGGAATAAACATATCGTGAATAATACCGAGCGCGTTATAGCAGTCTATCATTGAATCGACGATAATTCTTACAGCATAAATATCGTAGATTTCCTCAAAGTTCTTGCCCTTGATATATATTTTTCTGAAAATACCGTGAACGGATTTTACCCTTGAGGTAATCTTGCAGTTTTTAATTATCGGGGTAAGGCGGCTTTCAATCTGGGACGTAATATCGTCAAGAAACGCCTTGCCCTCGTCCTTTTTAAGCGCAAGGGAGCTTTCAATCTCATGATATGCCACGGGGTCAAGGTAGCGAATAGCCAAGTCCTCAAGCTCCTCTTTAAACGCACGGATACCTAAGCGGTGAGCAATAGGCGCATAAATTTCAAGCGTTTCAAGGGATTTCTGCCTTTGCTTATATACGGGCATATACTGGAGAGTGCGCATATTATGAAGCCTGTCGGCAAGCTTGATAATAATAACCCTAACGTCCTGGTTCATGGCGATGAACATCTTTCTGATATTCTCCGCCTGAATTTCCTCGCTTGTGGTAAGGGGTACCTGAGTAAGCTTCGTAACCCCGTCAACAAGGAGGGCTACGTCGTCGCCGAACTGCTCGCGTATAAAATCGATATCGTATTTTGTATCCTCAACTACGTCGTGCAGAAGCGCCGCAATAATACACTCGTTATCCATTCCCATTTCAAACAGGATTTTTGCAACGGCGACAGGGTGCATTATATAAGGCTCGCCCGAACGGCGCTTCTGATTCTTATGCGCCGCTTTTGCAAGCTCGTATGCGTGCCTTATTTTTACGCTGTCATATGAGGGATTCTCCTTAACCTGATTGAAGAATTCTTCAAACCGGTCGTTATATTCCTCAAGCTTAATTTCGTCAGCCAATATTAAGTCGCTCCCTTAATTCAGTCAAAATCTCCGTATCCTCAAGCCTAACCTTACGGCTCGGCTCGAGCAAAGTTATTCTCTCATTAATTGTAAGCAGCCCCGCCTGTAAAAACGCCTTAAGCGCGAATACAAGCTTGCCATAGCTTACCTTGTTTTGAAGGCGGCAGTAAAGCTCGTCAACAGAATAAGCAAAGCCGCCGTTATCCTTAATAAACCTGTAAACCGCCGCGCAGTCGTCCCTTGACGGATACAAATCCGCAGATACTCTGCCACACAGGGTATACAGCTCAAAATCATTCTTTTCCTTGAAATACTTATCCTCGTCAAAGGAGGCTAAATGTACGTCAAGCGCCTGGACTGATAGATAATATTTTTCCTTGAAAAAGCTCTTTGAAAGCTTAAGCGCAAGGTTGATAATATCCCCCGTTTTATAGGGAAATTCCTCGGGCGAGGTCGAAAACTTCACCGCGCGGAAGCGCTTGCCCTTCTTTTCAAGCTCAAGACGGATATGCCTGCCCTCGCTAAGAGGAGTAACTCCTACAAGCTTAACGTTATAAACGCCGAAAACGGGCTGAGGATTAGCCGCGCCATAGGGCTCAAGCGCGGCAAGACTGTTTACCAGATTAAGAGTCAAATAATCGGGCGAAAGCTTACAGTCAAGAGTAAAGCTCTGCGGAGGCATAAGGTCGTATTTTTGGAGAGCATAATTATTAATATGCTCCCTGAATATGTCAATATTCTTACTCTCAAGAGTTATACCCGCAGCAAGCGGATGTCCGCCGAAGCGGATTAAATCCTTCTCGCAGGAAGCGATAGCCTCGTAAATATTAAAGCCCTCTACGGAGCGTGCGGAGCCCCTTGCAACGCCGTTTTCATCGATACCGATGATTATAGCGGGCTTGCCGTACCTTTCAAGGATATGGCTTGCGACTATTCCTATAACGCCGTGGTGGTAGCCCTCGCCCGCAATAACAATAACTCTACCCACAACAAGCTCTGGGTTTTTCTCAATCTGACGCTCTACGTCGGAAAGGATACTACGCTCCACTTCCTGACGGTGAGCGTTTTCGGTATCGAGCTGCGAGGCTCTGAACTTACAGCTCTCAAAATCCGTATCAACGAGGAACTCAACTGCCTTTGAGGCGTCGTCCATCCTGCCCATCGCATTTATCCTCGGGCAGAGCTGAAAAGCAATTTCATTTGAAGTGTACTGCTTATTCCTGTCGTAGCTGTTTGAAAGCTTAAACGCCTCAATTGCAGGTCTCGGGTTATTATTTATCTTATCAAGCCCCGCCTTAACGAAGGCTCTGTTTTCGTCGATTAAAGGTACAACGTCCGCGATAGTGCCTATCGCAACTAAATCAATATACTCGTCAACGAGGTCGTTAACGTCACACTCGTACATAGCGCAAATCAGTTTAAACGCTACGCCGACTCCGCAGTAATCGTGAAATTCGAGGTCGTTGTCCTCACGGTGAGGATTAACAACCGCCTCGGCGCGCGGAAGGGTATCGGCAAGCTGGTGGTGGTCGGTAACAACAAGGCGCATACCGAGGGAGTAGATATACTCCGCCTCGTCAATCGCGCTTATTCCGTTATCGACTGTCACGATTAAATCAGCGCCCTGCTCCTTAATATAGTCAATCGCCTCTTTGTTAAGACCGTAGCCCTCTCCCTCTCTTGAAGGAATGTAATAAAAGACGTCGGCGCCCTCGCTTTTGAGAAAGCTCAGAAGAAGGGCGGTTGAGGTTACACCGTCGCAGTCATAATCGCCGTAGATGCAGATTCTTTCTCCCGCGTCAACGGCATCGCCTATAGTAAAGGTAGCCTCCTCCATATCCGCAAAATTAAACGGAGAGGTAAAAACATAAGAATCACCCAGAAAGGTTCCAACCGACAGAGCGTCGCTGAGTCCCCTGCTCACAAGCAGATACGCTATGAACGGGTCCATATTAAATTTTTCGCTTAGCTCAGACGCCTTTTCCTTATCGGCGCTCCTTATAATCCATTTTTTATACGCCATTACGAATTTATGTCTACCTCGTGAAACTTTTTGAGATTGCCTGATTTCTCGGCTCTCTTTCTGAGGACGGCTTCTACGTCCTCAATTGTTATACCCTCGTTAACCATCATAACGAGCGTATGGTAAATAAGGTCGCAGATTTCGCCTACGGTTTCGTCCTTATCGCCGTTCTTTGCGGCAATAATCATTTCCGCGCTCTCCTCGCCTACCTTTTTAAGTATCTTATCAAGCCCCTGCTTGAAAAGATAACAGGTATAAGAGCCCTCCTCCTTGGCGGCTAATCTGCTGAGTATAGTTTCGTAATCGTTTCTGATATAATCCATAATTAGTCCTTCGAAAATTCTATATCGTTAAAAAAGCAGGAATGGTTCCCCGTGTGACAGGCGGCGCCCATCTGAATAACCCTTATTAAAAGCGTATCGTCGTCGCAGTCGCCCTTGATATCAACAATCTTCTGGTAATGTCCCGAGGTTGCGCCCTTATTCCAGAGCTCACCGCGGGAGCGCGACCAAAACCACGTATAACCCGTCTCAAGAGTTTTATTCATAGACTCGCGGTTCATATAGGCAAGCATAAGCACCTCGCCCGTGGAGTCCTCCTGAATAATAGCGGGGATTAAATCCGATTTTTTAAAATACTTTTCAATATCAATCATCTACACACCTCAACTGCTTGACTAAGGCTGAGCGTTCCCTTATAAATTGATTTTCCGCAGATTGCACCGTAAAGAGAATTATCACGAAGGGCGATAATATCGTTTATATCCGTAACGCCGCCCGAGGCGGTAATATCGCAGGAAACGGCGTTATTAAGCGCGGTTAATTGCTCAAGATTAGGCCCCGAAAGAGTACCGTCGCGGGAAATATCGGTGAAGATAATATTCCTTACGCCGAAATCCTCCATACGCTTTGCAAGCTCAATATAATCCGTGCTGCTTTTTTCAGTCCAGCCCTCAGTCGCTACCATGCCATCCTTAGCGTCAATGCCGACGGCAATTGCTTTTCCGAATTCCTTAACGGCTTCTCTGACAAGCTCGGGATTCTTAAGCGCAACAGAGCCGAGAATTACACGGCTTATACCCTTATTGATATAAAGCTCAATGTCATCAACGGTACGGATACCGCCGCCGACCTCGACCTTAAGCGGAGTCTTTTCAGCAACCTCGATAATCGGGTAAAAATTGACGGGCTTCTTTTGGAGCGAGCCGTCAAGGTCAACCATATGTATCCACTCTGCGCCGCACTCAGAGAAGTTCTGAGCGGTTTCGAGCACGCTGTCGGCAACCTGCTCTGCGGTACTGAAATCGCCCTTAAAAAGCCTTACGGGCTTGCCGTCAATCAAATCTATTGCAGGAAGAATAATCATTATAAAACTCCCTTGGTCGAAAGCACGCTTCCGTCCTCATTTTCCTTTACGGCTGCTTTAAGCGCGTGGGCGGCTGCCTTAAAGATTGCTTCAATCTGGTGATGAGCGTTTATGCCGTAGGGCACGTTGATATGTAAGGTAATGCCCGCATTTTCGGCAAACGCACGCCAGAATTCCTCGGTAGTAGCGGTTTCATAGTCGCCGCAGCGCTCCTGGTCAAAATATGCATTAAAAACGAGGAACGGACGGTTTGATATATCAAGGTCAACCGCGGCAAGACTCTCGTCCATAGGAACGGTAAAGCTGCCGTAGCGCACAATCCCGCTCTTATCACCGAGAGCTTCGGCAAACGCCATACCGAGCACTATGCCCGTATCCTCAACGGTGTGGTGAGTATCAACCTCAAGGTCGCCGCTTGCGTAAACCTTTAATCCGAAATTTCCGTGGCGCGCAAACGCTGTGAGCATATGGTCAAAAAAGCCTATGCCCGTTGAAATATCGACCGCTCCGCCGTCAAGGCAAAGCTCAACCCTTATCTGAGTTTCCTTTGTGTTTCTTTCAACAGTAGCAATTCTCATTATTCGAACCTCACCTTTATTGAATTAGCGTGCGCCGTAAGCCCTTCGGTTTCAGCGAGCTTAATAATATCGTCCTTTGACCTCCTCAGCTCTGCGCTCGTGTAGTAAATGAAGGAGGATTTTTTAATAAAGCTTTCAACGGAAAGCGGTGAGAAGAACCTCGCCGTGCCGTTGGTCGGAAGCACGTGGTTAGGACCTGCGTAGTAATCGCCGAGAGGCTCGGGCGACCAGTTCCCGAGGAATACGGAGCCCGCGTTATCGACCTTGCCTATATACTTAAGCGGCTCGCATATACAAAGCTCAAGGTGCTCGGGAGCAAGTTCGTTAGCAAAATGAAGCGCCTGCTCAAGATTTTCACACACGATAATCTCGCCGTAATTATTAAGCGAATCGCGGATAATCTCGTGCCTTTCAAGCCCCTTAATCTGCTTTTCAATCTCGTTTAAGGTCTGCTTTGCGATTGAATCCGAGGTTGTGAGAAGAATAGCGGAGGCGAGCCTGTCATGCTCAGCCTGGCTCATAAGGTCAGCCGCAAGGAACGCGGGGTCTGCGGTCTTATCAGCAACTATGAGTATCTCGGAAGGTCCCGCAATCATATCGATATCAACAACGCCGTAAAGCAGCTTCTTTGCAGTCGCTACGAAGATATTGCCGGGACCTACAATCTTATCAACCTTCGGTATCGTTTCCGTACCGTAGGCAAGCGCGGCAACAGCCTGTGCGCCGCCGACCATAAACACCTTATCAACGCCTGCAACGGCTGCGGCAGCCATAATGTTAGGATTAGGATTGCCGTCCTTGCCCGCAGGGGTAACCATTATAAGCTCCTTAACGCCCGCAATCTTTGCAGGGATTGCGTTCATAAGAACGGTAGAGGGATACGCCGCAGTACCGCCGGGTACATACAGACCTACCCTGTGGAGTCCGCGCACGCGCTGTCCCATAATTACGCCGTTTTCCTTGGTGGTCATCCAGCTCTGCTGAGCCTGACGGAGATGGAAATCGTAGATATTATTCTTAGCGTTAATAATAGCGCTCTTGAACTCCTCGTCAACCTGGTTGAGATACGCCTGAAGCTCATTCTTTTCAACGACGGTTTTCTTAGGAACAAAGCCGTCAAAGCGGACGTTGTATTCCCTTACCGCGTCGTCGCCGTTATCCTTAACGCCCTTGATAATCGAAGACACAACGTCGACGATGCTCTTATCAGCTTCGCCCGCTCTTCTCTTTAGGCTTTCGATTAACTCATATTCTATTTTGCCGTTAGCTTTAGTAATCTTCATAATATCACCTACACCTTGCTTGCAAGCTCCAAATCGTTAAGGAAGCTTTCAATCTCTTCCTTCCTGAGCTTCATTGAAGCCATATTAACTATTACCCTTGCGGAAATAGGAGTAATCTCCTCAACTATCTTGAGTCCGTTTTCCTTAATGGTTGAGCCCGTTTCAACTATATCCACAATACCGTCGGCAAGACCGAGCAGCGGAGCAAGCTCAACGCTTCCCTCAATCTTGATAACCTCGACGTCCATGCCCTTTGATTCAAAGAATTCCTTTGCAACCTTTGGATACTTCGAGGCAACCGTCTTGCGCTTATAGCCAGAGAAGAAGTCAATCTCCTTCTTACACGCGAGAGCAAAGCGGCACTTGCCTATTCCGAGGTCAATTACCTCATAAAACGAGGAGCCGTGCTCAAGGATAGTATCCTTGCCGACTATTCCGATATCGCACACGCCGTGCTCAACGTAGGTAATTACGTCGGGTGCTTTTGAAAGCACCGCCTCGTACTTATCAACAGGAAGAATTAAACGCCTGCCTTTATTCTCAAGCTCCGAGGTGTCAAGCCCCATGGTCTTAAACAGTTCTACGGATTTTTTCTCAAGTCTGCCCTTAGTGAGAGCAATTCTTATAGGTCTTTCCGCGTTAACGGTTTCACGCATAGCCTCGCATACTGCGCTGACTTCTACGCCGAAGCCGATAGCGGGCGCGGGCATACCAAATTCGCCGAGCAGGTTATCGTAACGTCCGCCCGAAACTACCGTGAGCCCCGAGCCCTGAACATAGCCGTGGAAAATAATTCCTGTATAGTAATTTGAACGGTTTACAAGCCCGAGGTCGAGCATAATCTCGTCGCCGAGTCCTTCGTTGCAAAGCTCGTTATAAACCTTCTCAAGATAATCAAGCGCCTTTGAAGCCTCCTTATTACTGTAAAGCTTCTTAGCCTTTGAGATAACCTCAACGCCGCCGAAAAGCCGCGGGAGCGCCCTGATAACCTTAGTTTCGCTCGTATCCTCCATTGAATCAAGCAAATCGCCGAGGGCGGCATAATTCTTGCCCTCAATGAGATTACATATTTCCGTCTTGGTTTCGAGGTCTATATTCATCCTTGAAAGCACGGCGTTGAAGAACGCGGCGTTACCGAGCTCAATCTTAAACGCGCTGAGCTCGCAGCGCTTAAGGCTCTCGTGGGCAAGCTTGATAACCTCAAGGTCAGCCTCCATTGAGCCGTCGCCGATAAGCTCGACTCCGCTCTGTGCAATCTCATTAACGCGCCCTGCCAAATCCTTATTGCGTACAAATACGCTCTGGTTATAGTAAAGTCTAACCGGAATGTCCTCCTCGCTCAGCCGCGTTGCGACCATACGGGCGATGGGCATGGTATTATCGGGACGGAGCACGGTCGTTCTTCCCTTTGAGTCGGTGAGTTTGAACATCTCGTCCGCCTGAATACCGGTATTATCGCTCTTGAAAACATCAAAAAACTCAATTGCCGGAGTAATTACCTTCCTATATCCGCCCTCTTTAAAAAGCACGGCAAGGGTATGCTCAACCTGCCTTCTGTCGTCACATTCCTCAAACAGAAAGTCCCTTGAGCCCTCCGGCGTTATCATTTGATATTTCTTCATTCATATACCTCCGATTAGTCGTATACTTTAGTGTGCTAACATACTACCACGCTAAAGTATATCTGTCAAGATATAAATTATTATTAAAAGCCGAAAAAGCTGATCTGCTTTGAATCGGGCATATCGCCGAGCGCGCCGACGCTCCTTAGCGTTTCAACAACGCTGTTGCCGACACCGGGTTCGCCCGCGAGGTCGTCGGCAGCAACAAAACCGTTCGGATTGCGCTTAACCGCCTGATGAATAGCAAGGGCTGCGGTATCCCCTATTCCGTCAAGCGCGTTAAACGGGAGTCTTATCTTTCCGTTTTCGATTTTATATACGCGCCAGTCGGATTTATAAAGGTCAACGGGAAGGAACTCAAAGCCCCTTGCGAGCATTTCGATTACAATCTGGTTAACAACGTAGGTTGCTTCTTCTTTTGCAGTAACCTCAAAGTTATTCTGCCTCTTTTTATTGTACTCCTCCATTTTAGCCTTAACGGCCTTTTTACCCTCAACGGCGGAAATTGCGTCGATTGCGCCGCCGCGTACGGTAAAGTATGCCGAATAAAACTGGAGAGGATAGTATATCTTATACCACGCAATACGCAAAGCTGCTATTACGTAAGCCGCCGCGTGCGCCTTCGGGAACATATACTTAATCTTGTAGCAGGAATCAATATACCACTGCTCAACGCCTATCTTTTTAAGCGCGTCCTCGTACGGCGGAAGCTCCTTAGGCGCCTTGCCCTTACGGGTATACTCCATAATCTTGAAGCAGTCCTTCTTGGAAAGCGGAGACTTCTCGCCCGTTTTTGCCTCGTAGGATTCCGCAACGTGAATAAGGTGAGTCATAATATCGTCACGGCAGCCGATAACCTCGGAGATATTACAGGTTCCGTTTTTAATAAGCTCCTGTGCGTTTCCAAGCCATACGTCAGTACCGTGGGAGAGTCCCGAAATCTGAAGCAGGTCGGCAAAAGTCTTAGGCTTTGCTTCGGTTAACATTCCGATTACAAAGGGCGTTCCCATCTCGGGTATAGCGAGCGTGCCCGTAGGACAGTCGATATCCTCGGGGCTAACGCCAATCGGTTTGGTTGAGGTAATGAGCTCGTAAAGCTTTGGGTCGGACAAATCAACGTCCATTACGGGAATTCCCGTTGCATCCTCAAGATATTTATATATCGTCGGATTATCGTGACCGAGCTCGTCAAGCTTTAAGAGCGTATCGTGGAGCGAATTTTTAAAGTCAAAATGTGTAGTGTATGTACCCTTCTTTTCATCGTTTGAGGGATACTGAATAGGCGTGAAATCCTCAACGGTGTATTCGCTCGGAACGACGACCATACCGCCCGGGTGCTGTCCCGTGGTACGCTTAATACCCGTACAGCCTGCGGTAAGGCGGTCAACCTCCGCCTTCGGAGTAATACCGAGAAGCCCTCTTTCCTCAAGGTATTTCATAACGTAGCCGTATGCGGTCTTATCCGCAACGGTAGCCATAGTACCCGCCTTGAATACGTATTCCTTACCGAAAAGCTCCTCGGTAAAGCGGTGAATCTTGCCCTGTACCTCGCCCGAGAAGTTGAGGTCGATATCGGGCTCCTTATCGCCGTCGAAGCCGAGGAAGGTTTCAAACGGGATTTCGTGGCCGTCGCGCTTCATAGGCTCCCCGCATTCGGGGCAGTTCTTAGGCGGAAGGTCAAAGCCCGAGCCGTATTCGCCGTGCGTGAAAAATTCGCTGTGCTTACATTTCTTACAGTAATAGTGCGGAGGAAGCGGATTAACCTCGGATATACCGCCGAAATGGGCAGCAAGCGACGAGCCTACCGAGCCTCTTGAGCCAACGAGATAACCGTTCCTTTCGCTCTCGGCAACAAGCCTTTTCGCAATTACATAAAGCACTCCGTAGCCGTGGGAGATAATTGATTCAAGCTCCCTTTCAAGACGTGTAGCAACGATTTCGGGTACGGAGTCGCCGTAAAACTCTTTCGCAGTATTCCAGCATTTTTCCCTGAGCTCGTCGTCAGCGCCGTCGATATGCGGCTGGAAGGTACCGGGCGGAATCGGCGGAATATTATCCTGTACCATATCGGCAATCATATTCGGATTGTCAACAACGAATTCCTTTGCCCTGTCCCCTGCCCACGCGAAATCCTTAAGCATTTCGTCGGTGGTCTTGAAATAAAGAGGCGGCTGATTATCCGCGTCCTCAAAGCCCTTTGACGCCATAATAATCGCCCTGAACTTTGAATCGGTTTCATTAAGAAAATGCACGTCGCCCGTAGCTACAACGGGCTTGCCGAGCTTGTCCGCAATCCTTACAAGACGGCGGTTAATATTGGTTAAATCCTCTTCGGTATTGATATTCGCGTGTATGTCCCTTTCGGAACGGAGCATAAACGCGTTATTACCGTTGGGCTGAATTTCAATATAATCATAGAAGCTTGCAAGCTCCTCAAGCCTTGCGTCGTCGGCACCGTGAAGAATCGCCTGTATAAGCTCTCCCTGCTCGCACGCGGAGCCGATAATAAGACCGTCGCGCTTCTTGGCGAGAAGTGACTTCGGAATAATAGGTCTTGTCTTAAAGGTTTTTGTGCTTGAATAGGATATTAGCTCATACAGATTCTTACGCCCGTACTTTCGCGCCTCGGGCGGAATTGAGCTTTCAAGCGAGGTATCCTCCTTAACAAGAAGGATAACGTGATGGCGCTGAAACTCCTTGTTCTTCAGCCTCATAAAGTTAGGATAGAGGTCATCGTCAACGAGATAACCCTCCATACCGAGAATGAGCTTAATACCCGCCTTCTTAGCGGCGTTATAAGCCTCGGGAAGCGCCTGAATTACCCCGTGGTCAGTAACGGCAATCGCCTTATGCCCCCACTGAGCAGCACGGGCGACAAGCTTTTTAGGCGCGGTTATAGCGTCCATTTCGGAAAGCGAGGTATGGAGATGAAGCTCAACGCGCTTTTCCTTCGCGTCGTCCGTCTTTTCAGCCTTCTTAACCCTTTCGATACTGTTCGGTTTAAGCACGAGCTCATGGGTGAACTTGTCCTCATAGTAGGAGCCGCTTACGATAACCGTACCCGCGTCCTCGAGCTTTTTAACAAGGGGCGCAACAACATTGTTGCTGTCGAAAATCTTACAGCTTACGGACGAGGTGTAGTCCGTAATGTCAAATGTAAATATCTTTGAATCCCCGCGCCTCGTGTCCTTAACCTCGGACTTGATTATATCGCCCCAGACGGTAATATAGCCGTCGTCGGGGCTGACCTCGCACATAGGCTTGGGAAGCTCGCTTATTGACCTTCCCATTATGCTCTTGCGGGTTTCCTTATAGAGCGGAGTGTTGCCGAGCAGCTCACGGGAGAAATTAGTTTCCTCCTCAATCTTTTTACGCTCGATTTCCTTTTTCTTTTCGGCTACTGCCTCCTGCACTGCCTTTTCGATATCAAAGGACTGAACCTCCATAAAGGATATCGTAAGGTCGATTCCGAACTCCTTATAAATAAGGTCAGCTATGGTTTTATCAACCTTCTGCGCTTCGAGAATATCCTTTCCGCCTTTCTTGAGGCAAAGCGTAAGAGTATCGTCCTCAAGCTCAGCCTCAACGCCGTCGAAAAAGCCGTTAGCAGCGGTATTAAGAATCTTAACGGGCGAAATGATTTTTTCGATATTATCTATGTCAAAGAGACTTTGGGAATAGTGCATCTCAAGCTTAACGGAGGTCATATTAAGACTTTCCTTAAGCTGACGTTCAACCCTCTGAATAAAGGCAATGTCAAGCACGGAGTCGCTCTTGAGTCCTAAAGTAAGACTCCTTGACGCGCGCCGTACCTTAAACTTAACTATCTCGCAATAGCCTATTTTCTGAAGGTCAGCCTCATTTATGTAAGATGAAAAGAATTCATAAAACTGAGCCATTAGAGTTTGTCTACCTCTTTCATTAATTCTTCAAGCAGGTCTTTTTCATCGACCTTACGGAGAATTTCTCCCTTTTTGAATATCAGTCCGCAGCCGTCGCCGCCCGCAATACCGATATCCGCTTCCTTAGCTTCGCCCGGACCGTTTACTATACAGCCCATAACGGCAACCTTAATAGGCTTCTTGCAGTCGCGGAGCCTGTCCTCAACCTGCTTTGCAAGACCTACGAGGTCAATCTTCGTTCTGCCGCAGGTCGGACAGGAAATAAGATAAGGGCAGTCGGTCTTAAGCCCTATCGCCTTGAGAATATCAAAGGCTGCGTAGACCTCTTCAACAGGTTCATCGGTAAGGCTTACGCGGATAGTATCGCCTATGCCCCTTGTAAGAAGCGAGCCGATACCTACGGCGGACTTAATAATACCCATACGCTTCGTGCCCGCCTCGGTTACGCCGAGGTGAAGCGGATAATCGCATTTCTCGGCGGCGAGCTCGTAAGCCTGTATCATCGTATTTACGTTTGACGATTTAATTGAAATTACGATGTCGTCAAAATTGAATTTCTGGAGAAGCGAAGCGTGATACAGCGCTGACTCAACCATAGCCTCGGGAGTCGGCGAGCCGTACCTTGCGAGTATCTCCTTCTCAAGAGAACCTGAGTTTACGCCTATTCTGATAGGCAAGCCCTTTTGCTTACAGATATCAGCAACGGCTTTAACCCGGTCCTCGCTTCCTATATTACCAGGATTGATACGGATTTTATCTATGCCCCTTTCGGCCGCGCCGAGCGCGAGCTTATAATCAAAATGAATATCGGCAACGAGCGGAACCGTGGTTGCATTTTTAATAGGCTCGATTAACGCGAGCGCCTCCTCGTTCGGCACTGCAAAGCGGATAACCTGACAGCCCGCCTTTTCAAGCGCAACAGCCTGCTTAACGTTGTTTTCAATATCACTTGCAGGGATATTGAGCATACTCTGAACGAGCACGGGCGAATCTCCGCCCATAAAGGTATTGCCGAGTTTTATTTTTTTACTGAGTCTTTTCATAGTAATCTCCGTTATTTAAACAGTTTTGAAACGTCGGAAAAAGTGATTATGCACATTAACCCGAGGAGGAGCGCAAGCCCTACGGCGTTAATTGCCCATTCCCATTTATCTGGAAGCTTGCGTTTGAATATTCCCTCGAAAATGAGAAGGAATAATCTCCACCCGTCCAGAGCGGGAATCGGGAACAAGTTGAACAGTCCTATATTGATAGTTAGAAGCGCCATTATCCTCAGCATCGAAAACGCGCTTGTTTTTACCGCGGTTGATACAACGCTCACAGCACCGACGGGACCCGATAAATCCTTAAGTCCGTACCTGCCGAGGATTAAATCGTGAAGCGAGAGGAACACCATACGGGCGTAGGATACCCATTCAGTAGCGGTATTCTTAATCACGTTGAGCGGAGTTTTCTCAACTCCAAGTAACCAGAAATCCATACGGATATAATCCCTGCCCTCGTATTCCTCGGTTTCGAATTTTACGGAAAGCTTTTCCTCTTTTCCGTTTCTTACTACGACCATATCGAGCGTATCGTCAGCAGACCTTGAAAGCCCCGTTGATACGTCGCTCGGGCTGTATACCCTCATACCGTCGATTGATTTAATCTTATCCCCTGCCTGAAGGGTTGCGTTACTTATCGCGTTATCGTCAAACTTTGCGATTGCGGTAGTCCCCACAAGGCTCTGAGAGCATACAAGAATACCTACGATTACAAAGCCGAGTATTAAGTTCATTACCGCGCCCGCAACGACAACGAATATCCTCGCGCCGACACTCTTTTTTGAGAACGAGCCTTCGTCGTCGCTCTCCTCGCTCTCGCCCTCCATAGCGCAATAGCCGCCGAAAAGTAGCAGGCGCAGGGTATAAAGAGTTTCGCCCCTTTTGAACTGAATAATCTTAGGTCCCATTCCGATTGAAAACTCGTTAACCTTAATTTTCATCAGTCGGGCAGCAACGAAATGTCCGCCCTCGTGGATTATAATAATCAGCTCAAAAAAGAGTATCGCAATTAATATCGGGTAAACCGTATGCCAAATATTAGCTAACACTTAACCGTCTCCAAAACATAGTTTCTTGCAGCCATGTCAGTATCGAGCACGTCCTGCAAGGTGAAATCCCTTTTCTCGGGCGCGTTTTTCATCGCCTCATAATTAAGATATGCAATATCGGTGAATTTAATTTTACCGTCGAGGAAAAGTTTTACGCTCTCCTCGTTTGCGCCGTTTGCCGCGGCGGGATGAAGTCCGCCGAGCTCAATAGCCTCCTTGCAGACGTTGATACACTTAAAGGTATCGTAATCGGGTTCAAAGAAGGTCAATTTACCGTATTCGGCAAGGCTGAGCGGGGCTACGGGGCTCTCATACCTTTCGGGATAGGTAAGCGCGTACTGAATGGGTATACGCATATCGGGCACGCCGAGCTGGGCTATCATTGAATTATCCTGATAAACTATCGCGGAATGAATAACCGATTCCCTATGCACAACGATTTCTATATCCTCGTTTGGCATATCAAAAAGCCACTTAGCCTCAATAAACTCAAGCCCCTTATTCATCATCGTAGCGGAATCTATGGTGATTTTTGCGCCCATATCCCAGTTGGGATGATTAAGCGCGTCGGCTGCGGTAACGTTTTCAAGTTCACTTAGCTTTTTGCCGAAAAAGGGACCGCCCGAAGCGGTGAGAATTATCTTCTTTATTGCTTCCTTGCGCGGACTTCCCTGCATTGCCTGAAAGATTGCGGAGTGCTCGCTGTCTACAGGAAGGATTGAGACGCCCTTCTCCTTTGCGAGATTGGTAACGAGGTGACCGCCAGCGACGAGCGTTTCCTTATTAGCAAGAGCAATCGTCTTACCCGCGGTGATAGCCTCAAGCGTGGGCTGGAGTCCTACCACACCGACGACTGAATTAAGCACTGTATCCGCGCCGTTATATGTTGAGCACTCAATTAAGCCCTCCATACCGCTCACAACGTGGGTATCGGTATCTTTAATGCGCGCCTTTAAATCATTTGCGGCGCTTTCCTTCATCATACATACGAGCTCGGGCTTAAATTCGCGTATCTGATTTTCTATAACGTCAACCCTCGACGAAGCGGTAAGGCACTTAACGTTGTAGCCATGCATACGGCAGACGTCGAGCGACTGAGTACCTATTGAGCCCGTTGAGCCGAGGAGTGAAATATTCTTTGTCATAATATCACCTTAAAATGAACATTGCTAAACAGTAGGTCAGCGGTAGAGTGAACATTGAGGAATCAAACCTGTCCATAACTCCGCCGTGACCGGGGAAAATCTTTCCGAAATCCTTAACGTCAAAATTACGCTTTAATACCGACGCGGAAAGGTCGCCCATCATACTCATAAATTCAATAAACGGAGCGGCGCACATTAAAATAATAATCGTTTTTGTATCAATCGGAGTAACGGCGAATTTATTATAGAGAAGTATCGCCGCAAGGTTGAAAAGGAGCCCTACAACTATTCCCCCTACAGCGCCCTCAACGGTTTTCTTCGGGGAGATATTCGGCGACATCTTATGCTTTCCGATTGCCATACCCGTAAGCTGAGCGCCAACGTCGGTACCCAGAGCGCAGATAAGTCCGTAAAAGATAAGGTAAACGCCAAACTGCTCCTTATAGCCCGCTATATCGCGGAGTATAACGAGAACCGAAAAGCCGAACGGTACAAATATGCTCGCAACGAACGAAATAGCAACCTGTTCAAACTTCGTATTCTTATAATCCTTGAGCATTGCAAGAAAGAACACGAATACAAGCGCGATAATATAAACTATTTTCGGTACGAAGCCGATAATCTCTCCCCATTTTTCCGTGGATACGATCGGCTCAAGCACAGTCGGATTAGCAAATACGGGTACGAAAAACGCAAAAACTGTTCCGACAATCAGAATGAATTTATTTTTAATCTTTGCGCAGTGCATAATCTCGTTAGCGGCAATAGCCGAGAATATCGCAATAACCGCCACGAATACGGGCGTATATATTCTCCATACTACAACCGCGAGAAGCGCCAAAAGCGATAATGCTGTAATTACTCTTTGTTTCATACTAACCTCCGAAGCGGCGGTTGCGCTTTTCAAAATCGCGCAGCGCCGAGTATAAATCCTGTTTTGAGAAATCAGGCCACAGCACGTCGCTGTACCAGAATTCGCTGTAAGCAGCCTGCCAGAGCAGGAAGTTCGAGAGCCTCTGCTCTCCTGACGGACGGATAATAAGGTCACATTCGGGAACGGTATAGATATTTTCGGAAATATCTTCTTCCGTAACCTCGTCTTTTCCCTCTTTAATGAGCTTATTAACCGCGCAGACAATCTCCTGACGTCCGCCGTAGTTAATCGCAAGGTAAACAGTCGTACCCGTATGGGAAGCGGTTTCAGCCTCAGCCTCGTCCATAAGGTCAAGGAGCTCCTGCGCAATACCCTCGCGCTCGCCGATAAACTCAATCTTGTTATTACCCGCCTTTATGAAGTCCCTTTTGGCTTCAAGCAGGTAATCCTTGAAGAGCGACATAAGGGTATCAATTTCCTCCTTAGGTCTTTTCCAGTTTTCAGTTGAAAAGGCGTAGAAGGTAACATATTTAATACCGAGGTCTGCACATTCCTGAGAAATCGTACGGAAGGTCTGTCCGCCCTGCTTATGCCCTGCTGTACGGGGCATACCTCTTTTTTTCGCCCATCTGCCGTTGCCGTCCATAATTATTCCGAGATGGTTCGGCAAAACCTCAAAGGTCGGGCGTTCTTCGGTTTTCGCTTTCTTTGAAAAAATAGCCATAGATGCTACTCCTTAAAATTCACGAAACGGAGCGATAAATATCGCCCCGCAAAGTGTTATTTCTGTTAAATGGAAAGAACCTCTTGTTCCTTTGCCTTAGCCATTTCGTCGACCTGCTTAATGTACTTATCGGTGATGTCCTGAACTTCCTTTTCGCCGTCCTTCTGGTCATCCTCGGTAATTTCGTTATTCTTTTTAAGCTTCTTGATGTCGTCGATTGCATCGCGCCTTACGTTACGGATAGCAACCTTAGCCTCCTCAGCTCTCTTGCTTACGTCCTTAACGAGAGTCTTTCTGTGCTCCTCGGTAAGCTGAGGGAAGGTAAGGCGGATAACCTTACCGTCGTTCTGGGGGTTAATGCCGATATCGGATACGTTAATAGCCTTTTCAATATCCCTGAGGATTGAAGCATCGTAAGGCTGAATAACGAGAAGTCTTGCCTCGGGGACTGAAATGCCCGCAAGCTGATTGAGCGGAGTCGGGGTTCCGTAATACTCAACCGAAATATTGTTTAAGATTTTCGGGTTTGCTCTGCCCGCTCTGATAGTCTGAAAATCTCTGTCAAGCGAGTCAAGGCATTTTTCCATTCTTTCCTTAGTTCTGTCAAATACTCTGTCCATAATTTACTCCTTAATAAATTAATTTTTAACCGTTGTGCCGATTTTCTCGCCGTTTACTACGCGCAGGATATTGTCGGGGTCGTTAAGATTGAAAACAATAATCGGCATATTGTTATCCTTACAAAGTGAAAATGCGGTTGAATCCATAACCTTGAGGTCACGGGTGATAACCTCGTGGAAGGTAACCGTATCAAATTTAACCGCGTCGTCAAATTTGTTCGGGTCCTTATCGTAAACGCCGTCAACGTTGGTAGCCTTAAGTAGCGCCTCAGCATTAATCTCTACCGAGCGGAGCGCCGCTGCGGTATCGGTCGAGAAGAAGGGCGAGCCCGTTCCGCAGCCGAAGATTACTATTCTTCCCTTTTCAAAATGGCGGATTGCTCTGTTGCGGATATACGGCTCTGCAATCTGGCGCATTTCAATAGCGGTCTGAACTCTCACGTCGGCGCCGAGCTGCTCAAGCGCGTCGGCAAGCGCAAGCGAGTTCATAGCGGTTGCGAGCATTCCGATATGGTCGGCTCTCGTGCGGTCCATATGCTCGTTTGAGCGTCCTCTCCAGAAGTTGCCGCCGCCTACGACGATTCCTACGTCAACGCCCGCGTCGGCTACTTTCTTAACCGAGCGGCAGATTGAAAACACGGTTTCGTTATCAATTCCCTTACCGGCTTCCCCTGCAAGCACCTCGCCCGAAAGCTTGAGCAGGATTCTTTTATATTTAATGCCCATAGGAAATAACCTCCATAAAATTTATTAAATATATAATAATATAATTTATAGTTAAAGTAAAGTTATAACTAAAAAAAAGAAGTTACAAATTGGTAAAAGAAAAAGAATCCCTTGCGGGATTCAGTAAGTAGTAAGCAGTTATATATAAAAGAAAAGAGCATCTCATACGAGATGCTCTTGGTATACTGAATAGCCGTTAGTCTGAGAGGCAAAGTCTGGCTGAAAACCCACGTAACACTGACATTACTGAACTATGCTATCCAAATTTGTCAAAAGCGATGGCGATTTTAAAGCGCTATAATTGCTTAAGAATCTCTTCAGCCAATAGTTTGTTGCGTTGAATGTTTCTTTCTTGGGCTGTAAGATTACTGTCAAACATAGTATTTGGATATTTTGAATTTAGATTTCGTGTACTAGGGTGTTCAACACTAATAACTTTCGCGTCGGGTCGAGCTGCTTGAATTGTCTTTTTTGCATTTTCGCCAAAGCAAAGAATGGTATCAAGTCCTTTTGTCTCTTCTTTAATTCTTTTTAGATTATCAGGATTCATCAATTCGCTTAACGAAGCCTCTGTGTCATTTGTCAGTTTCTTATAATGTGGAATATCTGATGAATTAGTGATTAAGTAATTCTCTTTGTTATTGTATTTAAAAACAGAAGGCGCTTTTTCATTCAAGGTTTGAAGAATAATATTAAGGTTTTTTCCAGTTACACCTTGGCACGGAGCACCATTTTCAGCCTCTTTTTGTCCAGGACAAGAAAAGCAAAAGCCTATATTATTATCATCTTTGCCTTTTTGATACGGAACTCGATTCGCTTTTTTAAGACTCTCTGAAACCGCATCACCTACATTATCTGCAAGCTTTTTTACATTATCTTTATTAATACTTGCTTTAAGTTTACCTTCATCATCCGTAAAAGAAATCAGGTCGTTCTCACTTGCCTTTTCAGCAACAAAAACTGCACCAGCAATAACTATGATTGCTCCGATTACTTTTCCAACATTCTTTGCGGCTTTTTTTACCTTCCGCTTTCTATTTGCATTTTTATAGTAAACTTTAATATAGTCATTGATTTTAGGATATGAAAATTTATCTACTCCATAACAGCGAAAGCCATATTTATCGAGTTTAATCAACATTTCTGTTAACATTTCATCGTTTATTTCAGGCGCTTTATTTTGAATCTGTGCCGGTGATTTATTAGTAATTTGATTTATCTTTGTAAAGCCTGAATTTATTAGTTGTTCTTCTAAATTGTTGCTAAATTTCAATTTTTTAATACTGTCAAAAATGCTGATTTTTTTCATTTTGCTTCCCTTTCAATTCTATTATTTGTTTTCCATAAGAGAGCTATTGAATTAATACTAAAAAAACCGTATACCCCCAACAAAAGCTAGTGCGGTATAACCCGCCACATCAAAAAGTTTTACTTTTTCGACAGGGTTTTCATTAAAAAATAGACAGGATTTTCTCATTTTTTATTATATCAATTATCATTCCATTTGTCAATTTCTTTGACATTGCCCCTTTTGTATGTTAAGCCACATAGTAAACCGATTGGAAAATCTTCAATAGTTTTGGAAGTGTTCATCATTAAAGATTAGCGCCAATAACTTGACTCATATTTTGACCATAATGTAACTTAACATATTATTTAACAAAAATTAAAGGCTTAAACTCGCCAAACTGCGTGTTTAAGCCATCAAATGTTTTTTACGCGATGAAGATCTTAGCCGTTAATCTGCTTTGCGATTTCCTCTGCAAAGTTTTCCTCTCTCTTTTCAAGGCCTTCGCCCTTCATCATTCTGATATAGCCGTTAACCTTAATATCGGTACCGAGAGCCTTGGCAACTGAGTCAACGTAACCCTGTACGGAGCCCTGGAAGAGATCCGAGCGTACGAAATCCTGCTCTAAGAGGCAGATTTCCTTAATCTGCTTTGAAAGTCTGCCCTGTACAAGACCGGTGAAAATCTTGTTATCAACGATATCAGCCTTGTGAGATACTGCGGTATCGGCAAGAATCTGTAAAGCTTCCTTGGAAATGAAGTTTACAAAATTCTTTCTCTGCTTACCGTCAAGTCCCTGATAGATATTGATATCATCGTCAGTCCACTTCTTGCCGTCGATAACCTCGTTAATGAGGGAGGTAAGGATGGGCATCGGGAGTGAATCCGGCTTATTGAGAGCGCTGTCTACTGTGATTGAGTGCATTTTAGCAAGCTCATCGTCAGAGATGTCAGCCTTGCTGAGATATTCAGGGCTCATTGCGGCAATCTGCATAGCAATATTCTTGCCCATTGCAACGAACTCAGCGTCGTCAGCCTTAGCCTCGTCAGCTACGTCAAAGCCGACCATAACGCCTACGGAGCCGCCGCCGTGGATATATGTTGAAACGATACCTTCCATTCTTTCAAAACGGCGAACCTTCATATTCTCGCCGATTGCAAGTACAAGGTCGTTAAGAGTTTCGGTAACTGTTCTGTCAGTGCCGTCGAACTTCTCTTCCTTAAGAGCCTCAACGTCAGCAGGATTTGTAGCAAGGATAGTCTTTGCAACGCCCTTAACAAAGCTCATAAACTTTTCGTTCTTAGCAACAAAGTCAGTCTCGGAGTTAACCTCAACTACTACGCCCTTCTTTGTTTCAGCGTCAAAATACGGAAGAACTACGCCCTCTGCGGCAATCCTTGATGCCTTCTTCTGAGCTGCTGCAAGACCTCTTTCACGAAGAAAGTCAATAGCCTTTTCCATATCGCCGTCAGCCTCTACGAGAGCCTTCTTGCATTCCATCATACCAACGCCCGTCTTTTCACGAAGCGCCTTAACGTCCTGTGCTGTAAAAGCCATAATTATTTCCTCCTAATATAACTACATTAAGGGAGAGTGCGCACTCTCCCTGTTAATTTACAAATTATTCAGCCGCTGCTTCCTCGTCAGCCTCTGCCTTTTCCTCAGCCGCCTCAGCCTCTGCTGCTTCAGCGTCTGCACCGTCTCTGCCCTCGATTACTGCGTCGGCAATCGCGCCTGCAATAAGCTTAACGGCACGAATAGCGTCGTCGTTACCCGGGATAACGTAGTCAATCTCGTCAGGGTCGCAGTTTGTATCAACGATAGCAACGATCGGTAAACCGAGCTTCATAGCCTCTGATACAGCGATTCTCTCCTTGCGGGGATCAACGATGAACATAGCCTCGGGTACCTTTCTCATTTCGGTAATACCGCCCAGGTACTTTTCAAGCTTTTCGATTTCGAGCTCAAGGCCTGCTACTTCCTTCTTGGGAAGAAGATCAAAGGTTCCATCCTCCTGCATCTTCTTAAGCTGAGCAAGACGAGCAACTCTTGTTCTGATAGTCTTGAAGTTTGTGAGCATACCGCCGAGCCATCTTGCGTTAACGTAAGGCATACCGCAACGCGTAGCCTCTTCCTTAACAGAATCCTGAGCCTGCTTCTTTGTACCTACAAAGATAATGCTGCCGCCCTCTGCTGCAAGGTCGTGAACGAAGTTGTAAGCCTCGTCAAGCTTCTTAACGGTTTTCTGAAGGTCGATGATATAAATACCATTTCTCTCCGTGAAGATGTACTCAGCCATTTTGGGATTCCATCTTCTTGTCTGGTGTCCGAAGTGAACTCCAGCCTCTAAAAGCTGTTTCATAGAAACTACATTTGCCATTATTATTTCCTCCTTTTAGGTTAATTCCTCCACACTTCCAATGGCAAAGACCCCTAATAATCACCTAAGGTCCAAAGAAGTATGTGAGTTCTATCAACAGGACGCTCGTCCCATTGAAGCCGTTATATAATAACACAGTAAAATGCAAAAAGCAAGATAATTTTTGGATATTTTTTCATAATCTTTCAGAAAGACTTTATTTATATTGATTTAAAAGATTTTATCTGCTATAATATTTAGCAACGAATTATCGGAGTAACAGACATTATGTTTTTAAATACAGTTAAAAAGCTCCTTTCCGTTATTCTTACGGCGGTTTTAATAGTAAGCGTTTTTTCAGGCTGCTCAAAGGGCAACAAAAAGCTCGATTTTATCTTTCCTTTTAGTGAAGATATAAACAGCTATGACCCGCAGATTGCCTCGACATCGGACGAATACCTATTAATTGAAAACATCTTTGAGGGCTTAATCAGAATCGACGACGACGGCACGGTAAAAAACGGCTGCGCCGAAAGCTATGAAATAAGCGGCAACGGGCTGAAATACACGTTTAAAATCAAAAAGGGCTTAAAGTGGGATATAACCACTGACAAATACAAGACGGGTAACAGAAAGGGCGAATACAAGGACAGGCGTCTGCGCTTCCTCGGATACGATTTCAACCCAGAAATCACTGCAAACGATTTTGTATTTGCACTTCAGCGAGCGTGCCTGCCCGAAACTAATTCGCCTATGTTCCCCTCCGTTTCCGCAATTAAAAATGCGGTTGCGGTAAATTCGGGGAAAATGAACGTAAGCGCCCTCGGAGTCAGCGCTCCCGACGACTATACTCTCGTTATTGAGCTTTCCGCGAAGGACGACACCTTCCTTGAAACGCTTACGACGAGCGTCGCTATGCCGTGTAACAAGGAATTTTTTGAGGCGACTAAAGGAAGATACGGACTTGATATAAAATACACGCTTTTCAACGGTCAGTTCTATCTTGACCAGATACTTCAGGAGTCCTATCTCTTAAAAAAGAATGAGGAATACAAGGGTCCCTCGCCCGCAAAGGCTGACGAGCTTACCCTTAAAATCATTAACCCCGAGGACGAAAAGGACTCTAAAAAATCCACGGTTGCAAGGCTTAAGAGCGGATACTACGACGCGGCGCTTATCACAGGTAGCGAATACGAGGCGCTCGGGAATGAAAGCAATATCAGCTTCACCCCCTACGGCGACACCACCTGGGTTATGCTCTTTAACCCCAACAACGAGGTTCTTCAGAGTAAGAATATGCGCAAGGCGTTCTGCTTCGGTCTTTCTCAGATAGACAAGGCGGATAAGGAATACTTAAGCGGAGCCACGACCTTTGTACCGAAATCCTGCAAGCTCGGGAGCAAATCGGTATCCGAGGCGATAGGCAGCACGGTAAGCGGTCAGAAAACCGAAAAGAGTATCGAGCTCTGGAAAGAGGGACTTGAGGTTTTAGGGACTACGAATATTGATATTACAATAATCGCGACCAAGGACATTGAAAACGGGCTCAAGGCTGCGCTTCAGGGTATACAGAGCGGTATCTCCTCAATAAATAAAAACAGCAAGGGCGACACAATCGACTATTCAATTAAGGTCGAAACGCTCGAGCTCTCCGAGCTTGAAACAAGACTTGCAAAAAAGGATTACGATATAGCGCTTTATCCCTACAAGGCGGTTTCCACCTCCCCCATTACCTACTTAAAGGAGTTTTCAAAAAAGAACAGGACTGGCTTTAACTCGACTAAATTTGACGCAGAGCTTCTTGCGGCAGAGAATGCAAAGAGCACAGACGAGGCGCTCGGCCATATTAAGCAGGCTGAAAAGGAGCTGCTTTCGTCCTACACGCTCTATCCCCTCATAAGCGAGACAAGCTACTATGCAGCCGCCGAAAACGTTAGCGGAGTTCAGTTCCACGCGGGAAGCGGACGCATAAGCTTTGTAAGCGCAAACAGAAAAGATTAGTATATGAATAAAAAGAACAAAAAAGCGGCGGCGGTATTCTGGATACTCTCCGTGCTGTGTATGGGAGTTATATTCCTGTTTTCCGCATTTCCTGCGGAGGAATCGGCAAATCAAAGCCTTTTTATACTCAAGCTGCTGATAAGAATTGCTGAAAAATTCATTGATATATCAAATTTAAAAGACATTGACGCTATGTTCATTATAAGAAAGACAGCGCATTGTCTTGAATATACGGGACTTAGCTTCCTGCTTAACTGGGCATATTACTTCACGCGCGGTAAATTAAGCGTTATTCCCGCCGTTTTAACTGCCTCGGCGTATGCCGTAACAGACGAGCTTCATCAGTCCTTCGTATCGGGACGTTCCTGCGAAATCAGGGACTGGGCGATAGACTCGCTCGGCGCTGTACTCGGCGCAATTGCATTTATTATCGTGCTAAAGTTCATAACTGAAATAATAATGAAGCGTAAAATAGCAAAAAATAAACAAGTTAATTAACCAATTTATTTGGAGGAAAATATATGGAAAGAGAAAAGTTTTACATCACGACGGCAATCGCCTACACCTCCCGTAAGCCGCACATCGGCAACAGCTACGAGATAGTTCTTACCGACGCAATCGCACGCTACAAGAGGCTCCAGGGCTACGACGTATTCTTCCTTACCGGCACCGACGAGCACGGTCAGAAGATTGAGGAATACGCTAAGAACGCGGGCGTTACGCCGAAGGAATACGTAGACAAGGTTGCGGGCGAAATCAGGGATATATGCGACCTGCTCGGAACAAGCTACAACAAGTTTATAAGAACAACTGACGGCTATCACGAAAGAGCCGTACAGAAGATATTTAAAAAGCTCTACGACCAGGACGATATTTACAAGGGTGAGTACGAGGGTATGTACTGTACGCCTTGCGAGAGCTTCTGGACGGAATCCCAGCTCGTTGACGGCAAATGCCCCGACTGCGGACGAGAGGTTAAGCCCGCAAAGGAAGAGGCATATTTCCTCCGTCTTTCAAAATATCAGAAGCAGCTTGAGGAATTTATCGAGCAAAACGAAAACTTCATTTATCCCGAAGCGCGAAAGAAGGAAATGCTCAACAACTTCATCAAGCCAGGGCTCCAGGATTTATGCGTAAGCCGCACCTCATTTAAATGGGGTATCCCCGTAACCTTCGATGACAAGCACGTTATATACGTATGGATTGACGCGCTTTCAAACTATATCACGGCGCTCGGCTACGATACCGAGAATCCCGATGAGATGTATAAAAAGTACTGGCCTGCAGACGTTCACATTATCGGCAAGGATATTGTACGCTTCCACACGATTTACTGGCCGATTATGCTCATGGCGCTCGGCGAGCCGCTTCCAAAGCAGGTATTCGGTCATCCGTGGCTGCTCTTCGGCGAGGACAAGATGAGCAAGTCAAGGGGTAATGTAATTTATGCGGACGACCTCGTTAACCTGCTCGGCGTTGACGCGGTAAGGTATTATCTGCTTTCCGAGATGCCGTACGCAAGCGACGGCTCAATAACCTATGAAACGATTATTGAGCGCTTTAATTCAGACCTTGCGAACACGATAGGCAACCTCGTAAACCGCACGATTGCAATGCAGAATAAATACTTCGACGGCGTTATTCAACCGCCGCTTGCTGCTGAGGCGGTTGACGACGAGCTCATGGGCTTTGCGCTTGACACCGTTGAAAAGATGGAAGAATGCTTCACCACTTACCGCGTAGCAGACGCAATTGAAGCCGTACTCAACCTTGCAAAGCGTTCCAACAAATATATTGACGAGACTATGCCGTGGGCGCTTGCTAAGGATGAAGCAAAGCGCGAAAGACTCGGCACGGTGCTTTACAATCTTCTTGAGTCAATCAGATATATCGCAATTCTCCTTTCCCCGTTCATGCCCGAGACGAGCGAAAAGATATTCGCTCAGCTGGGCTGCGACATTAAGGACTACGCCTCGCTTGAGGCGTTCGGCGCGCTTGCTGACGGCATCAAGGTAGGCAAGGCCGAGGCGCTCTTCCAGAGAATTGATACGGAAAAGATGCTTGCTGAAATCGCGGCAAAGCAGGAGGCTGCCGCAAAGGCTGAGGAAGAAGCCGAAGAAGAGAAAAAAATTGAGGAAATATCAATAGACGATTTCTTCAAATCCGACCTCAGAGTTGCTGAAATTCTCGACTGCGAGCCAGTTAAGCGCTCAAACAAGCTGCTGAAATTACAGCTTAACGACGGCAGCGGCAAAAAGCGCCAGATAGTTTCGGGTATTGCAAAATGGTACAAGCCCGAGGACTTAATCGGCAAGAGAGCTATTATCGTTACAAACCTCAAGCCCGTCAAGCTCTGCGGTGAAATAAGCGAGGGTATGCTCCTTTCAGGCGAAAAGGACGGCGACGTGAAGGTTACCTTCGTTGATATGGAGCCGGGCGCTAAAATCTGCTGATATGTATAACAACATTTTTGACACGCACAGTCACTACGACGACGAACAGTTCAATAACGACAGATACTCCCTTCTCGGCTCCCTTGCCGATAAGGGAGTTATCGGTATTGTATCGTGCGGCGTTGACATTGAAACGTCCAAGTTTAACAAAGCCTTATCAAAGAAGTATGAAAGCCTATATTTTGCAGCGGGCTTCCACCCCGAAAACTTAGAAGGCTTTGAGCTTTCCGATTTAACCGCAATTGAAGCGCTTGCAAAGAATGAGAAATGCGTTGCGATCGGCGAAATCGGTCTTGATTACCACTGGATGAGCTCAACAAAGGAAAAGCAGCGCGAGTTTTTCAGGGCACAGTGCGGGCTTGCAAACGAGCTTGATATGCCCGTTATAGTTCACGACAGAGAGGCTCACGGCGACACGCTTGAAATTCTTAAGGAAACCAAGCCGAAGGGCGTGCTTCACTGCTTTTCAGGCTCAAAGGAAATGGCGAAGGAAATTATAAAGCTCGGTATGTACATCGGCTTAAACGGAGTCGCGACCTTTAAGAACGCGAGGAAAAGCCTTGAGGTTGTAAAGGAGATACCGCTTGAACGGCTCGTGCTTGAAACGGACTGTCCGTACCTCTGCCCCGAGCCGTACAGGGGGCGCAGGAATGATTCCTCATATATACCGTATATTGCCGAGAGAATCGGCGAAGTGCTCGGTATAAGCGCGCAGGAAATACTCGATATTACGGCTGAAAACGCAAAAAGATTATACAGATTATAAAAAAACCGTTCAGGCAAGTACCTGAACGGTTTTATTCTATAGCTTTCTGTCCTTTTTCAGATTGTCATAATGTAGCTGCAGCTTTTCGTATATCACACGAACGAGCTTCATATCCGCATTAAACCAGTAAATAATGAAGGTCAGCACAAATAAGCACGCAATAACAATCGCAATAATAAGTAAAACCTTTAAAAATACTCCCATTGTAAGTCCTCCTTATGCTACCAGGCTAATGTATCGTCAAATTCTACGAGAGTCGGATCAACGGGCTCCTCGTGAAGAACGGTTGTCATATACTTATTGATATTCTCACGCATATCACGGCGTGAAATCGTACGCGGGTCCATCAGATCCTGCGGAACCCAGATAAAGTGCACGTTTCTCTCCCTCGCCTGATCGTCAAAAATACCGAGCAAGCCGTCCATTCCCTTACAGGAAATCTGGTCATACATTATAACCATATCGGCGTTGAATTCCTCAACAATACGCCAAAGCTCGTCAACAACGTTCTGATAGCCGCCCTTAGTATGCTTACGCATTGTCGTACGCTGAAGGGTTTTAGCGAAGGTTGCAAGCGCCTTTTCCTTGTCCTCAGTGTCGTACATATAATATGAAATCATCGTTTCCATATCCATTACGACGTTAACGCCCCAGCAGTTTTCAAGCCAGTTGGCAAGGCTTGTATAATAGTTTGCAGGACAGGACCATACGATAGCCCTGTGGCGCATTTCCTTAGAGCATTTAACCTTATTCTCATAGGCGTTGAGCATAAGGCGGTTAACCTTTTTATCGACCTTAAGGAAGCGCGGGTCCATACCGCCTGAAATATGGAAATAAAACAGTCGGTAAAGCCAGAAGGTCGCGCCTGTCATCTGGGGATAATCGGTCTTATTAACCTCCCACTTCTGTACCTCGTACTCAGTCTGTTTATTATAAGTTTTCATCGCGGTAAAGAAAGCGTCCCAATCCCACTTCTCGCCTGTCTGTTCCTCAACGAAGGAGATTGCAGACTTGACCTCTTCAACGGCATATTCCTGTACGTCCTCGCCGTTATAGCGAAGCGGTACGTTGATAACCTGAGTCGGAATATTGAACCTTCGGTCAATGTACGAGGAATTCATAATTGAGCCGTCGCAGGGCATATTACAGGTCAGCGAGCATTTTCCGACGAGCGGATAGTCGTCGTTAATTGCAACGCCCGCCTCGGCAGACGGAAGCGGACATACGTCTGCAGGAACGCCGTAGCTTTCCGTAATATCGAGATAGGGCGGCGTAATATTCTGGTCAACCATGGAGGTTAAGAAAATCGGGATTGTAGTAACGTGGTTATCCCTTAAATTCGGGAAGCCCGCGATAAATTCCGAGGAGAAAATCTCGTCAACGTTGACGATTTTATCCGCCCATTTAGGATTCTTATGAAAATGACGGTCGTTCGCCAGAAGGAAATTAATAAGGTCCGTCGTGGGCTTTACGAGCATATTCATATGTAAGTGGGTAATACGAAGCTGAGGACCGCGAAGCCCCTCGGTATGTCTGTCAACCCATGCGGGCGCGCTGAGATAGCTCGCCATCCAGCGATAGTTCCAAATTCCCTTTATCGTAGAAATAGGAGTCTTGAGCGTCATTACAATTATATCCTTCCAGGTTATAAGCCAGCGGAAATAATCATAAAGAGTATCGGAGATACCGCGCCATTCTCTGTGTATTAAGATACCGGTTTTATCCTTATGCAGCTTGCCGAGATTACTCGGCTCGTTGCGCCATATGCTTTTTAAACTCATTGTGCGTTCTCCTTTCCCTTTTGGATTTTCTTAATTTCCAGGCTTTCAACGAACGCCTGAACCCTCGTCCTGAGCTGTCCCGACGCGCTCGCCATATACTGACGGTCAACGCAGACAGAAGGAATACCGTAATCATTGGTAACGACGTGGGAAGCAAGAGCGCGCTCATAGCCCCAGTATTCACAGAATTTAAGTTGTTCATAAAGCACGCCGTCGGCATGGTAATCCTCAACAAGCTGACGTACATACTCGCGGCGGCTCTGCACCTTATCCTGCGCCATATAGCGCGGACACTGACAGGTTTTCATATAATGAAGAATAATCTGCTCAAGCACGTTGGGCTCGTCGGTTAGATGAATTTCCTCCCTGCCCGGCAGAGCGCCGAAGCAGTAGCGGTCTGCAACGACAAGGGCGCCGCTCTCCTCAATCAGCTTCGTAAAATCAGGGTCGTCCATCTCCGAGCCTACAACAACAATCTTTGCGCGGTAATTCTTCTTGGCATCGGGCTGTCTTGTTTTAAGCTCCTCAGCCGTTTCTCTCAGCTTATCAATAATCAGATATTTAGGACAGCAGTATGTAATCAGATTGAGTATATGATATTCATAGCCCGTTATACGCGGGTTTTCCTCTTTTCTGTACTCTCCGATTTCGGTAATCAATCGGCATACCTCGTTATGCTCCTCAACAGCCTTTCTCATAGCTTCTTCGCTGATATCAACGCCGTAAACCTCATGAAGCTTATCGAGCACCTTCTCCTGCATCTGACGGGTATAGTGGCGTACGGTGTGCGGCATAATCTTAAACGGGATATCCGAAATAGTCACAAAAAACTTTTCATTATCAACGAGGTGAAGCAGCTCAAAATGCTCATAGGCACGGTTCATCTGTGAGCAGGTCTCGGAGCCGAAGAGCGCGTCAAGATGATGATAGCCGCCCTCAATTCCGCGCTCCACCAGCGCCTTGGAAAAGCCGCAGAGGAAGGAGCTCATATAGTAGGTAGAAATATCCAGCGAACCCGTTCGCGGCGCGCGCAGACGAGTCGAAAAACAGCCGGGAAGGTTAAGCAGCACCTCCGGAATATGATAACAGGTATAGGCAAGGCAGAGCTTACCGTCCCTTTTAGCCTGCTGCACGAGCTCGTTATTAGCCTCCTGCAGCAGATTTTCAAAATAGAATAAATGCTTTAAATCTTTCATAAAATACTCCTCAGTATCACTGATAAATAAGCGCCTTTGTTTTCTATAATCATTATAGCAAACAAAAAGGCGCTTTTCAATAATATAAATATTTAAATAATTAGTTTCTTTTTAGGCGGTTAATCACGTTCTTTTCAATACGGCTGACCTGCGCCTGAGATATTCCGATTTCCTCGGCAGTTTCCATCTGGGTTTTACCCTGCATAAAGCGGAGATAGAGTATTCTGTTTTCCCTTTTACTGAGCTTTTTAAGCTCGTCCTTTATCATTATTTCGTCGACCCAGTCGTTATCCGAATTATTGTCGCCGAGCTGGTCCATAACAAAAATAGTATCGCCCGAATCGTTGTATACGGGTTCATAAAGCGATAGCGGCTCCACTATCGCCTCAAGCGCGATTACCACGTCGCTCTTTTTCATACCGAGCTCCTTTGCGATTTCCTCAACGGTGGGCTCTTTCCCCTTTTCATTTGTGAGCTTTTCCTTTACCTGCATAGCTCTGTACGCAGTGTCCCTCATAGAGCGGGATACGCGCACGGGGTTATCGTCGCGAAGGTATCTTCGTATCTCTCCGATGCACATAGGCACGGCGTAGGTTGAAAACTTAACGTTCAAATCAGTATTGAAGTTATCAATAGCCTTAATCAGCCCGATAACGCCGACCTGAAACAAATCGTCCATACTGTCGCATCTGCCTGCAAAGCGCTGAATTACCGAGAGTACGAGCCTTAAATTACCCTCAACCAGTCTATTTCGAGCCTTCATATCGCCCGTCTTTGCTTTGAGGAGCAGCTCGCTTTTTTCCTCCTCGGACAGCACCTCAAGCTCATTAGTGTTAATCCCGCAAATTTCGACCTTTCCCCAATACTGCACATAATCATTCCTTTAATTTTTATGTACAGAAAAAGCTCCCCGCAATATTATGTGCAGGGAGTAATTTTTTTATAAGCAATTATAGAAAAATAACACGCCGCGAGGGCGTATTATATTTTTTTGGTGGAGACGGCGAGAATCTCTTCTCAGCTATCGAACAGTCCACCGGACTGTTCTCCCAAATTTTCCCAGCAGCAAGCTGCACGAAAAATTTGGAGTTCGTTTCAATTCCCGCATTATATAAAAAACGGAGCATACCGCAAGGGTATGCTCCGTTTTTTGGTGGAGACGGCGGGAATTGAACCCGCGTCCAAAATCATCTTGCCAAGGGCTCTACGGGTGTAGTCCGTCGTTTAGGCTTCCCCTCACTCAGCGGCGGCGGACAGCCTCTGAGCTACGGTAGTCCCTTATACCTGACAGGAGTCGGGACGCTCCCCCTGTTCATGTTCGCCGCTAAGTCGACGCCCTTATAAAGCCCGCGGCACTGCTAAATAAGAACGAAGGCGCGCTTACGCAGCCTTAAGAACTGTACTATTGTTGTCAGTTAATTTTAAGGTGTTACTTTTAAAGAGTTGCAACTCCTCTACCCGCTGACCAAGGTTCAACAACCCTGTCGAAAGCCTTTCGTCCCCGCGTCGTTAGGCGGCTTTGTGATTGAAGAAAAACGCTGCGCATTTTTCTAAAAATCACTCCGTCGTCACTCCTCTTCCGACCGAAATTTCGCAAAGCTGCTTTTTTGTCGGAAATAACCACAGTACAAGTATCTGTCGCGGTAAAATCAATCTAAAAAAATCAAAGCTGCTTTTCGGTCGGTATATTTATCAGTAGCGTTCTTTAAACTCACGCTCGATTGTGCGCTGAGCGGTTTTCTTTGCTTCAGTTGCGCGCTTATCATAGAGCTTTTTACCCTTGCAGAGCCCTATCATAAGCTTCGCTCTGCCTTTGGTAAGATAAAGCTCAAGCGGGACTATCGAAAGTCCCTGCTGCTGTGATTCGCCGAAGAGCTTCATAATTTCCCGCTTATGAAGCAGCAGGCGCTTTTTCCTCAGAGGGTCACGGTTAAATCGGTTTCCCTGCTCGTAGGGTGAAATGTGCATACCGATTGCAAACATCTCTCCTCCGTCGACCGAGCAGAAGGAGTCCTTTAGGTTTACCTTTCCCGCTCTTATTGACTTAATCTCCGTGCCGTAAAGCTCTATGCCTGCCTCATAGGTTTCAAGAACAAAATAGTCGTGATAGGCTTTTTTGTTTCTTGCTATTACCTGCTTTTCCTCAGCCAAGCCTATCACCTCCAAAAGTTAAATTATGCTTCTGCCGTCTATTGCTCTTGTTAAAGTTACCTCGTCCGCATATTCAAGGTCAGCGCCGACGGGTACGCCGTAGGCAAGGCGGCTTACGGTGATACCCATGGGCTTTAGAAGCCTGGAAATATACATAGCCGTTGCTTCGCCCTCAACGGTAGGATTAGTAGCCATAATGACCTCCTCAACCTCGCCGCTGCCGAGCCTTGCAATAAGCTCCTTAATTCTTATCTGGTCGGGACCTATATTATCCATCGGAGATATTACGCCGTGAAGCACGTGGTAAAGCCCCTTATATTCGTGCGTACGCTCAATAGCGGCGACGTCCCTCGGGTCCTCTACGACGCAAATAACGCTTTTATCCCTGTTATCAGCCTTGCATATCGGGCATAAATCGTCGTCGGCAAGGTCGCAGCAGACCTTACACTGCTTTATCTTAGTATGCGCGTCGGTAATCGCCTGCGCAAAGGACTGCGCCTCCGTATCCGATAGTCCGAGCACGTAAAACGCCATACGCTGAGCGGTTTTATGACCGATACCCTGCATACGCTCAAACTGGTCTATTAAATTTTGAAGCGGTGCAAGATTATACGCCATAACGCTTACCTCTTAATAGTTAATTCAATCCCTCAGACACCTAACGGTGCCGGCTCCCTTTACACAAGGGATCCAAATAGGTTTATTATTTAGAATCCGGGGATGTTAAGTCCGCCCGATACAGCGTCCATTTCTCTTTCGCTCTCCTCGTCGATACGGCGGTTAGCCTCGTTAAGCGCCGCTACGAGCATATCCTCAAGCATTTCAACGTCTTCGGGGTCAACGACCTCGGGATTAATGCCTATTGCCTTAACCTCGTGGCTTCCGAGTACGGTTACCTCAACCATACCGCCGCCGGAGGATACAACGTATTCCTTCTGCTCAAGCTCCGCCTTCTTTGCTTCAATATCAGCCTGCATTTTCTGAGCCTGCTTAAGCATAGCCTGCATATTCTGAGGGCCGCCGCCCATTCCCTTTGGAAGTCTTGCTTTCATATGTATTCTCCTTTATTTAATGTCCACGTTTAGTCTGCCCTGTGCTTTACTGATTAAGTCCTCAAGCGGATCCCTTTTTACGCCCTCCTGAGCCTTACGTTTAAACAGTCCGAGCTTATATTTTTCGCCCGTGATATTATAAAGCGCCTGCTTAATTGTCCTTGCCGAATTATTCTTCTGAATGAAATCCTTAATCGTCGGGTTCGGGCTATCGATAAGGAAAACGTCGCCCCTTATGTAGCCCTTAGCGTCGTTGAGGAGTCCGAAAAGGGTTATATCAAGATTTCTGAGCTCTTCTATAAAGTCGCCCCAGTTTTCAAATTTCTTTTGCTGAACCTCGGCTGGCGCAGAATCGGGAGCGGGCTGAGTTTCCTGTGGCTTCAGCTCCTCGGCAGCCTCCTGAGGCTTAACCTCAGGCTCCGCTGCAGGAGTTGTAGCGGGCTGAGTTTCTTTTTCAGAATCACTCTCAGACTGAGCCTCGGGCTTTGGCAGTTCAGGCGTATTTACAGGAACATCCGCAATCTTAACGCCTTTTTTAACTTCTCTTTCAAGCCTTGATACTCTGTCGAGAAGCGCGGCTGAATTGGTTTCAAGCCTCGGCTCGCAAAGCCTGATGAACGCCATTTCAACCTCTATTCTCGGGCTCGCTCCGCCTTTAATTTTTACGAGCGTTTCCTGGAATAAATCAAGCGCAAAGATAATGCTCTCAAGCGTGAACGCCTCCGCACCTTGCTTTATCGTTTCATACTCGTCGTCGGTACAGATAATGAGCTCCCTGCTCTTCCTTACGGTTTTTACAACGAGGAAGTTTCTGAAATGATTAATCATCTCAACGCAAAGCCTTTCCATATCAAAGCTGTTCTGATAAAGAGAGCTTATAATGCTCATAGCCTTGTTGGAATTGTTCATCGAAACACACGAGGAAAGCTCATAGAGCGCCTCACGCCCCGCAAGCCCAGCGACCTCGGAAATAAGCTCGCTCGTTACGGTTTTGCTTCTTCCTGCGCACTGGTCAAGTATCGAAAGTCCGTCGCGAAGAGCGCCGTCTGCAATCCTTGCGATAAGTACCGCCGCGTCGTCGTCAAGGGTTATTCCCTCATATTCGCTTACCTGCTTAAGCCTTACCGCCATGGTTTCGGGCTGAATACGCTTAAAGTCAAAGCGCTGACAGCGCGAAAGAATAGTCGCGGGGAGCTTATGCACCTCGGTAGTTGCGAGGATAAATATAACGTGGGCAGGCGGCTCCTCAAGGGTTTTAAGAAGCGCGTTGAACGCGCCCGTTGAGAGCATATGAACCTCGTCGATAATATAAACCCTGTACCTGCCTCGTGAGGGGGTATAATTGGCCTCCTCGCGCAAGTCCCTGATATTGTCAACGCCGTTATTCGAGGCGGCATCTATTTCCACAACGTCGTAGATTGAGCCGTTTTCAAGACCGCGGCATACCTCACATTCATTACACGGCTCACCGTCGCGGGAGTTTTCACAGTTTACCGCCTTTGCAAGAATTTTTGCGCAGGTGGTCTTACCCGTTCCCCTTGAGCCCGTAAAAAGATAAGCGTGGGATATCCTGTTATTCTTTATTTCATTTCGGAGAGTTGAAGTAACATGATCCTGACCGTAAACGTCACTGAATACTTTAGGTCTGTATTTACGATATAAAACCTGATACACTGTCATACCCCCTTCTCATTACTTAACAAAAGTGCCATTATACATTTTATGTAACGTACAGACTTGTCTGAGGCACACAGAATAGTCCACTTATTGCTGCTCGGTTCCCCGCCTGACAAGGTTCGTAGCATCCCGTCGCACAGGGCCCATACGCTACATAAAATGCACAAAAGCACTCTTTTCGGAATTATTATACTATAAATATATTACAAAATCAATACTTTTTTATTCTTTAATAAGCACCTTAACTATTTCGCCGTAATAGATAAAATGGAAGTCGTCAGAGGGATATTCTCCGTTAATGCTTTCGTCGATGAACTGACCGGGCTCAAACTTGCCCTTTGCGACCTTCCTGCAAACGATGACAAGCTTCGCCTCGTCAAAATACGGAACTGACTCATCAAATACGGGAGTGAGCCCCGTTTCCTTTGCCTTATCAAAATCCCTGCCGCTCCTGCTTCCGCAGAAGGCAAGCGCTTTTTTATACTCCGCAGGGTAAAACGAAAGCGTAAAGTAATCGCTTCCATCAACGAACCGATTAGTATACCTCTGCGGGCGTATATAAACGGTAACCATTTCCCTGCCCCAGAGCTCACCGAGCGCGCCCCAAGATACAGTCATAGTATTGTAAGCGCCCTCGTTACCTGCGGTTACGAGCCCCCATTGCTTATTGAGTAAATCAACAATATTCTCTTTAACGTCATAAATTGAAATTTCTTTAAACATGGTATCACCTCATAGATATTATACAACGTTCTTCCTGAATTTACCACCAGAATTTACAAGGATTATTCCGATTACCACAACCGCGAGAGCTATAATAATAACCGCGGGATTTGAGAACTCCGCATCGGAAAACAGCGCGGAAAGAACACATCCGAAAACTGGTATCATAAACGAACAGACGGTAACGCGAGACACCTCGTTATACTTAAGCAGTATGCTCCAAAGCGAATATGCAAGCGCTGACAAAAGCGCAAGGTAGGCAATAAGGAGAACTGCTTTAACGCCTATGATTTCAAGCCTTCCGCCGAGGGCAAAGCCCGAAAGAGTTAATACTGCGCCGCCGAGCACAAACTGCCAGCCCGAGAGCATAGCGGGGTTATCGTCCTCGCTGAAGCACTTCATAAACACGGAGGAAAAGGCGTAGGAAATACTTGATAGCAGTATAAACACCTCGCCCTTAAAGGAGGCAGCACCCTGAGAAAAGGCATCAAGAGATACAAGTATAACTCCCATAAATCCAAGCACACAGCCTGCGATTTTACGCGCGCTCAGCTTTTCCATTTTAAATAATAAAGAGGAAATCAAAATTGCAAAAAATACGCTCGTGCCGTTTACTATCGCTCCCCTTTCTCCGCTTGTAAAGGCAAGCCCGAGGTAGAAGAAAATATACTGCAAAACGGTCTGAAAAAGCGATAGCACACCTATTTTCTTAAACGAGCTACGCTTCGGAAAAAGCGCTTTCCTTTCAATCAGCGAGAATATAATAACGGTAAGCACACCCGCAAAAAAGAAACGTATTCCTGCAAAAAGAAGTATTGACGGAGTATCAAAGGATTCAATTTTTAAAAGCGAGTAGCCCGCCTTAATCGCAGGAAACGCCGAGCCCCACAAAAGACAGCACAGCCCCGCAGTAAGCCACATAACTGCGGGCTTTGAAAAAACACTTTTACTCTTCATATCAAAAAATACAGGGCGGTCGGAATGACCGCCCATAATTAGCGTAATAAATTAACCTCTTGTAATCTCTCTTGACTTCATAAGGAAATCGTCGGAAGCCGGGAAGGTATTCGTATATTCAAGGTCCATCGTAGCGCTCTTGTCCTTGATAATAGTAACATTAGCGTGAGTAATATCAAGGTGAACCTTCATAATATAGTAAGCCTTTGTAGCCTCATTTGTCTTGGTATCAACGGTGATTTCGCCGTAGCCGCCCTTGTACGTTACCTTAATGTTGTCGTTAGCGTCGCCCTGTGAGAAGGAAAGAACGGTAATCTGAGCAACGGTAGAGGTAATGTCGCCGAGAACGTTGAAGAAACGGCCCTGTGAATCCTGGTCAGCCTGAGCAAGCTCGGCAGCCTTGGGCTGAATCTGAATAGTAATAGTACCGTCGCCGTTATCCTTTACGTTGCAGGCGAGCACGTCGTCGGCGGTGAGGTGGGATTCAAGCTGTGAAAGCTGAGTTCCGCCGGGGCCGTCGTCCCTGTAATCATACTGTGGGTCTCTGTTAGCAGCGGGAGGTAAGCCCTTCGGTGAGCCCTTGAAAAGACCGCCCATAATACCGGGAACGAGCTTATTAATAGTAGCGTTTTCCTTACCGTCAACAAGAAGAGAGGCAACCTTTAAGTCCTCGTCGCCGAGAAGCTTATAATAATTCTTGGTTTCGCCGGCTTCTTTATAGGTAGCGGTTAAGGTCTTATTATAATTGAAAACCTCAACATAATACTTAACTACGTCGTCAACGGTTGCGAATTCTTTTCCGCCGTATGTACCGGGCTGGAATTCCTCAATAACTGCGGAATCAACATCAGCCTCTGAGCCGCCCTCGCTGCCGCCCTCGGCAACCTTGGACACCTTAGCGGGAGAAATGATTACAAAAGCAATCGTTCCGACTAAAAGAATACAGAAAATGATGAATAAAATCTGGTTTACTTTACTGAGACCTGATTTCTTTGCTTTAGCCTTTGCCATAATAATTACTCCTTAAAAAGTATAGTATTTCATTATCACTATTCTATAATACATTAATTCTTCAATAAATTCAACAATTTTTTTCAAAAACACAAAATTATATGTTATAATACATACAGAGCAAAAAATCAAAGGGGCTGAAAGAATGGTAATTGAACCCGTTGCGCATATTGAAAACGACTATAAAGACAAATTTGCCGTTCCCCGTCAAAGCGGGATTGCAAATATAAAATCGAAAATAGTATTCGAGGAACAATACGCTTCTCCTAACGCGGTTAAGGAGCTTGACGGTTTCTCTCACATATGGCTTATCTGGGGCTTTTCTAAAAACATAAGAGAAGAGCACTCGCTTACGGTGCGACCGCCGAGGCTCGGCGGTAACAAGAGAGTCGGCGTATTCGCAAGCCGTTCCCCTTTCAGACCTAACAACCTCGGGCTTTCCTGCGTAAAGCTCGACAAAATTGAGTATGATGAAAAAGGCAGACCGTACCTTAAGGTAAGCGGAGCAGACCTGATAGACGGTACGCCGATTTACGACATAAAGCCATACATAAAGTTCACGGATTCGCACGAGGACGCGGTTTCGGGCTTCGTTGAAACAAGCGAGTTCAGTATGCTCAAGGTTGAGATGCCCGAGGAACTGCTCTCGATTATACCCGAGGACAAAAGGGAGGCGCTGATAACGATACTTGAAAACGACCCGCGTCCCGCCTATCAGGAGGACGAAAGCCGAATATATGGCTTTAACTACGCGGGATACGAAATAAAATTTACGGTAAAAAACGATATACTTGAAGTTAAGGAAATATATGGAACAGAAGATTGAAAAGCACCTCAGCGACCTTGACGAAAGGGCATATTCAAGGGGCTACGGCGTGTTTTCGGAGTTTTTGAAGCTCGACGAAATCAGCACGCTTAAAAATATGAAAGCCAAGTCAGTTTACACGCTTTACGGCGGATACGACGGCGCGGAGCGGTGCGTTGCGGGCTTCGGGTGTGAAAGCACAGAGGACTTCCCGATAAAATGCATAGAGATATCCCCTGTTAACAGAAAATTCTCAGATAACCTTACTCACCGCGACGTACTCGGCGCGGTAATGAACCTCGGTATTAACAGAAACACCCTCGGCGACATAAAGCTCAGGGATAACACGGCGTATCTTTTCTGCCTCGAGAGTATAAGCGGATATATTACCGACAGCCTCACTCAGATAAAGCACACGACGGTAAAAGCGCAAAGGCTTGAAAGCCTGCCCGAATTTATTAACGAGCTACCCGACGAAAGCGAGCTTAACGTAAGCTCTCTTCGTGCGGACGCGGTGGTTTCGGCGGTATACAAGCTTTCGAGGAACGCCTCGTCGCAGCTTTTTTCGACGGGCAAGGTATTTATAAACTCTCGAGAATGTGAAAAGGAAGCTTCATTACTGAACGAAAGCGACGTTATTTCGGTAAGAGGTTACGGAAAATTCATCTTTGAGGGTGAAGTCAGAAAAGCGAAAAAAGACCGAAGCGTAATTTCGGTCAGAATATACAAGTAAAGCGGAAGGCAGCGCCTTCCGCTTTTAGTTATTAATAATTCGAGGTTTCAACAAATTCGGTTTCAGTGAGCACGTCGTTATCAATCGTTCCCCTGAAGATAAGCATTGTATCCGCTTCAGGAAGCGCTTTATCGCTGTGAACGTGGAACTCAACAATATGGTCTATATACGGATGCTGGATTGAATCCTCCTCGTGTACCCTGCCGTAGCCTGCTACGGTCTTGCCTTCGAAAAGCTCGGACTTAATAGAGATGTTCTGCATCTCAACACGCTCAAGCGTACCGCTCATTACCGTCATATCAATATCGCAGTCGAGCCCCTTGTACTCGGTTTTAACGCTGATTTCGGGATTGATAATCCAGTGCTTGTCAAGCGCGGAAGCGTCGTGCACAAAGGTGCCCTTAACGGTTACGAGAGAGCCGTTTGCGGGAAGATTTGAAGTATCGTCAAGCTTAAGCTCCCACTGCCAGTCCTTAGTCTTATCCTCGCCGTTGCCCCATACGTAGTACCTTGTTACGTCGTTGAACGCGTCGTAGAGGGTTGCAAAAACGCCCTCGGTTTCCATCGTCTTATTTTCGTTTTCCTCAGCCTTATCATTGAAGAAAATATCCTGATAGAGATTGTATTCGTCAACATTATTAACTGCGGGTACGGCTTCAAGAGAGGCTAAATCGACTCCCTTACTACCGCCCGAACAGCCCGCAAGCAGCACGACTACAAGGCATAATGCTGTTATAATACTGATTATTTTTTTCATTATTATTCCTCCTCAAAAGAACTAAGTAGATTATACCACAGATAAAAAAACTGTCAATGTAATTTTAATATGTTCAAATGTTCATACTTGACAATCTAAGAGTGTTATGATATCATATGTACATAGATTATATATGTATATGTCTTTTGGAGGTAACACTAATGAAAATGGATAAACAGCTACTTAAAGGAAGTACGGCGACGCTCGTTCTCTCGGTACTTGAAAACGAGGATTTGTACGGCTACAAAATAGTGAAAGAGATTGAGCTTAAGTCAGAGAACGTTTTTACATTAAAGGAGGGTACGCTCTACCCTATTCTTCATGCTCTTGAGGAAGCGGGATACCTTGACTCCTACTGGGTGGATATGGAAACTAAAAAGCGCAAATATTACCATATCACCCGTAAAGGAAAAGCACAGCTAAAAGAGAAAAAGGAAGAATTCAAGGTTTATACCACAGCAGTTAATAAGGTATTAGGTTTTGCATAATGAAGCAATACAGTTATATTCAGCGTGTACTATCTCATATAAGCGGCAAGGCGCGCAAAAAAGAAATTGAATATGAGCTCTTTGACCATCTGAACGAAAAGGAACGGTACTGGGAAGCCATAGGTTATGACGAGAGCGCGTCAACGGAAAAAGCAGAAACTGCAATGGGAGACGCGGATATTGTAGGTGAACGGCTGGACAGTGTTAAGAAATACTCAAATATTTCTTATATTATCGCTACTCTAATACCTGTTTTGCTCACAGTGGCATGGTTTGAGTTTATCGTTTATTATAATAAAAAGTATTTGGCGCTACAAGTTGATCCTAATTTAATTATTTATGCCTTTTCTTCAATCAGTATTCTTTTAACAACAGGATGCATTGTTACCTTTCTCGGATATATTAAAAAACGATTTAGCCTATATTTGTCAGGCACTATCACAATTGAATCCGTGCTTTTGCTTGGTTATAAATTCAATTACGGTATCGGTTTGTTTTTTGACAGAGCAAAAAACAGCATTTTGGATTTATTTTTTCAGTCCTCAGCAAATAATGATTTTTATTGGAGACCCACTAAGTCTGAGATAATATTTGCTGTTATTTTCTTAGCATTGTTTTTAATCAACATCATTATCGGCATAAAGACTTTGCTACTGAAAAACACAAAAAAGGATATGATGCTAAAAAAAGCATCTATCGTCATAATGGCATTGTTTTCCATAATTATCCCTGTGTGTTCAGCAACTGCTCTTGGCTTCGCAGTTTACGCCAAAGATAAAGCAGTAGAAGATACAAAGGCTTCGCTTCTTGCCGCTGACAAAACGTTTATTCAGCATATTGAGGATTTTATGACTTATAATGACAAAAAACTTGAAGAAAATTCCGCCGCATATTTTAAGGGTGTTCCTGTATATCATTACGATTCTATGCAAAGTGTATCATGTTTTCCTCAGCCTTTCGAATTAGAAGGAACACACAATCAGCATGGAAAATATGATAATATTAATGTATTTCTATTAATTATAAACCGCGATACCGACAAGTACACCACTGAGCTTGAGGGATTTGAGAACGAAACAAAAATAACTGTAGATGGTAAAATACTCAACCCGTTTTGCAGTGTTAATCTCAAACACCCTGCTCTTACTCCAAATTATTACGAAATACTTGCGCAACCCAATCCAAAAGAAATAGTAAAAGGAAGCAGTATAAAAGATGCCCCGCTGCCTGCAATTATTAATTTTGAATATACGGACAATGTGTGTATGGTTATTATGCAGTATGATTATGAGGGAAATAAAAAGCTTACATACTGTTATGACAGATATATTAATGATTTTATTCTAACCGATGGTCTAAACAATACAAGCTCCGTCACACCCTCTTCAAAGCTACTTGACATTTACGGTAAGTCACATTACAGATACAGACTCGACAACAAAAAACTACAGTTTTACCACGAAGCAGGAAACTGGACAGTAGCTTGGACAGAAAATGAACACACCGCTAAAATGATTTCTGCCTACCTGATAGTTAAAAGCGATAACAAAGAAATTCTAAAAGAACAAATTGATATCAAGCATTTAACAAAGGAGCCATTTATTCACGGCGGATGGAACGCATATATCTTAGCGCCGGAAATACTCAACATTGATTCTAAATACAACAATCAGCAGATAGATATTTATATTGATTTTTTAGACAGCAACGGTATTAAATACCGTGTTGATATGATAGGTACTTGGAGAAATGCTGAAGATGAGTATGGTAGCGCTGACGCATCAAATGAAATTATAATATACGACGGTGACAGGCAATACTTACTTGAAGATACATATTAAAAGGCATTAGGTTTTGCATAATGAAGCAATACAGTTATATTCAGCGTGTACTATCTCATATAAGCGGCAAGGCGCGCAAAAGAGAAATTGAATATGAGCTCTTTGACCACCTGGACGAAAAGGAACAGTACTGGGAAGCCATAGGTTATGACGAGAGCGCGTCGACGGAAAAAGCAGAAACAGCCATGGGCGACGCGGATATTACGGGAGAAAGGTTAGAAGGCATAAAGAAGCCTTCCCGAATTATTCAAGCCATATGTATATCCTTATCGCTTATTTCATTTTCCGCTTACGCAATTATACTTTATCGTCATACTATTGGATACATTGATGAGGGCTTCAGTACATCTTTAAGAAGTAACTATGTTTTACTTCTCTCAAGCGCTGTCGTTCTTTTCGGATGTATTAATACCTTTTACGGATTAAGGCACAAGCAGTATTCTAATGTTTTGATAGGCAGTACTACAACAGAAATATCTTTATTATTAGGTCCTTACGTTTGTAGTGAGTATATAACATCGCTTTTACAGAAAAATGACTATTATGCAGAATTCTATTATAATTACGAAAGTAATCATTTATTATTTCAGCAACTCTCTGTATACGATATTTTACTATTGTTGCTGAGTTTTTGCATTTTCCTGTTTATTGTAATTGTCGGTTTACGATATATATACAGAGTTAAACATATGATTAATAACAAAAATGAGATAAAAATCAAAAACTTGTTATTAATCGTTAACATAGCTGTTTTATTACTAACTACTTTGTTTGATATTGCTTATGCTTCTCACTATCAACTTACAAAAGATAAAAACATACAGTCTGCATACGTAGTTTATACTGAATTAGAACATCGTCTTTTAGAAAATCACTATCTTATTTATGATAATTATGAATACGGAATAAGCGTAGACGGTTTTTGTACGATTGGTGAGAATATTCCGTATCCTGTATCATTAAACCTTAGCTACAGTATACCACTTCCCGTTAAAGCAGACATTCTGAACAGAGATTATTTTATAGAGCATTATTCAGACATCTATGACGCACCAATCCCGCGGACGATAGAGTATTCCGAAAGCGAAAATGAAACCACCGTAATATTAACATACGATGGCGATAATTATTATTTCAGTGCAATATACAGTTATGACAATAATACGGGACAATATTATTTTATTGATGACTATATTCAATATTTAGATGATAAAGGATTAATTATATTTAATTAAAGGACGGGCAATGCCCGTCCTTTAATTGCAGTCTGTCGAAATACCCCTTGAGACTAAGCGCTCAAGGGGTAATTTTTGGTAGA
>CALCYI010000030.1 GCA_937907605.1 uncultured Clostridia bacterium | reverse complement strand
CCGTATATGTAATTAAGGTCAAGATAGGAGCCCGATTTAATTAGATTGTTAGGGCTCATAGCTTCTTTTCTCATTGAGTAATCAAGATAAAAAGGCTTGTTTCTTCCTCTTTGGCGCGCAACATAACTTGCACAGTTTGCGCTTCCTGCGGATACGCCTATGCAATAATCAAAATAAATATCTTCATCCATAAGATAATCAAACACGCCTGCGCCGTATATATCACGCAGTCCGCCGCCAACATCAATTATACCTATCATAACGTCCTCCTTATACTTACAAAATAAATCTTAATATGTTTTCCAAATCCGAATTGTCAGGATGTCCGAGGGCTTCCTTGTATTTGTTTTTTATTGCAGGAATATTGGGGTTGTCGGGGTCGTATTCGCTAACCGCTTCTACCTGTTTTAATATTTCCTGCGGGAGTTCTTCATAGCATAAAAATACGCCGTTGAATACGGTTTTGTCGGGTACAAAGGGCTCAATTTGTTTGGTCAGCACCCGCCTGTAATCATCGCTTATATCAAAGCAGTTTGTGCAGCAAACATAAATGTTATTACAGATTGACTCCTCAATAAGCAGCAATGAAACGGCAGGCACGACGGCAGTGTTTGTGTGAATAAGGACGATATAATTTTCAGCAACAATTTCGTCAAGATTTTTTTCAAGAGAAAACACCTTGCTGTCCCACAACTTTTCATTCAGATACGCTGCTATTTTTTTCAAAGCATTGCTGTTATCCTGATAAAAAATGGCATATTTCATATTAATACCTCAAAACCAATTATTATACGAGAAGGAGCAGTTAGGCGGTAACTGCTCCTTTGGAATAAAGGAGCCTTTTGTTGAAAGGAGGAGACCCATCGGTCTGCAGATGAAAAGCGGCTCCGAGCATATCACATTTTTATATTTGAAGGGGAATAATTTTTGTGAAGGAGAACATGATGGCTGGAGGTGCTCCATATTTCCTCTGCTGTCTTTTCCCAGATTTGTGAATAGGGAACACATTTGTCGCAAAGGTTGTCAACGCTTTCAAAGGACTCCATATCCGTGCTTTTAGAGTTCGTTTCTTTAACAATGTTTCGCAGTATTTCCGGATTTTCAAGCATCGGGCACGGGCGCAAATGATTGTCATTAAATGGCTGATGATTATAGTACGCCATAAATAGCGGCGCTTGTAAAACCTCAATCAACGAAGCAGAATGAATATTACTGTCAGAATAATGAATAAACACACAGGGCTCTGCATCACCTGCGGAATTGATATGAAAATAGTTTCTGCCGCCCGCAATACAGCCGCCAACATATTCTCCGTCATTCTGAAAATCCATCGGGAAAAACGGAAGATTGCAATCGTCAGAACGGATATATCGAATTCGCTCTATCATATATTTCCTTTGTGCAGCCGTTGGCAAAAGCGTTAAATTTGCACTGTTGCCTATCGGCATATAGTGGAAATAAAATCCGAATTTCGCACCGTTATCGCTTACGAGTTTAATAAAATCATCGCTTGTGACTGAGTCGATGTTATATCTTGTGTAACATATTGATACGCCAAAAATAATACCGTGCTCTTTCAATAAATGCATGGCGTTCATAACGCTTGCATAGTGTCCATTGCCCCGCCTTGCGTCATTCGTTTCGAGTGTTCCTTCAATCGAAAGGAAAAATACTATATTACCGAGTTCTTGTAATTTTCTGCACAGTTCCTCGTCAATAAGAGTGGAGTTCGTGAAGATAGCAAACTGAACGTCGTTGTGCTTTTCTGCAAGGGTTAAAATATCTTTTTTGCGAACAAGCGGTTCGCCGCCAGTCATCATATAAAAATAAATGCCGAGCGATTTCCCTTGAGTAACAATACTGTCCATATCGTCAAAGCTCAAATTGTGTTTGTTGCCGTATGAGCCCGCCCAACAGCCGTCACAGTGCATATTACAGGCTGAAGTAGGGTCAAAAAGTATTAACCAAGGAATGTTGCATTTGTATTTTTCCCTGTTTTTGCGAACCTGCTTGGTACCTTTAAGAAAAGCGTTATATCCAAAATTGTAAACGGTAGTTTTAAAAACGTTTGGATTGATTTCATCAATTGTATTATTGATCATATTTATCCAACGGTTGTCTTTGTCGTTGATTGCTTTTTTAATAGACTCATATTGAGTATCGGGAATGGATTTAATTCCGTGCTTTTTGACAAAATCAACAAGGCTTTCAAGGTCATCAACCCGCTCGCTTTTATTTTTCTTTATTATATTGTCGGTAATGCCATCTAAAATCTTTTTTGCAATTATATCTGTCGTTTTTGCCATTATAATTTCCTGCCTTTTGTGAATGTTGTGCTGAATTATTCGATACTATCGGCATTCACTGAATTAGCGTATATTTTATGCATTGTTTCATCGTCGTAATGGGTATCTAAAAACTGCTCGTAGCGATTTCTCGGCTCAATTCCCTCCGCTCGCTGATTCATTCTTATGCCTGCAGAAGCCGAAAGGGCAGCGTCAAAGATGAAAAAGGCGACAAAGCCGTATATGATTAAGTGTTCAAACGGGATATTTACTTTATCAAAGGTATAAGTGAAAAGCGGAATAATCAGTTTCACCCAAGTCACACCTAAAACGCCCCAAAACAGAGAATATAAAAGACATACTCTGCCATTGATGTTCAGCGGAAGGTGGCTGTAATCCCAGGCAACAGTATGAAAAAAGGTTTCCTGTCCCCAAGAGCAGATATATTCAACAACTGTACCGCTTAAAAAGGCAATCAAAAATACCTTCCACAACTGCGAATGTTCAAAATTCACAAGAATGATTGTCAGCAAAACAGCGCCCATTCCGTAGGCAACGCTTAAATGCCCAAGAACTAAAGCTTTTCTGCTCTCTATGTATCCGTTTTTGATAAGGCACCAAAGGGTTTCAATACCGTAGCCTATATAACACCCTGCAATAAAAATCCACACATACTGAAAGAAATTATACTTAAAGACCAGTCTCATTATCTTCTCTCTCTTCATTATTAACGGTAAAATGATAATCAAAATTCATATTTTCGGGATCGCTGTTAACAGTATTTTCAGACTCTTTTATACTTTTTCTGATTTTAACTGCCTGAATTATTTTATAAACGGCAAAACCGATTCCAAAAGTGACGATGCTTAAAACGGCAATGCGTGCAATGGTAATAATTTTGCCTGAAATTCTTTCTGTTCTCTCAACCGTTTTTGCGTAGCCCGTAACAAAGAATTTTAAAACATCAACCGCTTTGTTTAAAAGAGCAATCAGTTTGTTTGTTTTTTCTATCATATTTTCACCTTCTTTAACTATTGACTAATACTCATCTGTGTATTATAATACAATTGTGTAGGCGTTAAGTCAATGACCAATAACGCTGTAATGATGTAAAAATACTCAAAGAAAAGGATTTTGTGTAATATGAACGAAGATAGACGAATAAGAAAAACAAAAAGCAGTATTAAAAGCACTTTGATTGAGCTTTTAAGGTCAAAACCTCTCAATAACATTTCCGTTACGGAGCTTACTTCAAAAGCGGATATTAGCAGAAAAACCTTTTATCTTCACTATAATTCCATATTTGAAGCGAAGGAGGATATTGATAACGACTTGATTGTTTGGCTCAACGATATTATCGCGTCAATTACCTCAAAAACACATCCGCTTAATGAAAATGATATTTTTTCGTTTTTCAAACAGATTAATAAGATTACGCAAAATCATTCTGAGATGGTTTCCTATTTTATGCGCAACACAAAGCAATCCTCTCTTTATATTAAGGTTAAGCAAACGTTAAAAAACGCCGTTCTTGAAAGAGTAAGCAAAAACAGCAAAAATCCCCATTATAACGATTATATTGCCGAATTTTTAGTCAACGGAATTCTTTCTACCTATATCCAGTGGAACAATAATAATAAAAATATTCCGGATGATGAGTTAAACCATCTGCTTACAAATCTTTGCACTTCGGCTATGGCGCTTGTATATTAAATGGGAGAATTTTTATAGGTATGGTTATTCCTTTTATCGTTAACAGTGTTTTATTAGGCGTAGGCTTGGCTATGGATGCTTTTTCTGTATCGCTTGCCAACGGTCTTAACGCACCTAAAATGTCGCGTAGCACAAATCTTATTATTCCGTTAACTTTTGCGGTGTTTCAATTTCTTATGCCCGTCGTTGGCTGGTTTTGTGTAAAGAGCATCGCAGAGGTGTTTGCTTCTTTTCGTAAGGCAATACCGTGGATTGCACTGTTATTACTTCTGTTCATCGGCGGTAAAATGTTGCTTGAAGGAATTCATGGCGGTGATCCCATACATACGGAGATGGACTTGAAGCCCGGCACATTGCTGATACAGGGCGTGGCTACCTCGATTGACGCATTGTCCGTTGGCTTCACGATTGCGGAATATCCTATTGCGAAAGCTCTTGCAGCCAGTCTCATAATAGGTGTTGTAACCTTTATCATTTGCCTTTGCGGGCTGAATATAGGTCAGCGTTTCGGCAACCTACTTGCCGGAAATGCTTCCATACTGGGCGGAGTAATACTAATCGGTATAGGCATTGAAATATTTATTACCGATATCATCGGCAAATAAACCTTAGAAATTTAATTCTGTTATAACTCTTTCGGAGATGGTGAAATGAATATGTGGTGGATATTTGCAATACTTTCTGCTGTCTTTGCCGCACTTACATCTATTCTTGCGAAGGTCGGAATTGAAGGCGTGGATTCCAATTTAGCAACGGCGGTGCGTACCGTTGTTGTGGTTATAATGGCGTGGGCTATGGTGTTTATTACTCACGCCCAAAGCGGACTGAGTGAAATCAGTAAAAAGAGTTGGTTGTTCCTCATTCTTTCGGGACTTGCAACGGGCGCTTCGTGGCTCTGTTACTATAAGGCAATACAGCTCGGCGAGGTTTCAAAGGTCGTGCCGATTGACAAGCTGAGCGTTGTTATTACGCTTGTGCTGGCGTTTGTATTTCTTCACGAGGAATTTACGGCAAAATCCGTAATCGGCTGTATTTTGATAGGCGCAGGAACCTTGTTTATGGTGTTATAACATACTTCATTTGATTTTTGAACAGACAAATAAATATTCATAAATGGAACAAGAATAGCTCTGCTAAAAGCGGTCAATCTGTTGATTGGTATAAAGGCAGTTTGACTGTTTGTAATTTAAAAAACGGAGGCGTAAAAATGCGAACTATTATACAAGCATTTATAGATGGAGGATGCAAAAACTCACAGGAATTTCCCGCTATCTATTCACAGTCAGTGAACCTCGTAAACGGTGGAGCGGTTTTTATGATCAGAGGAGAGAATGAGGACTGGCTGGTCGCCACTGACGGACTTGGCTTTTACGGGGAAAATATGGGTGGCTGGCTGCTGTGTCCGCTGAATCACGAAAACGCACAACGCTTGCGCATACTGTTTCCGTTTACCGCACCGTCTCGGGTTCTCGGAAAGCAACGCAGTCTGGGCATGGGTGACAGGCTGGGAATTGCCACGCCCGGACACATACGGGCGTTTCTTCAATATGATGCATATCCTGTATTGGCACAGCAGTCCATGAGAGAGCTGGTTTTCACTGAGCGCACATATGAAGAAGTGTTAGACTGTGCAACATTTGCTGTTTTCAGAGAGAACTTTAGGCGACCGTTCGGCGCAGACGGCGACCATCTTAAAACCAGTAATGAAATTGAATACGCCTTGAATTGCGGATATACAATGATAACACTTGATTGCAGCGAGCATATTAGAAACGAGGCGGCGATTATGAGCGCAGATGAGGTGGAAGCAGCCTATGTTCCCGATGCCGCATTGGAGGAAAGATATCTTGGTAAAAGCTTTAAAGTCGGGAATCATATCATATCCTTTGACAGAGACACTTTCAAACGAGCTTGTCTAATCTACAACGATGCCATTGCTTTTGCTTCAGAAATATATCATAAATATTTTGACGGTGAAAACGCAAAAGCGGATTTTGAGATTTCTATTGACGAAACCTCCGGCACCACTACGCCTGCACAGCATTTCTTTTTTGCTGACAGACTCAATACTATGGGCGTAAAGCCATGCACGTTAGCGCCGCGCTTTTGCGGAGAGTTTCAAAAGGCGGTTGATTATATCGGCGACGTCGGGGAGCTTGAAAAGGAACTGGCTGTTCATGTTGCCATAGCAGAACACTTTGGATATAAAATCAGCGTCCACTCCGGCTCGGACAAATTCTCAATTTACAGTATTATAGGAAAGCAAACAAAAGGACATTTTCATCTTAAGACCGCAGGAACGAGCTGGCTGGAAGCGATGTCGGTAATCGCAGAAAAAGACCCTGCACTTTACCGAGAGATTTATGCTTTTGCAATTAGCGTATTGCCGGACGCAAAAAAGCACTACCATATTTCTACGGAATTGACCAAACTTCCCGAGATTGATACAATGAAAGACGATGAGCTTGCGCATACACTAAAGAGTAATGAAACTCGCCAACTGCTGCATATCACCTTTGGCTATATTCTCAGCAAAAAGGACTCCAATGGCAAATACTTGTTTCGCAAACGTCTTTATGCGGATTGGTTCGCTTATGCCGATGAGTATGAGCAGCGATTGGAAAAGCATATCGGCAGACATCTGGCTATGCTGTATCAGGGATTTGACAATATAAGTAATCTATAGAGGGTAAAATGAAAATAACCTTTATTGGTGCAGGAACTTTGCTGATGGTGTTATAATATGTTTCATTTAATTTTTGAACAAATAGATAAGCATTCTTATCGTGACCCTGCGGCGTTTATTAAAGACGGCGTAATATATCTGTTCTTCACGCTTGTTGAAAATGCAGAGAACGGGCAGTATTTCTATATAGCTGAAAGTACAAGCACAGACTTTATTCATTGGAGCGAGCCCGTTATTCTTACCGAAAAGGATAAAAGCAAAAACTATTCCTCGCCAGGAAATGTTGTGGAGTATAACGGGCATTACTATCTGTGCCTGCAAACATATTCCCGACCAAATGGCGAAACCTACGGCAACGATACTTCCCGTATTTATACAATGAAATCAAGGGATTTAATTCATTGGGATGAGCCTGAAATCATTATGGTAAAAGGCGATATTCCTGTTGACGATATGGGCAGAATGATAGACCCGTATATATTAGAGGATAACGGCATTTTTCGTTGCTTCTTCAAGCAGAACGGCGTGTCGCTTAGTACCTCAACGGATTTGAAAAAATGGGCGTTTCAGGGCAGTACCGATTGCGGAGAGAATGTTTGCGTATTAAAGCAAAACAGCGAATACCTTATCTTTCATTCTCCCGAAAACGGTATTGGCTTACTGAAAACAAGGGACTTTAATCACTTTGAAAACTGCGGCATTACAACTTTGAATCAAAGTGAATGGTTCTGGGCGAAGGACAGAGTAACAGCGGGCTTTGTGCTTGAACTGCCCGAAGATTATAAATATCGCTACGCCTTATTTTTTCACGGCGATAACGAAGAAAAGCAACTTTTCGGTGCTTCACTTGCGGTAACATTATTTAATAGTTTAAATGAATTATTATTTTAATGGAGGACGATAAAATGAAAATAACTTTTATGGGCGCAGGAAGCACGGTGTTTGTGAGAAACATTATAAGCGACTGTTTGTTGACGGATTGCCTGAAAGACAGTGAATTCGCCCTTTACGACATCAACGGAAAACGCCTTGAGGAAAGCAGGGTTATTCTCGAGGCGATAAGTAAATCACTCGGCGTTAAGGCAAACATTAAAACCTATTTGGGCGTTGAAAACAGGAAGGCTGCTCTGAAAGGTGCCAGCTTTGTTATCAACGCTATTCAGGTAGGCGGCTACGACCCCTGCACGATAACCGATTTTGAGATTCCGAAGAAATACGGACTTCGCCAGACGATAGGTGATACGCTCGGTATCGGAGGCATTATGCGTGCGCTTCGCACAATCCCCGTGGTTGAGGATTTCTGCAGGGATATGAACGAGGTATGCCCTGACGCGCTGTTTCTGAATTATGTTAATCCCATGGCAATGATTACGGGCTATACGCAGCGCTATGCTTTTACTAATACCATAGGGCTTTGTCACTCCGTTCAGGTCTGCGCTCACAGTATTCTGAAGGGCGTAGGTATGGAGGAATACGAGGCAGAGCGAAAGGAACTGATTGCAGGCATAAACCATCAGGCGTGGCTGCTGAAAATAGAGGATAAAAACGGCAACGACCTTTATCCCGAAATCCGCCGCAGAGTGCACCAAAGATTGCTTGAAGACCGTGATTTTGACGACCAGGTCAGAAATATTTACGTTGAGCGCTTCGGCTATTACTGTACCGAAAGCAGCGAGCATAATGCGGAATACAATCCGTATTTCATTAAATCAAATTATCCCGAGCTCATAGAGCGCCACAATATTCCGCTTGACGAATATCCGAGGCGGTGCGTTAGCCAGATTGAACGCTGGAAGGAAGAATACGAAAATCTTAAAAGCGGCGGAATAAAGGATATAGAGCGCTCAAGAGAATACGCCTCACGCATTATGGAGGCAGTTGTTACAAACAATGCATACAAAATCGGCGGTAACGTACTCAACACCAATCATCTGATTACGAACTTCCCTGAGGAAGCCTGCGTTGAGGTGCCCTGTCTTGTTGACGGAGTAGGAATTCATCCCACCCGTATCGGTGCGCTTCCGACTGCCTGCGCCGCGCTGAATATGACAAATATCAACTGCCAGTTAATGACGATTGAGGCGGCAAGAAGCCATAAGAAAAACGACGTTTATCTCGCTGCTATGCTTGACCCGCACACCTCTGCAGAGCTTGATATAGATACAATTATAAAAATGTGTGATGATTTAATTGAAGCTCACGGAAGCTTTTTACCAAAATTCAACTAAAAAATAACGGCAGGGAATGTTTTTACACCTTCTCTGCCGTTAAATATATACCAATTGCTTTTACAAGTTTTTCGTTTTTTGCCATATTCTCACTCCAGATAAAATAAAAAACGCGCAGTAGAACTGCGTGTAAAAACACAGACTCTACTTCGCCAAAAGTACAACATTACACCTATAAAGTGGATGCTGATAAAAATGCATGCCACACATTAGGTGTAATATTCAGTTGTACTTTTGGCACTTCCATTTTATCAAAAATGAGCATTGTAGTCAACAAAAAACAGACCGAATGAGAATTATTCTCAATCAGTCTGTAAACCTTCTTTATTGCGAGTGCCCCTCGGCTGTCTTTTTGTTAATGGATATGATAACGCTTAGGGAGCGCTGTATCATTAATTGCTAATCGTATTTCGGTCAAAGCTCAATTTTAAGCCGAAATATTTTTTTGTCATTTGTGCCTGAAATGAACACGCTGTCAGTTTCTTCCTTAACGGCAATCTCAAAGCTCTCGCCAAATCTTGCCTCACCCGAATATTCCGCCGCAACATAGTGCGGAATTCTTTTTTCGGATGAAAACGCCGTTATATCCTGTACAATATCAAAATATTTGGTATTGGTCAGGTGTCCGTTGATGTCCGCATAGCTATAAGGCACCGTAAATGTAACGGTGCGGTCAGTTTCGACCGGCTTTATAGGCTTCGGTAGCGGATACTCCCTGCCTGTTACAATTCCGTTAACGGTAATACTCTCGCTATCGGGAAAGATCATTTTTCTTGAGTCGATATCCATCAGCATCCACAGCGCGCTGCCCTTGATAATACAGTCGCCGCCTTCATCATAGAATTCATAATACCGTGGAAACATTACATGCATTGTAATACCCGCCCATGAAACCAGACGGATTTTTTCATCATATTCGGGCAGCCGTTTGATTTCTGCATGCTGCATCGTCACTACCCACAAAAAGCCGCGGTCAAGCGTTTTTTCCCTGCCTGCGCCAAGCTGCTCCGTGTGGTGAATAGCTGCCTCCTGCGTAAATGTAAACAGCTGCGAAATACGCAGACGGCGGAACATATCAACGTCAGAGCTTTGAATGAGATATTCTTTTTCGTAAAAATCCATTGCTGCTTAATTAGTCCATTCTTGATTCAAATGCGTTAATAACATCACCGAGCGTTGAAAGATCATCCCACTCATTCTGAGGCACCTGAATATCAAAGTTTCCTTCCAGACGGCAGATAATCATAATCATACCCATAGAATCAATACCAAGCTCAGTATTGATGTTAGTGTTTTCATCAATTTCGGTGCCCTCAAGCTCAGGCTGGCAGTCATATATTGCGTTTATAATTTCCTGCAGGATGTCTTCTCTACTCATTTTTGCCATTTTTTTCTTCCTCCGTTTTTTGAATTTCCCATCTTTTTATTTTACCCGTAGCCGTTCTCGGAAGAGGCTTGTCGGTGAAAATAACATCTGTAATGCGGTGCGCCCTCGGTGATTTTTTCATCACCTGAGCCAGCTTATCCAAAATTTCCTGCCGTTTTTCAGGCAACTCTTTAATAACAAGTACAGGCTTTGCCTTAAGCAGAATGACTGCAAGCTCTGCATTTTCCAGCGCCTTAGCAATATCATGCTCATAGTCGGGGAGATAGATTTTCGTACCGCTCGGCAACACCAGCATTTCTTTTTTTCTTCCGGTAATATGCAGCCTGCCGTCAAGGTCAATATAGCCTAAATCACCGGAAAACAGTACGCCGTCTTTCAGCACTGCCTGCGTACTTTCCTTATCCTTATAATAGCCCTGCATCATACAAGTCGGTGCCTGAATCAAAATTTCTCCGTCAGGCGCAATTGTCACCGTGTCGTCAGGACAGATTTCCATCGCATGCGGATCGCCCGTCACGCTTATCGCAACGCCTGAGCTGGTCTCTGTGAGTCCGTATCCGAAGCTGACGCGTTTGCCCATAGCGGCAACGGCGTCAAGCAGCTTCTCAGGGCAGTCGCCTGCACCGATTAAAACCAGCGACAGATTATCATTCAGTAGTTTCTGCTTGATTAGAAAGCCCAACAGCATCGGTACAACAGATACAGCGGTAGGTCTGAAATACTGCAAATCAAACGGCATTTGCCTTGCGCCCCTTCCCAGTGCAACGGCAGCGCCGCAGGAAAGTCCCCAAAGCAATGAACATACAAAGCCGAATACGTGTGACAGCGGTAGCAGACAAAGCAGCGTGTCCTCCGGCGAGAGCGGCAGCTTTTCCGAACCGTTATATGCGCTTGCGCACAGGCTTTGCTCAGTGAGCACAACCGCTTTTGAAATACCGGTCGTTCCTGAAGTGAAGAATAACATTCTTCCTGCGTTTTTTTCAACGCCGTCCGTCAAAAACTGTTCAAAACCCGCTATGCTTTTTTTGCCGTCGCTCCACAGCATATCGACGTCGCCCGCCTTGATTTGCTTAGCGATATGTTCCTCCGCTATAACTCCGTCCAGCATAACCAGCTGCATATCAGCAGTCGCCGCAGCAAAGACGGTCACAATGCATTCTACCGTCGAGCTACAGAAGATACCGATACTGGTTTTTCCGCTTGCCAGCAACTCCTCTTTTCGCTGCTGCGTCATTTCAAGCAGCTCGCCGTAGCTCAGCGAAAGAATTGTGCCGTCTTTATCGTAAATCAGCGCTGTCTGATTTGAGCCGTTTTCGGCATAATATGTCAGCATTTCCGTAAAGGATTGAAACCGCATATAGCTTTCCTCCCTCTCTTTTACTGAATATGTGATCATTTTAACATATTCGGCTTCGCTTTTGTAGTCCTTTTGCAAAATATTTTGAAAAAATTGAAAAAAATTTAAAAAAAGTAGTGCAATTTGTGTAAAAGTATAATATAATAAATTTGCGATAATTTTATCAATCTTTTTATGGAGGAATAAAAAATGGAAAAAGACATTCGCATTTGTATCATCGGTGGAGGTCCGGCTGGTCTTTCGGCAGGTATGTACCTCGAAAAAAAAGGATATGAGAACTACACTATCCTTGAAAGACTTGACCGTGTAGGCGGTAAGTGCTGGTCTCCCACCTTCAACGGCAGACGTTATGAAATGGGCGCTATTATGGGCGTTCCGTCCTACTATGCTGTTCACGATGTAGAGGAGTTCTGCGGTATTACCCACGACGGTCCGAAGCTTAACAGAAACTACAAGGACGGCAAGGGCAACGTTATCGAGCCGTTCAACCCCAAAAAGAACATCACTAAGATTCCTCAGCTGCTCAAGATGAAAAAGCAGACTAAGAAGCTTGCTGAAATTCTTGAAACCAAGTACAAGGGTTATGACCTCAACGGTCATCGCGGCGTTGCAGAGGGCAGATACGACGGCTTTTCACAGCAGAACGCAAAGCGTGAGCCCGTCAGCGGTGTAAACCCGAACCTTAAGGATCTTGCTATGCCTTTCAAGGATTGGTGTGAAAAGGAAGGTGTTGAGTTAACTCAGAAGGTATGGATCGGTCCCTTTACTTCCTTTGGTTATGGCTATTTTGATGAAATTCCGGCTGCTTATGTACTTAAGTATCTTGATTTCCAGACCACAATGAACTTTGTTAATATTAATCTGTGGACCTGGAAGGACGGCACACAGTCCATATGGGAAGCTCTTAATGCGCATCTGAAGAACCCTGCAAGACTTAACTCCACCATCGAGAAGGTAGAGCGTAAGGACGGCAAGGTTTATGTAACCGTTAACGGTGAGGTTGAAGAGTATGACAAGATAATCGTTACTGCTCCGCTTTACATACCGAACAAGCGTGATGACGGTCAGGTTGGTATGGTTGATTACTTCGATGCACGCGAGGATGAACTTGAACTCTTCTCCAAGATCGACTACGAGCGCTATGATGTACTGGCTGTTGAAACAAAGCCCGAGGATCATCCGGAGATCTCCTACTATGTATTTGACAATATGACGCCCGAAACCCTCGGCAAGCTGATGGTTTACTATCGTCGTTGGAAGGATACCAAGGATCAGGTTATTACCACTTATGCACTTCGTAAGCACAGAAACAGCGAAGAAATTCCTTATGAGGAGTGCAAGAAGATGGTACTTGACGACCTCAAGACCATGCACAACCCCGCTTCTAATATTGTTAACGAGTGGAGCGTTTATTACTTCCCGCATGTATTCAGTGAAGATTATGCAGCAGGCTGGTATGACAAGGTAGAAGCAATGCAGGATAAGTATGACACTTTCTATGCAGGCGAAGTAATGTCCTTTGGCGATATGGATGAAACCGCAGAATACTCAAGAGAGCTTATTGAGCGTTTCTTCTAAATTCTAAACGGATATAATGGGGAGGGGTTAGCCCCTTCCCGTTTTTTGAGTGACAACTAACTATTGAAAGGAAAAGACTATGAGCTTTTTTAAAGATCATTACGATGTCATTATCATCGGCGGTGCGCTTTCGGGTATGTCAACGGCACTGCATCTGCAGGATAAAGGCGTGAAGGATATTCTGATTCTTGAAAAGCATAACCTGCCCGGCGGTCTTGCTACCGACTTCGTGAGAAACGGTTTTGAAATTGAAGCTACTCTGCACGAAATGATGTCCATCGGTAAACCGGGTAAGCGCCTGAAGGTTGGCCAGTTTTTTGATGATATGGGCGTCGATATTGACTGGCTTCCGGTGCCTGAATGTTACCGAGTAGCGTTGCCGAATTCCGGCATTGACGCGATTATTCACGACGGTTATGAAACCGCAGCTAAGGAGGTTGACGCAGTCGTTCCCGGCACTTATGAAAAGGTGCACGAGCTATTTATGCTTTGCCGCAGGGTTTACGACAGTATGAACATTCTGTCCGTTACTCCGATGAGCAAGGTGCAGATGCTGCTAAAGCACCCCGATTTTGTTAAGACTGTCGGCTATTCTGCTACTGAGGTTATCAATACCTTCAACCTGCCAAAGAAGGCTGTTGAAATGATTACTCCGTACTGGATTTACGTCGGTAACCGTATGGACGACCTTCCGTTTACTATTTATGCCTTCCTGATGGCTGATTATCTGACAGGAAGCTATGTCTGTCGCGGCTACTCACACGAGATGAGTATGAAAATGGAAAAGAAGATTGAAGAAAACGGCGGACAGTTTGAGTTCAAGCAGGAAGTGGATAAAATTCTTGTAAAGAACGGTAAGGTTTACGGAGTCAGAACGAGAAACGGCGATGAAATTCATTGTGATTACGTTGTTTCCGCACCTTATCCTAATAAGGTTTATACTCAGATGATTGAGCCGCTAAGCGAAGTGCCGAAGGGCGCTATCAAGCTGATTAACGGCTTACACCTCTCAGTGTGTCCGGTATCGCTGATTGCCGTGCTGGAGGGAACGCCCGAAGAAAACGGTCTGATGAACTATTCCACCTTCTCCGGAACAACGATGGACACCAACGAAATTTGGGAGAATTACAAGAATATCACCGAACCTTATAATTACATCACAACCATTTGCCTTAATTATGCAAACCCCGATTGTGTACCCGAGGGTTACACTCAGGTTTCTATCACTGCACTGGTGCCCGTTACCGCTTTTGAGGGCTTGAAGGAAGAGGATTACTTCGACCTTAAGCGGCGTCTCGGGAACGAGATGATGGAGGAATACATCAAGATTTCCGGCATAGATTTCAGACCGAATATCACTGAAATTGAAATCACTACGCCTATGACCATCTCCCACTATGTCGGCGCATGGAAGGGCAGCATTTACGGTTACACACACTCTATGGATAATCACGCCGTTGCACGTCTTGGTATGAAAGAGGAAGACCACTTCATTGAAGGTCTTGAATTTAACGGTTCACCGGGTATGTCCGGTAACGGTATGGGACCGGCTGTAACAAACGGCAGAGCCGCAGCAAAAGCAATCTTAGAAGATATGGCGAAAAAGGAGGGTGAAAAATAATGGGAAAAAGCATTAAAGTTAAAGGCTTTTTAAAGGATGTCGGCGGTGCCTCAAGAATTACGGCGCTCAGACATCAGGTTATTGAAAATGCCTCCGATGTGCCGCAGCCGAAGGACTTTGTCCGCGAGCTTGCAGATAAACTTCATCCGGCAAAGATGGAATTCAAGGTTGTTCTTATTAAGGATACCTCTCCTACTTCAAAGCTATTCAGACTGCAGTCTACCGATGGTCATATTCCCGTGTTCCAGGCAGGTCAGTACATTAACTTCCGCCTGAGAATCGGAGACAGCCTGCTGACCAGACCCTACACCATCAGCTCCGCTCCGTACGAGGCACGCGGTGAAAACGGCTACGTTGAGGTTACTATCAGACGCAACAGACCGTACCTCGTTCCCGATTACTTCTTTGACAATGTTAAAGAGGGCGATATTTTAGAAGCGAATATGCCGTTCGGTTTCTTTTATTGGGAGCCGCTTCGCGACAGCAAAAACATCGTTGCGCTTGCCGGCGGAAGCGGTATCACCCCGTTTCTGTCAATGGCAAGAGAAATTGCTTACGGCAAAATGAAGGGCTGTCATATCACTATCATCTACGGCTCCGTGAATTCCTCCGATATCGTATTGAAGGAGGAGCTTGAGGCGGTTGAAAAGGATTGTTCGGATGTTAAGGTTGTTCACGTATTGTCAGACGATCCCGATTGGGAGGGCGAAAAGGGCTTTATTACCCGTGAAATCATTGAAAAGTATGCCGGCGATGACCCGACCTATATGTTCTGCGGTCCACTGGTAATGTATAACCTCATCTGCAAAACAATGAATGAGATGGGCGTTAGGCAAAAGCGTTTCCGTCACGATGTGATGAATAACCCCGTAGATTCAACTAAAATTCCGGGTTATCCGCTCGGCAACGAAACCAAGACATTCAGCATCACCGTTGTCAGAGGTGTTGAGGAAACCGTCATTCCTGCAAGTGGTAACGAGCCGGTTGCCGTGGCGCTGGAAAGAGCGGCAATTCCCGTTGACACCCACTGCCGTTGCGGCGAATGCGGCTTCTGCCGTACGCAGCTGCTGGAGGGCGAAATCTTTGTTTCCCCGATGGGTGACGGCAGAAGAATGATGGATAAGGAATTTGGCTGGTTCCATGCCTGCGCAACATATCCGACAAGCGACCTTAAAATCAAAATTCCTATTATTGCAGAATAACGGAATGGCGCTGTCTCCCCGTGAGACAGCGCTGTTTTTATTAATTATTTATATATAATATATATATTGCAAAAAGCGAAAATATATATTATAATAAAATAGAAATGATTTATCTATTTTATGAGATGGATTAGGAATAAAAGATAAAAAGGAGAATATCTATGCCTGAAACGTATGAAAAAATGCCGCAGACAAAATCAAAATATGACGGCGAAAAGGAAAAGCAAAAGAAGTATGCCAAGCTTGGCGCTAAAATCACCGATAACATACCACATAAGATTTTCGGATTAAAAACAACGGACGAGGAATACTGGGGATTGCGCGAAATTCTCAGCGAGGACGAGGTGGATATCGCTTTGTCAATGAAGCAGCGTAAATGGTATACCTTTGAGCAGCTGTGTGAAATGAACAAAAAGAATATGAGCACAGAAAAAGTAAAAGAAACGCTGGAGCAGCTTTGCTACCATGGCTTTGTGGAATATGATTACGGCGACCATTATGACGACAACGGTCCGATTGAGGGTGCGCCAAAGGAAATCCGCTACCGTACCAGCTACTTTGTTCCCGGCAGTGCAGAGCTGTTCAACTCTTCGGTTGATCGTATTAAGAAGAATCCTCCTGTAGCAAAAATGTTTGAACGTATGACCTTCCTTCCGGTTGAGCATATAACCTCAATGGTGCCTCCGGGAGGCGACGGAATCGGTATGCACGTTATCCCCGTTGAAAAGGAGGTTAACGCCAATCGTGAGGCAATCAGCCTTGAAAAGATTTCCTACTGGTTACAGAAATATGAAGGTCACCTGTCAGCAGGCATCTGCTCCTGCCGTTATTCCCGTGCCGAAATCGGCGAGGGCTGTACGGATGACGGCGATGACTGGTGCATCCAGGTAGGCGATATGGCGGATTATACCGTTGAAACCGGCAGAGCACACTACATAACTAAAGAGGAAGCGCTTAACATTCTGCAGAAGGCAGAGGACAATGGCTACGTTCACCAGATTACTAATATTGACGGCTCCGACCATATTTTTGATATCTGTAACTGTAATGTCAAAATCTGTAACGCTCTGCGTACCTCGCTGTTGTTCAATACGCCGAATATGTCCAGAAGCGCCTATACCGCTAATGTAACAAAGGATAACTGCGTTGCCTGCGGTCGCTGTGTTGAAGTATGTCCTGCAGGTGCCGTCAAGCTCGGTCAGAAGCTCTGTAAGAAAGACGGTACCGAGGTAAAATATCCTAAAGCTGTCCTTCCCGACAAGATTAGTTGGGGCAAATATGCTTGGGATGAAAATTACAGAGATACCGCAAGAGTTAATACGCATAAGACGGGTACCGCTCCCTGTAAGGCTGCCTGTCCGGCTCACGTGCCGATTCAGGGTTATCTGAAGATGGCGAAGGAGGGCAGATACGATGAAGCGCTTGCCCTAATCAAGCTGGAAAATCCGTTTCCCGCTATATGCGGACGTGTCTGCAACAAGCGTTGTGAGGATGCCTGCACACGCGGCACTATTGACAAGCCTGTTGCTATTGATGATGTCAAGAAATTCCTTGCAGAGCGTGACCTGCACGCCGACACAAGATATATCCCGAAAAAGATTACCAAGAGGGTCAGCGGAGAATGGGAACAAAAAATTGCTATTATCGGCGCAGGTCCCGCCGGTCTTTCCGCTGCATACTATCTTGCTACTATGGGTTATAAGCCTACTGTATTCGAAAAGAATGAAAAGGCAGGCGGCATGATGACCTACGGTATTCCTGCCTTTAAGCTGGAAAAGGATGTTATTGACGCAGAAATTGATATAATACGTGCACTCGGTGCCGATATCAAGTGCGGCATTGAGGTAGGCAAGGATGTTACGATAAGCGAGCTTAAGGAACAGGGCTACGAAGCCTTCTACATAGCTATCGGTTGTCAGGGCGGCAGACTGCCTGGCGTTCCCGGCGATACTGCCGAGGGTACGGAAATTGCTGTTAAATTCCTCGAAAAAGCACTATCAGACACTGCAAAAGACCTCAGTGGCGACGTAGTGGTTATCGGCGGCGGTAATGTTGCTATTGACTGTGCAAGAACCGCTCACAGAAAGGGTGCCGAAACAGTAGCGATGTACTGTTTGGAATCACGTGATACAATGCCCGCCTCCCTGGAGGAAATTGAAGAAGCCGAGGAAGAAAACGTAAAGATTAATCCGGGCTGGGGACCGAAGGAAATACTCACGGATGAAAGCGGTAAGGCGTGCGGCGTTGTGCTTAAGAGATGTCTGTCCACTATTGACCCCGAAACCGGCAGATTCTCACCGAAGTATGATGAGAACGATACTATAACCGTTAAAGCCAACAAGGTAGTATTCGCTATCGGTCAGGCAATCGAATGGGGCAAGCTGCTGGAGGGCACCGACGTTACCTTCCACCACGGCAACTATCCGGTAGCAGATGCCTTTACATATCAGACCAATGATCCGTGTATATTCGTCGGAGGCGATGTATTCACCGGTCCTAAGTTTGTTATCGACGCTATCGGTCAGGGACACGAGGCGGCTGAATCTCTTTCAAGATTTGTTTCTAAAAACAACGTATCCCAGACGCTTGGAAGAGACCGCCGTTACTTCAAGGAGCTTGATAAAAACAATATCGCTATTGATTCCTACGATGTTGCGCAGCGACAGATTCCGCCGATTGACAATACGATTGATTACAAGAGCAGCTTTGTTGATAATCGTTTGATATTCACCGAGGAGCAGGTTAAGACGGAAACCTCCCGTTGTCTAAGCTGCGGTGCAAGCATTGTTGATCCCAACAAGTGTATCGGCTGCGGTCTTTGCACTACCAAATGTGAATTCGACGCTATCCATCTTGTACGTGACCATCCCGACGCTTCTAATATGCGCAGGGCAGAGGACAAGGTAGGCGGTTTAGCTGCGTATGCAATTCCGAGAGCGTTTAAGATCATTCTGAATAGCGGCTCAGAGGAAGCAAAGTCGATGCGCAAAAAGCGCAAGGAATACAATAAGGCAACCAAGGAGTTCCGCAAGACGCATCCGCACACAGGCAACAGCGTGGATATTGAAGAGATGATGAAGGACTGATTTCTGTACGGAGGAAAACAAAGTGCATGAAATGGGAATAATTATCAACCTCGCCAAAACTCTGGACGAAACGGCTGAGGAGCAACACATCATCAATATCGGCAAGGTAACGTTGCAGGTCGGCGAGGTATCGGGTATTATGACGGATTTATTCGTGGATTGCTGGAACTATTTTAAAGGAAGACACCCCGTTCTCAAGGACAGTGAACTTATCTTGGAAACCATACCCGCGGTTACCTATTGCTCTAACTGTGAACAGACCTATGAAACGGTGAAATACGGCAAAGAATGTCCGTATTGCCATAGTGGCGAAACATGGCTTGTTCAGGGCAACGAATGTGTTATTAAGGAAATTGAAGCCGAAACCGAATAAAAAGCTGGATGGAGAGTGCTTCGGCGCTCTCCGCTTTGCGTGAGGAAATATGATATATCAAATTCTTAATATAAATGATATCAGCGCTTCTGAATATGCCCGTTTTTATGCGTTGATGAGCAAGGAAAAGCAAGCGCGCGTCAACCGATATCACTTTGAAGCGGACAAAAAACGCAGTATCGCCGGTGAGCTTCTGGCAAGGCGCCTGCTCAGCGAATACTGTAATATAACGCCAGAGCAAATTGTCTTTGGCGTAAAGGAAAAGGGCAAACCCTTTGCAGAGGGCGTAAACGCATATTTTAATATCAGCCATAGCGGAAACTGGGCTCTTTGCGCTGTTGATACAGCGCCTGTGGGCGTTGATATTGAGGTTATACAGGAAGCTGACAGGCTCCTTATTCAGCGTGTTTGTAATATGGAGGAACGTGCATACATATTTAATAATAGTATTTCTTCTGTTGCGAAGAATCGACGTTTTCTGGAAGTCTGGACCTTTAAGGAGGCTTGCTTCAAATGCGTAGGAAGCGGACTCGGCGATTTCAGCCGGTTTCGTTTTTTTGATACGTCAATCAAAAAGAAAGTGCTTAGTGAAAAAGAGTATATTGCGACTATCGTTAGCATAGAAAAAGAGGTTGAAATATAAAAGAATTTATTTTATAATATATAGGTAATAGTATCACTATTCATTGAACAATTAGGAATAAGGAGAATGATTTATGCCAAGAGATGTCAATCCGGCTATTCATGTGAATGAAAGGGATTTTCCCCTTCAGGATTATCACTGTGATGACCCGGAAAAGAAAAAATTAGTCACCAAGCTTGCCCTGATGATTACGGATAACATCCCTCGTAAGCTACCCGGAGCTATGAAGGAAAACCATATGGATTTCTGGATTCTTGACCGTTTGCTTACCAAGGATGAGGTTAAGTTTATGCTTAGCTTCAAGAAACGCCGTGTTCCGCTCAGAATCGGTGAGCTTGCCAAGCGCAACAATATGAGCGTTGAAGAAGCGCAGAAGATTGTTGACCATATTCTGTGGATTGGTCTGCTCGAGCAGAACAGAGAAAATCCGGATAGGGAACGTCAGTTCTTAATTCCTAAATGGGTAGTGGGCTCGGGCGAATATATGGTTGAGCACAAAACTCTGTGCGATACGAATCCCGAGGTCGCAACGATGTTTAATCTGGCGCCGCAGGAGCCGCTGGAGCTTGCCTCCAAGCTTATTCCTCCGGGAGGCGCCGGAATCGGTATGCACGTTATTCCGGTTGAAAAGGCAATCGAGCACGAGAGCAAATCTGTTTCCGTTGAACATCTGTCGCACTGGTTAGAGAAGTATGACAAATTCTGCTCAATGGTTTGCGCTTGCCGTAAGGCACAGCGTGTAAGAGGCGAGGGCGTTGGCGATATTGAAGGTCATATGTGCATTGCCGTAGGCGATATGGCGGAATTTCTTGTTGAAAGCGGAAAAGACGCACGTTATATCACCCGTGAGGAAGCACTGGAAATCATCCTTCGCAGTGAAAAGAAGGGATATGTTCACCAGATTACTAACCTTGACGGACCAGAAAAGATTGTTGGCATCTGCAACTGTTCACCCGGCAGCTGCTACGGACTGAGAACCTCTCAGCTCTTTAATACTCCGAATATGTCTCGCTCCTCATACAGGGCGCATGTCGAGCCTGAGAAGTGCGTAGCGTGCGGCAAATGCGTAGAAGTTTGTCCTGCAGGCGCTGCAAGACTCGGACAAAAGCTTTGCAAGGCTGACGGCTCTAAGGTTGTTTATCCAATGCATGACCTTCCGGATGATCATGCCTGGGGCGAGGACAGATGGGATAAGGATTACCGCGACCATAACAAGATTAACTGCTATGACCAGGGTACTTCTCCTTGTAAAACAGCCTGTCCGGCACACCTTGCCGTACAAGGCTATATCAAGATGGCGGCAGAAGGCAGATATAAGGACGCACTTAAGCTGATTCGTCAGGACAATCCTTTCCCCGCCGTATGTGGTGCAGTTTGTAACAGAAGATGTGAGGACAGATGTACAAGAGGCTTAGTTGATAAGCCCGTTGCAATTGACGAGATTAAGAAGTTTCTTGCTTACCGTGAGCTTGACGCAGGCGAGGATTATATTCCCGAGGTTTGCTATAACGGCGTTGGCGAGCAGTGGGACGATTATAAAATTGCTGTTATCGGTGCAGGTCCTGCAGGTCTTTCCGCCGCGTATTACCTTAGAACAGAGGGCTATCCCGTAACCGTATTTGAAAAAGAGAGTCGTCCGGGCGGTATGCTGACCAACGGTATTCCGAATTTCCGTCTTGACAAGAAGGTTGTTGAGGCTGAAATTGACATCATCAAAAAGATGGGCGCCGAAATTAAGTGCGGCGTAGAAGTTGGAAAGGATATTACCCTTGACGAGCTGCGTGCTCAGGGCTATAAGGCATTCTATATTGCCATTGGTCTGCAGGGCGGAAGACTTGCCGGCGTACCAGGTGAGGACGCAGCGGGCGTTGAAAGCGGCGTATCCTTCCTCAGAAGAATTAATCAGGATGAAAGCATTAAGCTTGACGGCGATGTAGTTGTTGTAGGCGGCGGTAATGTCGCAGCAGATGTTGCCAGAACTGCAGCAAGAGCCACTAACGGCAAGGTAACTATGCTTTGTCTGGAACAGCGTGACGAAATGCCGGCTGCAAAGGATGAAATTGCTGAGGTCGAAGAGGAAAACATTGAGATTCTCAACGGTTGGGGACCAAAAGAGGTTATCAAGAACGAGGACGGTACAGTAAAGGCTATCGTCTTTAAGAAGTGTCTGTCCGTATTTGATGAGCAGCACCGCTTCTCACCAAAGTATGATGAGGAAGATACCATTACCGTCGAGTGCAATAACGTGCTTATGGCAATCGGTCAAAGTGCTGAATGGGGCAAGCTGCTGGAGGGCTCCAAGGTTGAGCTTAACAGAAACGGCACAGCCGTTGCCGATACGGTTACCTATCAGACAGGCGAGCCGGATATCTTCGTAGGCGGCGACATCTATCATGGCGCTCGCTTTGCTATCGACGCTATTGCCGACGGTAAAGAAGGTATGGTTTCCATCAACCGTTTTGTACACGAAGGTCAGTCGCTCACCATCGGTAGAGATTTACGCCAGTTCATTGAGCTTGACCGCGATGATATCCGCGTGGATTCCTATGACAATGCTGACCGTCAGGCGCCCGGCATGCGTGAAGGCGATCCGCTTAAGACCTATGAGGATCTGCGCCAGCCTTTCACCGAAGAACAGGTTAAGGCTGAGGCTAACAGATGTCTCGGGTGTGGTGCTACAACCGTTGACCTCAACCAGTGTATCGGATGCGGTCTTTGTACCACCAGATGCGAATTTGACGCGATTCACCTTTCCAGAGATATTCCGCAGGCGAGCGAAATGCACACCGCTGAGGAAATGATGAAGGTTGTCGGACCTTATGCACTCAAGCGCTCTATGAATATTATTAAGCGCAGAATGCAGGATAAAAAGGCGGCAAAATAACAAAATACATAAAGCTCAAGGAGAGTATAACGAAAGCCTCGGCAACCGCCGAGGCTTTTTCTATTGTTTTGTTTTTAAATTCAGAAATTGCTTTGAACTCGTCAGAAAGAGGGTATTATTCTGCCGTCAGCTTTTACATCCTTTCTCGTATACCCATATATCTTTATTTAATTTTGGCATTTTTCTTTTTATCCGCTGTTTTTATACAACTAATGGTGCCAAAAATTTTGTCCCCAAACCCTTTAAACTTTTTCTGTGATAAGCTGTGATAAGAATTTATACAGGGCAGAGACAGGCAAATTAAGCAGCTTTGTTAGTTGACTAAAACAAATCATTGTGCTATTCTAATATAAACTATTATTTTAGACCATTTTAGGAGGAAGCCTTATGCACGAATCAGGTGAAATGTATCTTGAAACGATTTATATTTTATCACAAAAAAGCCCTGCAGTACGCTCAATAGACGTTGCGGCGGAAATGGGCTTTTCAAAGCCGAGCGTAAGCAGAGGTATGGGCTTGCTCAAAAAAGGCGATTTTATTACGGTTGACGATAAGGGCTATATTGAACTAACTGAAACGGGTCTTGAATACGCAAAGAAGATTTATGAAAGACATACTGTTTTAACAGAACTGCTTGTCAGCTTCGGTATTGATGAGGAAACCGCCGCCGAGGATGCCTGCAGAATTGAGCACGTCATTTCGGATAAGTCTATGAGCGCAATTAAAGAAAAACTTAACAAATAAATTATCCCCCCTGTTTTGATGAACAGGGGGGATAATTTATTTGATTTTGTCTATATAGTCTCTCAGCGTTTCTTCCTCCATTGCTCCGATATGATAATCAACAAGATAACCGTTTTCATCAATAAATAAAGTCATCGGTATTGAGGTGACGTTGTATGCATACGCAGCAGAGGTATCGCTGTCATAATAAACGGGAAAAGTATAGCCGTTTTCCTGAACAAAGGCTTTTACACCGTCAACTGTTTCTCGGTTGCCGTCGGTCAGATCAACCATCATAAAGGTAACCTCGTCGCCCATTTCCCGAAAAAGCGTATCGAAATGCGGCAGCTCCTGCTTGCAGGGCGGACACCAGGTTGCCCAAAAGTTTACAACAATCGGCTTCCCGATATTGCCCGACAACTCAATTCCGTTGCCGTCACCGTCATAGACGGTAAAATTCTGTGCCGTGTTGCTTTGTGCCTGCTGCGTTTGCGGTGACGAGGTTTCGTTTTCAACCTTGTCGGCGAGCTTGTTATAGGCAAATACCGAGCCTGCAATCACAACAACAAGCAGGACGGAAAGTATAATCAGATTTCTGTATTTTTTCATAATACACCTCACGAAAGAAATGCAATTAGTTTATTCATCAAACCAAGCGACATAAATAATCCAACCACGATTAAGAATATTCCGCACACGAGGTTTATCTGTCTGTAATGCTTTTTAATTTTGTCAAAGGCTGAGGTCAGCTTTTCTATCAGTATTGCCGAAAGCAGAAACGGTATTCCCATACCAAGCGAATATACAAGGAGCAGAAGCGTGCCCTTCAGCGCTGTTCCCGAGCTTGCGGCGAGCATAATTGCCGAGCCTAAAAACGCACCTACGCACGGTGTCAGGCTTACGGAATATATAATACCGAATAATAGTGCCGAAAAGAAGGAATTAACCTCGGGTTTCTTTTCCATTCCTTTAAAGAATTTCAGGTGAATAATATCAAGATAAGAAAGCCCGAAAATGATAACAATAATACCGCTGACAATGTTGACAACCGTTTGGTGTTTCATCAAAAGCGAGCTGACGGCACCTGCAAATAACCCGAGCAGGCAGAACACGCCCGTAAAGCCGAGCACGAAGCCCAGCGGTCTTGTGATTTTATTACTTCTCTTTTCGCTGCCGCCCGTAAGATAAGTGATATACACGGGCAAAAGAGGAAGCGTGCATGGCGAAATAAACGAGATAACGCCCTCTAAGAAAGTTACAATATAATCCATATCAATAGGATAACCATTTTTTATTTTGTTGTCAACCGAAAGATAATACCCCTGCTCTTTGTGAGCAGGGGTTGAAAAATAGAAGCCTTAATAAAAAGATGAAAGGAAGGAAAGAAAATGAAAAAAGTCTTGCAGAAAAATGGTGGCTTCTAAATGTCGGATATCTTGGGCTGATTCTTATTAGCAGTTTTCTGAAAGGGCAATTATACCTATATAGTTAGCATATGCTAATTTGAGAAAAAGTCAAGAGTTAATTTGTGAATTTTTAATATTTTTTAATTTTATTGACATATTGTTTTTGCTGTGATAGAATACAAAATCATATACAAGTTAGCAATTACTAACTGATTGGAGGATTACTATGAAACAAAGATCTTTTTCAAATATTGCACTTGACGCATTAACTGCGCTTATAGCGTTAGTTCTGCTTATCGGTTCCTTTACCTTTTTGAAAACCTGTCCCGGTATGGAGGACGGCTCGTGGATGGCTTGCCATTGGGCAGGTCAGGCAATCAGCGGCGTAAGTGCGGTTATTGCTGCTTTAAGTATTGCTAATATATTTATAAAAGATAAAGGCTTTAAGGCTGGCTTATCCGTAGGTATTGTGCTTAATGCTATACTAAATGCGCTTATTCCCGGAACGCTGATTAATACCTGTATGATGCCTGATATGCAGTGCAATGCCGTAACAAAGCCTGCGGTTGCAGTTCTCAGCGGCGTGCTTGCTGTTTTAGCAATCATTAACGTTCTTTTATCGCTTAAAAAAGAGAGCAAATAATGAACATCAATAGATTACCGATTAAAAATTTACAGCATAAGGCAGGCAGGTCCACAGCACTTATGGTTGTTGTGCTTTTGCTTTCTGTTTCAATGCTTAGCGGCTCGCTGATTGTCGGCAGCCTTCAGAGCGGACTTAACAGCCTTGAAACAAGGCTTGGTGCGGATATCATCGTTGTACCTGACGAAGCAAAATCGAAAAAGGATTTGGAGTCAATTTTGCTTGACGGCGTTCCCGGATATTTCTATATGGATAAGGTATATCTTGACAAGGTTGCCGAGCGTGAGGGCGTAAAGAAGGTATCGGCACAGTATTATCTTGCTTCAACGAAGGCGGGCTGTTGTTCCATGCCTGTGCAGATTATCGGCTTTGACCCGGAAACCGATTTTACCGTTACACCGTGGATTGCAAAAAGCTACGGAAAAGAGTTAGGTCTTTATGATGTTGTGGCAGGCTACAATATAAATAAAGCAATTGGCGGGCAGGTAACCTTTTTCGGAAAGGATTGCACTATCGTTGCAAAGCTTGACAGAACGGGAACGGAGCTCGATAATGCCGTCTATGCAAATTTTGACACTACAAAGGCGCTTATTGAAGCATCAAAGGAAAACAGCTTTTCGTTTTTTTCAAACCATAATCCCGATGAGATTATTTCTTCTATTTTGATTGATGTTGAGGACGGTTACAGCATTGACGAGGTTGTTGGAGATATTAATATTCACATTAAAGGCGTTGAGGCAACGGCAACAAAAAGTATGCTCTCAGGCGTATCGGACAGCCTTTCGGGAATCGCAAGGATTATCAAGCTGCTTGTGGGCGCCGTATGGCTTTTGGTGCTTATCATATTGCTTGTTGTATTCTCATCTATGATAAACGAGCGCAAAAAGGAATTTGCCGTTTTGCGTGTTGCAGGTATGTCAAGAGCAATGCTTGCAAAAGTAATACTAATGGAATCTGCACTTGTCAGCCTGATTGGCGGAATAACGGGCTGTGCCTTCTCGCTCATAATGATATATCCGTTCAGCACTATGATTGAAAACGAGCTCGGTATGCCGTTCTTAACCCCAAACGTCAGCAGAGCCGCAGTGCTTACTGCCGTAACACTATTTCTGACGGTGCTTGCAGGTGCGGCAGCCTCCTCTTACGCTGCGGTAAAGCTCAGTAAGGTTGACACGGGACTCATACTGAAAGAGGGTAATTAAATGATATTAAAGGCTGAAAATATTTCTAAAAAATTTCCGAGAAAGCTGAAGGAAGCAAACTTTTTCTACGCCGTTAATCCGCTTGATTTCACTCTTGAGCAAGGCAAGGTTACAGAGATAATCGGAAGGTCAGGCAGCGGAAAAACAACGCTTTTGAATATGCTTTCAGGCTTGCTGTCGCCGTCGGACGGCAGCGTTATGCTTGACGAAAATGATATCTATTCTCTTCCCGATAAGGAGCTGTCAGCACTAAGAAACGAGCACTTCGGCGTTGTTCCGCAGGGACATACGGGACTTGAAAACCTGACGGTGCTTGAAAACGTGCTGCTGCCTTATGCGCTTTATCATAAGGATAACAAAGCGGAAGAAAGGGCACTTGAGCTGCTTGAAAGGGTGGATATTCTAACCCTTGCCGAAGCGTATCCGAGCGAGCTTTCGGGCGGCGAGGTCAGAAGGCTTGCAATCGCAAGAGCACTTATTATGAATCCCGAATTTGTTTTTGCAGACGAGCCTACGGGCGACCTTGACGATGAAAATACCGAATCGGTGTTACAG
>CALCYI010000029.1 GCA_937907605.1 uncultured Clostridia bacterium | reverse complement strand
CAACAGGTAATCGTGAAACTGATTATTTCAGACTTGAACGTGCAAAAGAAGAGCTTTTAAATAAAATGCTAGAAGATTTTAGAAATGCTAACTAGTATTTCCATCAAAATTTATATCTACAAACCCCATAACCCATTTCTGTTTCAATGAGATTTGCCTTTTTTAATAGTTGCAAATATCTACGCCCAAAGGCAGTTGTACCGAAATATGCATCAAAATTAGTAACAGGCAGGATAACCCAGTCGGTGTTGTCCTGCTTGTTTGTTATGTAGTACTTGTAAAGCGTAATTAACACTTCCGGCTTTACACCTTTCGGCGTTACGGATATTAACTGTTCTGTTAATTCTGGCGATAACTCAAAGTCCTTGTTTTGCAGCTCACCCTGCTCTAATGCGTCGGCAAGGATGTCATCAAAGTGTATGAGAAAACTGCCTTGCGTTTTTGATGAATAAAGCGGAACTTGGTATTGCATTACCTTTTTGCGCCAAGCGGAAGCAAATACCTTTAATTTATTCGGCTTTTTCTGATCATATTTTGATACCTTGTCGCGATTATCTTTAATAAACTTAATCGTGTTCTGCACAAAGGTATAAAACCAGCCGTTACCGTTGCTGTCAACAAGCTCCGGAAACTGCTCGTGTAAGTGTCTGTAATCCGTTTCACTTTGACCGTTCCGTTTCGGTTGGTTAGCTTTTTTATTTGGCACGCTGCACCACGCACGAAGCGCCTGCCTTGCACGGTCAATATCTGCCTCGCCGTCTTGAAACATATACCTACGTGCAACAATCGTCAGCACACGGGTTAACCCGATAAACTTTGTCAGCATATCAAAAATAAACCTGCCGAGATAGGTGTGCTTATCAGCCGTTTTGTAATCAATGCTTCCTGTGTAAGCGTTGAATTCCTCTATTTCGTTTAGCATTTTTATCTTCCTTTAATTCATATTCAATCTCATAGAGCAGCACATCATAAGCGAACTGCCTCTTGCCGAGAGCAATCGCACATTTTAATGCGTCGCTTTTTCGTACCCTATCTCTTAAATAACGCCTTACACAAAAGCTAAATTCTTTCTCATAATCTATCCCATTTGCGCTTTTGTAGGAGTACATAAGACTATTTAATAGATCGCTTTCCGTATTGTTACGGAGAGCGTTTTCTTTTTGTTGCTGCGCTTGGTTTCTGTCGTCATAATCACAGATAATGTCACCTAACAGACGATAACCGTTGTAGCGAAAATCTGTAAGAACATCCGCATAATCAACGATATAATATACACTGCTGAAAACCGGATTGTAAATAAACTGAAGTCGCTGCTCTTTACTCATTAAGTGGAATTGCAGTTCCGTTAGCATTTTCCGTGCTTTGGCAATTTTATCTGCATCCATACCTGCAAACAAACCATAAAGCTCATCAGCGGTGTATTCCTCCTCTTGCCCTCTGACAAACAGAATACGCTCCACATCACTTCTGCGTTTCATATCACTTGTTGCAATACGACTGATTCTGACGCGCCTGTATGCTTCCTCATAATCCGCAATAACGGATTTCATTAACTCTAAATCAGCAGCGTTCAGCTTGTCTTGCCATCCTTTTTCTCTTGCAAACGGGAATAACTCCTCGTCACTTGCAGGAATTGGTTTCAGCTTTGGCGTATGCTTTTTTAACATTCTTGCAAAATACGGAAGCTTTTCCACATTAGAAGTAACCGTATTCCAATCAGTTCCGGCAAAGAATTTATTGAGCTTTTCTCTTTTCGTTTCTTCATACCATTGATGACTGTCAGCGCTGTTTACAATGTTCTTGTATTGAAGGAAACGGCTACGCTCTACTGATTTGCGATTCAGATATTCGGATAGGTCAGGCTTAACGCCGCTTTTAGCAGAATCAATTTCTAAGCCTGTTAAGATTTCAAGTAACTCCGTTTCTTCACGGCATTGTTTTCGTTCTGCTTCGCTTTTGCTTTCATCATAGGCAATAATGCTTCTGTCAAAGGCAGCATTGCAAATTTGACCGATTCTTGCGTTAAAAGTATTCTTTACCATTTCCATACGAGCGCGCCAATCGTTCGCGTCACGCATTAGCGGTTCTGCTGAAGGTATCTTTAATACAGGGTATTGTGCAGTATAGCGGTCAACGGCTCCACCGCCACCACCATAGTTTCGTGCTACGCACTCATTCATTGACGGCTCTGCTATCGTTTTTATCATATCGCCGTCAAAATCAGCACCGCCTAATCGTTCCGGCATAAGCGTGGAGGAATCCACCATAATGACATAGTTAAGGTGGGATAAGTATTTCTGCCTGTAATATCCAACCTCCTCCATCGGTCTTGCTACTGCTTCTTCATTCCTTGCAATATGCGGGTTGCGGAGTAATACATAGGTATCATTCTCGTCGTATTCAGCACAGGGAGCGTAGAACTCGCCTTCACGCAGGCGTTCTTGTTCTAACACAATAGTGCTGACATCGCTCGATGCTTTAATAATATGCTTTATGAAATAGATTAAATCGCCGGAAAGATAACGGTTGTCGCCTGTAGCAATTAACCTGCCAATAGCATATTGCTCTAATACTTTTTTTGCTTGATTATCAAGTTGCTTTGTAAAATGCGGTTCATTAATGAAGTTCGGATTTAGTTTTAATATTTGTGCCCAATCCGGATTTTTCTCCTTAATGTAATCAGAACGGAACTTTTCATTAGCGACTAAATCATAGTAACGCTGTTCAGTTGCTTTTGTGATCCAATCCCTTTTATCATATGAAGGACTGTTATCCCAACCGAGCGGTAAATCAGAAGGACGGAATTCATCAGGATTTATGGTAGCAGTAACTAAAAACTGATAATTCATTTCAGTAAACGCCGAGGTTTTCACTTGGCTGACCTCGGATATATACAAGGAATGCTTGTATTCCTTGCACTTGGCTAAATAGTTAGCCCAAGTCATATTGTTCTGTTCCATCCAGCCGCAGCCCTTGAACATACTTTTTGTCAGGATAATATCTACCTTTTCAAGCGGATGATATATGCCCCACATATCTTTGATTTTCTTTATATGAAATTCGTCAAGAAAACTTTTAAAATCAACCTTATGCAGTACACCTTTAATATATGGCATACGAATTTGGAAAGAGGTGTGCGCTTCTTTAACGGGATAGATTTGGTCAATCTCATTTGCATATTGGAATGAGATTAAGCCCTCGCCGTCAAATTCTGTTACGTCAACATCTGCTAATTTTTGAACACGCTTGTATTTGCGCATAGCGTTATCAGTACCGTCATCCTCTACGGTAATGATATCTACACCGTGAACAGTAGTAATGGGATTATCAACAACGATAATTCTGTCACTGTTCCAAATGTTCATATCATCTACACGGAAACCGTCAGTCAACATTAAGCCATTGTAGGCATACAGCTTTGAAAGCTGACACATACCGATTTGCATATCGAGCATTATTCTTTTTCGGACAGGCTCATACAAATCCTCACGGATAAAGGATAATCTTGCATTTCTGCTCATACTGGCGGAACGTTCAAAAGCAATATATCTGTCGGAGCCATAGCCGAAATCCAAGCTGATACCTTCAGGACGGAACATATCATCAGACATTTTTTGCCAGTCGATATATTTCTTCTGCGTAGGCTGTCTGTCAAACACACGGGAGAAATCAACATATATTAAAACATTACATAGCTTGTTTGCTTTTCCTCCGATAATGCTATCGTCATTTTCAATGACCTGCTGTATTTGATAGAAAAGAGCGCAATCATCCTGCGGAGGGGAGGCAGGGTTGATACACTTTTTTGTTGCATTTTCAGATAGGTAAAAACGATAAACGCCGTCCTCGTTCAGTTTAGCATTACGCATTATCATACGAGCAGACAGCTCATAAACCTTGTGTTTCATAGATAAAACTCCTTTATATATGTATAGTAACACAAAACACAACAACTTTCAACAAGTGAATACTGCTCCCACAAATTTGTGCTTTTAGCAGTATATCTCTATTGAAAGGAGGGTTGAACCTTATGTAGCGATGCTACAAACTATCGTTAAATGTATCAAAAAATATTATTTAGGAGGTTGAAAAATGAAAGCATTTAACAATTTGAAAATCATCGGAATTGATCATGGTTACGGTAATATTAAGACCGCTAACCACTGCTTCAAAACGGGCATTGTCGGTTATGATTCCGAGCCGCTTTTTACAAAGGATATGCTTGTTTATGACGGCAGATACTACCTTATCGGCGAAGGACACAAGGAATTCTTGGCAGAAAAGCATTTTGATAATGACTATTATTGCCTTACCCTTGTTGCTATCGCAAAGGAGTTAAAAACCGAAGGCTTAACGGAAGCAGATGTTGTCATTGCTGCCGGTCTCCCGTTGACTTGGACCAGCGGACAAAAGAAAGCGTTTGCAGAATACCTGAGGCAGAAGGACTATGTTGAATATGTGTATCAAGATATCTCATATCATATCCACATTGTTGATGTTAAGGTATATCCGCAGGGCTATTCTGCAATTGCTCCGTTTGCTTCTGCGCTTCACGGCTTATCTGTTCTTGCTGATATTGGCAACGGCACGATGAACACCTTGTACCTTGTGAACGGCAGACCGCAAAGCGGACAGATGTTCACGGAGAAATTCGGCACCTATCAATGCACGCTCGCTATCCGAGAAGGTTTTATGCGTGAAACACGCCGAGAGCTGAACGACATCATTATTGATGAGGTGCTTTGCAACGGTACAGCGGATATTCCCATCAGCGATTTGAACATCATTAAAAGAATCGCTGAAGAATATGTTGCTGATATTTTTCGTAGGCTCCGTGAGCACGGTTACGATGAGAACACAATGAAGCTTATTGTTTCAGGCGGTGGCGGTTGTCTTATCAAGCATTTTGGGAATATTAATCCTGACAGGGTTGAATTCATTGATGACATTTGTGCTGCCGCCAAAGGATATGAGTATATTGCCGAGATTAAGCTGAAAGCGAACAAGCACATGCAGAATGATTACAGGCTCAATTTGCGGTTTCGATTGGACAATCCGAAAGAAAAACAAGCGTCAGAATATCTGCAATCCCTACAAGGCATATCCCGTAATCAATTCATCATTGATGCTGTATTATCATATATTGAAAAGCGAAATGCAAAAGCGCTGACAATAGACGATATTCGGAGTATCTTCAAAGAAGAATTGAAGGCGGTATCCTTTGTTTTGGCTGGTAATGATACAACAAATGCTAAATTCCTGACCGAAGAAGAGCAGGCAGAGAACATTCAGAATGTCATAGAGGATTTGGATATGTTTGATTGAGCCACTCTGGCACCATAATTTCGATTGCAAAGACAGATTTGTGCCGTTATGGCACAAACTATATGCAGAGCAAAAAAGAGAAAAGTTTGAGGCACAGAAGAAGGGTTGCACAGCCACTTCGTGTCTGTGTCTCATACTTTATCAAGCAGGGCAAAAATATATATTTTTGCCGCACGCCGCAGA
>CALCYI010000028.1 GCA_937907605.1 uncultured Clostridia bacterium | reverse complement strand
GTTTTTATTCCCCCAGTAGAACTGGGGGTTTATTCTGTGCTGAAGACCAATTAAATTAGCTGCCTTTACAAACGTAAAAGCAGCTACTAATTTACTTAACAACAAACTTAATTCCGTTATCGTCGCACCAGTCGACAGCCTTTTTAATAAGGTAGTTATTCTGGAATTCCTCATAACCCTCTGCAAGATGAGGATAGGCGTTATAATACTTCCAGAAAGCTTCAATGTAATCGCTATCGCTCTCGACGGCATTAAGCTTTGACTTAAGCTTTTCGCTTCCGACCGCATTGATATATGCCTTTGCAAGCTCAATACGGCTAACTCTGAAATACGGGATATAACCCATAGAGAGCATAAACTCCGTCTCGCTCATATCCTCGGGTCTTTCAACGTCGGCGAATTCATAATGGTTTCTAATATGATAAGTATTAACCGAAAACCAGTATTGCTCCTCTGAGCCCCAGCCCTTCTGGAGTGTATATTCATCAAGTACAAATGTATTTTCCATATATTAATCCTCAGCAATCATTATTATATATCGTCGGTGAAAGAGCCCTCGCCTCTCTGAAGCGAGGTGATACCCGTTCTTGCAAGCTCAACTATACCGAAGTTATCATAAAGATACTTTATGAATTCGTCAATCGTTTCGCCCGCACCCGTAAATTCAAGGGTTACGGTTTCAAGCGATACGTCAAGCACCCTTGCGCCGTACTTAGCGTTAAATGCAAGAAGCTCGTTTTTCTTTTCAAGTCCCTTTGCTTTAACCTTTACGAGCAGAAGCTCGGAGGATACTGAATTTTCTGCAGTAAGCTCGGAAACCTTTTTAACGATTTCAAGCTTTGCGAGTTGACGCTTAATCTGACGGAAATTCTCGGGCTCGGTAACGCAGTCAATCGTCATTCTTGAAAACGCCTCGTCCTCTGTTTCGGAAACGGTGAGCGAGGAGATGTTGTAGCCCCTGCGTGAAAAGAGGCTTGCAACGCGCTGGAGAACGCCGCTCTCGTTATCAACGAGAACGGATAAAACTAATCTTTCTTTCATAGCAGTCTCCTATAAATTATTAATCTGTTCGGTATGATTACCCTCGCTTGAAATCATGGGCAAAACGCTTGAATCAGGGCTTATTCTGCAATCAACGAGCACGGCACCGTCATAAGCCAAAGCATCCTTAACAACGCTTTCAATATCATCATTACAGTTTATTCTGCACGCCTTTACTCCGAACGCCTCCGCGACCTTTACAAAGTCTGTTTTTCTGCGCGGCTCCGTATCCGAAAAACGTCCGTCATGATAAATCTTCTGCCATTGACGTACCATACCGAGTACGCTGTTATTCATAATGAACATTTTTATATTAACGCCGTACGATGCAACCGTAGCAAGCTCCGAGAGATTCATATGAAAGCCTCCGTCACCCGCAAACATAACCACGGTTGAAGCAGGCTTTCCGAGTTTAGCGCCGATTGATGCGCCGAGCGAATAACCCATAGTACCGAGTCCGCCCGAGGTTAAAAGAGTCCTCGGCTTCTTGAACTTATAAAACTGTGCAGCCCAGAGCTGATGCTGACCTACGTCGGTTACAATAATAGTATCGTCCTCGGTTAATGAATCAATCGTTTCAATAAGCTTCTGCGGATTGACATAATCGCTGATTTGATTCTGAACGAAAGGTCTGTGATATGAATCAATTTCACTTTTCCACTTGCTGTGATCCTGCTGTTCGATATATCCGCACAGTTCAGGAATAATATCCTTAAGGCTGCCTTTAAGATGATATTTTGCATTTATGTTTTTATCCATTTCGGCAGGGTCAATGTCAATATGGATTATCTCCGCATTTGGTGCAAATTTTCTTCTGTCCACGGCAACCCTATCGGAAAAGCGTGCACCGCAGGCAATAAGAACGTCGCAGTCATGCGCAGCCTTATTACACTCATAACGCCCATGCATACCGATTAAACCGAGGTGAAGCGGATGGTCGTATGGAAAAGCGCCGAGTCCCATAAGAGTAGAAGCTACGGGTGCGTCAAGCTTTTCAGCAAAGGTTATAAGGTCATCGCCTAAACTGCTGAGTACTGCTCCTCCGCCTACGTAAATAAGCGGTCTTTCAGCCTTACTGAGTAGCTCGGCAGCGTTTTCATAGGATTTAACCGAAGGCTTATGAGGAGGCTCGGCAGACTGAGCCGCTTTGCTTTCATATTCACACATGGCAGAGGTAACGTCCTTTGAAATATCAATAAGTACGGGTCCCGGACGTCCGCTCATGGCAATCTTAAACGCCCTGCGAATTGACGGCGCTAAATCCTCAACCTTTTTAACCTGAAAATTATGCTTGGTTATCGGCATTGTGATACCCGTAATATCAATCTCCTGGAAGGAGTCCCTGCCGATAAGGGCGTTGGAAACATTACAGGTGATTGCTACAACGGGTATTGAATCCATATATGAGGTAGCAATTCCCGTAACGAGATTAGTCGAACCGGGACCTGAAGTCGCAAAGCACACGCCGACCTTACCCGTTGACCTTGCATAACCGTCCGCAGCATGAGCAGCGCCCTGCTCGTGAGCGGTCAGCACGTGATTAAAGGTATCGCCGTACTTATAGAGCTCGTCAAAAATTTCGAGTATTGTACCGCCCGGATAACCGAACACGGTATCAACACCTTGCTCCTTAAGCGTTTCAAGAACAATTTGTGCGCCTGTGAGCTTCATAAAGCCCCTCCTTTCAGTATATGAATTCAAAAGTAAGAGTATTTTATTCTTTTTGACAATGCTTGTCAAGTATTAACACTTGTAAAAAGAAAAAATTTGGTATATAATACACCTGCAATATACACCAAGGAGAAATAGAATGAAATTAGGTATTGTAGGACTTCCCAACGTCGGCAAAAGCACTCTCTTCAACGCAATCACAAATGCAGGTGCTCAGAGCGCTAATTACCCCTTCTGCACAATAGAACCTAACGTCGGAATGGTATCCGTACCGGACGAAAGACTTGATAAGCTTGCAGAGATGTACGAGCCGGATAAATTTACGCCCGCGACCATTGAATTCGTTGATATAGCAGGACTTGTTAAGGGCGCAAGCAACGGCGAAGGACTCGGAAACAAATTCCTCTCTCACATCAGAGAGGTTGACGCAATTATTCACGTTGTTCGTTGCTTTGAAAACGACGATATTACACACGTTGACGGAAGCATAGACCCTAAAAGAGACATTGAGACGATTAACCTTGAGCTTATACTCTCCGACCTTGACATACTTCAAAGACGTATAGACGGCAGGAAAAAAGCTATGAAGGGCGATAAATCAATTGCCGCAGAGGTTGAATTCCTCGAACGTCTTAAGGCAGAGCTTGAACAAGGCAAAACCGCAAGGTCAGTTGAAATAACAGACTCTGAAAAAGAGTATTTGAAAGACGTTTCTCTACTCACAATAAAGCCAGTAATTTACGCATGTAATATGGGCGAGAACGATTTTTTAGACGGTATTGAAAATAATGAGTTTTACAAGGCAGTAAAGGAAATCGCCGATGAAGAGAAATCGGAAACGCTTCCTATATGCGCCGAGATGGAGGCGGAGATAGCAGAGCTTGACGATGAGGAAAAGCGAATGTTCCTCGAGGATATGGGGCTTGAAAGGTCAGGGCTCGACAGGCTTATTAAGAAGAGCTATTCCCTGCTCGGTCTTATTAGCTTCCTTACAGCAGGCAAGCCCGAGGTAAGAGCGTGGACCATCAAAAAAGGTACTAAAGCACCTCAGGCAGCGGGTAAAATTCATACAGATTTTGAAAGAGGCTTCATAAGAGCCGAGGTAGTAAACTACGAGGATTTAATTGAATGTGGTTCTATGAACGTAGCAAAGGAAAAAGGACTTGTTCGTTCAGAGGGTAAGGATTATGTAATGAAGGACGGCGACATTGTATTATTCAGATTCAATGTGTAAAACAATCGGTAAAATGTACAAAATTAAGTTATAACATTTTACAAAACTGTCCATTATCGTTAAAAACTGTTGACTTATTTTAATATTTGTTATATTATAGTTAATTACAATGGGAGCAGGAGGAGAATATGTCTAAAAACATTGATGAACTTCTGCTTGAAGCTAAGGCAGGTAACGGCGACTCGGAAGAAGAATTAATTCTTCTACACAGGGATTTAGTCGAAGTGATTGCTTCTAAATACAGTTTCGCACCGCTTGAGAGGGAGGACATAATCCAGGAGGGCATGATAGGTCTGCTTGCAGCAATAAAATCCTTCAACAGCGGTAAAGGCACAAAATTCACTACTTATGCCTCACGCTGTATTGACAATTCAATCAGAACCGCCTTAAAAAAATTTTCACGCTTAAAGGACATACCTCAGGATAGCATAGTTGCGCTTGAGGATGACCTGGTTGAAAACAATTTCGGTCTCAGCGCCGAAGATGAATATCTTGCAAAAGAAAGTGTTACTACTTTGACAGATATTTTGTACGAAGGGCTGTCAAGCTTTGAAAACGAGGTATTAAGGCTGCACATTATGGGTTGCTCTTATACCGAAATTGCCGACAAGCTCGGTAAGAACCCCAAAGCTATTGACAACGCTATTCAACGTATTCGTAAGAAACTCAGTGGAGTTGCTTTTTGAATATTTACCCCAGCATCTTAGGTTTTAGATAATTGCTACATTCACTGCTGTTGCAAGCTTCTAACACCACTTTTCCCCCGGCAAAATCTTTAGAGAGGTAGAATTGAGATGTACGAAGACAAAGTTTTAGTTTGCAAGGAATGCAACAATGAATTTGTTTTCACTGCAGGAGAGCAGGAATTCTATGCTGAGAAGGGCTTTGTAAATGAACCGCAGCGTTGTAAGGCTTGCAGAGACAAGAGAAAAGCAGCAGCAAGAGGACCAAAGGAAATGCATGATGCTGTTTGCGCTCAGTGCGGAAAAGCTTGTCAGGTTCCATTTGAGCCTACTGAAGGCCGACCGGTGTACTGCAGTGAATGTTTTGCTAAGCTCAGCGAAGAAAACAACGATTAATACCATAGCAGACAGCCGCCTTATTCAAGGCGGCTTTAATCGTTTATAAATGATATTTAATATTTTTCTCTATTGAATTATAGGATTATTAGTGATAGAATACCTTTATATTTCGGAGGTAGAAGTATGAAAGTAAAGTCAAAAAAGAAAAGCAAAGCGAAGATTGTCATAGCAGTTATTTTAGTACTGCTCATATGTCTTGACGTTTTTGCTGCATATTATAAGTCAAATCCGAGCAGTATTATTAAATATGAAACGACTAATAACCACATTTCCTCAAATGGCAAAACCAAGATTAGCGCGCACAGAAGCGGAGGAGGAATTGCTCCCGAGGAATCAATGATGGCTTTTAAAAACTGTATAGAAAACGAAAGCTTTAACGTTGACATTTTCGAATTCGATTTACATATTACAAAGGACGAAGAGCTAATACTTCTCCATGATGACACACTCGACAGAACCACTGATTCAGAGGAGGTTTTCGGTGTAAAAAAAGCACGTCCCGAGGACTATACCTACGATGAGCTCAGGAAGCTCAATATCGGCGCAAAGTTCGTTACCGACAGCGGAGAAGCGCCGTATAAAGACCTTCACGGCGACGAAGTATCGGACGATTTAAGAATTGTTAAGCTTGACGACATCCTCGATTATCTTATTTCACAGGGCGATTTCGACTACGTTATTGAAATTAAAAACGGCGGTGAGCTCGGTAAAAAAGCCGTTGACATTCTTTGTGAAAAGCTTAAGGAAAGAAATCTGTTTGAAAATGTTGTGTTCGGAACTTTCAAGGAAGAAATATCAGAATACGTTGACGAAAAGCATCCCGAGCTTAAACGCTCGGCAGGAATTAAAGAGGTACTTTCCTTCGTCGGCGCTGCATTAATAAATAAAAATGATTTTGAATCTAATTATATATCTCTGATTATCCCCTTCAATATGCCGTACAGGCTGATAGTCAATCTCGGTACTGCAAGAATCATTAACTACGCGCATAAGAATAATATCGCAGTACAGTATTGGACGATTAATAAAGAAAGCGAATTTGAGTACCTTTCAAGCGTAAGCGCTGACTGCATAATGAGCGACTACCCTGACAAATTATACAAAACTGTAAATGAATAAAAAAACAGCTCATCATACGATGAGTTGTTTTTTTGGAGCTGATAGGCGGACTTGAACCGCCGACCTCATCCTTACCAAGGATGCGCTCTACCGCCTGAGCCATATCAGCAAATATGGCGACCCGGAACGGGCTCGAACCGTCGACCTCCAGCGTGACAGGCTGGCGTTCTAACCAACTGAACTACCGGGCCATTTTGAATGGCGCAGAGGGTGGGATTCGAACCCACGTGGGCGTGAACCCAAACGGTTTTCAAGACCGCCTCGTTATGACCACTTCGATACCTCTGCGTTTTTAATGCTTAGTTATAATACCATAATGAGAAATTTATGTCAAGATTAAATTTAATTTTGAGATGATAATTTTCTCTTGACAATTAACAGTCAGTATGATAAAGTATTTAAGCACGAAAGTTAAACTTGACAGGTAAAACTAAGTCACACGCAGAAGTACTCAAGTTGGTGACGAGGCGCCCCTGCTAAGGGCGTAGGGTGGGTAACTGCCGCGAGAGTTCGAGTCTCTCCTTCTGCGCCATTAAAAGCAATTCACCGTCTGGTGAGTTGCTTTTAATAATATTAGAGAGACGAGAAACGAACTCCAAGAGGATTGCCAAAGGCAAGCCGATTGGGAGAACAGTCCGGTGGACTGTTCGATAGCTGAGAGGAGAGTCTCTCCTTCTGCAAAAAACAGCTCATCTTTTGATGAGCTGTTTTTATTTACGGTTTCAGAAGCTTTCCCTCTTTCAGAAGCTTTAGCATTTTTATATTCTGTGTGGGTAATCCCGCATAATTCTTTATGCCGTTTTTCTTAGCTATTTTACGTCTGTAGGAAAGGCTTGACTCCTCCCCTGTCGCTTTTAACGCATCGACAATTGAATTAGATTTTCCTGTATATTTTTTAAAGTATTTATTATCTTCATTTTCCTTTGTATTATAATCAATCCACGGACAGTAGCCCCACTCGGTGAAATTTCTTTCGCTCAGCTTTGATTCTACAACTCCCCATCTGTGTCCTTTTGCTTCAATGACCTTTCCTCCGCCGATATATACGCCGACATGTCCGGGCTTAAATACTAAAATACCGGGTACGTTAGGCATCGACGATATATTTCCTCTTTTCTTACATTTCGCAAGCATACCGTTTGCGGATACGTCCTGAGAGGAATTATACTTTGGGTTTGAATTAATACTGCTTGACCACAGATAGCCTTTAATCAGTCCGACACAGTCAAATACTCTTACACCAAGCTGACTTGACGGACAAGCCCACTCATACTGAGAGGGATACTGTTTTTTCTTGCTTTTATAAAGCGATTTAGTAGAAATCTGACCGTAGCAGCCGTACCAGTACGGGTGACCGAGCATTGCTTTTGCATACTTTACAAGTCCCGTATTAGTTTTACTCATTACTTTTCTCCTTATATGAATTCATAGCAATACGGCTATGTACTCATTTCATACTATTCCAAAGAGAAAAAATTGTGTAAAAAAGAAATAACGCCGCGATATATGTCGCAGCGTTATATTATCATTATCCGCTCACAGCCTGAGTCGTGGGCTGAGTAGTAGGAACAGTCGTTGTAGTCTGAGTTGTCGAAGGCGGAAGCGTAGTCGTTTCCGCAGCAGCCATAAGCCCCGTTTTATCAAGGTGAGTAACCTTGGTTTCAGAAGTGAAAAATCCCAAGCTTTCAAGAAGCGGAAGCACCTCGTTATTGAAGAACTGAGCGTTTTCGTCCTCAACAATCAATTCAAAGGTATTAGGCGATGCGTCCTCATATTTAACGGCGTTCTGGAGTCCCTCAATACCGTTAACCTCCTTGCCGTTAACAAAAATGTACGTACCCTTAATTACGATAGTTCCCTGATACTTTGCAACTAAATCAACGGTAGTTGACTCGGTAGTTGAGGTAGTTTTTTCAGTTGTCGTTTCACCGCCGTTAAAGGTGATTTTGCCTGAGTAGTAAAGACCTGCAAAAACGGAAGCAAGAATTGCAAAAATAAGTAAAAATACAATTGGAGCCTTACTTTTTTTCTTTTCCTTTCTGAACCTGTGACGTTCAAGAGTAGGTCTTTCCTCTCCGTTATGGGTTGAATTCATTTCATACTGGTCGGTATTATCCTCATACGAAGCGTCGCCCTTTTTATGAACTACAAGGGGTGAATCAAGCCGACCGAGTACCTCTTTATTAAAATCTCTTATTTCCTCATTAAGACTCAGAGTATTTTTATTTTCTTCGCTCATTTTCTCACCTTTATTTAAAAAGATTAAACATATATTATCATATTTTAATTTATATTTCAATAATATATTGAATTTGTTAAAACTAATTGATATAATAAGGCTGAATAAATATGCAGGGAGGAATTCAATGAGAATTTTAACCTTTGACATCGGCGGAACGAATATTAAGTACGGTATCTGCGATGAAAACTACAAGCTAATAGAAACACATAAAATTCCGACAGATGCGGAAAAAGGCGGTCAGGAATTAATTGAAAAGATAATAGGGATAGTAGAAAGCTACAAGGATATTGACCGCGTTGCAGTTTCTACTGCGGGACAGGTTGACAGCGAGAACGGTATCGTAGTTTATTCAACGGGCAAAATACCCTACTATACGGGTATGATGGTAAAAAAGATTATCGAAAACAAAACGGGTATTCAGACCTTCGTTGAAAACAACGTTAACGCCGCGGCTATGGGCGAAGCGCAGTTCGGCGCGGCAAAGGACGTAAGCGACTTTATCTGCCTAACCTACGGCGCGGGCATCGGCGGGGCTATGTTCCTTAACGGAAAGCTCTACAAAGGCGCAGGCTCCTCCGCAGGCGAGATAGGTCATATGATTACTCACGCAGGCGGCAAGCAGTGTAACTGCGGCGGAGAGGGCTGTTATGAATGTTATGCTTCTGCGAACGCCCTTATTTCCGCTGTAAACAAGGTATCCGACAAACCGCTTGACGCGTTCCAGATTTTTGATAAGGAAAACTTTGAGAAGCCCGAAATACGCTTTGAAATAGATAAGTGGATTGACGAAATCATAATCGGTTTAATCAACGTAATATATATCTTCAACCCATCGCTTATTGTTCTTGACGGCGGAATAATGAACGAGGATTACATCATTGAATTAATCGACAGGAAGATATATAACAGACTTATGGATAATTACAGATACGTAAATATCGTAAGGTCACGGCTCGGGAATGACGCAGCTCTGCTCGGCGTTGCATACCAGGCAGCTAATATGAAAAACTACCAAAAGATATACGACTAAATCAAAAGGCTCGGATTAATCCGAGCCTTCAGCGTGTCGAAAAAGTCCACCTAAAAAGGTGGGCTTTTGTTGTTAAAGAG
>CALCYI010000027.1 GCA_937907605.1 uncultured Clostridia bacterium | reverse complement strand
CCTCCTCTTTAACAACAAAAGCCCACCTTTTTAGGTGGACTTTTTCGACACGCTGTAATTAAAGGACGGGCAATGCCCGTCCTTTAATTGATTTATTATTCGGTTTCTTCCTCAATTCTTACCTGTGCAAGCTCCTCGTGTATCTGTACAAGCTTTTTCTTTGAAAGGCTATAGAATAAAGCGAGAAGCACGCACATTACGCCGAGCGTAATAGCGGGAACGAGGGTTGAAATATCGTAGAGTTTATCAAGCACTTCCTTGGACTGACCGAGCCCTACCCTGTTGCTGTCGTAGCCGATTGCCTTGAGGAGAATCGGAACGCCTGCGCCTGCGAGAGTCTGACCGAGCTTTCTTGTGAAGGAATACAAAGAATATGCGGTTCCCTCTTCGCGTCTGTGAGTTCTAAGCTCATGGTAGTCGATAACGTCCATTACGAGCGCCCAAACCTCAAGAACAAGGAAGGTCTGACCCATACCCGAGAAGAACGTAAACGCAAGGAATACGTACGGATTATGAGCAAGAGCGGTTCCTCTTATAACGAAGAGAAGAATGTTTACAATTGCGGCGAAGCCGAGGCCGACTGCGCAGAGCTCCTTCTTACCGAACTTCTTAACAAGCTTGCCCATAAAGGGAAGGAAGATTGCCATGGGTCCGTATGTACAAATTGTAACAACCGCATAGAGTCCGGGTTTTGCATAATAATCCTTAAACAGATAGTTAAACGCCGTCTGATAGTACATCTGGAACGCGATAAGAAGCATAGATACGATACAGAGTACGATAAACGGAAGGTTTGAGAATAAGTCCTTCATTGTCTTGAAGAGATTGTACTTCTTTTCAGCCTGCTTTGCGGGAAGTGAAATTCTCTCCTTCGTCATCTTGAAATGAAGGAAGTAAACGAGAATCGAAAGCGCGGCAAGCGCGATAACGGCAATAGTGAGAACCGAACCGTTGAGCTCCTTAACAACGTTGCCTGCTTCGTCGACAATCTCATTACCGTTTGCGTCGCGTACTACGGAATAAACGAACATCGGAAGAAGAATCTGTCCCGGAAGTCCACCGACGCCCGCGCCGATTGAACGCCACATCGAAAGCGAGGACCTCTCAAGCTCGTCGTCGGTAACAACGGAAGCGAGCGAGCCGTAGGGGATATTAACCGCCGTGTACATCATACCGTAGAGGATATACGTAATGTAGGCATAAACGATATACTTTGACTGCGGAATAAAGTCAAACTTCGTAAACATTAAGCCCGCTGCAACAGCCATAGGGATTGAGAACCAGAAAATATAAGGTCTGAAGCGTCCCCATTTTGTAGGCTTCCTCGAGTCAATGAACGCGCCCCACATAGGGTCGTTAATTGCGTCCCAAATTCTCGCAACGAGCATTAATACCGTAATCTGCTCAAGCGGAATTTTAAGCGTATCCGTATAAAATACGGTCAAAAATGAGCCGATAAGCGAGAAGGTTAAAAGTCCGCCTGCGTCGCCGAGAGCATAGCCGACCTTATCCTTAAGCTTAATGCCGTGAGTTAAAGCTTTTTCTTCCATAATTTTACTCCTTAAAAATTATATATTTCTTCTTTCAAAGAAGTGATTTCCAATTATATTTATAACAGAAAACAAGCCGTTTTTCAACCGCTCATTTTAACAGCAGAGAAATACCGCTGATACCCATAAGCGAATAAGTGATTATCATAAACCACTTTTTGTTTATATGCCTGAATATCAGATTTCCTGCAAGTAGCGCAACGAAAAGCAGCGCAATGCATATTCCGAGCGATAAAAAAAGCTTCGGATTAAAATAGCCGTCCTTAATATCGGAAAAAAGGATAATCGTATTGAGCACAGCCCACACGGCAGATACGGTAACCCTGAACTCGTCCCTGCCCTTGATTTTCTCGGAGGCATAAACAACGAGCAGCGGTCCGCCGCAGATAAACATTCCGTGGACTATGCCCGCAACAACGAGCACGAGATACGCAAGGAAACTGGTTTTTTCATTGGTTTCCTTTTTCTTTTTTCTGTATTTTTCCGAATATGAATTAAACACGCCGATACAAACGAACACCAGCACGATAATACCGAGCGCCCTGTATAAAAGCGTTGCGCTTATACTGAATTCCTTAGTGATAAAATATCCCGCCATCATACCTATAAGCATTATGAAAATAATCTTGAGGAACTCCTTTTTATTAAGAGCTTTATGGTTAGTCCCCATAACGCCGAGGGATATTACTATGCCGAGAACGTTGAGTATAGGCTTTGCGGTATTATAGCCTACAAGCATTATCGAAAACGGCATAGCGAGCACCGTACCTGCAAAACCCGTAATACTCTGGATAACGTTAGCGACAAATACGACTATGAAAAACAGTATGTCCTTATAGTCAATCATTAATACTTTTCTACCTCAATACCAAGCATATTTGCAAGAGCTTCAAGCTCCTCCTTAATATCGCCCATTGCAACCGCAAAATGAGGCTCCCAGCCCGCCTTGACGGACTTATTAACAAAGTCAGAGGCGGAGTTTTCTGTTTTTATAACTATTGAGGTTCCGTAGAACTGCTGAGGCTTATTAAGCGCTTCGCCGCCCGCGATAATAAAGCGGAACGTACCGTCGGGCTTTTTGCCGATTCTGAAAATCGTTACCTCGGGCTCAGCCTTACAGCCGAACTCAAGAGTAGGACCAATTTTCCTGTTACAATGAAGCCCCGCGCAAGCGCCCGTGTCCGTCCTTGCAAGCGAGCACGCAGCCATACCGCAATGCCAGAACGTAACGGTATTCTCCTTCTCGTTCATCGAAACGGGATCGCCGAAGAAGGCGGATTTATCGGTTAAGAAGCGCGAAATATACATTGAAAGCGCGCCGTAGGTATCAGCCTCACAAGCTGAGGCTACGCCGAGGTCGTTAAGAATACCGAGCACAGAGCATACGGGAGTACCGAAGGCGGTGAAGAAATCAGGCCAGCAGCGCGAGGAAAGAGCGCCGATATTATTATCCTTTACGAACTCGTCGTAAGCCCTGTAAAGCCTTGCGAAGTCAAGCACGTTCTTCTCTTTGATTTCGTCAAGTCCGTTAATACGCTTCTTCGCATCCTCAAGGTATTCCTTAATATCATCGTCGGAATAGAGCTTTGCCTTATTGATAAGCTCACGCGCTTCAATCGAGGTAAGCGTAGAACCGAAGGTCGTCATAACCTCCATGTCGAGCGCCCTGCCGAAGCCGAAGCCCTGCGGAGTATGACCAACCTGTGCGATTGTAAGCGACTTAAGCGCCTTTTTAACTTTTGCGGCTACAACGGTTGAGGCAATCTTTTTCTTAACGTTCTCCTCCTCGGGAGAGCCGAAAATATACTCAAACGGCCTGCCGAATTCGTGAAGCACGTTAGCGGCGGAATAAGCGCCTGTAAGCGAATTGAGCCTCAGCCTCGTTCCGTCGATTACGGGCTCCCTCAAAGTCCAGAGAAGCACTGGTGAGTCAATTCTCCTGAGCACCTCGGCGATATACGCGCCGTTTGCGAAGGTGATATTTTGCACTATTACAAGGTCGGGCTTTCTGCCCTTAATAAAAGCGTTCAGCTTATCAATGCTGAGGAGCATTTCAGAGGGTACAACAACGCCCTTGTCAATGCTCTTTAATAATTCAACGGATTTATCAAACTCCTTCTGCGCGCTTTCAAGATGGAAGGTAGGCACGCCAATCGGGATATATAAATACGTAAATGCCATAGTCTTTTCTCCTAATACCTTAATTCCTTATTTTCTCCGATTAAGCCCGTAAAAGCGCCTTGCTTTACAAGCGGTTCTCTGTCCTTATGTGCAATAACCCATTTATTCCTTTGAAGGAGTATTACGCTCTCCTCGTCGCCTTTCTTTCTTTTACTCTCAAGCGGAGTGTTAGTACCTCGAGGGAGGATTACTATATCCTTGAAGCCCTCGTCGCTGACTCTGCAGGGCGAGAGGTGCAGCGTGGTCTGGTACATTTCTATCGCAGTTCCCTTCGGCACGAAGAAAACCTTTTCATCACCGACATAGTACCTATTATCCTCAATATCCCAGCTATGACCGAGAACGAGCATAAAATCGGTTACGGCAATATTTATCTCGCTCCCCTTATGGTATTCAAAGCCGTTGTAGGTGATGTTGCGTCCGTTGCAGTAGCCAATCTGAATCGGCATACCGCCGTAGAGCACGTCGCTGACCTCGCTGAAAACCGCAGTGCTCTCCATCTCCTCAATGCTCGGGAAATAGACGTTGCCGTTTTCGGGAATATCGGTTTTTTTCTCCATATAGTCAATAATTTCTGTAAAGTTATATCCCTTTACAATCCTTCCGAAGCTTTTGAAATCATCGTCAAATACGGAGTATATTTTTACGTCGTTAACGTCGTTTAAATGCTTTAACATAGCTTCCTCTTATTTAAGTAATTCAAGAACCTCGGCACCCTTACGAATAAATACCGGGATTTCCCCTATCGGTGCGCTTACGAGGTGATGACCGCCGCGATATTCCTTACCGCTCCAGAGGTGAACCCACTCGTCCTCGGGAAGATAAACCTCGCGGGTAACCGCACCCTGCTTTAATACAGGAGCTACGAGAATATCCCTGCCAAGCAGGTATTCGTAAGCCTCCTCATAGGCTTCCTTTTCGTCATAGTGGAAGAACAGAGGTCTGATAACGGCAAGTCCGTCCTCAGCGTTCTTCTTAACCGCGGCTTTAATATACGGCTTAAGCTTCGCGTGAAGCTGTGCATATTTCGCGTTATGCGAGAGCACCTTTTCGCTTGCATCGTGCTGAGCGTTAAGGTCGGGATTAAGCCCCTCGTGACCTCTCATAACGGGAGTAAACGCGTTCATTTCGCACCAACGCATATAGAGCTCCTCGCTCCTCTTAAGGTTAAAAAACGAGGTATAGCCGCCGACGTCGCTATGCGAAAGTCCGAAGCCGCAGCAGGTAAGGCTTAGCATTGCGGGAATAACGCTCGGAAGTCCGAAATCAATTGAAAAATCAGTATGATTATCGCCGCACCACATCATTGTTGAGTATTTCGGCGTTGCGGAATAACCCGCGCGAGTAAAGAACATAATCTCGCCGAGCTTGCCAGCCTCCTCGACAGCTTCGCGGTTTACCTGCGCCCAGCGTGCAGGCCAGGTATTATGTACAAGCTCCGGATCCTCGCCGCTGTAAAGCACGCAGTCGGTGGGAAGATACTCGCCGAAGTCTGCCATCCAGCCGCCGAGACCGAACTCAATCATATTCTTTTTAATAACGCCCTTAATCCATTCCCACGCATCAGGGTTGGTAAGGTCAATCATAGCCGCGGGGAAGGTCGTAATCGTTACGTAATAGTCCTTGCCCTCTTTATTCTTTACGGTATAACCCTTTTCGCTCGCTTCCTTATAAAGCGGCTTTTCAACGGCAAGGAACGGGTTGATGTAACCGAGAACCTTAATTCCCTTTTCGCCGAGCTCCTTAATCTTCTCATCAAGGGCGGGATAAAGCTCGCTGTCCCATTCCCAGTTCCAGCAGAGCTGCTTACCTACGGCGGTAACGCGCCTACCCTCCCAGTCCTGAATCCACGCGCCGTTTACGGGTATGCCTGCGTCCTGCGCAGTCTTAATCTTTGAAAGTAAAGTATCGGTTCCGCCCTGAATACCGAGAATATGACCGTCGAATACCCAATCGGGAAGCTCGGGCTGTCTGCCGAGAACGCAGGAGAGGTTATTCATTAAGTCCTCAAAGCTTTCGCCGAAACCGATATAAAAGCCTGCAATCTGGTCGGTCTTAATAACGGTTTCGTTATCCTTAGTGAAATCAAACTCAGCTCTTGCGGTAGTGAGCGAATGGAAGAAATATTTTTTTGATGATATAAAGGTGGGCTGAGCATAATAGGTTTCATACTTCTTAAATGCCTGCTTGCGCGTGGTGTTTTTAATACCCACAACCTGCTTTATAAGCTTTTTACCTATCTGGAGCGCGTTGATATGCTCCGCAACCCACACGTTAGCGTGCTTGCCCTTGAGGTTAAATTCGGAGAAAACCTCGCCGCTGCCGTAAAGACACTCTTCCTTTTCAGACGGAAGAGTAATCCAGAGCCTGTTAAAATCCGCAAAGCCGCTGAAGGTTACCCTTATTCTTCTTCCCTGCTCTATATCAAGCTGAATATCGCCGAAATTGGTGGAGATAAGCGCGCTTTCGTCGGAGTTTGCAATATTGGTAAGCTTAACGAATTTCTTTTCGCTGAGCGCCTCTTTAATCTTAAAGCTGCCGTGGCTCATCGAGTACGTATTTTCGCCGTTGCCGACCTGAATAGGAGCGGGAGCATACGGATCAATAGAATAAACCTTTCTGTCGTCGAGCAGCAGGTCAAGAGCCCTTTCATTTCTTACAAATTTTAACATAATTATACTCCTTATTATGTATTTACATACTTATAGTAATTATAATATTAACCGCTTTCCTTGTCAATGGAAAACGGTTAAAACTAAGGTTATTTTACAAGACATACGGCGTGGGCGGAAATGCCCTCCTCCCTGCCTGTGAAGCCGAGGCGCTCCTCAGTGGTAGCCTTAACGCTCACGCAGGAAATATCAACACCGCAGGCTGAGGCAATGTTTGCCCTCATTAATTCAATATACGGCTGCATTTTTGGCTTCTGGGCAATAAGAGTGGAGTCGATATTCTCAACGGTATAACCCGCGTCGTTAATTCTTTTAACAACTGCTTCAAGAAGCTTAAGAGAGTCCGCGCCGCGCCACTTTTCGTCGGTATCGGGGAACATCCCGCCGATATCGCCCATTGCGCACGCGCCGAGAAGCGCGTCGGATATTGCGTGAAGAAGCACGTCGGCATCGCTATGTCCGAGCAAACCGAGGGAATACGGGATTTCCACGCCGCCGATAATGAGCTTTCTTCCCTCTACTAACTTATGTACGTCGTATCCGTGACCTATACGCATTCTAATTCCTCCTTAATCTCTGAAGAATGATGTTTTCAGCGAGCGCGATGTCGTCGGGCGTTGTGATTTTGATATTAGAATAATCGCCCTCTACCATCTTAACCTTTCCGCCCGCAGCCTCAATAAGCTGACAGTCGTCGGTAAAATCAAGCCCCTTTTCCTGCGCGGAGTCAAGCGCCTTTTTATAAAGCTCAAAGCTGAACACCTGCGGAGTCTGAACGGCGAAGAGAGTTGAGCGCTCGGGTGTGCTTACAACGAAATTATCGGTATCAATCACCTTGATAGTATCCTTAACGGGTACGCCTACCGCAGCGGCGCCGTGTTCACGCGCGGCGTTAATTGTTGCAATAATATCCTCAGTTTTGATAAAAGGTCTTGCGCCGTCGTGAATAATTATCAAATCGGCTTCGTCAATCGTTTCTACGGCGTTTCTCACGCTCTCCTGGCGGGTTGCGCCGCCGATTACGAAGGTTATCCTGTCGTCGTAGAAAAGCTCAAGATAGGTATCAAGCTCCTGCTCACGCGCGGTAACTATAATCTCGTCAACCTCGCTGAGCTCAAGAAATGCCTCAACGCTCCGCTCAATTACGGTTTTGCCCATAATTTCAAGGAGCATTTTATTCTTTTCGCTTTTCATACGCGTTCCCGAGCCTGCACCGAGAACGATAGCAACATTACTCAATTTCCTTAATCTCCTTTAGCTCCTCCTCATTCGGAGTTACGTATTCGGTATTATAGCTGTCATATATTACCATACCCGGCTTTGCGCCGTTTGGCTTATGAACATTCTTGATTATCGTATAATCGACTGCTACGTTTGAAGAAGAATGAGCCTTTGAATTGTAAGCAGCGAGCATAGCAGCCTCGCGTATCAGTTTGTCTGTAAAGGGCTTCTCCTTGTCAGCAGTCACTACCACGTGACAGCCTGCGGCGTCCTTAACGTGAAACCATAAATCGTAATTCTTAGAGCTCTTAAGAGTGAGCTCATCGTTCTGAACGTTATTGCGCCCGAGCTGAATAATAAAGCCCTCGGTTGAAAGAAACTTTTTCGGCGGGAGCTTCCTTTCCCTGCTCTTTTTAGTAGCACGCCGTCCGAGGAAACCCGCGTCGTACAGCTCATTCTTTATAGCGGTTATTTCAGCCTCGGTCTCCGCGCGGGAGAGTGCGTCGATAACGCTTTCAAGGTATTCGCGTTCCTCCTCAGCCTGCTTTATAAAGCCAGTAAGCTTCTGCTCGGCGACCTGTTTTTTGCGGTATTCCTTATAGTATTTCTGCGCGTTCTGAACGGGCGTCAGGGTCGGGTCTGCAGAAATTCTTACAGTGTTATTATCATCATAGTAGTTCTCTAAATCGTAGAAAACCGCACCCTTTTCAAGACGGTATAAATTTGAACTGATAAGGTCACCGTAAACCTTTAGCTCCTCCTTGCCCTCGCAGTCCTTAAGCTCGTTTTTCCTGTTTATTGCCTTTCTTACTGCGCGTTCCTGCAAAGTAGTAAGGCGGCGAAATAGGTCGTTGCTTCTCTGCTTAATACGCTCAAGCTTGACCTGCTCATAGTAGAAATAATCTATAAGCTCGCTGCAAGAGTCAAAGCTCTTAAGCTCGCATAAATCGCCGTACTGCTTCGGCACAAAGAAGGTAAAATCCTTAGGCTTGTCGATAATAACGGCGGTAGGTTTCGGATTATTAACCGCGTCCCTCAGCTCAAAGAGCCCCATACCGTGCTCAAGCTCCCTTGCGACAATCGGTGAAATCCCCTGCAATACCGCCTGAGCGGCTTTCGCTTTTGAAGTATGCTGTAAAGTAATTGCCTTGTCGATATCGCCGATTCTATCGGTAAGGATATTCATCTTTTTCTGCGCAGGTGGAAGCTCGTACATAAGCCCCGGGAGAACCTCGCGCACGCTTGACTTCGTTTCGTCAATGCGCTTCACGCATTCGACTATTCTTCCCTCCCCGTCAACAAGGATTATATTGCTGTGACGTCCCATAATTTCGATAACAAGCCTGAAGCTTACAGGGTCACCGAGCTCGTTAGACGCATCAAAATGAAGTGACAAAATACGCTCAAAGCCGTCCTGATTAACCGCCTTAAGTCTTGCGCCCGATAAATGCTTTCTAAGCAGCATAGTGAGCATAGGCGGGTTCTTAGGATTTTCAGCGTACTGGTTTGTAAGGTGTATCCTCGCAGAGTCAGCGCGTGCGGAGAGCATAAGCTTTTTAACCCCGTCATAAGTCCTAAAGGTTATGAGGAGCTCGTCCTTTGAGGGCTGATATATCTTATCAACCCTTGAGCCGATTAAGGCTTCGCATATTTCATTTTTTAACAGATGTAAATATATTCCGTCAAGTGCCATTATCTTATACTGATTTAATCGGATTCTGAACGGGAGCAATTAAAAACTCCACGTCGGTAAATATTTTATCAAGCTTACTTTTAAGCATTAAAAACGCTTCGTTCTCCGTTTCAAAATGTCCTGCGGAGATAACACAGAAGCCGTTTTCGGACGCTTCAAGCATCTCGTGATACTTCATATCGCCCGTAACGAAGCAGTCCGCATACTTCGCAGCGATTTCGGCGTATTCGCCGCAGGCACCGCCGCCGACGGCGACCTTTTTTATTAGCTTTTCCGTATCGGTAAACCTTATGCCCGAAACGTTCAGCGTATCGCTGACAAGCTCTGCAAAGTCGTCAATGCTCATTTCCTTATCAAGCTCGCCGACTACCAAAAGAGAATTCTCTATATGCTCGGTATTTTTCAGTCCTAAAAGAGAGGCTAAATTATCGTTAATTCCGCCGTTTGCTATATCAAAATTAGTATGCGCGCAAAGAGCAGAAATTCCCGAATTTGCAAGGATATACACCGCAGAATCAGCCTTGAGCTCCTTAATTCCCGAAAAGATAATCGGATGGTGGGTAAGCACTAAATCGGCGCCGATATCCCTTGCATACGAGCAGACCGCCTTAGTAGCGTCAAGCGCCATTACGCACTTCTTCACCTCTGCTCTGAAGTCACCTACGAGATGTCCCGAATTATCCCACTCCTCCTGCTCGCAATACGGAGCGATTGAGTTAATATAATCATAAATATTTTTAACGGTTGTCATTGTATTTTCTCCTTAATTGCGGATATAACGGCGGAATAATCCGCGCCGCCCTTCTGTTTATTTTCAAGATAATTAATCAGATGAAGGAAGTATTCCCCATCTCTAAAATCCTTAATATTACCGAGGTAGTAATCAGCCTCGGTCTTTTCTTTATTTATGCCCGTATAATACGCGTCAAACACGCTGTAATGGTGTTTTGAATCCGCAACGATAAAATCCCTGTCAATCTCAAAACCGTTCTCATAAAGCCATTTACGCGTAAGCTCGGGGTGAGTCATCGGATTTAGGATAAGGTGCTTATTTTTTACGTAAGGACATCTTGACAGAAGGTCGGCAATAAGCTCTCCGCCCATACCTGCTATTAAAATATCATCGATTTCGTCCTCGGCAATACTGTCAAGCCCGTCGGACAATACGCATTTTATACTGTTTTCAAGTCCGCTCATTCTTACAAGGCTCATACACGAGGAGAGCGGTCCCTCGTTAATATCGGCGGCGACTGCAGAGGGTATTATACCCTTGCTTACAAGAAAAACGGGAATATATCCGTGGTCACAGCCTATGTCGGCAAGCCTTGCGCCGTTTCTTACCAAAGAAGCGCAGGCTTCAAGTCTGTTCGTAAGCTTAATCATAATATAATTATTATACATTATATATGAAAGGTTTGCAAGTTTAAGTATAATGTGTTATACTATCAAAAAACGAAAATCGGTGAAGATATATGAGCATTAATGAAAACAAAGAAAAGGAACTTGAGGCTATGAGCGAGAACGAGCTTGACTCCCGCCTTCACTTTGACGCGTTCATGGGTGGCGTTAAAGCGGGAGGGCTCAGGAGCGTGAGCTCAATTCACCTCATGGTATGCTATATAATTGCAAATCTCAGCGGCAAGGTGACCGCAGACGTTATATCAAACGCTCTAACCGAGGGCGAGCTTGCTAATTACTTTGAGGTAAATAACGCGATTGCAAAGCTGATAAAAAACGGTACAATTAAGGAGAACAAGGACAAAACCTTAGAGCTCAGCAGCGACAGCAACGCCGAGGTTGAATTAATAGAAAAAGACCTTCCCTATACGGTAAGAGTAATAGGCATTGAGCTTTGTCAGAAGATAATCGCTAAGGAGCAGTTCAGAAAGGAAAACAAGACCGAGATTATCGACAACGGCGATTACTATACCGTTGAGCTTCACGTCACCGGAGGAAGCACGGATTTTATGAAGCTTAGCCTATTCGCGCCGACAATGGAACAGGCGGAGATGATTAAGGAAAAGTTCTTAACTAATCCCGCAAAGGTATATGAAAACCTGATTTCTTCAATCTTTGAAAACGAGGAATAGAAGAAAAGGTTTAAGGTTTAGGGTTTAAGGTTTAAGGTTTAGGGTTTAAGAATAAGGCATAATTTAAGAGGCTGCTCGCGCAGCCTCTTAATATTTTTATTAGTATTCGGAATCAAGAATATCGGGTTCAACCGCATTTCCTTCTTCATCCATTAATGCCTTAACATCATTTGTAATTGTATCCACAACTACGGAATCAATAGCTTCGCTAAGATCGCCGAGAGAATCAATACCGCCTACATCATCAAACTGTCCCTGACCTCCTGAGGTAGTAATAAGACATTCGATATTAAACAGCTCAATTTCAACAACGGGAGAAGCATAGTGATTTTTTTCTTTTTCATTTAAAGCTATCATACTATTCCTCCCCTTCCTCAGCCTTCTGTGTTGTAAGCATTACAGATATTGCCGTAGTAAACCGCGCTGATAACGGCGCTTTGGTTTTCTTCACCTTCCGCGAGGTTGGTAAAGCTATATTCGTACTTCACATAAGCACGGGTATAAACATTCCTGTTATGCGGATTTAACAGCGTTCTTGAGTACTGATTACTGAAGTTTTCATTCGAAAAGTCCAGTACGGAGCTTCTTATCTTGATTACATTGAAGTCGGAGCTACCAACATTGTCAAGCGTAAGCTTATCGGAAATATCCACACCCTCATAGGATTGGTCTCTGTCAATATAATAGATAGTACCGACCTCGGTAATCTTAAGTCCGTTATTAAACTGTGAATTACCTATATTAAGCGTAAACTGGCTTCTTGTGGTGTAACTGTTATTATCCTCATCCGTACACTCACTTGCGCTGTGTACCATCGGCATATTACCTTTCAGCAGGAACAGCTGTTCCTCGGTATAAGTGGAGGTAATATCGACATCGCCTACAAAGTAGGAATAATCCGGAACACCGTCAGAGCCTATTTCGTTTACATTGTAGGTTCTCACAATGGAATAGAAGTTAGTCATATCGCTGTTAGCGTAGAACTTATAGGTATTTCCGTAAGCTACAGGGATATACTGACCGTCAACGTTAACCGCAATCGCGTAGCAATTATCTACGTCAGAGGTTACGGTAACGATTTCGTCGTAGGTGAAGCTCTTACCCTCGGGCTCATCCTCAGTTACTTCTATCGGCTGATTATCAAGCTTTATTACCCATGGACCGTTAACAGGCTGCACGGGAGCTACAGGAGAAAGCTCAATACTTGAACCCGTAGCAAGCTCGCTCAGCGGTATGCTTACATTCTCGCTTGGAGTTTCGCCGAACAGCATTGCGCCGCCCCTTACTCTCCAGTTAGTAATATACTGCTGTAAGCCGTTGGGGACAGTATACGTAGTGTCGCCAATCTTAACTTCGTTGAGATTATCGTAAGCTATTTCAAGTACATCCGAGCCTTTTTCATTTAGCTTATAAAGCTTATAACCGAAAACGCTATCAATTATTACCTGAATTTCATCATCAGCCTTAGGCGGAGTGTAATAAGCCTTAATCGTTGTATTGTCAAGAACATAATATGGGAGGTTAATAGTAGTTATGTCAAGACGTCTTGAGGTTGCGTCGCCCGAGGTGATTTCCCAGCCTGTGCAAACGACGGGCTCTCCGTCCTCAGTCAGACGAGCAGTTGCCTGTACCTGATAGCCGAACGGTACCAGATAGTTATCCTCATCGTCTACCTCAATTGAATCGTCGGATTCATCAATAATAAACGACGTAATATCCTGCTCCTCACCTGTAGAGGTATTTTCAATAACGAACTTTAATTTATAACGGGTTACACGCTTATCCGTTGTCAGACCATCATTACCTTCCGCGTCACCGTTATTAACGTTGATTGCTGTAAGCAAAGCGGTTACGCCCTGGTCAATAATATCCTGAGCCTTCATACCCTGACGTGCTTTTACTTCAGCCTCGCCAAGCTCAGCCGCAGTTGCGGTTGCAGCGTCAAACGCCTCCTTGCCGTCGAGTATAATCTGGTCATTATTATACTTGTCGGGATCCAGCGTGTCATACGCAATTGCGAGATTCTCATAAAGCTCCATTTCCGCATAGTTATACGGAACGTCGTCGGCATCGTTCAGGTGAATATCGTGAGTCGGCACCAAACCGCACTGGAAGTAGTTAACCCTTGTATAGTTTTCGTACGTATCGTTTTCCTTGCCGCTGTAAACGTAACCGTGACGGGTCTGCTCATTATGGGCAAGAAGGTCATTATAGGCGTTAACAATGCTTTGAGCGGTATCGTGAATAGAGGTATCGCTTTCATCGGTAATATAGCCCTCATAGGTGCCGTCCGTGGAATTGTAGTTAGAAACGTTATACATTTCCTGAGCACCCTCGGCTACTGCATTTTCGTAGACTTGATAATAGTCTACCTCGCCCTCGTTACCGATGCACGGTCCGACCTCGCTTGAGGGATCAAGCTCAAGCGCGTCACGAAGCTCGTCATAGCTTCCGTCAACATAGTTAACTTCATTCTTAAGGTCTTCCTTGACGTTGATATATTCGCCGTCAACCTTCATACCGTTTTCATCAAGATACTGAACCTTTTCGTCCTCATCACCTGCTTCAAGCAAACGCCAGATATCGTACGCGCATTGCTCGGTAGCCGCCGAAAAGCCGGTATAGGTTGAATTCGGAACGGTGTTTGTGTATTTTGCGTTGTCGTATTCGTACTTCGCATTCACAGGGGAACAAGCTGTCAGCTTATCCATATCCTTGAAGTAATCCAGAAGGTTACCTTCGGAATATTTCTTGATTTCCAATGCACTATCGGTAAGAATATCATCATTCTCGTCAATAATCGCCTGAACGCCCGAGTAGTCAATTACCCACATACTGAGCGAAGAGATTGTACCACTGTAAGAGCCGTAAGAAATATAATTGGAATTATCGCTTGCAGTGGAGGTGCTCACCCCGGAGCTGCTTTGACGAATGCTGTTGCTTCTCATTTTGGTGGTGATGGTTGTATATTCATACATATACTTCTTCCAATCATCGCCGGTAAAGGTAGGCTTCGTCAATTTAATAGCATTTGCATAGAAGTTTTCCGGGTTTGGTGCCTCAGACTTATTGTCGCTTCTTGCATTAGAATAATAACCGTTACTGTACAGACCGGAAATCGCCGTGCTATTATTCGTCGAAATGGCATTGGGGGAAGCGTCAATCGTGCTTCCGTTCAAAATCTGGTTAAGATTTGCCGTTTCAATAAAGGTCATACCTCTTGAAGAATAGGCGTTAGTACGGTCACCCATTTTATCAGTGTTGTCTTCACCATCGTAGGTTGCAGAATCTCCCGCCATATACTTTCTGGTTTTCCAATAAGAATAGGCAAAAGGCAGCGCGCTTGTTTCAGAACTGTATGACCAAAGCGTATAATGAATAGGATTTGTCGCAATACCCGTCCAGCCGCCTGCGGCACGGAAGCCGAGCAGCACGGGCACGTTGATATCTCCGCTCACGCCGTCATAAACGCCGACCGCATTCGGCACATAGAGATAGGTGGAGGAGCCGGAATCATAGTTTGTAGCTGTTATTGTACCGGTGGCATTATATCTGTACAAGCCCAGAACACCGTCGGTAACTGAGGTATTATCCGTCTTCCGTGTAAACGATGTAGCAGGAGACGATGTCGTTGTCGGGAAGCCGGATTCTCTTGTTCTTGCCGGTGCCGAGCTTGCATACACAAGATTCTTATATGCAGCCTTATATGCGTCTGTTTTGGTTTCTGAGTCAAGGTCGCCGTCAAAGCCCTGACCGGGATAGTAATTATATGCGTTTCTACCCACAGCCTTCATCGCCTTGGTCTGCTTTTCAAGATTATAGGCAATGGTCTGAAGAGAGGGTGTAAACTCATCTCTGTTGCCGTATTTGTAAGAGTCGGCATATTTCCTGCCGAGGCAGTAGGTTTCATATGCGACAGCCATATCGGTATAAACCTTCTGCTGCGCCATTTTCTCTTCATAAGCCTCAAGCGCTTCTACAAGGTTTTCATACTGTGCGTCAACGTCGTCAACATCCGCAGCACCGAGTATGTCCACAACTGCATCAATATCATCGCCGCATTTTCTTGCAGCAGCCTCCATACCGGTGGACGCTCTACCCTTTACATCAGTATAAGCGAAAGTAGCGCTTGAATACGGATATTTGGTTTCATCCAGCGGGTTAAATGCAGCCGCAACGGAAAGCGCGGAAAGTATGGAGCCAAGATCTCCGTCCCTTGCGTTCTCCACCGTTAAGTCATCTTCATATTTTTCGAGATTAGATTGAAGGCTTTCAAGAAAATACTTATAATTTACAACATAGATTGCCGTAGCGTCCTGCGTGGCAACCTTCATACTGTTTACATTGTTCCACACAAACGCGTTACCAAGGAATCTGAAATAAATCTGCGAATTGCCGCTCCACTTGGTTCTGAGAACCTCCTGATAACCGGCATCAAAATTCCTTGTTTCACTTTCCGTAGGGATATACTGTAAGCTGTTCTTGAATATCTGATACTTATTCGTGCAGTCGGTCAAATGAGTAGTGTTACCGGCAGCAGCTTCATTATAGTCAATCTCAGAGGCACTACTTGAGAAGTAATAGAAGCTGTCTGTGGACGTACCGTGAAGATTTGCACGGTTGGTTTCCGGCCATTCCACGTTTTCATAAAGATAATTGTAATTTGTATCAAACGGGTTGCCACAGGTAGTGCCGAGCCAATAATTATTTAAAAGCTCCACGTCGTTGGTGCTTTCATAGAGGTTTTCCATAACTACCGTGCGGTAATTGTCAGCAGTAAGTGCACCATTGTCACTGTAAGTACCATAGCCCTGGAACGCCGAAATGATTGGGATTTTAGGCACCGTTTTACCGTCATAGAGGATAACCGTATTCGGATAATAAATTCTGACGCGGTTGCGGTAAGTATCCACTGACGGATAACCGTACTTGTAATTGAACTCCGTGTCAAGCGCCTGCGCCCAGCTGGCTGTTGCCCCGTCACTATAGATAACGTTATCATAGTCGTTAAGGGAGGGCATATTGGTAGTACCATAGCCCATAGCGGACGTTTTTTCACTGCTTTTTAGGGGTTGATTTGTACCTGTACCGATTTTAACCGGGTGCGCCGCTTCATAATCAGCGTCAATCGTCGCCTGCTCAAACTTAACCATAGCGTCCATAGCGTCGTTAAGCCTTTCCGTAACGTCAACGATTTCGCTTGCGGAGCCGTTGGTATACTTAAAGATACCCTCAAGATATACCTGATACGCATCGCCCATACCGGTATAAATAGCATCAATACCATTATTGGCAATATCCGTCACATAGCCCTCAAAGCGAGTAATCGCTTCACTAAGGTCGCCCCTTGCATCCGCATATGCAGGAATTGCCGTAAAAGGTAAGGATACAGCAATAAGAAGCACCGACAGTAAAAGCGATAAAAGTTTTTTACTGAATTTTTTCATTTTCTGACCTCCTAAAATATATAAGCTTACTGACATTACTTATATATTAAAATAATTCAGAATTATAGTAACATATTTTCAAAACAATTTCAATAGTTTAGTGTTAGTTTTTTGAGCGAAAATTAATTGTAACCATTTTGTAATTTACGGCTCGAAAAAAATTTTTGAAATTTATGCATTTTTTAATTTTCGTTTAAGTTTTAGCGGTTATAGTTGAGTCAACCTAAAGGAAGAAAGCTTTAGGAAATATTCAGCAAAAGGAATGAAGATTTATGAAGAAAAGCATTAAAAACGTTATTATGATAGGTATGGCGGCAGTACTGATCGGAACGAGCGCAGTCACCTTCTCGTATGCAAGAGTAAACACAAATTCAGGCAGAATGCCGCAGGCTTCTTTTTCACAGGAAATGCAGCCCTTCGGACAGCATGACGGTATGAACGGCGGTAACGGCTCTGATTCAGACAGCAATAACAATTCAAACGGCAATCAGCAAACGCCTCCGGAGATGCCGAGCGGCGACAATCAGAACAGCTCAGGCGACAGCCAGCAGACTCCTCCAGAAATGCCCGGCGGCGACAGCCAGAGCAGCTCAGGCGACAGCCAGCAGGCTCCTCCCGAGATGCCGAACGGCGACAGTCAGAACAGCGACGAAACACAGGATTCAACCGAAGCTCCTGACAACAAGGGCACGAGCGTAAGCACCGACGCTTCTAATGAAACAGATGCAAAAATGATGCCTCAGGGTATGGATTCGGGCAGAGGTATGACCAAAAACAATGTAGTAATCGCTTCGCTTTGCTACGCCTTCTTAGCACTCCAGCTTGGTATCGTACTTCTGATTATCGTATACCTCATTATGAGTAAATTCAACAAAATAAGCTTTAACGAGGTATTCAAAAAGTAAACCCCATAAATGAAAAAACCTGTCGCTAAGACAGGCTTTTTTCGTATTCTTCAATTACTTCGGACTTGACATTTCCTTTCGGGATATTGAGCCTTAAAATCGCAGAGGCTTTCATATAATCCTCGGTCATAAAATCCCCCGCTATTATATTTGCGCTTTCAAGATAAAACGGGTTTTCTTCAATACCGTTAATGATATTTACAAAATATTTCCTTAAATCCTCATCGAGCTTATACGGCGGAGTCAAGCCGATTTCAGTACCCAAATTCGGGGTCTGCTGGGTCTGGAACCAATAGAGCCCGTCGGTTTTATAATCGTCGAAGAAGCGAAGCGTCTTTGCGGCAAAATGCTCAGCTTTCGCGCCGTTCACTTGCTTTTCCCAAGGCAAAATACATTCACAGTTCTTGCTGTAATTATAATCCTCATTTTCGTTAATAAGGATATAACGCTTACCTGATTTGCGTATATCACCGAGGGTTACGTCACCGATTTTATCGAAGTCGCAAAACGCGTATTTTTCGGGTGATATATACTTTTCAAGCAGGTCGTTTACTGCGCTTTTATCAGCCTTATACCTAAGCGTAAAGGGTCCTATTTTCTGGTCGTAATACTCCCTGATATCAAGCAGAAGTATCTCGCTCGGGTACTCGTCAATAACTGTTTTAATATCTTTGAGCACATTCTCAAAGGAGTCGCCCTTGCTCATACCGTGAGCGAGCACAATTTCGCCGTTTTTCCTTGTATCAAGTCTTAAGCAAAACTGACGGCAGCCGTATTTGAACTGAGTCAAAAGACCGTCCCTCTGACATTCTGCCATTTTGTTCATACCGTACGAGCCTGAATTATGAGCGCCCGGGATAACGAGCTTTGTAATCTTAACGTCATCGCGGATATAGCTCATCCAGCTTTCATAAAAATCAGCCATAAATCCTGTCTTCGAGCTTTCCGAACTCTGCCTTTGCGTTTTCAAGCCACGCCTTGCGCCACTCCTCAACGCCGGTTACAAAGCGCGCTTCAAGATATGCGTCAACCATAGCGATACCAAGTGTTTCTGCAATCATCCAGCCGCCCATACAGAGAATATTCGAATCATTAATAACTCTGCACATTTTTGCCGAATAAACGTTCTCAACGCACGCTGCGCGCACGCCCTTGAATTTATTAGCAACCTGGCTCATGCCCATACCCGTTCCGCAGATTAAAATACCGCGTTCAGCGTTACCCTTCTGAATATCCTCTGCAGCCTTTGGCGCCACCTCGTAAAACGGAACCGCCTCGTTTTCATCCTGGGGACCGTAAACGATAAGCTCTATTCCCTTTTCCTCAAGGTGCTTTTCAAGTGCTTTTCTGAGCGGGTAGCCCGATTTATCCGAACCGATAACAATTTTCATATAAGCATCTCCTAAAATAATGATAAAAACATTATAAAAAATAAAGCCCTTAAAATCAAGGGCTTTACAAAATATTTATACCTTTACAATCGGTGCGTCGGGAGCATTCTTTCCTACGCTCTCAATTCCGTTATAGCAGCTCTTCTTAGCCTTATATCCCTCGGATACCGCAATAATCTGGCCGTTTCTTGCCTTAAGTCTGAATCTGAACTCGCCAGCCTTATCGGTATAAACCTCGAACTTCGGGTTTTTCTTAGCCTCATAGCCTTCAACAGTCTGATCCTCAACCTCAGCCTTACAGTTAGCAATTACGCTGTTAATGCCCTTTTTGCAGGCGGATTCGGAGGTATAAACCTCGGAGGTTGCAATAACTTCGCCGTTTCCTGCTTTCAGATCAAATTTAACGCCGGTCTTGGTTTCTTTAATAACGAACTTTCCCATACGATTCATCCTTTCAAATATTTTAAGGTTTTTTACCTTAATTTAAGTTTATCATTATAGCTAAAATTTGTCAACGATTTTTGTAAAATATTGTTGTATTTTAACAATATGTATTGTAAGAAAGAAAGAAAGAACAGACACCATATTGGAGTCTGTTCTTTTATGGTTGCGGAGGTAGGACTCGAACCTACGACCTCCGGGTTATGAGCCCGACGAGCTACCAACTGCTCTACTCCGCGATATACAGTTTTGTTCGTGCTATTATTATAGCAGATAAAAAGTATTTGTCAAGTACAAATTTTGACTTCAATACATTATATTCTTTTTGACATTACATATGCAGGGTGATAGAATATAGCGTAGGTGATAATATGAAAATATTAATTGTTCCCGATTCCTTTAAAGGCTCGCTGACATCCGAAGAAGTTTGTGAATGTATAAGGGACGGCATACATGAAACTGATAGCGGTGCTGAAATTACTACCCTGCCCTTTGCCGACGGCGGCGAAGGTTTTGCTGTTTCAATGGCAAGTATTTGTAAGGGCAATATACTTTACACTAATGTTCACAATATTTACGGCAGACCTGTTAAAGCACCTATAGTTACCTTCGGTAAAACAGCGGTGATTGAGTGCGCCGCTGCAAGCGGATTGCTCCATAGAAAAGACGTTATGAACGCTACCTCATACGGTACGGGCGAACTCATAAAATTCGCGGTATCACGCAGTTTCAGCAATATTATACTTGGCCTCGGCGGGAGCGGCTGCTGTGACGGCGGTGCGGGCGCGCTTGCGGCTTTAGGAGCTGTTTTTTATGACGAAAACTATACAAAAATATCAATACCAAAGGGCAAGGATATAAACTATATTTTCGGTTTAAACCTGCGAAATATTGTAAAGGATATTAACTTTATATTTGCCTGTGATGTAGAGAATGAATACTGCGGTAAAAACGGAGCGGCGTACGTATTTGCTCCGCAAAAGGGTGCAAACGAAAAGCAGGTTGAGGAGCTTGACGATGGGTTCAAAAGGCTTAACGCATTCTTACCCAATGATATTTCAAGAGTAAAGGGCACGGGCGCTGCAGGGGGAATATGCGGAGGGCTTTATTCCGTATACGGCGGAGAAATAAAATCCGGCTTTGACATACTTGCAGAGTACTCCTTACTTGAAGAAAAGATTAAAGGAGCTGATATTATAGTTACGGGCGAAGGCAAGACCGACGCGCAGACCTTAATGGGAAAGCTTCCGTACAAGATTTCACTCCTTGCAAAAAAGCACGGCAAAAAATGCGTTATTATAAGCGGAAGCATTGACGGCGCTCGGCTCGGCGACAAAATGATAAGCCTTGTTGATGAAAACACAACTGTTGACGAAGCAATAAAAAACGCGCCTTCTCTGCTAAGAGAAAAGGCAAAATACATCTTGCAATAAGATTGTTTTAAATATATAATATTTCTTATCAAAACTGAAAGGATACCGAAAAAATGAAGGTAAGAATCCCTAAACACAGAGAGTTTTTAATCAAATTTGAAAACGGCTACGAGAAGGAAGCTGAGGCTTGGGAGGAGCTCAACAAAATAGTCAAGGATTATTCCGTTGACGGCAAGAGCATTTACTCCCCCACCTTTATTGAGGACAATGAGGAAAAGGTTAAGGCACTCCAGGAAAAGTACGAATTCGTATATGAAATAATCGAGAAGTAATATGACCGAAAACAGAATTTACACGGTAGCGACCTCGCATCTTGACACAGTATGGCGCTGGGAGCTGCCTAAAACCATCGAGGTATTTTTACCCGATACGATAGAAAAAAATATAAAGCTGCTTGAAGAATTCCCCCATTACCGCTTTAATTTTGAGGGAGCGTTCAGGTATGAGCTTATCGAGGAATACTATCCCGAGGCTTTTGCTGAAATAGTAAAGTACGCAAAAGAGGGGCGCTGGAACGCGTCGGGCTCGGCATATGAAAACGGCGACGTTAACATACCCTCTCCCGAGGCTATACTGCGTAATTTCCTTTACGGAAACCGCTATTTTAAGAATAAGCTCGGACAGGTTACGAGGGATATTTTCCTTCCCGACTGCTTCGGCTTTGGCTATGCTCTTCCCTCAATAGCAAGGCACGCTCATCTAAAGGGCTTTACTACCCAGAAGCTTAGCTGGGGCGCTGCATACGAAAGACCGTATAATTTAGGTCTTTGGCAGGGCGTTGACGGCTCAAGAATCTACGCGGAGCTTAATCCCCTCTCCTACCGCAATAATTTTGACGGTACAGTACGCGGCAACGTTCAGGTAATAGACAAGCTTGCATATAACGGAATTAACTACAATCTCCCGTGGACGCTGTGCTTTTACGGTACGGGCGACTGGGGCGGCGCACCTAAAAAGGAAAGCGTTGAGGCGATAGGCGAAAGTATATCCAAAAACGAAAAGGACGCCAACACAAAGGTTATTCCCGCTACGAGCGACCAGCTCTTTAACGAGCTTGACGTGCTTGCAAAAAAGGAAAGAGTTACGCTACCGCTCTGGAATAACGAGTTCCTTATGCGCTCACACGGAGCGGGCGCGTACACCTCAAGAGCTATGAGCAAAAGGCTTAACGCACAGTGCGAGGTACTTGCGGATTGCTGTGAAAAGGCGTGCGTTACGGCGAGCCTTCTTACCTCGTTCAAATACCCGAAGAATGTTATTGATTCAGCGTGGAAGAAGGTTATTCAGCACCAGTTCCACGACGATATAACCGGCACCTCAACTATGCTCGTATATAACGATAGCTGGAATGATTACTACGTGTCCCAGCTTCAGTTCAGAGGCGAATACGAGGCGGCTACAGGAGCAATCTCAAACGAGCTTGACACCTCGTGGTGCAAGGAATGTGCGGTTATAGTAAATAATCCCGTTGCGGCAAAGCGCAAGGGCTGCGTTGAGGCGCACATAAAGCTCGTTCACAACGCGCAGTACGTCAAGGTACTCGACAAAAGAGGGCGCGAGGTTCCTTCGCAGGTAATAAAGAAGAACGGCAAGGAGTTTGACATCGTATTTACCGCGACGGTTGAAAGCGTGGGCTACAAGGTCTACGACGTTCAGGCGAGCGACGCTCCGTATTCAAAGAAAAGCAATTTAGCCGTTACCGAGCACACTCTCGAAAACAGCAGATACAGAGTAGTATTCAATAAAAACGGAGACATCGCGTCAATCGTTGATAAGAAGCTTAGTACTCAGCTTCTCTCGGCTCCCATAAAGCTTGCGCTTTTGCACAATATGGGCGAGCTTAATTATCCGAGCTGGGAAATGCGCAAGGAGGACATTGACTCAGAGCCTTACGCATACGCTAACACGCCGAGCTTTGAGATTACCGAAAACGGCGCTTCAAGGATTGCGATTAAGGTAACGAGACAGCTCCAAAGCTCTAAAATCGAACAGACCGTCTCGCTTGAGAGCGACGGCGATACAATAAGAGTTGACAATTTCATTGACTGGCAGGAAAGGCGCTCGCTGCTCAAGGCGCAGTTCCCCCTCACCTGCTCAAATAACATTGCGACCTACGACCTCGGGCTCGGCTGCATTAAGCGTACAAATAACAAAAAGAATCTGTACGAAGTACCCGCGCAGAAATGGGCGGATATTACAGACGAGAGCGGCAGCAATGGGGTAAGCATATTCTCGGATTGTAAATACGGCTGGGACAAGCCCGGCGATAATATGCTCCGTCTCACCTGTATTCACACGCCCGCAGGCGCATTCACTAAGGACGCACGACAGGATTTACAGGATATAGGCAGAAATATTTTCTCCTTTGCGCTTCATTCTCACAAAGGAGATATCGGCGCTTCAACGCAGTTCGGCGCGGAGTGCTTTACAAAAAAGATGACCGCCTTCCAGACCTCGTCAAGACGCGAGGGAACGCTCGGCGACAGCTTTTCACTGCTTAAGGTCAACCGCTCCAACGTTATTGTCAGGGCTGTTAAGAAATCCGAGGACGGAGACGAAATCATAATAAGATTTAACGAGGGACTCGGCAAGGTAACTAATAACATCGAGGTCTCCTTCTTTGAAGATATTGTCAGCGCTGAGGAAATCTACGCGTCCGAGGAATACAGGCGCGAGGCTAAAATCAAGGACGGCAAGCTTATCTTCGACCTCAAGCCGTACAGGATTAAAAGCTTCAGGGTAAAGCTTAATACCGAAAAGAAAAAGGCAAGGGAAAGCTTTAAAAAGCTTGATTTAGAGTATAATGCGTCAGGTATAACCTCCGACGATTACAAGGTAAACTGTATTCTTCAGGGCAGCGGCTGTTCCCTCCCCGACGAGCTTATTCCCGAGTCGCTTACGGTGCACGGTATAACCTTCAAGATGCCGAAAGCGAGTATGGATAAGAATATTCTTATTCCGCGCGGTCAGGAGCTTGCTCTACCCAAGGGTATGACAAAGCTTTATATCCTTGCCGCCTCCGTGCTTGACGACGAGGAGATAACAGTTAGAACGGATAATAAGGAACGCAAGCTGAGCGTTCATTCGCTCAGGGAAAAGCTGTTCATATGGGATATGGTAGGACTCTCGCAGAGCGCTAAGGTCAAGGACGTTAACATAGCGCTTGAGCTGACTCACCTTCATCACCCCGAGGGCAACCTCGCGGCGCAGAAGGGTTACATATACATATATGAGCTTGATATAAGGAACTGCAAGACTCTCACCTTACCCGAAAACAGCAAAGTCGCTATACTCGCGATGACCGCAGTTAAGCGCTTTTCGAACACCTATCTTGCAAGCGCTGTGACGGACAGTGCTGATGAAAGCTACAAATTCGGCGAAGCACCTCCGATTGAAAAGCTTATTGACAAGGCTGATTTCGTCACAATCCGCGCCGGTAAGATACAGGACCAGATTAAAGGCGGTAAGGGCAAGGGCTTAAAGCGCGATAACCTTATTACAAACATCATAAGAAGTTATACTAAGAGTGAATGGTAAAACTGAATAATAATACAAAGGCTCTCCTTACAAAATCAGTAAGGAGAGCCATAATTTTATGTTAAGTTTTTAATCTTTACATATAATTTAAAAAATCAACGGTGTGGAAAACTAAGTTAAAAAAGCGGAAAACTCAAAGCAAAAAAGTGGAAAAGTCGGTTGAAAAAGTGGAAAATGTAAAGGCATATTACTTGCAGTCCGATTTTCAAGACTTTACAAAGCGCTGATTGACAAGCTTTTGACAAAATGAATAAGGGCGGATAAACCGCCCTTTGCTATTACTATATGTAATTATTATCTTCTGAAGAAGCTTACGATATCGTCAAAATCCTTATCGTCCTGAGGAGTAAACGCGGGCTGTGTTGCAGGAGCTTCGGGAGCAGCTGCAGGAGCCGGAGTAGGAGCTGAAATCGGCTTATTAGCAGTCATTGACTTCATTTCCTTAGGTCCGTCCTCACCGAAACGGGTTGCGATAACCGTAATAATCATTTCATCCTCAAGCTCATCGTCGAAGTTTGCACCCCAGATGATTTCGCAGTCAGGATGTACTGCTTCCATAACTACGTTGGAAGCTGCGTCGATTTCTTCAAGACCGATGTCGTTGGATGCGGTGATGTTAAGAAGAACGCCGCGAGCGCCGTTAATAGAGGTCTGAAGAAGCGGGGATGAAATAGCCTGAGCAGCGGCAACCTCTGCCTTATCCTTGCCCTTAGCACGACCAACGCCCATATGAGCATAGCCGGCATCCTTCATAATCTCTGTTACGTCGGCAAAGTCTGAGTTTACAAGACCTGTTGCATTAACAAGATCGGATATTGACTGAACGCCCTGACGGAGTACGTCGTTAGCGATTTCAAAAGCATTGAGAAGAGTAATCTTTTCCTTAGAAACAAGCTTAAGGTTCTCGTTAGGAATTACCATAATGGAGTCAACGTACTGAGCAAGCTCGTTAATGCCCTCCTTGGCAATTTCCATACGGCGTTTGCCCTCGAAACCGAAAGGAGTAGTAACAACACCTACGGTAAGGATACCTAAATCCTTAGCGATCTTAGCAACGATGGGAGCTGCGCCCGTACCTGTTCCGCCGCCCATACCAGCGGTGATGAATACCATCTCAGAGCCCTGAAGCACGTCGGTAATAGCCTCGCGTGATTCCTCGGCTGCCTTCATACCAACCTCGGGTCTTGCGCCTGCGCCGCGACCCTTAGTCGCCTTTTCGCCGATGAGGATTTTCTGAGTTGCTGCTGATTTATTGAGAGCAGGCTTATCGGAGTTAATAGCTACAAATTCTACGTCCTTAATGTTAGCTCTAACCATACGGTTAATGGCGTTTCCGCCGCCTCCGCCGACGCCTACAACTTTAATCTGTACTACTTTGTTGTCGTCTAAATCAATTTCGTATCTTCCCATTACTTGATTCTCCTTGTTTTAATATTCGTGTTCGGTGTTCTCACCTCTACAAAGAGCATTGTAACAGTTTTGTAACCGAATTGCAATACTTTTTAAAAAATTATTCTTCATTATTTTTACAATCTTTAGAGAAAATACAAATTAAGATTTAGTAATAATTAACAAGGTTAAATTTTCGTAAAGTTAACACCTTTACAGATAATTCGGAATTATTCTGCTGTAAAGTATATTTGCTTGTCGCCTGTTGCCGTAATTGTGCCTTTTGCGTTAGGATTTGTCTCATTAAGCTTTTCTACTGCGCTAAGCGCTGAGTAAATCTTATTATCAAGATTATCGATATTGCCGAGCTTAAAGGTAAGACGGGAGTCATATACCATATAGTTATTATTAATATCCTTGGAATATATGGCGGTAATCTTTTCAAGATTAAGCTTGTTTACCTCGTTTGCAAGAAGCTTTATGTTTTCCTCGGTTTTCTTGTTTTTAAGTACGACCTCCTGACCTATAACCGCGCTTTCAATCTCCGCATTTTTAATCTCAATAGCACCCTCAAACGCAGAGCCCGCCTTGTTTTCAAGCACCTTGAAGTTATCGTCAAGGAAGGTGTAGGTTTTCTTATCTGCGTTCTTAATATAGTAAACCCTTGGCGTTTCCTTAACCGTTACAACCACGGTTGAAGGCAGCTTACGGTTAATCTCCACCTCGTATATATACGGCAGGTTTTCTTTAACCTTATTTGCTGCGCCTTCCTTATCAATAAGGATAAGATTATCCTCCTTTTGTATCGGCAAAACGGCAAGAATCTGCTTCTTATCGTAAACCTCGTTACCCTTGATTGTAATAGTATTAATCTTAAAAAGCACGGTAAGACTGAGCACAACAAAAATAGCGATAATAACAAGCGACAAAGCAGTATAAAGAATAATCTTTCTCTTAAGCTTTGACATCTTGCGCTTCTTATTCTGGAGCTTTCGCCTCTGCGCCGGGGTAAGACTTTCGTCGTCCTGCCTGGGAGTATTCCTCCTCTTAGGCGGCTCAAGGTCAATATTTGCCTCTCCCTTTGCAAAGGAATGCTCGTAATTCTTACGGTAAAGCTTCGGAGGCTCAAGACCGTAGCTGTTCCCCGTCCTTTCAGAAGCGTTGGTTTTCTGGTTTTGTTTGCTTTTCTGATTCTTTTTCATTATTAATCCTCTTAACGTCAGCACCTAAAATACTGAGCTGGTTTTCGAAGCATTCATAGCCCCTGTCAATATGATTAATACTGTATATACTTGATTTTCCCTCCGCCTTAAGAGCGGCAAGTACGACCGCGGCACCTCCGCGCAAATCCGTACACGAGGCTGACGCGCCGTGAAGGCTTTTAACTCCGTTAATTACGGCGTAGTTATCATGAACGGCGATATCCGCACCAAAGCGGTTTAGCTCCCTCACATGCTTTTGTCTGTTTTCAAAAATAGTTTCGTGAATAAGCGAGGTTCCTCCAGCTACGCTCAGCATAGCGCAGGCAGTCGCCTGTGAATCGGTTGGAAAGCCCGGATAAGGTCGCGTTTCTATAAGGCGTACACGCCTGAGCCTTTTCGGCGGTTTAATTGTAAGCGAAGCCTTATCGGCGTACAGCCTGCACCCCGCTTCCTCAAAAACGGGAAAAACGGGAAGCAAATGCGATAGTCTTACCTTATTAAGCCTTATTTCGCCCGAGGTAATTGCAGAGGCGGACATAAGGGTTGAAGCAAGTATCCTATCAGGTATTACGGTATGCTCAACGGAATGTAGCTCCCGAGCGCCCTCAATCTCTATAACTGTATTCCCAGCTCCTGAAATCTTAGCTCCTGCGCTAACAAGGAAATCGCACAAATCAACTATTTCAGGCTCGCGCGCGGCATTGATAATCCTCGTATTACCCTCAAGCAAAACGGAGGAAAGAATAAGGTTTTCAGTAGCGCCGACGCTCGGAAAAGCAAGGGCAATATTATCGGATTTTTTACTAATAAACTCGCTTTTAATATCACGCCCGTCAAAGCAGATACCGTATCCGAGCTCGCCGAGCGCCTTAATATGCAAATCAATAGGTCTCAGCCCGATTTCACAGCCTCCGGGTAAAAAGAGCTTTGCCTTTTTCAGCCGTCCCGAAAGCGCGCCTAAAAAAATAATCGACGAGCGCATTTCACGCATAAGCGCCTCGGGAATATCATACCTATTTAGTGTAGCGGTGTTAACGCAAATAGTACTCCCCTCGCGCTTAACCTCTGCGCCGAGGTGTCGGAGTATTTTAATTGTAAAGTCTACGTCCGAGAGCCTCGGACAGTTATGTAAGACACATTCGCCCTTTACGAGCACGCACCCCGCAAGAAGCGGCAGCACGCTGTTTTTTGCGCCGTGAACGTCAATTTCTCCGCCAAGGCGCGTATTTCCCATAATCTCGAAATATTCCATAAATCCACCTTCTCTAACCCATCATATGAAAGAGAGGGTGGATTTGTTATTCTAAGTTTACTTTACAAGTGATAAGATAACGTCGGCAATTCTCTCACGTGAATCTATAATTGCCATATCCCTTGCATTCTTTTCAATTTCAAATAAGGTTTCCTCAGAGGATAGAAGCCCGTCAATCTGAGCCTTAAGGCTTTCGGTGGTTAAATCCTTTTCCTCAATAATTCTTGCGGCATTGCGGTTTACAAGCGCCATAGCGTTATGGTACTGATGATTTTCGGCGACGTAGGGCGACGGGATAAGGATTGACGCCTTGCCCATTGTCTCGATTTCGGAAAGTGAGGAAGCGCCTGCTCTGCCTATTACAAGGTCTGCCGCAGCCATACAAACGTCCATATTATCTATATAACTTCTTACCTCTACGCTGCCCTTTCTGAGCACGCCGTCGCTAACAGCTTCAAAGCCTTCGGCTTCAAACTTCTTTATGTAGTCGTTACCGTTAGTGCCTGCGGAATGGATATGGTAAATCGTTCCCTTTTCGGCGCTTTCAAGGAGAATACCGTACATTGCGTCGTTGAGCGGAGCCGCGCCGAGAGAGCCGCCGAAGGAAAGCACAAGCTTTGCATTATCGGGGATACCGAGCTCAGCTCTCGCCTCTGCCTTAGTTTTCCTTAAAAGCTCGCCCCTTACGGGAAGTCCTGTAATAACAGGCTCGTTCTTCGGCTCAAGGTATTTTTTAGCGTCCTCAACGGTCAGCATTACCCTGTCGACCTTCTTTGCAAGCTGTTTATTAGTAATGCCCGGAAACGCATTTTGTTCATGAATACAGCAGGGTATGCCGAGCTTTGCAGCCTCGCTAAGCACAGGGGCGGAAACGTAACCGCCGAAGCCTATAACTACGTCGGGGTTAAAGGCTTTAATTATACTCTTACTCGCCCTCTGTGATTTTAGAAGCCTGAATACAGTTTTTACGTTATCTACAATAGCCTTAGGTGACAAGGAACGCTTAAAGCCGTTAATCTCAACGGTTTTGAAATCGAAGCCCGCGTTAGGTACGAGCCTTGCTTCCATATGGTCGGCAGTTCCGATAAAAAGAATTTCAGACTCAGGATACTGCTCTCTTAAATATGACGCGGTTGCAAGCGCAGGGTTTATATGACCTGCGGTACCGCCCGTTGCAAATAAAAATCTCATAGCTATACCTTCTTTTGATTAGCCTTTCTTGATATTGAAAGCACCACTCCCATTTCGAACAGCAGCATCAGTATCGACGTACCGCCGTAGGAGAAGAACGGGAGGGATATACCCGTATTGGGGATAGAATCCGTTACAACTAAAATATTAAATATCGTCTGAATAGCGACCTGTGACACGATACCGATTACGGTAAGGGCTGCAAAGCGGTCGTTGGTTTTCATCGCTATCTGGAGACCTCTTACAAAAAGCAGCGCAAAAAGAAGAATGATTACAGCCGCGCCTACAAAGCCGAGCTCCTCGCATACAATCGAGAAGATAAAGTCGTTTTGGGGCTCCGATACGTAGAGGAATTTCTGTTTTGAATTACCGAGCCCTGCGCCGAAGAAGCCGCCTGAACCGATTGCGTAGAGTGAATTATTAGTCTGCCAGCGAGCGCCGAGCGGTTCGTAATCCTTATCAAGCCAGGCGACAATTCTTTCGCCCGCATAGTCCATCATTACGCCCGGGTTCATTACGACAAACACTGCAACCGCGGCAACAAGCCCCGCGCCGAGCGCAAAAAGCTTCCAGTTAGCCCCTCCGCAGAACATCATAACCGCGCCGATTAAGAATACGAGAATCACGCCTGAGTTATGGTGCTCAAGGAATATCAGACCGCAGAAAACGGCGAGAATTCCCACGGGGTAAACTATGCCGTTAATAAGGTTTTTCATTTTTTTATAGTTCTTTGAAATATAATCGGCAAGAACTATAACGATAGTAAACTTAGCAATATCGGAGGGCTGGATAGTGATGCTCCCGAAAAGAGGTATCCAGCGCTTAAACTCCTTGTAATCGGTATGATAGAACAAAACGATTATAAGAAGCAGTATCGTTATCGCAAACAGCGGATATACGGCTACCTTAAGGAGCCTGTAATTAAGCTTTGACACCGCAAGCATTATCACAATTCCCGCAACCGAGAAAATAAGCTGACGGCTGAAATAATGGTACGAATCGCCGAACTTTTGCAGCGCAGACGGATATGAGGCGGAGAAAAGCATTATAAGCCCGATAATTACAAGCGCCATCGTGATTACAAAAAACGGAATATCAAACCCGCCGAGCGTCAATATGCCCGAGCTTTCAAAAGCTTTTTTATCGGGCTTTACTATTTTGTTTTCCTTTTTTGAGGGAGCAGAGCTTTTCTGCTCTTCCCTTTTAGGATACCTCTTAGGAGGCTCTAAGCGGTCAGACATATCAACACCTCTTTTCTATTATTATATTTAAAGTAAAAATTATTATTTCTGTCCAAAGTAGAATAATACGAGCGCAACAGCACAGCCGAGCGCGTTAACGAGCGAGAAAACGACGCAGATTTTCTTTTCCTTCCAGCCGCACATCTCAAAGTGATGGTGAATAGGCGCCATCTTGAATATTCTCTTTCCGTGGGTTAGCTTAAAATAACCTATCTGGATAATATCGCTCATAGTTTCGCATACGTAAACGATACCTATCGGTAAGAGAAGAAGCGGACATTTAATAGCAAAGCCGAGCCCTGCGACCATTCCGCCGAGGAAGAGCGAGCCCGTGTCTCCCATAAAGGTCTTTGCGGGGTTCCAGTTCCAGCAAAGGAAGCCGAGCACGCCTCCGAGCAGCGCAGCGGCAACAATGCCGAGACCTGCAAACTTGAGTATATAAGAGCAGATTATAAACGTAATTGCAACGGTTGCGGTAACCGAGGAACAGAGTCCGTCGATACCATCGGTAAGATTAACGGAATTAACCGTACCGTAGATAATGAAAATCGATACGAGCCAGAAGATAACGCCCGTAACAATATTCTTTTCAAAATTAACGTTGCCTAAAAACGGAATATACCATACGGTATTATGAGAAATCCAGAGCGTTGCAACGTAACCTACGGTTACAAGCATCTGACCGAGCGTTTTCTGCTTTGCTGAAAGCCCTTCGTTTCTCTTAAGCTTAATCTTAATATAGTCGTCGGTGAAACCGACAACTCCGCAAAGCAGCGCAAGACAGACGTTAGCTATCATTAGGACTAAATCCCTGCCCTCAAGCACGGCGGCATAGTCGGATTCAAGCTTTCCGCCCGAAAGCGCAAAGGTGAGCGCGCCTACGATAACGGCGGAGATAATACCTATCGCGAACATAATACCGCCCATATTCGGCGTACCCTGCTTTGACTTATGCCAGGAGGGACCGATTTCAAGTATGGTCTGACCGAACTTAAGCTTTCTGAGCCACGGGATAATGACGAAGCCGAGCCCCGCCGTTACGCCGAAGGCAACTATAACCGTAATAATCAATGCTGCTGTAATACTCATTTTACTCTCCTGTTTTTTAACTTTTGAGCGCCTCGGCTACTACCTCACGCTCGTCAAAATGTATCTTTCCGCTGTTTAATATCTGGTAGGTTTCATGTCCCTTGCCCGCAAGAAGAACTATGTCGTCCTTTTTTGCGTTCTTAACAGCCCACATAATTGCTTCTTTCCTGTTTTCAATAACCTTGTAGGGCGTTTTAGTATCCTTCATTCCCTCAAGGACGTCCTCAATAATTTTTGAAGGATTTTCGCTTCTCGGATTATCGCTTGTAACAATACAGAAATCCGAAAGCTGAGATGCGATTTTTCCCATTTTCGGTCGCTTGGTTTTATCCCTGTCGCCGCCGCAGCCGAAGAGGGTTACTACCCTGCCCCTTGCGATTTCCTTAAGCGATAGAATAATATTTTCAAGTCCGTCGGGCGAATGGGCATAATCGATAATTACGGTAAAATCCGTATCGGTCGGCACGACCTCAATTCTGCCCTTAACGCCGTTTGATTTTGAAATAGCGATAACCACGTCCTTAAAATCAAGCCCGAGCTCGAGCGCAACAGAGGCAGCGCAAAGCGAATTATATACGGAAAAGCGACCCGGAATAGGACAGTCAACCCTGCCTATATTCTCGCTTACAAGCTCGTACTTAACGCCGTCGGGCGCGAAGGTTACGTTCCTTGCGGTATAATCCGAATTGATGTTTTTAACCGCATAGGTTCTTACCTTACATTCAAGCCCGTCAACAATTTTAAGCCCATATTCGTCATCGACATTCGTTACAGCCGTATCGCAGTTTTTAAAAAGAATACGCTTTGCTTCAAAATAGTTTTCCCAGGTTTTATGGTAATCAAGGTGGTCCTGAGTAAGATTTGTAAACGCGCCGACAAGAAAATGCATACCGTTTACCCTGCCCTGTGCAAGCGCCTGGGAGGATACCTCCATTACGCAGTACTCACAGCCTGCGTCAACCATTTTTCTGAACAGCGACTGAAGCTCATAGGGTGCAGGAGTTGTATAGTGAGCGGGAAGAATCTCATCTCCTATCATGTTCTGCACGGTGCCGATAAGTCCTGTTTTCCTGCCGCAGTTTTCAAGAATCTGTTTAATAAGGAATGTCGTGGTAGTCTTTCCGTTCGTGCCCGTAAGCCCTATGAGCTTAAGCTTATCGGCGGGATTGCCGAAAAAGTTTGCACATATCGGGGAGAGCGCCGTCCTAGTTGACTCAACGATAATCTGATTATCAAGCCCGAGGTCACGCTCGCAGACTACTGCCGCCGCGCCTTTACCGAGCATTTCCTCAGCAACGCTGTGACCGTCAAAGCTTGCGCCCTTAATACAGATAAAAAGGCTGCCCTCTTTTACAAACCTTGAATCCTCGGTAACGTCGGATATTTCAGCTTCCCTGTATTCATTTTTTACGCTTATTCCTTTTAAAATCTCTGAAAGCTTCATTCTTTCACCGCCTAATCCAGTACGGATTTATTGTTCTTAAAGGTAACTATAACGACTGAGCCGATTTCGACCTTAGTTCCCTTTTCTATTGACTGTCTGTATGCAACTACAGACGCGTTATTTAAGTTATTGCCGCTGATTTCAAGATTGAGCCCGTATTCCGCGGCAGTATCGTTAGCTTCCCTGATTGTCATACCGTTGAAATCGGGAATCTTAACGGTTTTTCTTTCGGTATTATCCGTATAAATTACAACTCTGCCGCCCGTGGGTATCGCGGAGCCTGCGCTCGGAGACTGGCTTAGTACGGTCTTGCCGCTGCCTATCTTCCTTACCTTGAGTCCGCTTTCCTTAAGCTTTGCCTCAGCCTCGTCCGGCTTTGAGCCGATAACGTTAGGAGTAGCAATTGAAAGCTTTTCAGCCTCTTTATCGCTGTAACGAGGTTCAATATTCTTAACCTGCATTGCCTGCTCGACAACCTGAGCGGCAATAGGTGCGCAGAGCGCGCCGCCGCCGAGGTCAACGTTAGGCTCGTCAATGAGGATAAGCATTGCAACCTCGGGATTATCGGACGGAGCGATAGCTGCAAAGGATACTATGTACTTATCCTTTTCGCCAACCTTTGATTCGCCGAGCTTGGTTGAAGTACCTGTTTTACCGCCGACTCTGTAGCCCGCTACGTAGCCGTTCTTACCCGTACCGTTATCAACAACGGATTTCATCATATTCCTTACCTTCTCCGAGGTATCCTCGCTGATAACGCGTCTTATTTCAGTTTTTTCGGTTTTGCTTATTGTATTACCCTTTGAGTCCTTAATTTCGGATACAATATAGGGCTTAAGCAGCGTACCGCCATTTGCGATAGCGCAGATGCCCGTACATACCTGAATAGGAGTAAGGGAGTTAGTCTGACCGAAGGAGGCTGAGGAAAGCTCTACTATTCCGTAATGCTCCTCGCCGACGTACTGCGACATAGCCTCGCCGGGCAGGTCGATATTTGTAAGCTTCGTAAAGCCGAAGGCGTCGAAATACTTAAAGTATCTGTGAACGCCGAGCCTCTGACCGATTGTAATAAAGAAGGGGTTACAGGAGTTTTCAAGCCCCTGAGTCAAGTTTTCAGTACCGTGACCGGGGTGGTAATGACACCTCATGGTGTAATCGGCGACCTGAATTGAACCCGTGCAGGTATAGCTTGTATCGAGCGTTACGACGTTTTCCTCAAGCGCCGCGCTCGCCATAAAGGTCTTGAATACCGAGCCGGGAACGTAGGTATCGGATACGGTGAAATTTCTCCACTGATTCTGTATGGCAAGGCTGTTCGCAAGCGCTTTTCTCGCCTTTTCCTTTTCCTCGGCTGTCTGCGGCTTGGTCGTAGTTTCGCCGTCGGTTTCCTCTTCTTTCTTCTTATTCTTATTGCTCTCCTCTTCCTCCTTGAGCTTTTCCTCAAATTCCTTTACGGATTTCTGGTAGGTAATCTTGTACGGCTCATTACAGTCAAAATCGGGAAGCGAGCTCATGGCGAGGATTGCGCCTGTATTACAGTTCATTACTATACCGTAAGCGCCCTTGCACTTATATTCGTCAAGCGCCTGACGGAGACCTTTTTCAAGGTAATACTGAATAGTCTGATTAAGCGTGAGCACGAGGGAGTTTCCGTCCTGCGCCGCAACCTGAGTTTCATAATCTGTGGGAAGCTTGTTACCCTTTGAGTCCTTAACGGTAATAATTCTGCCGTTGGTACCCTTAAGCTGTTCGTCGTAGTAAGACTCAATACCGCTGAGCCCCTGATTATCGTCGCCTACAAAGCCGAGCACGGAGGAGGCGAAATTACCGTAGGGGTAATACCTTCTCGTAGTCTGCTCCATACCGATAATATTACCGAGCTTATTCTCAGCCGTGAAATCCGCAACCTTTTCCTTTACTCTGTTTTCAACCTTTTCGGCGATAACTGCATAGTGCGAATCCTTCTTGGATTTTTCAAGGAGCTCCTTCTTTTCCTCGTCGTTAAAGGAAAGAATTGTGGCAAGATTATCTACAACGAGCGTTCTTTTATCCTCGCTGTCAATATTCTTAGGGTCTAAAAAGATATTCCATACCGTAGCGGACTGAGCAAGAACGTTGCCCTCCTCGTCATAGATTACGCCGCGCATAGCGGAAACCTCCGTGTCGGAAAGCTGCTGTGAGTCAGCCTTTGCGGAGAGCTCGTCGCCCCTCACTACCTGCAGATATAAAACGCGGAAAGCGTCTATGCCGAATAAAAAGCAAAGACAAATAAGTAAAATGAGTATCCTTTGAAGCATACCCTTTTTTGAATTCGTTTTCATATCCGCACCTCTTTTCACACAGTATATCTTGCCTAATAAAAGTACATTAGAGAGTCTGCCGAAGAGCTACTCCCGCCAAACTCTCATAATATAAATACGCTTATTTTAATTATTTATTCCATCGTCCTTTGAGGAAGCTTTGTCCTCGTTTGAGGATTTTTCTTTATCCTTGCTCTTATCCTGCTTTGGCTGAGCGGCTGCAGCGGCAATCGCGAGCGGCGCAGCCGAGGCTGCGGGCGTTTTTGAGACTTCCTTTTCGATAAACTGAGCCGTGAACTCGTCAACGTCCATATACTGAACCTGTCCCGAGCGAGCCTTGCTCATTCCAAGCTTTTCAACCGCATATTTATCAATCATCGAGATTGACACGAGCGAATTAAGCTCAGCCTCAAGGCTTATGTATTCGCTCTGGGCGTTAGCGATAGCAGTTTCCTGCCTTGAAATCTGGCGGGTAAGCTCGTTCCTGAGAGCAAAAGAATTTAATACTACGCATATCATACCGAGGCAGAGCGCAGCAACAATACATATTCTTATTACCTGAAGGCGAGCCTTCTTCTGTTCGTGCAGAAGCTGTGCTCTGCTCTTGATACCCTTGCCCTCTGTAAGCTTAAGCTTCCTTTCAGGACTTTCATACTGAGGCTTGGTCTTTGGAAGCTCGGAGCCCCTTGTGTACGAAAACGACTGGATTAAAGCGCTGTAATCCGTCCTTGTAGTAAACTTACGGAAATCGTTAGTATTGGTCACTGTTCTCACCTCCTCTTTTCAAAATTAAAATCTATCAGAACTTTTCAAAGCACCTCAGCCTTGAGGACCTTGCCCTCGGGTTCTCCCTCAGCTCCTCATCACTCGGAGCCTTTGACTTAAACGGCATTCTGCCTTTCGGCTTATTGCCGCATACGCAAACGGGAAATTCCTTGGGGCAGGTGCAGGGGTTCTGCCACTTCATAAACTTTTCTTTAACTATTCTGTCCTCAAGCGAATGGAAAGTTATTACCGATATTCTTCCGCCGCCGTCCAGGCACTCAAGCGCTGTGTCTAGCGTTCTGTCAAGGCGTTCAAGCTCCGCGTTGACCTCAATTCTTATCGCCTGGAAGGTCTTACGCGCGGGGTGTGAATCCCTCATAGCCTTCTGAGGATAAGAAGCCTTGATTATTTCAACGAGCTCAAAGGTCGTTTCAACGGGCTTGCTTTCCCTCGCTCTAACTATATTCGATGCAATCCGTCTTGCGAATTTTTTCTCGCCGTATCTAAAAAGGATATCGGAGAGCGCCTCCTCGCTGTACGTATTAACTACGTCATATGCGGAAAACCCGCTCTTGCTCATTCGCATATCAAGCGGCGCGTCCTTGTGATAGGAAAAGCCGCGCTCGGCTGTATCAAGCTGAAAGGAGCTTACTCCGAGGTCAAGCAGGAGCCCGTCAATTTTTTCGACTCCCGCCTCGTCGAGAACCTCTTTTAAGTTCTCAAAATTGTTTTGAATAATCGTTACATTATCAAAGCCGCCGAGCCTTTCGTGAAGTACCTTAATTGCGTCGGGGTCCTGGTCTATGGCGATAAGTCTTTTCGCTCTTTTTGCGATTTCCCTTGAATGACCTCCGCCGCCCGCGGTACCGTCGGCTATTATTTTATCCTTATTAATATTCAACGAGTCGATAGCCTCGTCGAACAGCACGCTTTTATGGTTAAATTCCATAGCTGTCAAGAATATCCTCAACCGCCTGCTCGTCAATTGCGCTGAGCTGAGCGTTGAATAAATCGCAGTTCCAGATTTCGATTCTGTTATTATTGCCGAAAACCTCAGCCTGCTCCTCACCGAAAAGGTTAACCTGCTTCCTCAGCGCTTCGTTGAGGAGCACCCTGCCCTGTCCGTCAAGGCTCATTTTTTCTGCGTTTGCGGAAAAGAAAAATTCAAGCTGCTTCCTGTCCTTCTGGTTAACGGTCTCGTGGATTTTCTGCATAAAGGAATTCCACTCCTCCATCGGATAGAGAGCAAGGCACTTGCCGAAGCCGCGCGACGCGATAAACTCGTTTCCAAGCCCGCTGCGCATATTCGCAGGGATTGAGATTCTTCCCTTTGCGTCAATTTTATACGCCTTATGGCCTACAAAGTATTCTTCCATATGCTCTCCTCCTTTCTTTTAGTGGAATTACTGTTAAATTTATGGGATTTATATTGATTTTAGTGGGATTTTCTCCCACTTAGTTGCATTTATATTATATAAATATGGGATACGGATGTCAAGAAATTATTTCAGGAATTTGAAATTGTAACTGTTTTGTAAACTATTAGCCTTTACCGAGGGCTAAAGCATATGGTATAATGATAAAAAATATATGGAGGCTTGCATATGGAATACAAAACCACTTGGCGCGAAAAAATATTTTACGGCGTAGGCGCGGTAGGGCTTGACCTCAGCTACGGAATGTTCTATTCCTTTTTGAGCTACTATCTCTCCTCCGTGCTCGGACTCAAGGAGGCGTTTTTGCTTCTCTTAACGCCTATCGCGCGTATATGGGACGGAATCAACGACCCGATGATGGGCACAATAGTTGATAACACGAGGACTAAATTCGGCAAATACCGCCCTTGGATACTGATAGGCGCGGCGGCAAACGGCGTAGTGCTCTTCCTTCTTTTCACGAGCTTCGGTATGAGCGGACTTCCGCTGTATATCTATATCGGCGTTATGTACATACTCTGGGGTATGACGAACACTATGGCGGACATCCCCTACTGGTCAATGGTGCCCTCCTTCACGAGCGACCCTAAGGACAGAAATATGGTATCGACGGTTGCGCGTACCTTTTCCGGTCTCGGTCAGGGTATAATCACAGTTGCAACGCCGATTATCCTCCCGATGTTATCCTCCGGCGTAACGACGGAAAAGGGCTACAGCGCGAGCGGCTTCTCGCGCTGGGCGGGAATACTCGGTATTTCGCTCGTTGTGTTCGCATTAATCTGCGTACTATCGACTAAAGAGAGAAACGTAGTATACGGCGAAAAGAAAAAGTTCTCCTTTAAGCAGATATTCAAGGTATTAAAGAGCAACGACCAGCTTCTCGTATTTATGCTCTTTGCGATGCTCTCAAACGCGGGCTGGTACCTCACGAGCGGAACGGCGGTTTACTACTTCTCCGACGTACTCGGCGAGCCCACCAAGCAGTCGACCTTCCAGATGATAGGCGCCGTCGGCTCAGTGCTCGGTCTTGCGGTAATCCCCGTTTTGTCAAAATGGTTTACGAAGAAAAGGATTTATCAGATTTCGCTTTGCACGACCATACTCGGATATATCATTATGTATATCTGCGGACCCGTTCTTAAAAATCCGCTTGCGCTCAGCATTGCTTACATTCTTTCGTCAACGGGTATCGCCTCAATGTTCGTATCGCAGACCATCTTCCTTGCAGACATAGTTGACTACGGCGAATACAAGAACGGCGAGAGGAACGAGAGCATTACGTTTTCAATGAAGGGCTTTCTTCAGAAAATGGCGTACACCATTCAGACGATTATCCTCTTCGGCGGACTCGCGCTCGTTAACTACAACGAGCAGATTACCTCCGCGACAAAGGAGATAAACGACACAACAAAAAGCGCCATCGGCTTTATCTGCTTCGGCGCTCCCGCAATACTCGTATTATTATCATTAATCGTATTTTCAAGAAAGTTCAAGCTCCACGGCGAGCTCGCGGACAGAGTTCACGACTACATCGTAGAGCACAGAGGAAATACGGAGGAATAAAAAGAAAACCGCTTTGGCTTTTCAGCCGAAGCGGTTTTTAGTTGAGAATTGAAAGTTGAGAATTAATAAAACAAGGCGGTCTGTGCGACCGCCTTTAATAATGCTTATTATCTGTTCTTGTTCTGTACGTTGGAGATGCCGTCGCGGATTCTTCTTACATCGGAGAGAGCCTTGTAAAGCGCGTCGTCGATGGAAAGGAGCGTTTCGTCAGCATAGTTATTAACAGCCGTAAGCATCTCTCTTGACTTATTCTGAGCGGAGGTTACCATCTCGTTAGCCTGTGTCGTTGAATTGCCGAGGATTTCGGAAGCCTGGTTTTGAGCCTCCTCAACAATCTGTCTGCCCTGCTCGTTAGCGTTTGCGATAATCTCGGTTGCTTCAGCCTGAGCGGTCTTGGTAATCTCGTCCCTTGCAATCATTTCCCTTGCTTCCTCTTGAGCCTTCTGGATAATGTCGGCAGCCTCTTTCTTAGCGTCCTCAATGATAGTATTCCTTGAGTCAACGATAGCCTTAGCCTGCTTGGTCTCCTGAGGAGTATTGAGGCGGATATCCTCAATAATGGTCTTTATCTTTTCAATATCAACAGCGTGCTTCTTTGAAAGGGGTATTGCAGTAGCCTCTTCGAGTACGTCTTCAAGATCTTCAAGTAAAATATCGGTGTTCGTCATTTTAATTATCTCCTTTACATCTTTTATAAATATCCTGTGTAATTGCCTGGGGTACGAAAGAGCTTATATCTCCACCGAGGGAGCAAACCTCCTTAACCATACTTGAGGAGAGAAACATATTCTCCCCTCTCGCCGTCAGAAAGACGGTCTCACATTCGGGGTAAAGCGATTTGTTAGTCAGCGCCTGCTGAAATTCATAATCGAAGTCCGACATAGCGCGAAGCCCCTTCACTATCGCAACGGCTCCCTTTTTCTTAGCGTAATCAACAAGCAGTCCCGAGTCCGTATCGACGGTGATGTTATCCTTAGAAATACACCTTTTGATAAGCTCCATTCTCTCCTCGGTTGTGAAAAGAGTTTTCTTGCTTCGGTTGCTTGCCACAAGTACGATTACCTTATCGAAAATATCGGCAGCGCGTTCGATTATATCCAAATGCCCGAGGGTAACCGGGTCAAAGCTGCCCGGGCAAATAGCTATCTTCATAAATTCAGTTTTCCCTTCTGTAATAAGTGAGCTTGCTCTTTCCGTAATTCCTCTCACGGTCAATATGCCAGTCAAAAACGCTCTCGGGGAGCTTTTCCTCCTTAGCGGTCTCACAGATGATAACGCCGCCGTCATTCATCTTAAGCGCAAGCTTTTTAAGACAGTTTTCAATCAAGCCCTTTTTATAAGGCGGGTCAAGGAACGCAATATCATAGGTACCGCGCCTTGATAAAAAGGCCTCCGCGTCGCAGAAAACGAGCGAGGACGAATCCTCAAAGCCGCATTTTTTAATATTCTGCTCTACGATTTTATACGCGTCGCGGTTATTCTCAACAAAGGTACAAAAGCGCGCGCCCCTTGAAAGAGCCTCAATCCCGAGCTGACCGCAGCCCGCAAATAAATCGAGAATCTGCTTTCCCTCAAGCTCAAACTGAATTGAGGAAAAGAGCGCCTCCTTAGTGCTCTGCGTAGTCGGTCTTGTAACCGCTTCACCCGGGAGAGTTATTAAGTTTCTTCCTCTCGCCGAGCCCGTTATAACACGCATAGTCTTCTCCTTTTTACGAATAATATTATACAAACTGAGGCTTGGTTAGTCAAGGTTAAATTATATTTTTATATACTTCTGTAATATTCTGTTATTCTCTTGGCATCAGTTAATGAAATACCCTTAACCGCCGATAGCTCCTCCTCGGTTGCCTCTTTGATTTTACCTATCGTTTTGAATTCCTTAAGCAGAAGCTTAGCCTTTTTCTCGCCTATTCCCTCAATCCTTGTGAGGCTCGTTGAGAAGCTTGATTTCTGGTGCTTCTTATGGTGATAGGTTATCGCAAAGCGGTGTACCTCCTCCTGTATAGTTGATACGAGGGTGAACACGCCGCGGTTTGAATTAATAGCAATCTCGCCGTCGTCGTAGGCTATCGCGCGGGTGCGGTGCTTACTGTCCTTGACCATACCGAAAACAGGTACGTCAAGCTTCATCTCCCTTATTACAGGGAGAACAGCATTTACCTGAGGCTCGCCGCCGTCAAGCAGGATTAAATCGGGCAGAATCTTAAAGGTGCTGCTCTCGTCGTCCTCGTAATAATGCTTAAAGCGCCTCGTTAGTACCTCATTCATAGAACCGACGTCGTTCTGGCCGTCAAAGCCCTTAATCGAAAAACGCTTATACGCGCTCTTCATGGGTCTGCCGTTATGGAACACGACCATACCCGCAACGTTATCCGCACCGAAGGTGTGGGAAATATCGTAGCTTTCGATATATTCGGGCGGCTTGGGGAGTCCGAGCATTTCGCCGAGCTCCTCAAGGGCTGCCATTTCTTTCCCGAGTCTGCCCTGATTCTGCGCGAGGTGCTCGTTTGCGTTATTGATACACATATTTACTATCGCGAGGTGCTCTCCCCTTTGGGGATGGATAATTTCAACCTTCCTGCCCCTGAGCGACTCAAGATGCTCGCGGAGCAGCTCCTCGTCCTCAATGTCGCCGTCGACTGCTACTCTTGCGGGAATATCCCTCATTGAATAATAGCGCTCAATAAGCTCAAAGCGCGCTTCGCTTAAATTCTCAACGCTGTCGATTAACCAGTGCTCGCTGTCGGTAAGACGTCCGTTTCTGAAGCGGATAACGTCGAAGCAGGCTTTCTTATTCGAATTAACAATGGCAAAAACGTCCTCCTCGGGTACGTTAATTGATACGACCTTCTGCTTTTCCTCAAGGTTCTTTACCGCCCTTATTCTGTCGCGCATCTGGGCAGCCTTTTCGAACTCCATTTCCTCGCTGTACTGCTGCATTTTAGCGGTCATATCCTTTACCGCCTTTGCGCTGCCGCCCTTAAGAAACGCAACCGCGTCGCTCACGCTGCGGACGTAATCCTCCTTGCTTATCCTCGCGTTGCAGGGCGCGGAGCAAAGCCCCATAAAGCCGTTTAAACAGGGACGGCTCTTGCCGTAGTCGCGCGGGAATTTCTTATTACACGAGGGCAGCTTAAAGATTTTAAGCGTTTCCGTTACCGCTCTTTTAACGGAGAAATTGGAAATAAACGGTCCGATATACCCGGCGTTCTCGTCGTCCATACGGTAACACTCTTTTATACGGGGGAACTCCTCTTTGGTTACCTTGATATAGTTATAGCCCTTATCGTCCTTAAGGAGAATATTGTACTTGGGCATATGCTGCTTAATAAGCGAGCACTCGAGCACGAGGGCTTCAAACTCCGTATCGCAAAGGATATAGTCAAAGTCGTCGACGTTCTCAACCATTCTGATTACCTTTAAGGAATGGTTTGAATGCGAACCGAAATAGGAGGATACGCGGTTTTTAAGCGCCTTAGCCTTGCCGATATAGATAATCTTCTTATCCTTATTCTTCATAATATAGACGCCCGGGGTGAGCGGAAGCGCCATCGCTTTTTTCCTTAGCTCTTTTTCGGTCAAGGTTATCCCTCCCTTCGTATTAAAAAGCCGTGATAACACGGCTTTTAATTCTTTATTTTATTTAGCGCCAGCTCCTTGCCTTTCCTTTAACGGATATGCTGTTACCCGAATCGGAGGCAAGCTGGTTCTTCTTGGCATTAATACCGTTGCCCTTACAGTTTTTAATAGTATTCTTAGTTATCTTAATCTTAGTGCTGTCCTTAACGTTAATTCCGTGGCGCTTACCGTTATTAACCTTATTGCCCGAAATCGTAACGTTAGTCAGAGTCGAAACGCAGAGACCGTCCCTTGACGAGCCCGTTACCGTATTGTTGGTAATCTTTCCGTTATTCGACTTATAGAGCTTAACGCCGTCAAGCTTCATATTCGTAATTCGATTACCCGATACGTCGGGAGCGTAAGTATTCGACGCCGTAACGCCGCATATGCTGTCGGCAAGGTTACCCGTGGTGGTATAGTTAGTAATTACGTTACCCGTAACAGAATTATACCCGCCTGCGTCAATCCTTATACCGTCGCAGTTTGTGCCTGCGGACTTATTACGGGCGTTGAAGTTAACGGTATTACCCGTAATTTTGTTGGAAGCGCCGCCGTTTACCCATATTCCGTAGCCCGTAACGTGCATGCTTACTTTATTATTCTTAACGGTAACTCCCGAAACTCTGAAATCGCCCTTAGGCGCGTTACCCTTTTTCTTAGTAAGCTTTTCGCCGTAAAGCTGAATACCGTACGCGACGTTTTTATACTTAGCCTGGTATCCCGTTTTTATGCTTATTGTATTGCCTTCAATGGTGCAGTTAAGTCCTACGTATTTATCATGCGCGTTAGAATTATACTTTGAAGCATAAAAATTATTGTGCCCTGCTTCCATTGTCCTAAAGGAAATACCCGCACCGCAGTTTTCAAACTTATTGCCCGAAATTACCGAGTCCTTATAGTTAGTGGCAACAATCGCATAGCCCGTAACGTTTGTAAAGGTATTATTCTTAATCGCAATATTCGTGAAATAAGAATTTGCTATTCCCGTATGGGTACCGAGCGCGCGCTGGAGATTATTAAAGGTGCATCCTTCAATAGTAATATTCTGATTAGGGGTCTCGTCCTTATTGGGATTATACGCGGAGAAATGGTCGCCCGCGAGCGCTTCAAGCTGCAGCGCCTCATAGTTACGCGTTGCGCCCCAGCTACCGCTGAAATCAGAGAAGGTGCAGTTTTTAATTACGAAATTCTTACAGGCGCCGATTTCCATATGATGAGCGTTCTTAACGTTCTTAAAGGTAGTACCCTCAATTCTGACGTTCGTCGTATGACCGAAGCGCATAATAGCCTGGCTGTATCCGCCGCCGTCGAGAACGCCGCCCTGTATGGTTATATTCTTATATCCCGTATAACCAGGGTATCCCTTTCCCTTGTTCGCCTTGTCCCAGTCGCTCTTATGGCCGAGGCGGAACATAGTGGTTGCGCCTGAGGTGTGCTTAATCGTTACTCCGTCAAGGACAAGTATAGTATTGCTCCATATTTTAAGCTGGTTTTTTGCTTTATAGGTTCCCTTGGGAACTACGATTTTATAGATATTGCCCTTTTTATCGTCCTTTGCCTTAATGGTCGCATTATTAAATGCGGTAACGATATCCTGACCGCTTTTTACCTTAAGGTTAATCGTTATCGTCTTTGCCGCATAGGCGTTATACGGCACCGAAGACACGGCTAAAACAAGCACAAATAAAACCGCTATAAGCTTTACCAAGTGTTTTTTTAAGCCCATAAAATACATCCTTTGAAAAATAAAGCGCTCTGAGCGGGAAGCAAAGAGCACTTTCAAATAATAGTCGTTATATTATTCGTTGAAGCCGCTCTTAACGAGAGCTACAAGACCTTCAACAGCTTCCTCTTCATCAGTACCGTCCGCGATAATTCTGATATCGGTACCGCCCATAATTCCAAGTGAAAGAACGCCGAGAAGCGACTTTGCATTAACTCTTCTTTCCTCCTTCTCTACCCAGATTGACGACTTGAATTCGTTAGCCTTCTGGATAAAGAACGTTGCCGGACGTGCGTGAAGTCCAACCTGATTCTCAACAGTTACGTCTTTTACAAACATACTAAATTACCTCTCCAAAAAAACAGTTTGTAATATAAAAATAAAATATTATTTATTTCTTAGTATATTATAGCATTTTGAGTTTAAAGGTCAACTATCTTTGAAAAAGTTCGTATGACTATTAAATTATGAAGAAAATAACCGTCTTTAATTTGTGCAATTTTAATAAAATAAATCCCCTATTTTGTATCTGCTGTAAGCGAGGAAATATACATTTTGTCCTTTTCTGTCAAATCGGCATTTTCAAGCATATCCGCCCTGCGCTCATAAGTCCTCTTAAGGCTCTGCTCGCGCCGCCACTGCTCAACCCTCTGATGATGCCCCGAAAGCAGCACCTCAGGAACCTCTCTTCCCTGCCATTCGCTTGGGTGGGTATACTGGGGATATTCGAGAAGCGACGCGTAGTGGCTTTCGTCGGTGAAGCACTCGTCGTCGGAGAGCACGCCAGGGAGCAGCCTTGAAATACTGTCGGCAAGGATTAACGCAGGAAGCTCGCCGCCCGTAAGCACGTAATCGCCGATTGAGATTTCCTCGGGCTCGAGGGCTTCGATTACCCTTTCATCAACGCCCTCGTAGTGACCGCAGAGAATTGCAATATTCTCAAGCTTCGACAGTTCCTTTACTCTTTCCTGAGTGAGCGTTTTGCCCTGAGGAGTCATATAGATAAGGTGCGGCTTTTTACCGATTTTTTCACACAGCGAATTAAAGCAGTCCCATATAGGCTGAGCCTGCATAATCATTCCCATACCGCCGCCGTAGGGCTTATCGTCAACCCTGCGGTGCTTGTCCTCGGTATAGTCCCTTATGTCAATCGCATTGATTTCAACTTTTCCGTTTTCCCGCGCGCGCCCCACGATGCTTTCGCCGAGCACGGAGTTACACATATCGGGAAAGAGCGTCATTATATCAATCCTCATCGAAAAGTCCTTTCATTACCTTTATGCTTACCTTCTGATTATCCGTATCAATGCTTACGATAATATCCGGCGTTGCGGGCACAAGAGTATTTCCGCTTTCGCTTTTAACCTCGTAGATATCGCACGAGCCAAAGTTCATAACGTCGGTAATAACTCCGTAGCTTTTGCCCGTTTCAGAGTCCGCAACCTCACAGCCGATTATGTCCGCAAGGTAGTATGCGCCGTCGTCAATTTCCGCGTCGTCACGGTTGCAGTACAGCACCTTATTCTTAAGCTCCTGCGCCTGCTCAATCGTAGTAATCTCTGCGAATTTAAGAATGGCGATATTCTTCTGCGGACGCACGGACAAAAGCGTTAATCCCTTCTCTCCCGCAGAGTCGAGATACACTCTCTTTAACTGCTTAAGATAATCAACGCCGTCGCACCAGTATTCAAATTTCACCTCACCGCGCAAGCCGTGGGTATTATTTATTTTTCCAAGTTCTAAATACTGTTCCATAATTACAATATTATAAAGCCCCGACAGCGCGGGGCTTGACATTAATCTATTTCAACCGATATTTTCGCGTCTCTGCGGTTAGCGGCAGCGCGCATAACTACTCTTATAGCCTTTGCAATTCTGCCCTGCTTACCTATAACGCGTCCCATATCGCCCTCAGCAACGTGAAGATGATAAACGGTTACGCCGTCTTCGTTAGGCTCGTCAACATCAATTGAAATTCCCTCAGGGTTATCTACTAAGCCCTTTGTTATTGCTATCAACAATTCCTCCAAAGAAAACACCTCCTGTTATTCTGTTGATATTCAGAATAATGATTAAAGGATGCCTTCCTTCTTGAGAAGTGCCTTAACAGTATCGGTAGGCTGAGCGCCGTTTGAGAGCCACTTCTTAGCCATCTCTGCGTCAATCTTGATTTCAGCAGGGTCTCTCATCGGATTATACGTACCGATTTCCTCGATGAAACGACCGTCACGGGGATACCTTGAATCTGCTACTACTACACGGTAGAAGGGAGCCTTCTTTGCGCCCATTCTGCGAAGTCTGATTTTTACTGCCATTTTTCTTACCTCCAAAATATATTAAATGATTTATTTACACATTTCAAAATAATGAAACGCAATTTATGATTTAAAATCCAAAGGGATTCGAGCCCTTGATATTGCCCATCATTTTTTCAGCCATCTGGGGATTCTGCTGCATCATACGGCGCATCTTTTTGCTCATCTTCGGTCCCTTGTTACCGCCGATGTTCTTCACCATTTTCTGCATCTGCTTGAACTGCGCGAGGAGCTTATTAACATCCTCCACCTTCATTCCGCAGCCCGCAGCAATCCTGCGCTTCCTTGACGGATTGATGATTTCGGGGTTTGCCCTCTCCTGCTTTGTCATCGAATAAATGATAGCTCTGAAGCGGTCAAACGCCTTTTCGTCGATATCCTCGTCCTTAATCTGCTTGCCGATTCCGGGAATCAGCTTGATTGTGTCCTTAATCGAACCCATTTTTTCAATCTGTTCAAACTGGTCAAGCAGGTCGTTGAGGTCAAACTTATTCTTTGCAAGCTTCTTTTCAAGCTCAGCTGCCTTCTTTTCGTCGAGCGCAAGCTCAGCCTTTTCGATAAAGGATAGCACGTCGCCCATACCGAGAATACGGGAAGCCATACGGCTCGGGTGGAAGGTTTCGAGGTTGTCGAGCTTTTCGCCCGTACCTACGAACTTTATCGGCTTTCCCGTTACAGCCCTTACCGAAAGCGCCGCACCGCCGCGCGTGTCGCCGTCGAGCTTCGTAAGAATAACGCCGTCGATACCGAGCGTTTCGTTAAAGCTCTTAGCTACGTTTACCGCGTCCTGACCCGTCATTGAGTCAATAACAAGCAGGATTTCGTGCGGGTGAACGGTAGAGCGGATATTGGTAAGCTCCGCCATAAGCGCTTCGTCGATATGCAGACGTCCCGCGGTGTCAAGGAACACGTAATCGTTGCCGTGGTCCCTTGCGTACTTAACCGCCTCGGAGGCGATAATTACGGGGTCCTCGGTTCCCATTTCAAACACGGGTACTCCCGCCTGCTCACCGACTACCTGTAACTGCTTAATAGCAGCAGGTCTGTATACGTCGCAGGCTACGAGGAGGGGTCTGTGTCCCTCTTTTTTCAGTTTTAGAGCGAGCTTCGCGGAGTGGGTCGTTTTACCGCTACCCTGAAGACCGCACATCATAACGATAGTGGGCGGGTGGTTTGCTATGGCAAGCCTTGCTTCGCTTCCGCCCATGAGTTCGGTGAGCTCTTCGTTTACTATCTTAATAACCATCTGACCGGGCGTCAGGCTCTCCATAACGTCGGCACCGATTGCCCTTTCGGTTACCTTTTTAGTAAATTCCTTTGATACCTTGTAGTTTACGTCGGCTTCAAGCAGCGCAAGGCGCACCTCGCGCATTGCCTCCTTAACGTCAGCCTCGGTTAACTTACCCTTGGCACGAAGCTTTTTGAATGAATTTTCAAGGCGCTCACTAAGTCCTTCAAATGCCAAGTCCTCACATCCTTTTACTGTTCAGACAGATACTCTGCAAGGGATTTAATCCTTGCAACGTTATCGTTAATTTCCCTTGAAAGAGAATGGTTGAGATTATAGTCAAAAATCTTATCGGCGCACTCCTCTATCTCGCCGAGCCCGTCCTTAAGCTCTGAAAAGCGCTTTGAAAGGTGAAGCTTGCCCTCCATATCGAAAAGCTGAGCCTCAGCCCTCTTGATAGAGTCCCTTACGCCCTGACGGGTTATGCCCTCGTTCTCCGCTATTTCAGCTAAGGAGAGGTCCTCGTTATAATATAAATCAAGAAAATCGCGCTGCTTAGCAGTAAGCATTTCGCCGTAAAAATCGAGCAATACGGATATTTCAAGATTCTTTGCCACTATACTCTCTCCCTTCAAAAATAGTCACCGCTGGTGTAAAGTCAAACATCTTTACAGCGGTGACTATTATACAATAACAATATCCTCTTGTCAAGGAAAATACGGAGAATATTTTTTACAATTTTATAACAAATTTTTCGGGCACAAGGTGTAGTATTTACGACCTTTACAGACCACAATTCTGAACTTATTTTATCTTAACTATTGTGACTCCGTTGTCGCCCTCGCCCCATTTCCCGAGGCGGTATTCCTCTACGTTCGGGTGATGCCTGAGCTCCTCGTTAACGGCGTTTCTCAGCGCGCCCGTGCCCTTGCCGTGAATAATTCTTATCTCGCCGAGTCCGTTAAGCACGCATTTATCAATAAACACGCCGAGGTTGCCGATTGCCTCCTCAACGGTCTGACCTCTCAGGTCAAGCTCGGACTTAACGTCCGCGTCGGCGCGCGAGGAGGTACGGTATACTCCGCGTTGTGCGGGCTTCTTTTCAGCCTTCTTTTTCTCCGTAATCATTATGTCGGAGAGCTTTACGCGGGTTTTGAGTATGCCCGATTTGACGAGAATTCTGTCGTTATTAATCTCGACTATCTCGCCCTCGCCTATTCCTCTGATAATTACACTGTCGCCCACAACGGGCTCGCGCGGGAGCTTATAATCGTAATCCCAATTCTGAGCAAGCTCCTGCGGATTAACGAGGTCGTCCATTTCGCCGAGCTGGTTTTTAATAATACGCCTCGTTTTACGCGCGGTTTCGGTAGCGCTCGCGCCCTCCTGCTCCCTTTTAAGCTTTTCAAGCTCAAGCAGAAATTCGGAGGACTGCCTTTTTGCTTTATCAAGCAGGGACTGCGCCTGCTGCTTCGCCTTTTCAAGCTCGTTCTTCTTAAGCTGCTCAATCCTGTCGCGTTCGCTCTTAGCCTTAGCCTCAATCTTTTTGGCGCGTTCGGTAGCCTCCTCGGCTTTCCTCTGCTCCGCTTCAAGCGTCTGGCGGGTCTGTTCAAGCCTTTCAAGCACGGACTCAAAATCCCTGTTTTCGTTGCCCACGATACGCTTTGCGTTTTCGATAACGTCGGCATCCATACCGAGCCTCTGAGAGATTGCGAAGGCGTTTGAACGTCCCGGCACGCCGATTAAAAGGCGGTAGGTCGGGCTGAGAGTTTCTACGTCAAATTCGCAGCAGCCGTTGGTTACGCCCTTTGTATCGAGCGCGTACGCCTTAAGCTCCGCATAGTGAGTAGTAGCGGCAATCCTGGCGCCCTTGCTCCTCAGCTTTTCGATAATCGACACTGCAAGCGCGGCGCCCTCGATAGGGTCTGTGCCTGCGCCGAGCTCGTCAATTAGCACGAGCGAGCTTTCGTCAGCCCTTTCGATAATGCTGATAATATTCGTCATATGGGACGAGAAGGTGGAAAGACTCTGATCTATGCTCTGCTCGTCGCCTATATCAACGAGCACCTTATCAAATACGGAAATTTTAGACTTGTCCGAGGCGGGAATTAGAAGCCCGCACATAGTCATTAAGGTAAGCAGACCGATAGTTTTAATTGATACGGTTTTACCGCCGGTGTTGGGACCCGTAATTACGAGGGTATCGAAATCCTCACCGAGCGAAATATCGACGGGCACTACCCTGCTCTTATCAATCAGCGGGTGGCGCGCCTTTTTAAGTTCAATAATTCCATCCGTATTTACGATAGGCATCGTCGCCTTCATCTTATACGCAAGGTGAGCCTTCGCAAAAATCAAATTGAGCTGAACGCCCGCATAGTAGCTCGCCTTAATTGGCTCCGCAAAGCTTCCCGCCTCCGAGGAAAGCTCATACAGAATACGCTGTATTTCCTCGCGTTCCTGACCCTCAAGCATTTTAATATCGTTATTCGCCTCGACCACACTGATAGGCTCAATGAACACCGTCGCGCCGCTTGACGAGGTATCGTGAACGAGGCCCGGGACGTCTCCTCTGTGCTCCGCCTTGACAGGAACGACAAAACGTCCGTTACGCTGGGTTACAATAGGCTCCTGAAGGAATTTCTGGTAATGAGCGGAATGAATCATTGAATCCATTTTCTCTCTTACCGAAGAGGATTTTACCCTTATCTTACGCCTTATATCCGAAAGCAGCTCGGAGGCTTTGTCGGCAATTTCGTCCTCGTTGATAATGCAGGAGAAAATCCTGTCCTCTAAGTATTTATTTATCGTAATTGCGTCAAAGAGATAGTCAAGAGAGGTTGAAACGCCGCTGCAATGGGAGCGCCACTCGTTAAGGACTCTTATCGCCCTTAAGGTGTAGCCTATTCTAAGCAGCTCCCTCTGATTAAGCGAGCCGCCCGCGTTCGCCCTTGCGAGCGGATTATTGATATTTTTAAGACCGCCGAAGGACGGCGCGCCGAAGCGCGCGAGAAGAGAAAAGGCGTCCTCAGTCTGCTTCAGCAAACTGCACACCTCAATAAAATCCGTGCTCGGTCTTACCTCGAGCGCAAGCTCGGCGGCGTCCTCGCAGGAGGTTTCCTCCCTGAGCATTTCAAGTATTTTATCAAGCTCTAAGGTTTCGTAGTATTTATCCATCATTATTCTCCGAGGGAAAGTGATTTATAAAATTCAAGCGTGGTAAGCTTCCCGTCAACCCTTGAAATAAGGTATTTTTCACAGATTGAGGAAAGAATTTCAAGATTTTCCTCGCTTAAGGAGAAGGAGAAAATCCTTGAAATATCATTTGAAAGGCAAATAAACCGAATAGCCGTAATTACGCCGAGCGGCGCGGTTACAGCATTATTTCTGAAACAGTTTTTACAATAGATACAGCCCTCTTCAATATCAAAAAACATAGGGTCGCTCTCGTATTCTCCGCAGCGGTAGCACGCGAGAATATTAGGCATATAGCCGCCGAGGCAGAGCATTCTCATCTCAACCGCGGCTTTGATAATTTTCACGTTTCTTTTACCCTTGCAGAGCAGATGAAGCGCGTTTAAAATTACTCTTAGCATTTCGTGCGAGGGCTGCTCCTCGCTTCCGAGATAATATGTAAGCTGGGCAAAATACTGAGCAAGCGCAAGGCGCTCAATATCCTGCCTCAGCTCGAAAAAGACCTCTATCGGAACGGCGTTATCAATAACGTAAGCGTCGCGCCCGCGGTAGATTGAAAACTCTCCGTAAGCAAAAAGCGAGGTCGCGGAAAGGTTCTGGCTCTTAATGCTTTTAGCCCTTCTTACAAACGCCTTGACAAGTCCTAAGTCCTCGCTTAAAAGAGTGACAAGCCTGTCACTCTCCCCGATAGTCTGTTCCCTTATTATCAAGCCCTTCGTTTTCGTCTGCATTAGCGTTATCTTTCGTCACGTTTTTATATCTTAAATAGTCGTCGACTCTGCCCGTCTGGGTAAACTGAAGCCAAAGCTCATCCATAATATCGCCTCCATAGTTATTTTATCCTATGGGGCACTCACCATTTGTGTTAAATTAATCCAATCCGAAATTATGAATTAAGCCCTCGCGGTTGCGCCAGTCCTCCTTGACCTTAACCCAGGTTTGAAGGTTGACCTTTATACCGAAGAATTTTTCTAAATCCTGGCGCGCAAAGGTTGAGATTTTCTTAAGCATTGCGCCCTTTTTGCCGATTACCATACCCTTATGGCTCTCGCGCTCACAGTAAATAGTCGCCTCAATATCGAGTATGTCCGCGTCGTCGCGCTCCCTCATTTTTTCAATGGATACGGCTATTCCGTGCGGTACCTCCTTGTCCATAAGGCGAAGGATTTTTTCCCTTATTATCTCCGCAGCGAGTACCCTTTCGGGCTGGTCGGTCAGCGTATCGTCGGGGAAAAAGTGAGGAGACTCTACGGCGAGCTTATCCATTTCCTCAATAAGCTCGTCAATATGCTCGCCCGTTGCGGCACACACGGGAACGGTAGCCGTAAAATCGTAGAGCTTATTAAACTCCACAATTCGTTTTAAAAGCTCCTCCTTGTCGGAGAGCATATCAATTTTATTTATCGCAAGTATTACGGGCGCGCCGAGCTTTTTAAACTTTTCGATAAGCTCCTTTTCGCCCTTTTTGATTTCGCCCTTTGCCTCAGTTACAAAAAGACAGGCGTCGATTCCGCCGAGGGAATCGCCGACCGCCTTGTACATTTTTTCGCCGAGCTTGTTATGGGGCTTGTGGTAACCCGGGGTGTCGGTAAAAACAAGCTGAGTTTCGCCCTCGGTCAGAACGCCCATAATCTTCGTTCTCGTGGTCTGAGGCTTTGAGCTTACTATCGCGATTTTCTGTCCGAGCATTTTATTAAGTATCGACGACTTCCCTACGTTCGGGCAGCCCACAATCGCTATAAAAGCAGTTTTTGTCATTAATTATTCCTCTTCCATATAGTAAGAATTATCGCGCTTAAGACCGATTTTGGTAAGCACGGTTTCCTCTTTTTCCCTCATATGTACCTCCTCGATACCGCCCCTTTCGTGGTCGTAGCCGAGAAGGTGAAGCATACTGTGAACGGTTAAAAAGCCTATTTCCCTCTGCAGAGAGTGGTTATAAAGCTCAGCCTGCTCAACAGCCTTCGGAACGGAAATAACGATATCCCCGAGCAGCTTTGCGCCCGTATCAAGATTGGTGTCGTAAACTCCGTTTTCGCCGAGCGGGAAGGAGAGAACGTCAGTCTCCCTGTCAACATTTCTGAAATCACGGTTTAATTCGTGAATAATCTCGTTATCAACAAAGCGTACGCTTACCTCCGCGTTATCGCTGAAGCCCTCCTCCTCGAGCACTGCGTGGCAGCAGCGGCGTATAAGAAGCCTTATGCCCGTTGGAATTTTTACAGCCTTCTGGTCATTGGAGATAATAACTTTTACTTGGTTCATTGCTTATTTTTCTCCTCGTCATATTTCTGATACGCGTCGATAATATCCTGTACAAGCCTGTGGCGTACAACATCCTTTCTGTTAAAGCGTATAATCTCAATATCGTTTACGTTCTTTAATATATTCATTACCGTTACCAAGCCCGAGTGCTTACCGTCGGGAAGGTCAATCTGGGTAATATCGCCCGTTACGACCATCTTTGAATGAAAGCCGAGACGGGTTAAAAACATCTTCATCTGCTCTGGCGTGGTATTCTGTGCCTCATCAAGAATTATAAAGCTGTCGTCGAGCGTTCTTCCCCTCATATACGCAAGCGGCGCAACCTCGATTGCTCCCCTTTCCTGATAACGCTGGAAATTTTCAGCTCCGAGCATATCGAAAAGCGCGTCGTAAAGCGGACGGAGATATGGGTCAACCTTGCTCTGTAAGTCGCCGGGAAGGAAGCCGAGCTTTTCACCCGCCTCAACTGCGGGACGGGTAAGGATAATACGGTTTACCTCCTTAGCTCTGAAAGCCGTTACCGCCATCGCGACGGCAAGATAGGTTTTACCCGTACCTGCAGGACCAATACCGAAGGTAATCGTATTATCCTTAATCGCCTCGGTATACTTCCTCTGTCCGAGGGTTTTCGGCTTTACGGGTCTGCCCTTTGAGGTGATACAGATTGAATCCGTAGTCATTGATGAAAGCTTGTCCTCGTTGCCCTCGTTTACAAGGGACATAACGTACCTTATATTCTGTTCGGTAAGCGGCTCTCCCTTGCTGATATAAAGCAGGAGGGATTTTACCGCTCTTACAGCCTTATCAACGTTTTCAGCGTCGCCCATAATCTTTAAATCCGCTCCGCGTGATACGATTGATACGGAAAATTCGCGCTCTACAATCCTAATATTTTCATCGAAGGAGCCGAAGAGGGACGAAGCCTGTTCAACACCCTCGAGCGTAATTGCCTGTTCTGTCATTAATCGTTATCCTTAACTGCCTTTATTCTTTCTATTCTTCTGTCCTCAACCTTGAGGATAGTGAAAACTATATTTTCAAATTTGAGCTGAGTATTCTCGTCAATATCACTCGGTACAAAGCCGAGACGGCTTATAACAAAGCCTGCGAGAGTATCGTAATCGCCCTCGGGGAAGGTTATGCCGAGCGCTTCGCCCGCGTCCTCGATATCGCAGATTCCCTCAAAGATATACGTATTATCGTCAACCTTCTTAATACTCTGCTCCTCCTCGTCGTACTCGTCCTCAATCTCGCCGACGAGCTCCTCAAGCACGTCCTCAAGAGTTACGAGCCCCGCAGTTCCGCCGTACTCGTCAACGACTATCGCAAGCTGTATTCTCGACTCAGTCATTCTTGCAAAAAGAGTACCGCAGGGTATGGTTTCGGGTACGAAAAGAGGTTCCCTTAAATAGTCCTTAAGCGACTCGTCCTTCGGAATTTCAACACCGATGAATTTAAGCAAATCCTTAACGTAGATAATCCCCACGATATCGTCAAGGTCCTCGCGGTAAATCGGAATACGCGAGCAGCCCTCCTCAAGCGCCGTTTTAGCAACGTCGATAAGGCTTGAATCCTCATTAACCGCGACTATATCGGTCCTGTGGGTCATAATATCGCCCGCGTTGGTATCGTCAAAATCGAAGATGTTCTTTATCATCTCACGCTGCGATACCTCGATTTCGCCCTCGTCATCGTCAACGAGTAATTGCTTAATCTCGTCCTCGGTTGAGCTTTCCTTTTTGAATAGTCTTCTCAGACTTCCAACTGCCATAACGGCAATACCTCCATATATTATATTATTTCAGCGTTTATTATATAATATTATTTATGATTTGTAAAGTATTGCATTTTATGTTATAGTAATAGCGGTGATACAATGCTTGAATATATAAAAGAACGAAACGTCTGGGACGTTCTCAAAGACAACGGCAAGCCAGTAGTGCTTTACGGAATGGGGCTCGGCGCGGAAAAAATTATGGATACGCTCTTACAATACGGAGTCGAGATTGACGATATTTTTGCCTCCGACGAATTCGTAAGAGGTCATTCCTTCAGGGGCTACAAGGTACTTAAATACAGCGAGGTATGCGAGAAATACGACGATTTTAACGTTGTACTATGCTTTGCTTCACACATTGATGAAGTTATTGAAAGAATAAAAAGCATTAATAGCGAGCACACGGTATTTGCACCCGACGTTCCCGTCGCGGGCGGAGGGCTTTTCAGCCGTGAGTTCATTAAGGAACACGAGGAGAGCTTTGATAAGGTATATTCCCTGCTCGCAGACGAGGAAAGCAAAAGAGTCTACCTTGATATACTAAATTTCAAGGTCAGCGGGAAAATTGAATATCTTCTTAATTCCTTTGCGGATAAGAGAAGCGTCTACACCGATATTTTAAAGCTTACGAAAAGCGAAAGGATAGTCGACCTCGGCGCATACGACGGCGACACGATAAGAGAATTCCTTGAAATAACGGGCGGCGAATACGAATACATAACGGCGCTTGAGCCCGACGAAAAGAACTTTAAAAAGCTTCTGAAAAACACCGAGGAGCTCTTTGACATAACCTGTCTTAATATGGGCGCGTGGGATAAAAAGGACACGCTTATTTTCTCAAAAAAGGCGGGCAGAAATTCAAAGCTTTCGGCACAAGGAGTAAGCGTTGAGGTAATCGACGTGGATTCCCTTGACCTGCACCCGACTTTTGTTAAAATGGATATAGAGGGCGCGGAGCTCAAGGCGCTTAAGGGACTTGAAAAAACAATAAAAGAATACGCGCCTAAGCTATATATATGCGCATATCACAGAAACGAGGATTTATTTGATCTCCCGCTGAAAGTCCTCGAATACAACAAGGACTATAAAATATATTTCAGACATTCAAAGTACATTCCCGCATGGGAAAGTAATTTCTACTGCGTTAAAGAATAGGAGGTAATATTATGAAAGTCAAACTTGCAAAGGCTGTAATTGAGGCATCAAGTGCCTGCAAAGAATTCAAGGCGGCTGCTCAGGCGTATTTAGACGCGGCAGAAACCGAAAACGCCGATACGGCGTGGAGTGCGCTCGTTGCAGAGGCTAAAGAGGATATCTGCACAATCGATAATACTATCGGCTTTATGGAAAGCGATATGGCAAAGCAGATTTTCGGCGCTGAGCTCGCAGAGCAAAAGCTTGCTGCCGCAAAGGAAGCAAAAGCAAACGGCGCAGTGTATTGCAACTGCCCCGGCTGCGCCGCCGCTGAAGCAATATTAAAATACGCTGAATAACAACCCCTCAGTCGCTTAAATGCGACAGCTCCCCTTACACAGGGGAGCCTTTCTTTGTTTGGACTTATTTCAACAATTCTATTATTTCTTTAAACTCGGCAGTTGATTTAAATTCGTCGGAAAGCGGATAATGCTTGGTCATGAGCTCATACATACGCTCGCTCATCGGCATATTACGGAAGCGTTCCTCCTGTTCGTAAAAGAGCGCTATCCGCTCGCTACTATCGGGAAGCACGTCAAAATCAATAGCCTGTACTGCCGCCAAGCGTAGATATTTCAACGCATTCTCGGTATCGCCGATTTCAGCGTAAAGGTGACCCAGATGACCGTTATTGTAAATCAAATGAATACGGTTTTTTGTTAGATTTTCCTCTGTATCAAGCAACTGAATTAGTCTGTTCATCAAGAGGATTACTCTAATTTTGTCTTGAACTGAATAGCGGTCATCATAATAGTAATAGCCAACTACCGTATTTTGCAGTAGATAGGACAATTCTTCTATTGCTTCGCGGTAATGAATATACCAATCCTCAAGCGAGCAATGCAGGAACAGTGCGGTATATTCCCGTGAGTCGTTAAGCGAGGGCATGGAGGAAAGAATTGTTTCCGCCTGCTGCTTATATTTTTCATCAAAGCCGAGGCACTGATACTTCCACATCAAATCGTCGAACATCAGTCGCTTAGCGCGGATACGTATACTGTCATCCGTACAGTAACGCTGTATTTTGTAATAAGCGGCTTCAACCTCGGATGACAAACGAACGCACTCATCCTTTTTTAAACGCTGCATCTCCAGCAAGAGCAGCTCCATATAGCGTACAAGAAGCGGATATTCATTCGGAAACTCCTTAACCGCCTTTTGAAATTCCGTAAACACGGCAGCGGCATCCTTTAGCTGCATACTATCATACAGTGAAAGATAATGACTAATTTTTACGTCTTTCTGCGCAGTGTCAGTACAAAGCAAATCATCAACAGAAACGCCGAAAAAATCAGCGATGACAGGTAATACAGTGATATCGGGATAGGTCTCTGCGCGTTCCCATTTACTGATTGTCTGAAATGATACGCCTAAAAAATCGGCAAGCGCTTCCTGAGTCAGTGCATTCGCTTTTCTCAATTTCTTTAAGTTTTCGCCAAAGTATACTGTCATTTTTATCACCATATAAATCATAGCCGACATTCAGAAATATTTCAATAACTTTATGTGAGAAGCTTTTTCGCTTGTTACGGGAATTTAAAAAGAGCTGCTATGCAGCTCTTTTTATTATGCCGTATTTTGTTATAATTCTGTCCGTTTTGCGTATGAACATTTCGCCGAAAATGAAAAGGAAGATTGCCGTTGTCAAGCCGAATATTATATTAAACGGTACGCCCGCGGCGTAGATTGAAAGCACGCCCGCAAGGGTTATATTATTACCGAGGGCGGCAAACACGGTTGACAAATCCACTATCAGCCCGTAGATAACGGTAACGAGCAGAAAGCCCGAAACGGAAAGGATTATACGCTTCGGTTTCAGATATGAAAAGAGCAGTCCCGCGACGAGTCCTACCATACCGAGCGCCGCCATCTGAAACGGTGTCCAGTAGCCCTGACCGAAAAGAAAATTGGATACGAACGCCGAGAACGCGCCTATAAAAAAGCCCCTGTCTGCGCCGAGGCAGACCGCAGCGACGATAACTACCGCGGCTATCGGCTTTACCTGCGGTATAAGGTAAAACGCAGCCCTTGACGCCACGGCAAGCGCGGTAAAGGTGGCTATTAAGGTTATTTCACGCGGGGACGTTTTTCGCTTTTCGTAGATTATAAAAAACGGAAGCATTGACAAAACGAGTATGCCCGCCGATATTATGTAATAACTCTTCACTGTTTCCTCTCCAAATCATTAAGCGATACGGCTTTACCGTTCGTTTTCCTCGCGACATAGGTTGTGTAAAAGCTAAGGGCGGAAAAGAATTCGCGCCTCGGCTGAGATGTAATAATAATTCCGTCGGACAAAAACGAAACATAGTTGCAGTACGCGCCTACGAACTCAATATCGTGGCTTGCTAAAATAACGGTTTTTCCGCTTTCGCAGAGTCTTTTCAGCAAATCGGAAAGTCTGATTTTAAGCAGAGCGTCAAGCCCCCTCGTCGGCTCGTCGAGGATAATAATATCCGCATTTCTTTCGAGCAGCTTTGCGATTGCAAGGCGCTGAGCCTGACCGCCCGAAATATCGTAGGGGTGGCGGTTTTCTATTTCCGAGATACCGAGGAAATCGGTAGTTTCGCCGAAGTTCACCTCGTCGCCGCACCTCTCCTGTGTAAACAAATCATACACGTTCTGAGTAAGCATTGAGAGCTTGCCGTCTGCATTAATATTACCGCGGTAGCTTTTGCACACGCCTGCAATAGTTTTCAGCAGCGTGGTCTTTCCGCTTCCGTTAGCGCCGATTATCGCGTTGATTTTGCCCTTGTAGGCGGTAAATTTAGCACCCTTTAAAACGTCCTCGCCCTTGTTGTAGGCGTACCATATGTTTTTTACTCTTACGGCTTCAGAGCTTTTTTCATCACACGGAATATACGGTTTAATATCAAAACCTTTAAGAGTGTATTTTATGGGAATTGCCTCTTTAATTTTAAGGTCGTTTTCAAGGATATAATTTATTGCTTCTTCCCTTTTAGCTTTGATTACGAGCCTGCCGTTATCGAGTAAAAGTAGAGAATCGGCAAAATCAAATACCTCCTCGCTGCTGTGCTCACTTATAATAACCGTAATATTAAAATCCGTCTGAAGCTTTTTTACGAGGTTTAAAAAGTGCTCGGCGGACACGGGGTCAAGCTGCGAGCAGGGCTCGTCAAGGAGCAGAATTTCAGGCTTCATTACCATTACGGAGGCAAGGTTTACGAGCTGCTTTTCGCCGCCCGAAAGCTCGCTGATGCTTGAGTTCAGTAGCTTTTCGATATTAAAATACGAGGCGATTTCCGCAACCGCAAGTTCAATTTTTTCCCCGCTCAGTCCCATATTTGTAAGACCGAAGGAAAGCTCGCTTCTTACCTTATCGCAAACTATGCTCTCCTCAACGTTCTGGAAAACGTAGCCCGTTTTACCGTAAGCTTTTATTTCTCCGCTGAGCTCTCCAACGGGAGCAATTTCACTTTTGAGAAGTCTTAAGAGAGTGGACTTACCTGCGGCGGACTCGCCCGTGAGCAGACAGAATTCGCCCTCGCTAACGGTAAAGCTGATATTATCAAGCGCTTTTCTGTCGCTGTCGGGATATGTAAAGTTTACACCTTTACACGTGATTTTTTCCATCTGTAATTCTCCTTCAAGTCAATAAAGCTTACGCTGAGCTCAAGCAGTATAAATACCGCAAGTGCGGGAATGCTCAGCCTTTTTGAATAAGTCTCAGGTTCAAAAATGAACGAAATATCGCCGTTTAGCTTAACAAGTATAATGTATAAAAAAGAAGCAAGATTTAAAATAATAAGCACAATATCGGACTTTGTAAAATGAAAGCGCTTCGGGCTGACTGCCCTGGGATTATAATTCCTTGAGCTCATCGAATCGGCGGTTATTATACCCGCTTCAAGCGCATATGAAACGAGCGCAGAAAAATCGCTTACAGCCTCCTTAAAACGCCCCTTTAAGCTCACTTCCCTTTCGCCTCCGCTGAGCGCGAGGCGTGCTGTTTTTATATCGCCAAGCTTTTTTAAAAATCTCGGGATAAAGCCGAGCACTATTGAAAAGGTAAGGGCGATTTTAGGCGCAAATCGGAAAAGATATATAATCCTTTCACTGTCAAGAATTCTGCCGAAAAAGGTAAACCAAATGAAAACAGAGCTTAGTATAACGCCCTGATTTAGCCCGAAAAAGAGAGCCTGAAAGGTGAAATGTATATCGCCGAGCATAAACAAATCGTCCTGTCCATAGTGGGCAAAGAGCATATTAAACACGCCGACGGCAATAATTACAAGAACGCTGCAGGCAAGAGTTTTAAAGGCTTTCGCGCCGTTTCGAACAAAAGAATAAGCAAGCGCGCCGACAAGCGAAGCCGTCGAAAAAAACGGGTTACCGGCGCATATGGGTATGATTAATGACACGAGGAAAAACACCAACTGATAAAGCGGGTGCAGCTTTTCAAATCGGCTCATTAAATCACCTCCCATAACAAATTCAGGGAGAGCGCACACTCTCCCGTAATACTAATATTCGATACCCTCTCTTGCTTTAACGCCCTTGTCGTGAGGATGTTTTATCTTTTCAAAATGGGTAACGTAATCGGCTTTGTTAATTATCTTTTCAATCTCCTGATGACCCGTGATAACTACCTCCTTGCCCTCGTCAACGGCAAGCATATTGATAGTCCAGAGCGCGTCCTCAAGCGGTATGAACTTGGGAATAACGTCAAGGAGCTCGTCAAGAATAATGAAATTACATTCGCTTTCGACTATCGCTTTATATGCGCTTTCAACCCATTCGCCGTATTCCTCTCCGGGATTGAAGGAAAGCGTATCGGGAGCGTCAAAAACGTCAAAGGGTACGCTTTTGAGCTCGTGAGATTTATTATCCTTAAGGAACTGAACTAAAAGTACGTTCTTGCCTGCGCCCTGCGCCCTCATACCTGCGCCGATTGCGGCGCTTGTTTTGCCCTTGCCGTAGCCGTAATAAACATGAATCATCTTATTCTTACATCCTCTTTAGTTTTAAATTCATAGCCGTAATTATCAAGAATATGCATCTTGTTAAGCGCAACCATAGCGCCCCTTGCGGTACATAACTCAGGGTCCGCAACCACCCTTACGTTAAGCCCGAGCGCGTTTGCAATAAGGGTATCCATACCGTAAAGCGAAGCGCTTCCGCCCGTAAGGATAACCTCGCCCGAGGTTATATCGGAAACGAGTTGAGCCGACGTCCTCTCGAACATCGCAGCCGCTGCGCCCGTAATCTCAGAGAGCGGTGCCTGAAGGCACTCGCAGATTTCGTCCGAGCTTACCTCAATAACCATAGGAAGCCCCGTTTCAAGACTTCTACCCTTAGCAGCCATGGTTATCAGATTTCCCCTCGGTACAGCGCAGCCTATGGATTTTTTTATTTCCTCAGCCGTTCTCAGACCGATAAGAATATTATATTCGTCCTTAAGGTACTTTACAATAGCCTCGTCAAGCGCGTTCCCTGCGGTATTTACGCTCTCCGTCTGGGACATTGAGCCCTGAGTAACTACCGCCATATCGCTCGTTCCGCCGCCGATATCGATAACGAACACTCCGCTCGGGTGAATCGGGTCAATCCCTGCACCGAAGGCAGCACACAGCGGCGCCTCCATAAGACATACCGACCTTGCGCCCGCCCTTATCATAACGGAAATGAGCGTTCGCTTTTCAACCTCCGTCGCAAGCGGCGGGAAGATTGCGACAACTCTCGGACGAAAAACGTTCTTCTTTATCACTCTGTTTATAAAGTGGCGTACAAGCTGCTGAGTTAAGGAATAGTTACTGATTACGCCGTTTTTAATCGGCTGTACAACCTCTATTCCCTTAGGCTCCCTGCCCTGTAGATAATAGGCGCGCTTGCCCGCGTAAAGAATTTTCTCCGTCTCAGTGTCATAAGCCACATAGCTTGGCTCATTCAGCACGACGCCTTTACCGGGCACGGAAATTACTATTGAGTTTGTACCGAGGTCTACACCTAAGTCGTATCCGAACATACGCAACTCCGTAAAACTTTTTAAATATCTCTAATTATTATATTACATATCCGTATCATTTTCAATAAAGAATTTAAGCGCGGAATATCTCCTTGATTTTTTATCGTTATTTACCATTTTAGCAATGCCCTCCTCGTTGCCGACAAGGATTAAAAGCTGCTTCGCCCTCGTGAGCGCAGTATAAAACAGATTGCGGTAAGCAAGCTTATCGGGCGTAGCGATTACGGGCATAACGACTGCGTCAAATTCGCTGCCCTGGCTCTTATGTACGGTCATAGCATACGCGAGTTCAAGCTCCTTAACGCTGTCGAAAGTGTACATAGCTTCCTTATCGTCAAACTTAACCTGTATGATATTTTCAGCCATATCAATACATTTAAGCACGCCAATATCGCCGTTAAATACGCCCTGTCCGCTCTCGCCGTTTTTAAACCACGGAACGTCGTAATTATTCTTTATCTGCATTACCCTGTCGCCCTCGCGGAGAATATAACCCTTTGACCTTAGCTCGCGCTTATCGGGCGACGGAGGGTTGAGGCTCTGCTGTAAAACAGTATTAAGATTCTGCGTTCCCGCTTCGCCGATTCTCGTAGGCGAAAGCACCTGAATATCGCGCATTGGCTCAAAGCCATAAGAGGCGGGAATACGCTCCGTCACGAGCGAAAGCACACGGCGCGGAACGTTGTATTTTACGTCCTCTTTCAAAAGGAAGAAATCGGACTCGGGCGAGTTGTCAATAACGGGCATTTCGCCCTTTACGACTCTGTGTGCGTTGGTAACAATACGGCTTTTCATCGCCTGGCGAAATACCTTATTGAGAGTGACTACGCCGATGACGTTACTCTCAATTAAGTCCTTAAGCACGTTGCCTGCGCCTACGGGCGGGAGCTGGTCCTTGTCGCCGACCATAATTAAACGGCAGTGAAGCGGCATCGCGTCAAGAAGCGCGGCAAATACGGTAACGTCCACCATTGAAAGCTCGTCGACGATAATCGCATCGCAGTCGAGCGGATTTCTTATATTATGCACGAAGCTCGGGCTCTCTGCGCCCTCTCTGAACTCAACCTCAAGCAGACGGTGAATGGTTTTTGCCTCACAGCCCGTAAGCTCCTCCATACGCTGAGCGGCTCTGCCCGTGGGAGCGGTTAGTTCAACCTTAAGCCCCCTGCTTTTCATAAGTGAGAGGATACCCTTAACGGTAGTGGTTTTACCCGTTCCGGGACCGCCCGTCAGAATGAGTAAGCCCTTTGTAACTGCGATTTCGATAGCCCTTTTCTGCTGCTCGTCAAATTCAATGCCGCTCGCCTTTTCAAAGGAATAAATCTCGCTGTCGTAAACCTCGTTTTCCTTAGGCGGAAACTTGGTCATAATTTTTATTCTGTCCGCTATTGAGCTTTCGGCGGCGTATATTTCGGGCAGAAAGAGGAATTCCCTGCCGTCTATATCCTTTTGCACGAGCATTTTTGCTTCAAGCGCGTTATCAACAGCAATATCTACATAATCCCTTTCACAGCCGAGAAGCTCGCACGCAGGGACAAAAATTCTGTCCCGCGGGATACAGGTATGACCGTTACCGAGATTATGGCGCACTATATGTACCACCGCCGCCTGCGCTCTGTAATCGTAGGGCGGCTTTTCGTCAAGCCTGTCTGCAATTTCGTCCGCTCTGTCAAAGGTTATTCCCGTAGCGGAACTGATAAGAGCATACGGGTTTGCCTTAATAATATCAAGCGCTTCGCCCTTGAAAATACCGTAAAGCTTAATCGCTTCGCTCTGGGAAAGACCGAGCGCGGTAAGTCCCATAACGGTTTCCCTTGCGGCGAACTGAGTTTTGAAATCGGCACTTATCTGGCGCGCTCTGACCCGCGTAATGCCTTTAATCTGCGCAAGGCGCTCGGGCTCTTTTTCAATAACGTCAAAGGTATTCGCGCCGAACATCTCGACTATCTTGCGCGCAGTCGCTTCCCTTATGCCTCTGATAATTCCCGACGAAAGATAGCGCAGCATACCGCCCGTATCCTCGGGCAGAGTCTGCCTTACGCTCTCGGCGCGGAACTGACGTCCGAAGGAGTGATGAAAATCCCATTTCCCCTCACATTCAACCTGAGTGCCTACTACGAGCTCGCCAACGGCGCCGACTACGGTTACGCCCTCCTCGCCATTATCAATTTCCGCAACGCAAAAGCCCGTCGCTTCGTTATAAAAGCTGACGTCTTCAACGGTTCCTGTTAACTTTTCAAGGGTATATTCTTCCATAGCCTTATCCCCGAAACAGTATTTGGGTTATTATAACATATATTATTGAAAATTGAAAGACAAAAAAGGACTGCAATTGCAGTCCTTTTAATTGCGTATTCTTATTTTATTTAAGCATAACGTTCATATTTCCTTCAACGTCAAAACTGATATTAACATCTGTGCTTGCTTTTGTTCCGTCAATATATTCGACACATATAGTCATTGTATCGGTTAAACTACTCAAATCAAACCTCGGATTTTTGCAAACTTCATTGAACAAATCCTCTGACGGAATAAGATTGATACTGAAGGTTGCTTCTGGAACAGAAATCGTTTTGCGATACAGCTCGCCGCTTATATTAACATTATGCCCTTTGAAAAACGCTTCACGAAAATCCTTACTCGGTTCAAAATTTCCGCTTTCATCGTAAAGATTTCCGCTTGCAGTCACCTCAACATCAAGAAAGCTTGAAGTATTATATATGTTAATGCTTTTAACGCTATTCACATCTGATATCTCAACATCAAAATTATCCATTATCAATCTGCCGAAAAGAGTGTCGCCTAAATCCTCTATTCCACTATGAGCAGAATTAAAGTCTGATTCTGAGAGAAGCATTTTAATTTCATTACTATACTTTCCGATTTCAGACTCTTTTTCGGCATCGTTTAAACCTGTTGCATCCTTCAGAAACAGTTTATATTCTAATGGCGTGCTGACATTCTCCTTCAATATAGTCTTTTTATCCGGTTCAGAAGCACTGGCAATAATAATTCCAAACGAATCTTTAAACAATGCTTGCGAGGTTTCAACTGAGCTTTTTTCCTGTACTGGTTTATTAATCAAAGTGCCCTTTGAATTCATAACAGTAACAGTGGTTACAGCCATAACGAGACACAGAGCGCCTATAGAAAGAGCGCGTCTCCTGCTCTTACTGCGCTTTGGAGCGTCTGATTTTACCTTTTCTGCAAGACGCGACTTTAAATAAATATCGGGTTGTATATTGTCAATGGCACATTTCAATTCTTTTTTATTCATTATTGTATTCCTCCAATTCCGTTTTCAGCTGTTCTCTCGCACGTATTAACCGCATTTTGACAGCCGATGTACTTATTTTCAAAGTATGTGCAATTTCTTTGATAGAATAATCGTAATAATAGAAAAGGATAATTACTGATTTATAGCGTTCGGAAAGGGCAATTATTTTATTCTGCACATCAAGGCGAAGGTCATTGTCATCGCACCTATGAGAAACAGAAAATTCCGAAACATCAGAAGCTTTTTCTCTTCCCTTTTTGAGCATATCAAGGCATTGATTTTGCGTTGTCCTAATAAGCCACGCCTTTTTATGCTCCTCATCACGAAAGGACGGCGCCCGGTAAAGCAACTTAATAAACACCTCCTGTAGAGCATCCTCGGTATCTGCAGCATTACCGAAATACAAAAAGGCAATTTTATAAAGCATTACTCCGTATTTGTCATATTCGGTTTCGAAATCACTCTGCATTTTTCATCCTCCTTTCACTATAAAAACGATTTAAAAACGGAATCGGACACATTTTTTCTAAAGTAAAAAAAAAGGACTGCAAGGGAGGCCATTCGTAAAGAAGGTTGCCTCCCTTGGTCTTTGTAATCAGCCGATGTTTGATTGTAGGTATGGAAAAACATAATCAATTATGCATACGGAGGATTATATTATGAAAAAGTATATTACTGATGAGAAGAACGGAATTGACTATACACTTGTAAACGGCGTGTATCTGCCTAACCTTGTATCAACCGATACAAATTATGAGATTGGTCGTTGGGGACAGAGACGCCTTGATTACATAATGAAGCACCATAAGGCATTCTATACCTCACTTAAAACAAGCTGTAAGTTGAACTCATATTTGCATGATGTGGACATTCGTGCAACCGAAATGTATGACCTTCTTGTTACACAACTTGCAGAAAAGCAATGCGTTACAGAACAGTTAAAAGCCGATAATCAAATGCTGTGGGTGCAAATGATGACAAATATCACTAACCAAGCAAGAGAGATAGTCTATAATGAAGTTATTTATACGAGGTAGCGTTATGGATATTCTTGAAGAGCTTTGGTATGGCAATATTACGCCGACGGAATACAGTCGCATTGAGAATAATGCAAATTACAAAGAAGCACTCAATTTAGTGAATCAAAATCAGGAACATCTGAGAGCGACCCTAAATAACGAGCAAAAAGAACTATTAGAAAAACTACTAACAGCGAGCGAAGAATTTGCAAATCTTATTGAACTTGACCGCTTTAAGGTCGGTTTTAAATTAGGTGCAAGATTCACAATAGAAGCATATACATAAGACGAGGCAGGGATGAAAATCCCTGCCTTAACTCATTTAATAACTTATCCGTCTTGACCAGTAAAAATTGGATTTTAGCAGATAATAACGCTTATAATGATGAAGAATATGAAAACTATAACGCTGTAAAATAATTAGCATTTTTCTCTGTTCTTGAGCAGTAAAAAATCGGCAAAAAACGGCACTTATTGTTTGAAAAGGTTTTTTGTATGAATTAAGACAAGGAGTGAAAATCATTCCTTATGGATAGCCTCCGATAGTAATTGTGAAGTTTCGATATATTATGACTTAATTTTTCGATTTATCGCTAATAAAATGCCACTCGCAAAAACGATTGCTCATAAATTCATCGTCATATTTTGTATCAATAAATTCTTCAATACTGTTGGAGGCAGCTTTACCCTCGTGCCTGCCTGCCCAACGAACAAGGCAGAAGCCCGTGAAGGATAAATCAACCGCAATCAATACGGAAAGCACCGCAACGGCAATGTTCCAGCCGTTGCCCTGAAAATGGCCGAGCACACCGTCAACGGCAGGGACAAGCGGTGTAAACAATACGCCTATTATCCCCCACGCTACAAACATTTTAGGGCTGATATAGCCGTGGTAATTTAAAAAATGCTTGCTGTAATCCCATGCATACATTTTGAGTCCGTGTTCTAAAATCCAGCCGCTGATAAATTCAAGCCCCGTGCCAAGCAGTCCAAATAACAGGAACTGTATTAAAACCTTTTCGTTTTGAAGAAAGGCTCCGCCGATAAAATAAGCTATAGCACCTATACCGTAAAGAATACATAGCGGCAACCATACGGAAACCACGTGAGTTTCCCAATGTCCGAAACGAATCAGGCAGAAAACGCCCTCCATCAGCACGCCGAAAAGGCTGCCGAAAAGAAACAGCAAAAATAGTTTTGAATAATCAATATGCGTTTTTGTCAAAGTTTCTGTCATATCCGCTCTCCTTTTTCATTACACTTTTTTTAGTTACCAAAACAGCCCTGCAAGACTGACAAGCAACGGGATGGTCACTATACACAACAGGGTTGAAACAGCAACCGTTTCCACTGCGTAAGTATAATCCTTATCGTGCAGCTGCGCATAGACGGCAAGATTTGAACCAACGGGACAGGCTGTAGCAATCAATACGGCGTATCGTATATCATTATTAATATTAGGAATAACCGTCAGTATTGCGAAAACGAAAAGCGGAATAAAAACCAGTCTGACGACGGATACAGCGTACAGTTTTCCTTTTTTCAGCATTTTACCGAAGCGACACTGCGCCAGATAAACGCCCACAGCAAACATTGCAAGCGGGGTGTTCAGCCCTGCGCAGAAATCAAGCGTTTTTGACAGAAGCAGCGGAAGACGCAGCTGTGTAAAAAACAGAACAAGTCCAACTAAAATAGCAAGCATAAACGGAGCGGTAAAAACGTTTTTTGCCTTAAGCCCCGTCTTTTTCCCAGTTAAAAGAGAAACGCCGTACGACCACTGCAAAAGATTCAAAAAGGCGATAAACGGCGCAATATAAAATACGGCGGAATCGTCAAGAATTGCTGTAATCAGAGGAATACCGAAAAAGCCCGGATTGGAAAAGGCAGCGCCGAAGGACGCTATGGCGTCCTTTTTAAAACAAAGCCTTGAAACAATAATGCAAACCGAAAGCGCAAGCGCAGCCAGCAGCATACTGATAAGCAGACCGAGCATTCTCTCCTTGCTTCGTTCCACAATAAAGCCTTTAATAATTACAGCGGGCAGTGAAATATAGATTAAAAGATTTCCAATCGTTTTACTGCCCTCGTCGGATATTTTCTTTGAACGATAGGCAATAAAGCCGATTGCAGTAAGCAGGAACATAATCAGCACCTGTTGCAGCAGTATAAGCGTTGTTTCCACTATTATCTCTCCTGACAGTTTTACTGTATTAAACAAATGCACTTGGGAAGCTAAAAGCCTCCCAAGTGCATTTTGCATTTATTATTTCGGCGGCTTAAAGTCTCAAGGTCTGTGTAGAAATGTTCGGGTCGGTATGCTCAATTTCACCGACGTGGCTTTGAACATCTATAAACATTGCCTGACGGGTTTCTTTATCATACTTAGGCCATTCGGGAAGCTCCGGCACGTTTGGGTTTTGTGTTTTGATAAAAGCATTCCACATAGCCGCCGTCTGCCGATATACTATGTCATAATCGGGATATGAGGTAACTCTCGGATCCATAACAGCTGTGCAGCCCGTTGCAATTCCCGAGCACAGCGTATGCCCTGCACCGTTTCCGCCGCAATCCCAATCAAAGCGGTAAAGGTACATAGCGTTGCCTTTATCTGCCTTTGCAAATGCGTCAAACATATCTATACACGGAAAGCCGTAGAAGTATCTTGAAACTATGGCAACAAGCCGTTTGGTGTCTCCCTGAATATGGTATTTTTCAAGTACACTCATAATATACGGCGTGTTTCTGCCGAAAAAGCCAACCAAATCATCAATGCTTTTCATTGGATAATACGCCATCAGGCTTGAATATTCATCCCTGTTGTAGCCGCCGAGAATTGTAACATAATTCGCTTTTCCGGAACGGATGATTTCCAGCGCGTCCGTTCCGTCAAAGTTAACGCCGTCAAAAACGGGACCGAGGTTTTGAAGCGACGGACCGGCAAAAAGCACGCCCTGATATTGCATCAGTGTTTCCCACGGAGCATTCAGCAGCTTTTCTTCGGCGTTTTCCTTTGTAAGACCGTAAGCAACGGCAAATTTTTCCGCAATCTCCTGTGCTGTGTGAATATCGCGGATAGCGCTTGTTGCGCCGCTGTCCATCATAACGGCGCTGAACAGCCCCTTTGCTTTGTGCGTGCAAAGCAGGGCGCTTGCCATTTTTGCGCCTGCGGACTGTCCCGCAACGATAATTTTCTCAGGATCGCCGCCAAAGCCCTCAATGTTTCCGTGCACCCATTCAAGCGCCTTGATAATATCCAGCATACCTGAGTTACCTGACTGGATATAGTCCTCACCGAGATAGCGGTCAAGCTGTAAAAAACCAAGCACGCCGAGGCGATAGCTTGCAGTTACAAGCACGCAGTCCATCGCAGTTGTTCCGTCAGGGTCTGAATTAAGAGAATGGTCGCCCGTCTGAAATGCGCCTCCGTGAATGTTAAACAGTACAGGGCGTTTTTTTTCGTCCGTAGCAGGTGTGTAAATATTCAGATAAAGACAGTCCTCGGAGCAAGGCGTTTCCGAGCCGCCGCCGACAACGCCGCCGATGGAATTCAACGGGCGAGGCTCAATGGGACCGTAGGTATCGCATACGCGAACGCCCACCCAAGATGCCGGATTTACAGGCGGTTTGAAGCGCAGTTCACCAACGGGCGCCTTTGCAAAAGGAATTCCTTTAAATGCAACGTAGTTGTTTTCTTTGATGCCCTGAACCGCACCGTATGCGGTAGAAACGATATAATCAGCCATATTGACCTCCGTATTATAACTGTTGGAGCAGCCAATTTTGCTTACCAATCATTTCAATTAATTCAAGCTGCTGCTCACCCCAATGCAAATCCTCTTCTTCATCCTTGTAGTAAGCAACTAAAATTTCAAATGTAACGGGATCCTTTATAGCTGCTTCAATCAGTTTGGCAAGACCTGCCAAGCCCGTCTTGGAAACCTCAAGGTCATACTTTACCCACTCAATAGGATCCTTATAGGTGGGCGCAGCCTGCTTTGCTTCAATCTTTACTTCTCCGCCGAGGTCGAGAATACGGTCAATACATTGCTCCACATAGCCTCGTTCCTCGGTTGCGTGCTCCGAATACTTATCGGCGAGCTTTGTAAAGCCTTCACCGGCAAATATCTTTGACTGTATTATATGACCGTCTGCCTGCTGTGAAAGCTCTGTAACGATACCCTGTAATCCCGCAATAATTATATCTTTGTTTTCCATTATGATTTTCTCCTGATTCTATTTATCTTCTTTTACCTTTGCGTATTCCTCTTCCGCACGTTCCTCAAAGTCGGTGAATTCACGGATTAGTTCGTCCGCAATGAGCTCGCCTGCGATAATGCGGGCATAGATGGCGGCGCCGAGCTCGATAAATCTCTCTTCAACATTTCTGCCGAAATACGCTGCGATCGGCATATCGTCGCCGTCGTCATAGAACTCAACGGTATCAATAACTCCGTTTCCGTCTGTATCGCCGACATAAAGGTTGAAGTCGCCATTGCCCGTGGCATCCACGGCGATCATGTCGATATCGCCGTCGCGGTTGTTGTCGATAAGTGCTATATCTGCAACCTTGTCGCCATCAAGGTCGAGCAATATCTCATGTAGCATAGAACGCACCAGCATTGGGCGAAGCACCTTATCCATACGCATTGCGTTTTTAACTTGTCTTAATGTTCCCATTTTGAAGATCTCCTTTATAATTTTTTGATATTGACAAACAAATGAAACGGTGTTACACTTGTTACATCAAGTATAACATTGCAAATCATAATATGTCAATGGTTTTAATATCGGGCTAAACAAAAGCAAGGTGTTTTGTTACGGCGAAAGAGGGTAAATATGAAAACAGAACTTGAAAAAAAGGAAATTCTGAGAATGTCAAATGAGGAGTCTAATAGAATCACGCGTGAATGCCTGCGCATTGCTATGTTTAAGCTTATGGGCGATATGGATTTTGAAAAAATTACGGTCACGGAAATCGCCAAACGAGCGGGGGTTTCAAGGCTCGCTTTTTATCGCAATTACGAATCAAAGGAAGATCTTGTCGCTGATATTTGCCGCAGTGTGTTTCAAGAGATTATTACTTCATTAAAAAGTGAACTGTTTCTGACGAACCGCAGGGAATGGTATGTAGATTTCTTCAAAACGATTAAAGAAAACAGCGATTATTTTGACATTTATCTTAAAGCCAATCTAAAGCTGAATGACGGAGTGCTGTTAGAATCGCCTTATCCTTCCCCTACTATTGAAGATCATTATTTCAAGGCTTCCTGCGAAGGAGCATTCGTATATATCCTTACGGACTGGTTTAATTCAGGGATGAAGGAAACACCGGAAGAAATGGGTGAAATATGTGCAAAAGTTATTACTTCATCAATCAACAAAAACGAGGTGACATATCATGATGTTTGATGTCGAGCAAGCAGTAAGAATGAGAAAAAGCGTTCGTGCCTATGAAAACCGTCCCTTGTCGGAAAAGGACAAATCTTTGATTAACGGTTGGATAAGCAAATTCGGCAGCGAGGAAGGACCTTTTCCCGTGCCGATAAACATATATTTGTTAGAAGCAAAGAAGGATACGGACGCCGAAAGGCTTGGAACCTACGGTGTCATTCGTGGCGCAACTTCGTTCCTCGGCGTGACGGTAAAAAACACAGAGGGCGCAATGGAGGCGGTGGGCTACCGTTTTGAAAAGTTAGTGCTTGCCGCTGCCGCCGAGGGACTCGGCACCTGTTGGCTGGCAGGCACCTTTAACAGAGAGCAATTTTCAAACGCAATGAATATAAGCGAGGATGAAATATTCCCCATCGTCTGTCCAATAGGTTATCCGCTTGAAAAAAAGACGCTTGTTAACAGTGTCTTCAGAAAATTCAGCAATGCAGATAAGCGGAAAGAATGGTCTGAATTGTTTTTTGAAAATGAATTTGGAAATCCGCTGACGAAGGAAAAGGCGGGAGAATATGCGTTCCCTCTCGAAATGCTCCGCCTGGCACCCTCTGCCGCAAACCGCCAGCCGTGGAGAGTGGTCTGTAAAGATAATGCCTTCCATTTTTACCGTGAAGAAAATCCTAAGGGTAAATATCCCTATGATTTGCAGCGGCTGGATGTCGGAATCGGCGCCTGTCATTTTCACTTAGCAGCTGAAGAGTGCTCTCTTAAAGGAACATTTTTAACCCTTTCCAATATAAGTATCTCCGCACCAAACGGTATGAAATATCTGTTTTCGTGGGTAACTCACTGACAGGAAGGAAAATGCTATGAAAAACACAAGAAAGAAAAGTTCAAAGAAGTTTCTTAAAACTATTGTTATTATAATATGCACGATTGCCATTTTGTTCGGTAGTCTTACCGTTGTTTCACATGCTGTATGGCATCGCTCGGATATGGCTACTCTTTCTGAGGCTGTTCTCAGAATTGCCGGAACGAAAAACAAATTTGAGGATGAAGAGGAGTGCGCAAAATACATAGAATTGCGAAAGGCTGCGGAGCCTTATATGCTTGATACAAAAGTGAAATCAAAAGTAATTGAAGAGACGGTAAACGGCAGTACTGTTTACACGCTTATGCCGTCTGATACGCCCGACTATATTATTCTATACCTTCATGGCGGTGCATATATCAATGACGCTAATTCAAATTATTTTAAAGTTTGCGACAAGCTTGCGCAGAAAATGAACGCCGAAGTTATCTTCCCTATCTATCCTCTTGCGCCGAATCACACTTGGGAGGAAACCTTTTCCCTTCTCACCGACATTTATGAGGATAAGCTGAACGCTTCCGAAATCCCCGTCATCATTATGGGCGATTCCGCAGGCGGCGGACTGTCTGTTGCTTTCTGCGAGTACCTTGCCGAGCTCGGGCTCAGTCAGCCTGACAAGATGATTCTTTTCTCTCCGTGGATGGATATTTCTATGTCTAATCCCGAAGCGACAGATTACGAGGCTGTTGACCCGATGCTGTCGGCATATGGTCTTGTTGAGATGGGAAAATGCTGGTCAGGAGATTTAGATATAAAGGATTATAAGGTCAGCCCCATTTTCGGAGATATTTCTTCCCTGCAAAATGTGTATCTGTTTGTCGGAACAAGGGAAATCTTTTACCCTGATGTGACCGATTTTTACGATATGCTTCAGGAAAAGAATATCCGTTCCGAGCTGTATATCGGCGAGGGATTAAACCATGTCTATCCTTTGTATCCGATACCTGAGGCAGAGGACGCATTTGAACAAGTCTGCGAAATTTTGAGCAGGTAAATCAACGCTGCTTTTATGTGATATAATTAACTCAACAACTACTGATTAATCGGATGAATTAAAAGATGATTACTCATTATAATTAGGCATTCAAAACGGTTTACAATCCTCATTTTACTGTCCTAATATATAGAGGGTATTTGTTGAAAATGACAGTGCTATTGTCAGTTCAACGCTACCTTAAACCGTGTAAAATTTATACGAACAAATATTCTAAAAAGTATTGACAAACGATTTTGTATCTGTTAATATGGTAGATGCGAAAACTGAATACCAGTTCATCAACTGATTCAAAGCGGTGTGCGAAAGCACAAGCCCTGACTATAACCACGCCATGATAGACTTCTTGTGAGAAGTAAGGAGCGATAAAGGTTATATAGAGAGTAGGATTGCAACCTGCGTAGGCGATGACAGCCGTGGCGAATCATCCGTACTATGTGCGACCAAGTAACAGCGAACCTTGGTGGGTGAAACTCCCGTGGTATGCAAGCAGCTACTTGCAGG
>CALCYI010000026.1 GCA_937907605.1 uncultured Clostridia bacterium | reverse complement strand
TTCAGACGTGTGCTCTTCCGATCTATAACTATTGAGAAACGCCGCTGCTACAGCATATCCATTAATATCAGGTAGGAATCTTACCTTGTGTAGAGTGTCAGTTACCAATGCTCCGACTGTGTTAATTATCATTTTAGGGTAGAGATTAGCCTGCCGAATCAGGAACGCATCTGCCGTCCATGATGTAGGAACATGATACCATCTCTTGCGAATTCGGCATTTGTAATTCTTGTTGAATCCCTTGCTTTCACCCCACGCAATGTAATCCTGCGCACTTTCGCTGACTTCTTCCAGTGGAATATCACCGGGAGTGAAAAGAGAGACCTTTTTTCCGCTTTCACGCAGAATACTGAAATCTTCTTCTGTTAGAACAATGCCTTTCACTTGCTCAGAACGGCTGATTATAGGAGTAACATCCTGTTCAAGGCGATGTTCAATAACACCGCTCCAAGAGGATAGGAAAAAGTCATTTTCTCCGCTAACAAGGCCAACATTAACCTCAAACAGATCTGATGCCGTGGAAATTCTGCTGTCAGCATTTAGCTTGTTTAGAACTTCAAGCTCCTCGCTTGTTAAATAGTATTTCACCCATTTTTCGGTACTGTGGTCAAGGACTTTGATCTCAGCCTTATTAAGAATTGAAGAGCCTTGTTTAATAAGCTCGTCAAGTCCGTTAGGGAACTTGTCCTTATTAACTACCCAGTCGCCGAGACCAGCGTGGTCGTCGTTCCTTGCTCCGAACCAGCCGTCGTCCATTACGAAAAGCTCGCAGCCTGCTTTTGCCGCCTGTTTTGCAATTTTCGTTTGGTCAGTAGTATTTACGTCAAACGCTGTTGCCTCCCAGGAATTGTATAATACGGGCAGGGGAGTATTATTAAAATATTTCGGAAGAATAAGCTCAATACCAAAGTGGTTAAGATTTCTTGTCATATTGCCGAAGCCCTCGGACATACCGATAATAAGCTCGGGAGTCCTGAATTCTTCGCCGCCCTTAAGCGCATATTCGGAATCAAAGTCGTTAATACCGAGGTAAAGCCTCGTAGTGCCGAATAAATCCCTGTATGCCTGCGCTTTGAACGAGCCGCTGTATGCGAGCATTGCATAATAAACCTCGCCTTTTTTCTCGTCAGATCCCTTGTGAGCAATTAGATAAGGCGAATTTGTATGTGAGCTTGTACCTCTCCTGCTTTCGAATATAAGAGAGCCACCGTCAAGCAGTGCCTCAGTCTGCGTACATTCAGCACCCCACGCGCCGTTAGTGTTTTTAATATAATACGGATTTGTATCGGGGAGCGCAATCTCGCCGCTCATAATCTTTTCAAGGATAATGTCCTCGTTGCCGTTATTCTTAACGCGCGTATATCTTACTATAATGTCGTAATCCTCATATACCTTATAATGAATAGCATATTCGAAAGGATAAACCTTATCCTTAAAGGTTATACAAAGCTCGTTATCGTTAATCTCATAGCCCTTGTATAGCGTTTCAAGCTCTCTACAGCCGTCAGGGAAGGTGACCTTAAGCGAGCACTCCCTGTACATTGTTCCGCCGAACAGCGTGTATTCCTGCTTAATCTGGTCAAGCTCGGGGTGCAGCGAAATATTCTCAGTCGGAGTTGCTTTTGTATCGTAGTCTGAAATCGGACATTTTTTGCCCCAGTGCACGTGACGGTTGTATGAAAATTCATCAACACCGAGCACGTAATGATAATTTTTTGTTTCGAGTATAAATACATTGCTGTTTTTTAGAATAGCCATAAAATCACTCCTTGTTTTAATTATATATTTACCTTTTATATTTAGCAAGATATTTGTTGAAAATAACGCTTTAGTGTGCTAATATCAGGTTAAGGAGTGATTTTATGGAAAATGCAAATGAAAAGAAATATGTGAAAACAAGTGAATTCATACTCTACTTAGTTGCCGTATTCTTCTATACGAATATGACGGGCATGATAGGCTCGTACAGGAATGCGTATATTGTAAACGTGTTGAGGCTTACCGATTCTCAGGCTTCTTTGTATAACACGTTAATAAGCGTTATTCCTTTTATACTCAATTTCTTCCTTGCTATGTACATTGACGGCAGGAAAGTCGGCAAGCTTGGTAAATTTAAACCTCTCGGACTGATTGCTGCTGTGCCTGCGGGCGTTTTGCTTGTATTAACCTTTATTACGCCTAAAGCGCTTTCCGGCACAATTCTTATGATTTATATCGTAACGATTGCGGTATTGTGGTCGATAGCAACGAGCCTCGGTAACTCCGTCAATATGGTTGCAATCGTTATGACTCCTAATATGAAGGAGCGCGATAACGTTATCTCCTTCAGAAGTATTGTATCAGCAGTCGGTAATTCTGCTCCGCTTGTAATTCTTCTCGTAATCGGTTTAATCTGGAAGGACAACGAGGGCTTACAGTATATAATCGGAGCGGGACTTTGCGGCGTTGTCGGCGTTATCGCCATGCTCCTCGGCATGAACGCTGTTCATGAAAGAGTTGCGTATACCGCTGAAAAGAAAAACCCGCTTGTTGGCTTTAAGGATATTCTAACCAATAAATACGCATGGACTATTATCATATCCGACACTTTAAAAAGCTTCCGTAATATCGCTACATATCTCGGTCCGTTTCTTGCTGCCGCGCTTCTTGGCTCAACGTCTAAGTTCCTGCTGTTCGGACTTCCTACGGGCATAGGTACGGCGGTTGGTATGCTGATTATCAATTTCTTACTTAAGAAATTCAATTCTAAGGTACTCTATATATCAAGCGGTATCTATTCGGTAATTATAAACGTTGTTGCGTTTGCTATCGGTTATACTTATTTCAGCAGCGGAAATAAGGCGTTACAGATTGTATTCATTATAGCGTTATTCCTTATCGGTTTACAGTTCGGCGCTTCCAACCTTCTTCCGACCATGTTCCAGGCGGACGTCCTTGAGGATATCGAGCTTAAAACAGGGAAGAGGCTTGACGCTTCGCTTCCGTTCGTTATCGGTATCGGTACTATGATAAGCGGCACTATTGCTAACGCTCTTGCTCCGCGTATTCTCTACGGCGACCATTCGATTATTCAGTACATTCAGCCGACAGACTTAGTACCAAATCCCGTACAGTCAACCGATACTCAGATTAAGATGCTTTTCTTCTATACCGTATTCCACGGTCTTATGATGTTCCTTGCAGGCGTTCCGTTCTTCTTCTATAAGCTCACGGGCAAGACGAAGGAGGATATGCATAACGCGGTAATTGAACAGAGAAAGCAGTTTGAAAATATAGATTAAAAGTCAAAATTTGTAAAATATCCCCTATATGTAGGGGATATTTTTATTTATTTAAAACTTGATTTTTTATACTATATATTGTATAATTTACTATGTATGTATACTTGTTATTGGAGGTAATGGCTTGGCAAAGAAAGCATACGGCAACGAAAGTATAAAATCCTTAAAGGGCGCCGACAGAGTAAGAAAACGCCCTGCGGTTATATTCGGCTCTGACGGAATCGAAGGCTGCGAGCATTCTATATTTGAAATAATGTCAAACTCAATCGACGAGGCGCGCGAGGGACACGGAAAGAAGATTATTATCACACGTTTCCTTGACGGCTCCGTTGAGGTGCAGGACTTCGGACGCGGTATTCCCGTTGATTATAATAAAAATGAGGATAGATATAACTGGGAGCTCCTTTTCTGTGAGCTTTATGCGGGCGGTAAATACGATAACGGCGGCGATAACTACCAGTTCTCGCTCGGTCTTAACGGTCTCGGACTTTGCGCTACGCAGTACGCCTCCGAATATATGGACGCTGAGATTAAATCGGGCGGTTTCAGGTATAATCTTCACTTTGAAAAGGGCGAAAACGTTGGCGGACTCAGTAAGGAGCCTTACGGCAAGCGAGGGGACACGGGTACAAAAATCCGCTGGAAGCCCGACCTTGACGTATTTACTGATATTAACGTGCCTGCCGAATATTATGTTGAAACGATTAAACGTCAGGCAATCGTTAACGATAATATAACCTTTGTATTTAAAAATCAGCTTACTGCCTCCCAGTATGAAACTACCGAATTCTGCTATGAAAACGGTATTCAGGATTACGTTAAGGAGCTTGCAGGGGATAAAGCTTTCACAACTCCGCAGTATTGGGAATGTGAGCGCGTAGGCAGGGACAGAGAGGATTTAGAGGACTATAAGTTAAAGATTAAAGCTGCTCTTTGTTTCTCCCTTAATACACAGCTTAAGGAATATTATCATAACTCGTCTTTTCTTGAGCACGGCGGCTCTCCCGAAAAGGCGTTTCGAAGCGCGTTTGTAAGCCAGATTAACGCTTACTTAAAGGCTAATAATAAGTTTAATAAAACCGACGCTCAGATTACCGTACAGGATATTGAGGAGTGCGTAATTTTTGTAGTATCGAGCTTTTCAACTCAGACCTCGTATGAAAATCAGACTAAAAAGGCGATAACAAATAAGTTTATTCAGGAGGCTATGACAGAATTCTTCCGTCATCAGCTTGAGGTTTACTTCATTGAAAATAAGATGGACGCTGATAAGATAGCCGACCAAATGCTTATCAATATGCGTTCAAGGATTAAGGCTGAAAAGACAAGGAAAAACCTCAAAACCACGCTTCAGGCAAAGGTCGATATGACCAACCGTATTCAGAAGTTTGTGGACTGTCGTTCCAAGGACGTGAGCGAAAGAGAAATCTTCATAGTAGAGGGCGACTCCGCTCTCGGCGCCTGTAAGCAGGCGAGGGACGCTAATTTCCAGGCGTTAATGCCCGTAAGGGGCAAGATACTGAACTGCCTTAAATCCGATTACGATAAGATTTTCAAGAGTGATATTATCACGGATTTAATTAAGGTACTTGGCTGCGGGGTTGAGGTTAAGAGCAAGGCTGCTAAGGACGTATCTTTGTTTGATATGGACGCTCTGCGTTGGAATAAAATAATGATTTGTACGGATGCCGACGTTGACGGCTTCCAGATCAGGACTCTTATTCTCACTATGATTTACCGTCTTATGCCGCGTCTTATCGAAGAGGGAAAAGTGTATATTGCCGAATCACCTTTGTATGAAGTCACTTGTAAAGACCAGACCTATTTCGCGTATAACGAGGTCGAAATGGACTCCATTAAGGCTGAGCTCGAGGGTAAAAAATACACCGTACAGCGTTCCAAGGGACTTGGTGAAAACGAGGCTGATATGATGAACCTAACCACCATGAACCCTGCAACAAGGCGTCTTATAAAGGTTACTCCGAGCGACGCAATGGCTACGTCGGAAATGTTCGATTTACTGCTCGGCGATAACCTTGAGGGACGTAAAGAATATATTTCCGATTACGGTCATCTTTATCTTGATGCCGCGGACGTATCGTAAGGAGGGCTGATATTATGGCAAAGAAAAAAGCTATTGAAAATAATGCCGTTCAGCCGCTCGCTGATAACGTTCATATTCAGGGCGCGGGTACAATTAAGGACGAGCGTATTGTAGATACGCTTACGTCAAACTATATGCCTTACGCCATGAGCGTAATTCTCTCCCGTGCAATTCCCGAGATTGACGGCTTTAAGCCCTCGCACAGAAAGCTCCTTTACACTATGTACAATATGGGGCTTTTACAGGGCGGAACTATTAAGAGCGCAAACATAGTTGGTCGTACAATGCAGCTCAACCCTCACGGCGACGCGTCTATTTATGAAACTATGATTCGTCTTTCAAGGGGTAATGAAAGTCTTTTATATCCGTATGTGGAGAGTAAGGGCAACTTCGGTAAAGCGTACTCAAAGAATATGATGTACGCGGCTTCGCGTTATACTGAGGCTAAGCTTGCTCCGATTTCAAAGGAGCTCTTTGAGGATATTAATAAGGATACCGTTGATTTTGTAGATAACTATGACAATACGATGAAGGAGCCGACTCTGCTTCCGGTAACATTCCCGACTATTCTTGCGAACGTTACTACGGGTATTGCCGTAGGAATGGCTTCCTCAATCGCATCCTTCAATCTCGGCGAGCTATGCGATACTACGATTGCGCTTATCAAAAATCCAGCCCATGAAATATCCGAAACGCTGCTTGCGCCTGATTTTGTCGGCGGCGGATATATTATCTATGACAGGGAAGAGCTTGAAAAAATCTATGAAAACGGCAGGGGCTCGGTTAAAGTTAGAGCAAAGTATAATTACGAAAAGTCATATAACTGTATTAACGTTACCGAAATCCCGCCTACGACGACCTCTGAGGCGATTATTGATAAAATCGTTGAGCTTGTAAAGGGCAATAAAATCAGAGAGCTTTCCGACATACGCGACGAAACGGACTTAAAGGGCCTGAGGATAACGCTTGACTTAAAGAGGGGAACTGACCCGGACAAGCTTATGACCAAGCTTTACAAGATGACTCAGCTTGAGGACACTTTTTCCTGTAACTTCAATGTACTTATCAAGGGTACTCCAATGGTGCTCGGCGTTAAGGATATACTTGAGGAATGGATTGATTTCCGTCTTGAATGTGTAAGAAGAAGAACTCAGTTCACTCTTGATAAAAAGGCTGAAAGGCTTCATCTCCTGCAGGGACTTGAAAAAATCCTGCTTGATATTGACAAGGCAATAAGGATAATCCGTAATACCGAAGCAGAAGCGGACGTTGTACCTAACTTAATGATAGGCTTCGGCATTGATAAGGCGCAGGCTGAGTACGTAGCTGAAATCAAGCTCCGTCATTTAAACCGCGAATATATCCTTAAGCGCACTAAAGACATTGAGGACTTAATTAAGGAAATCGCAGAGCTTGAGGGAATACTCGGATCAAAGAACAAGCAGAAGAAAATTATAGTTAAAGAGCTTGAAGAGGTTAAAAAGAAGTATTCAACCGAAAGAAAGAGCGAAGTACTGTATCAGGTCGAAGAATTTGACTCGACTGAAGAGGTTGAAATACCCGACTATCCCGTAACGCTCTTTATTACCAAAGAAGGCTATCTTAATAAGATAAGAACCGCCAATCTCCGTATGAGCGGTGAGCAGAAGGTAAAGGAGGGCGACGAGGTTGTAAGAACCTTTGAGTGCTCTAATAAGGACGAGCTCCTCGCGTTTACCGATAAATGCCAGGTATATAAGGCTAAAATTGACGATTTTCCGGATAGTAAAGCTTCTCAGCTCGGTACCTTCGTTGCTTCAAAGCTTGAAATGGAGCCCGACGAAAAGACCGTATTTGTCTGCGTTATCAGGGAATACAAGGGCTATATGATTTTCGCCTTTGAAAACGGAAAGATTGCAAAGGTTGATATTTCCGCTTATCAGACTAAAACAAACAGAAAGAAGCTTTTAAAGGCATATTCGGGTAAGGTTCCGCTCAGCGCTATGGAATACATTGAGGAGGACTGCGAGCTTGTGCTTTGCTCCTCCAACGGCAGAATGTTGCTTCTTAATACGGGAGCGCTTGCTTCAAAGTCAACTAAGGACACTATCGGCGTTTCCGTTATGACTCAGAAGAAGAACCATAAGCTTGAGTCAATGCACTTCTATACTGAAGGCGAGTTCGAAAAGCCCTGGCGTTTCAGAACTAAGAGCCTTCCCGCAGCGGGCGCCGTACCCGGTCCCGCCGATAATACCGACCAGCTTACCTTCTAAATAAAAAAATACTTGCATTATGTAATTACTTATGTTATAATTCATTACGCGTAAAATCTATCAGGAGGAAAATATTATGCTTTGGTATCATTATGTATTCGGTGCTGTGCTTATCGTTGCATCGATTATAATTACTTTAATCGTACTTATGCAGGAAGGCAGACAGTCCAGCCTTTCAGGCGTTATTACAGGCGGACCTGAAAACAGCTACGGCAATAAAGCTAAGGGCAGAACCGTTGACGGTAAGCTTGAAAGACTCACAAAAAGCTTAATTGTTGTATTCTTCATTGTTGTTCTTTCTGCATTTCTCATTTTCTTATTTGTATAACACTTTGTTAACAGCCTTGCGTTATGCAGGGCTGTTTTTCGGTTAATTGGAGAATATTAAAACTTGTATTATATTATCTTTGACTTTGAGTGGAATAATGCATATAATTACGCCACTAAAAGCTTTATGAACGAAATAATTGAAATAGGCGCTGTAAAGCTTGATAAAAGGCTTAACATCGTCGATACATATAAGCAGCTTGTAATTCCTCATTTTACCCGTAAGCTTTCCTCACGCTGTAAACGTCTTACTAACATAACTAATGAGGAGATTAAGGAAAACGGTATTTCCTTTAAAGACGCTTTTTCCGATTTTGCAAGATGGGGCAAGGGCGAGGAAAACGTATTTATGTCCTGGAGCAATTCCGATTTGTTCGTTCTGTCAGGCAATTTTTTACAGAACTTCGGTGCTGCAAGGGTTGACTTTATAAAGAATTACTGCGACGTGCAAAAATACTGTATGTCCTTTATCAGCAAAGAGGATAACCCTAACGGAAATCAGGTCGCGCTTGAGAGGTGCGCTGAAATTTTCGGAGTTAATTTTGACACGGAAAAGCTTCACAGAGCTCTTGCTGACTGCTACGTTACGGCTGAATGCTTTAAAAAGGTTTATGACGAAAAGAAGCTTAAAGGCTTTATACATAAGTGCGACTCCTCTTTCTTTGAACGCCTCCTCTTTAAGCCGTATTACATTACCATGGAGGTATCGGGAAGCTTTGACGTATATAATACGGATTTAATCTGTCCCAAGTGCGGCGGGCTTATGGATATGCCTGAGAACCTCATAATGCAAAATAAGGCGTTCAAGGGCGACACAACCTGTAATTACTGTATGTCGACCTATTGGTTTTTCATCAGAGCTAAGCAAAATTTTGACAATGTGGCAGTTAAGACAAGCTATATTGAAATGAACAAAAAGCGTGCAAAGCGGATTAAAAACGAGAGAAAAAAATCACGTTCAAGGTAAGTCGGAACGTGTTTTTTTATATTTTAGAAAATTTTTCTTTATTTTTAAGTAAAAGTATTATATAATATATTGAAATGTTATAATCTGCAATCAGAACAAGGAGACTGAAATGGCATCTAAAGATTATGATGATTTACTTGAATCCTTTATGAATAATTCTCAGAAGGTTTATAATGACGATAAGGATAATCATGATAAACTGACCAAGAATCTTCCTACGTCCTATAACGTTAGCAAAGGTAATTCAAAGAGAACGACTAAGTCAAGTACTAACAGTAAGCCTGTAAAGCAAAAGAGCAAAAAAGCGCCAAAGCCTGCAAAAACTACTAACGGCGTAAAGCAGTTTTTCTCGTTTATCGGAAAGACTATTCTCGCTCTTTTAATGATTGCGGGCGTTGTTACTATTGTCTGCTCGTCTGTGATTTTCATTTACGGCTATACCTTCGTTCAAGGCGATAAGGTATTCGACCTTGATAAAGAAAAGTATTCTCAGAATCAGACCTCGTTCATTTACGGTTACGATAAAAAGGACAGGCTGACTGAGATTACAAGGCTTCACGGCGAGGAAAACCGTATATGGCTTTCACTTGACGAGATGAACCCAAACCTTTTAAATGCGTTTATTTCTATCGAGGACGAGCGTTTTTATTCTCACCACGGCGTTGACTGGAAGCGTGTAGGCGGCGTTATAGTTAATCAGTCGGGGCAGGGCGGTTCTACTATCACTCAGCAGTTGATTAAGAACTTAACCGACCAGAACGACGTTACCTTCGTACGTAAGTTTAACGAGATTCTCTCTGCGCTTAACCTTGAAAAGCACTACACTAAGGATGAAATTATTGAGGCGTACCTTAATACTATATATCTGTCTCACGGCTGTTATGGCGTAAGGACGGCTGCAGAAACATATTTCGGCAAGGAGGTTAAGGACTTAAACATTGCAGAGTGCGCCTGCCTTGCGGCAATTACTAAAGCGCCGACGCGCTACGACCCTCTGCTTAATGAGGATCAGATCAATCCGTTAAACGGCGTTTCAAGGCGCGAATGGATTATTAAGAAGATGAGAAGCCTCGGCTTTATCACTGATGACGAGATGAACGAGGCGCTCAATTATAAGATGATTTATACCACCTCTAAGGATTATAAGGGGTCTCAGATTAAGAGCACTAAGAAATCGTCCAACGACACTACGGTATATTCATACTATACCGACTATGTAATAGAGGAGGTACTGTCCGACCTTCAGAAAATGGGCTATTCAAAGAAGAAGGCAAAGAATCTTCTCTTTGGCGGAGGGCTTAAAATCTATACCGCGATTGACTTCGAAATTCAGGCAGCTATGGACGACGTTTACGTTAACTACCGCCGTATGCCCGATGAAACAGTACAGGGTGCATGCGTTGTTATGGACTATAACGGGCGTGTGCTCGGAATCGTCGGCGGTACGGGTAAAAAGACGGGAAGGCGTGAGCTCAACAGAGCCTCGCAGTCCGAACGTCAGCCGGGTTCTACAATCAAGCCGCTTTCCGTTTACGGTCCTGCGCTTGAAAAGAGCCTTAATGACCCTGAGACTGAAATTTACTGGTCAACGCCTACCAAGGACGCGCCGCTTATGGAAGTCAACGGTAAGATGTGGCCTACTAACGAGGGCGGCGGATATTCCGGCGATATAATCACAGTACAAAAGGGTCTTGCGCAGTCTAAGAATACAATATCCGCAAGAACGCTTGAGGCTATTGGACCGTCATATGCATATGAATTTATGATAAACCGTTGGCATATCACAAGCCTTGATGTGCGCGATGAGGACTATGCACCTATGGCAACGGGCTCGCTGACCCACGGCGTATCCGTGCTTGAGATGACCACCGCATACCAGGCTTTCGGTAACGGCGGATACTATTATGAGCCTTACGGTTACTATAAAATTGAGGACTCCCAGGGAAACGTTATTATCGAAAAGAAGCCCGAGGATACAAAGGAAGCCGCTATTTCCGAAAATACGGCGGGCGTTATGAATAAGCTTCTCCAGACCGTTATGACCGAGGGTACTGGACGCACTTATAAGCTTTCCAATATCGAATGCTTCGGTAAGACAGGTACAACTACCGAGAGTAAGGACAGATGGTTCATCGGTGGCACACCTGAATATATCTGCGGCGTATGGTACGGCTATGACAAACCAAAGGAGATTAAGTATTATCTTTCTCCGAACCCCTGCGGCACGCTCTGGAATCTTGTTATGAAGAATATCTATGACAAGAAGGACGTTAACGAGCGTGAGTTTGTTATTCCAGAAGGGGTAGTTAGGCGTGAGTATAGCCCCGTTAACGGTAAGCTCTGCAAGGGCTCGGGAATGTACGGCTGGTTCGATGAAAATAATCTTCCCGGCTACACCACCTACGAAAAGCCGACTGAAAAGAAAGAAGATAAGACGGACAATAAGAACAACGGAGCTGAGGGAAAAACAGAGGCTACTACCGCCGCTGAACAAACTACGGCTACCACAGACGACGAGCCTGAAGAGCCCGCGACTCCCGATGAGGATACAGGCGACGGTGAGGATTAATTATTATGAGGAAATCGAATATTCGATTTCCTCTTATTTGGTGAATATATGAAGATTATGTCTATTGACTACGGCGACGCGAGGACTGGTATCGCTTTTTGTGACGAAAGGGAAATTATAGCGTCCCCGTATACCGTAATTAATGAAAAATATCAGCCGAAGCTGATTAATAAAATTATTGAAATCATTGAAGGGGAAAGACCTGAGAAAATCATTATCGGGCTGCCTCGTAATATGGATGGAAGCTACGGCTTCAGAAGCGAGGAAAGTAAAGCCCTGGGCAATGCTTTGTCGGAGGTATGCGATATACCTATTGATTTTGAAGATGAACGTTTAACGACCGTTATGGCGCATAATGTATTATCCTCAAATAACGTCAGGGGTAAAAAGCGCAAGGAAACCGTTGATGCAGTATCCGCCGTTATGATTCTTCAAAGCTATATTGACAGGAATAAAAGCTGATTTTATTAATACCATTTAATATGGTATTTTACATTAACAAAACTAAATTCACTATTGAATTCTCTTTTATTCTTATTATTGCTTTTTCAATGCTGTTCAGTTCTCAGAGGGTGCTGAATATCATTCTTTTTGCGTCTCTCCACGAAGCAGGGCATATTGCCGCGCTTTACTTATTCGGCGGTAAAGCGGAGGAAATAAGACTTGCCTTTTACGGTATCGGGCTAAAACATTCGTCGGATTTAAAGCATTATCAGGAGCTGATATTTCTGCTTTCGGGGATAATTGTTAATCTGACTTTTTTAGCATTAGGTATTCATAAGGATATTAACCTTGTGCTGTTTATTATCAATGCGCTTCCCGTGTATCCGCTTGACGGCGGGAGAGCGCTCAGCCTTGTTTTACCGTATAAAGCTTGTAAAATAATAAGTATTTTTACTGTTACTGCTATAATTCTGTACGCCGTAATTACTATGAACATTTCTGCTTTTTTAATTGCAGCATACATAATTATTTTTTCACTTAAAGAGGAAATAAGATGATAAAAAAAGAAGTTGAAAAAATCCTTCAGTACGTTCAAAAGCCCTCGCGCTACGTTGGCGGGGAGCTTAACAGCGTGGTTAAGGACAGGGATAAGGTGGATATCCGTTACGCCTTTTGCTTTCCCGATACTTATGAAATAGGTATGTCCCACCTCGGAATGAAGATTATATACGGTCTTGTTAACGAGCGCGAGGATTCGTGGTGCGAAAGAGTATTTGCTCCCGAGAAAGATATGGAAGAACTAATGAGGAAAAATAACGTTCCTCTTTATGCTCTTGAATCGGGCGATTACCTCACTGAATTTGATATAATCGGCTTTACACTTATGTATGAGCTTTCATATACCAACGTGCTCAATATGCTTGATTTAGCCGGTGTACCGCTTTTTTCAAAGGAAAGAAAGGAGCTTGCTCCGCTCGTAGTTGCGGGAGGTCCGTGCTGCTGTAACGTTGAGCCTATGGCGGACTTCTTTGACGCAGTATTCCTCGGCGACGGTGAGGAGAGTACAAACGAGTTTATAGATTTACTTAAGGAATGTAAAAAGCAGGGACTTTCAAAACACGAATTTCTGCTTAAAGCAAAGGATATTAAGGGCGTATATATCCCGTCATTTTATGAGGATGAATATAACGCTGACGGCACACTCAAAACCTTAAAAGCAAACTACGGCGCTCCGCTTCCTGTTAAAAAAAGCGTTGTGAGCGACCTTAATAAATGCTATTATCCCAAGGATTTTGTTGTACCGTTCATTCAGATAGTTCATGACAGAGCGGTTGAGGAAATTTTCAGGGGCTGTATAAGAGGTTGCCGCTTTTGTCAGGCGGGCTTTATATACAGACCGATAAGGGAAAAGAGCGTTGAGACTATTAACGCTCAGTCACAGGCGCTGATTGAGAGCACGGGCTATGACGAGCTTTCTTTATGCTCTCTTTCTACCTCAGACCACTCCTCAGCAAATGAAATGCTCAGTTCACTTGTTGATTGGACGGTCAAGGATAAAATCAATCTCTCACTTCCGTCACTCAGAGTTGATAATTTCTCGGATGAGCTTGTAGAAAAGCTCAAGCTTGTGAGGAGAAGCGGTCTTACCTTCGCTCCCGAAGCAGGAACTCAAAGGCTCAGGGACGTTATTAATAAGAATATTACCGAGGACGAGGTACTCTCAACCTGTAATAAAGCCTTTGATAATGGCTGGACGAGCGTTAAGTTATACTTTATGATGGGACTTCCTACGGAAACTATGGAGGATATTGAGGGTATAGCAGACCTCGGAATGAAGGTTGTAAGGGAATTCGGACGCAATCCTAACACAAAGGGCTCAGGAGTACAGGTTTCAATTTCCTGCGCTTCGTTCATACCGAAGCCGCATACTCCGTTCCAATGGGAGCCTGAGGATAATATGGACTCCTTAAAGGAAAAGCAGAAGCACCTGCTTGAATGTATACCAACAAGAAAGATTAAGGTCTCTTATCACGAAACTCCGACCTCGCTTCTCGAGGGCGTGTTTGCAAGAGGGGACAGACGGCTTAATAAAGTAATATACAGCGCTTATAAAAAGGGCTGCTGCTTTGATTCCTGGGGAGAGCATTTTAAATTTGAAAAATGGCTCGAAGCCTTTGAAGAAAACGGCATTGACCCATATTTCTATACACAGCGCAGAAGGCCGTTTGACGAGCTTTTACCCTGGGACCATATTGATTTCGGCGTTAGCAGAAAATTCCTTCAGCGTGAAAATGAAAAGGCTCACAGGGGCGAAACTACGCCGCATTGCAGAATAAAGTGCGCTGGCTGCGGAGCTAATAAGCTTAACGGAGGTAACTGCGATGCGAGAGGTTAGGCTGATTTTTTCAAAAACGGGACAGGCTAAATATATCAGCCATCTTGATATAAACAGAGCCTTTCAGCGCGCATTTTCGAGGGCTAAGCTTAATTTATGGTACACCGAAGGCTTTAATCCGCATCCTTATATGAGCTTTTCGCTACCGCTTTCTCTTGGTGTTGAAAGCCTGTGTGAGAGCGTTGATATACGCATTACCGACGAAATTTCGAATGAAAAAATCAAGGAAAGAATGAACTCAGCCCTGCCTGTCGGTATAAGGATAACTGATGTTCTTGACGACTTTTCCGAGCCCAAGGATATAGCTTACAGCGATTACGTTTTCAAATTTGAATTTAAGGATAATGAAAAAGCGCTTAAGAGAATAAAAAAACTGCTTGATTCGGATGAAATCCTTGCTCTTAAAAAAGGCAAAAAGGGTAAGCGACGTATCCTTAAGGAAACGGACATTAAACAGTTCATTAATAAGTATTCCGTATCAATCAGAGGGGAACAGATAATACTCAATATCAGACTTCTTGCAGGTATTGAAAAAAATCTTAATCCTTCTCTGTTATTTGATACGATTATACGGCTTATTGACATAGACTATGAATGGAAGGAAATATCAAGAATTAAGCTTTTAAAGGCGGATTTGAACGAGTATAAATAAATTTTAAAAAATTCTTGCAATTTGTAATACTTTGTGTTATTATATATCAGCATTTACCGTTGCGTTACCTGCGCAATGCGAAAAAATGCAAGCGCCATGCATTTTGAAGATGGTCCTATGTCATTCCCGATTGTATGATACGAACATCTTATAAACAATAAGGAGGAATAAAAATGGACGCACTTAAGCTTATTGAGCAGAGCTCAATGAAAGAGGAAACCCCTAAGTTTAATATCGGTGATACCGTAAAAGTATCGGTTAATATCCGCGAGGGTTCAAGAGAAAGAATTCAGATGTTCGAAGGTACTGTAATCGCTATGAGCGGTTCCGGCATTTCCAGAACCTTTACTGTTCGCCGCCTTTCCTACGGCGTTGGTGTAGAGCGTGTATTCCCGCTTCATTCTCCCAACGTTGTTGACGTACAGGTTATCCGCAGAGGTAAGGTTAGAAGAGCTAAGCTCTATTATCTGCGTGACAGAGTTGGTAAGGCAGCTAAGGTTAAGGCAGCTATTAAGTAATAAATATCTGAAATTAACGTCTCCTTTTGACAAAGGGGACGTTTTATTATATAATAAATTAAATTGTCTTAAAGGAAAAATACTATGCCTGAATATATTAAACAAAATGTACAGTGGTTTCCCGGACATATGGCTAAGACGAGACGACTTATTAAGGAGTCGCTCGCGCTTGTTGACGGTGTGGTTGAGCTTGTTGACGCTCGCGTGCCGTATTCCTCCCGTAACCCTGAGCTTGATGAAATAATTAAGAATAAGCCGAGGATTATACTTCTCAATAAATGCGATGTTGCTAATCAGAACGCAACTTCGCTCTGGCTTAAGCATTTTAAGAATAAAGGTTTCTATGCGCTTGCGGTTGACTGCAGAACGGGTAAGGGACTGAACCGTTTTGAAGATACAGTTAAGGAAGCGCTTAAGGACGTTATAAAGCGCAATAATTCCAAGGGAATGGTTAATAAACCGCTTCGCCTTATGGTTGTCGGTATTCCCAATACCGGTAAATCCTCATTTATAAACCGCATGGGCAAAAACGCTAAAGCCAAGGTTGCCGATAAGGCGGGTGTTACAAGGCAGAATCAGTGGTTTGTAGTCGGCAACGGTATCGAAATGCTCGACACGCCGGGCGTTCTCTGGCCTAAGTTCGACGACCCCGAGGTGGGCGACAAGCTTGCATTTATAGGCTCGATAAAGGACGAGGTTACGGATATTCAGACACTCTCGTGCAGACTGCTTGAAGCCCTTGCAAAAACAAAGCCTGAAATGATTGAGGAAAGGTACAAAATTACAGTAAATTCCGCTATGCAGGGTTGGGAAATACTTGAGGAAATAGGAAGAAAGCGCGGATTTCTGATAAAAGGCGGAGAGATTGATTATGAGAGAGCTGCCGTAATAGTTTCCGACGAATTCAGAGCGGGAAAGCTCGGAAGAATAACACTGGAGTTACCAAATGGATAATGAAATTAACTGGCTTTATTATGAAAACGAAGCCAAGAAAAACGGATATAAAATCATCTGCGGAGTAGACGAAGCAGGCAGAGGTCCTCTCGCAGGCCCCGTATACGCCGCTGCCGTTATTCTTAAGGATAATCAGCTTATTGAGGGCGTTAATGATTCTAAGAAGCTTTCCGAGAAGAAAAGGGAAGAGCTTTTCGATAAAATAATTAACGAAGCGCTCGACTTTTCAATAGCATGTGTAAGTGAAAAGGAAATTGACGAGCTTAATATCTTAAACGCAACATATCTTGCTATGAAGCGTGCGGTAGAGGGACTTAAAGTAAAACCCGATTTTGCGCTCATTGACGGTAACAGAATGCCGCCGCTTTCAATTGACGGCGAAACTATTATTAAGGGCGACGCAAAGTCCGCCTCTATTGCAGCCGCTTCAATTCTCGCCAAGGTTTCAAGGGACAGATATATGCTCGAAATGGCTGAGAAATATCCTCAGTATCAGTTTGGAAAGCACAAGGGCTACGGAACTAAGCTGCACTATGAAATGCTCGATAAATACGGCGAGAGCGACATACACAGAAAGACTTTTTTAAAGACCTGGTATGCTAAGAAATGATTGATATGGGTGCGCTTGCAGAGCGTTATACTGCAAATTATTTAAGAAAGAAAAATTATAAGCTCCTTGATTATAATTACCGCTCACGTTACGGCGAGGTAGACTTAATACTGACTAAGGGTCGCTATATCGTCTTTGTTGAGGTCAAGGCAAGAAACTGTAATTCCATTGCTGAGCCTAAGGAGTTTGTTGACGAATACAAGCAGGAGCGGATTATTCATACTGCCATGACATATATTCAGCGCAGCGGCAGCGAATTACAGCCGCGCTTTGACGTCGCTGAGGTGTTTTTTGAAAATAATGAGATAAAATCCATTAAATATCTTGAAAATGCTTTTACTTTAGATTAGAATATAATAACTATATTTTAGGAGAACGGTTATGCTTTATACATCTACGAGGAATAACAGCTTAAGAGTATCTGCGGCACAGGCAATCGCACAGGGAATAAGCGAGGAGGGCGGACTTTTCGTACCCTGTGAAATACCTGAGTTTACTCTTTCCGACATTGAAAAAATGGTTAATATGCCCTATATCGATAGGGCTAAGACAATTCTCAAAACCTTCCTCACCGATTTCACCGAGGAGGAGCTTACATACTGCGTTGAGGGCGCTTACGGAGGAAATAAATTTACCTCAGAGAAAATCGCGCCCGTAGTAAACGTAAACGGTAATGAGAACATACTTGAGCTATGGCACGGACCTACCTGCGCATTCAAGGATATGGCGCTTCAGCTTCTGCCGTATTTAATGACTGTTTCGGCAAAAAAGACGGTTGACGGCAAAGAAATTGTTATTCTTGTAGCTACCTCGGGCGATACGGGCAAGGCGGCTCTTGAGGGCTTTAAAGACGTTGAAAATACACGAATCTTAGTATTCTATCCCGTTGACGGAGTATCTCCTATGCAGAAGCTTCAGATGACGACGCAGGAAGGAGAAAACGTCGCAGTATGCGCGATTAAGGGCAATTTTGACGATGCGCAGACCGCGGTTAAAGCAATCTTTACTAATGACGAAATAAAGGCTCAGCTTGCAAAAAAGGATATGATGTTTTCCTCCGCTAATTCAATTAACTGGGGACGTCTCGTACCGCAGATTGTTTACTATTTTTCTGCATACGCGGATATGGTTGAACAGGGGAGAATTGAGCTTGGGGATGAGATTAACGTCGTAGTTCCTACGGGTAACTTCGGAAACATACTCGCAGGCTATTATGCAAAGCTTATGGGCGTTCCGATTAAAAAATTAATCTGCGCCTCAAATTCAAATAATATTCTTACGGACTTTCTTACCAAGGGCGAATATAATAGGAACAGAACGTTTTATACAACGACCTCGCCCTCTATGGATATTCTTATTTCGTCTAACCTTGAAAGGCTTCTTTACCATATCAGCGGAAATGACGACACGCTTGTTAAGGAACTGATGTCACAGCTTAATGAATGCGGCGTTTATAAGGTATCCGAGGAGATGCTCGGAGAGATAAGACATTATTTCGACGCAGGCTTTGCAGATGAATACCAGGTCAGAAAGACCATTCAGACTCAGTTCAATGATTATAAATGCCTGCTTGACCCACATACTGCGGTCGCTGTCAACGTTTATTATTCTTATGTAAAACGTACTGATGACGACGTTCCGACAGTTATTGACTCAACGGCTTCACCTTTTAAGTTCCCGAAGAGCGTGTATTCCGCCGTTTTTGACGGTACGGAAGTTAAAATGACAGAGTTTGAAACGATTGACGAAATCAACGAGGTTTTAGGCGTAGAAATACCCGAGCCTATAAAAGCTCTTAAAAATAAAAAGGTCCGCTTTACCAATGTATGCAGTAAAGAGGATATGAGCGAAATGGTATTTAACCTTTTGAATTTATAAAATAAAGGGCGGAGAAATCCGCCCCCGAATTTTAATTATTCGCCTTCACAAGCAGGTGAACACTCAAAGGTTTCGCATTTTGTTTCGCTTTCGTGAAGCGCGTTGGGATTACCTACCTTAATATGACCTGCGTTGCAGTTTCCGTTTACATCCTGATAAACGCAGTTTTCTACCTCGCACGTAATTCCCTTAATTTCTTTAAATTCCTTATTCAACTTATTCACTCCCTTCATTATTATTTTTGCTGTGATTAAAGGAGATATTTATGTCAGTTTTTGCCATTGCGGATACTCACTTATCCTTCGGGACTAACAAGCCGATGGATTCCTTTCCTGGCTGGAAGGATTATGTGAGCAGGCTTGAAAATAACTGGGAAAAGTTAATAAGCGAAAACGACACCGTTATAATCGCGGGCGACATAAGCTGGGCTATGAATTTTGACGAGCTTTATAAGGATTTTGAGTTTCTTAATAATTTGCCCGGGCGTAAAATCATTATCAAGGGCAATCACGACTATTGGTGGAATACAGCTTCGAAGATGAATAAATTTACCGCCGATAACGGTTTTGATTCAATCAGCTTTCTTTATAACAATTCGATTGAAGCCGAGGGTATTTCAATTTGCGGCAGCCGCGGCTGGATGTTTGAAAGCGAAGAGGCGCATGACGAAAAGGTACTCAGCAGGGAGGTAGGGCGTATAAGGCGCTCGCTCGAGGCTGCAAAAAGCAACGAAAAGGTACTATTTTTACATTATCCGCCGATTACTACTGAAGCCTCCTGCGAAGAGATTGTAGAGCTTATGAAGGAGTTTAAAGTAAAGCGCTGCTATTACGGTCATCTTCACGGAGCGGCTGCGAGGTTTGCCGTAGAGGGGGATTTCGACGGGATTAAGTACAGGCTTATTTCCTGTGACAGATTATCATTTACACCCCTATTAATAAAATAATTATTGTAATTTATTATTAGTTATGTTATAATGCTTGCGTTATTAATTTATAAATAATTAAGGAGGTCATATTATGGCGCTTAAATCATGTAATAAAGTTGACACAAACACATACGAAATTGAAGTAACGGTTGACGCTGAAACCTTTACCGAAGCCACTAAAAAGGCTTATATGAAGCAGAGAAAGTCAATCCAGATTCCCGGTTTCCGCAAGGGTAAGGTTACTCAGGGTATGGCTGAGAAGGTATACGGAGAGGCTGCCTTTTATGAGGACGCGCTTGAAATCGTTTTCCCCGAGGCTGTACAGAGCGCTATCGATGAGGCTGAACTCAGAATCGTTGACCAGCCGTACGACCTTACAACTCCTGTTATCAGCAAGGCTGAAGGCGTTGAAATGAAAATGAAGGTTACAACCTATCCTGAAGTTAAGCTCGGCGAATATAAGGGACTTGAGACTGAATATCCCGTATCCGAAGCTACTGACGAGGACGTTGAAGCTGAGCTTAAGAATATGCTCGACAGAAACAGCCGTCTTGTTACCGTTGAGGACAGATCTGCTGAAATGGGCGACACTGCTGAAATTGACTTTGAAGGCTTCGTTGACGGAGAAGCTTTTGAAGGCGGCAAGGGTGAAAACTTCCCGCTTGAGCTTGGCTCAGCTCAGTTTATTCCCGGCTTTGAGGAGCAGGTTGCCGGTCACAACGTTGATGAGGAATTTGACGTTAACGTTACGTTCCCCGAGGAATATGAGCCGAGCCTTGCAGGCAAGGACGCAGTATTTAAGTGCAAAATCCATGAAATCAAGGTTAAGGAATTACCTGAGCTTGACGACGAGTTTGCTAAGGACGTAGACGACGAGGTTGAAACTCTTGACGAGCTTAAGGATAAGCTCAGAAAGCAGATTACCGAGCGTAAGGAAGCAAGTGCTAAGACTGAGTTTGAAAATACTCTTATCGACAAGGTTATCGACGGTATGGAGGTTGAGGTTCCTGAATGTATGAACGCTCAGAAAACCGATGATTTAATTCAGGATTACGGCTACAGACTTCAGATGCAGGGCATAGACCTTAATACTTATCTTCAGTATCTTGGACAGTCCATGGACGATTTCCGCAAGCAGTTTGAGGAAGGTGCAAAGAAGCAGGTTAAGACCGCTCTTGCACTTGAAGCAATAGCAAAGGCTGAGAATATCGAAGCCTCCGACGAGGAAATTGAGGCTGAGGTTAATAAGCTCGCTGAGCAGTACGGTATGGAAGCAGACCAGATTAAAACGGCTGTACCGACCGAACAGCTCAGTCAGGATATTATCACCCGCAAGGCAGTTGACTTCGTGGTTGATAACGCTAAAAAGGCATAAAAACAGTATTCTACGGGAGGGTACGCCCTCCCGTAAATCAGAGTATAAAAGTTACAAAACTATCACAAACTATTACGAAAGGGTGGTTTTATGGCATCATTAGTACCATATGTTATTGAACAATCAAGCGCAGGCGAAAGGTCGGTCGACATTTTCTCACGCCTGCTTTCAGACAGAATCATTGTATTATCCGACACAGTTGACGATAATACCGCTTCGCTCGTTGTAGCGCAGCTTTTATTCCTTGAGTCACAGGATAGCGAAAAGGATATTTCGCTTTATATCAATTCACCGGGCGGCTCAGTAACCGCAGGTCTTGCTATCTATGATACAATGAATTATATCAAATGCGACGTATCAACTATATGCGTCGGTATGGCTGCAAGCATGGGCGCTTTTCTGCTTTCAAGCGGAGCTAAAGGAAAGAGGATTGCGCTTCCTAACAGCGAGATATTAATTCATCAGCCGCTTGTTGGCGGAAACGGCATTACAGGTCAGGCAACCGACGTTGAAATTGCTGCTAAAAACCTCATTAAGACTAAAGAAAAGCTTAACCGTATTCTTGCTGAAAACTGCGGTAAGGACTATGATACGCTCGTTAAGGATACCGACAGGGATAACTGGATGTCTGCCGAGGAGGCTATGGCATACGGACTTGTTGATAAAGTTATAGATAAAAGATAAATCGGAGAATATATGGCACGAGATGACAATCAGCGCGTAGAGAGATGTTCCTTCTGCGGCAAAAGCGAATCAATGGTTTATAAGCTCATCGAGGGACCGAGCGGCGTATTTATCTGCGACGAATGCGTGGGGCTTTGTAACGACCTTCTTGCACCGCTTGCTAACGAGCATAGATACGGCGGCTTTGAAGGCAATATGATTCTTCCCAAGCCTACCGAAATTAAGGCTAAGCTCGACGAATACGTTATCGGACAGGAGGAAGCGAAAAAAACTCTCTCTGTTGCAGTATATAACCATTACAAGAGAATATTCTACAAGGGTGAGGGCGACGTCGAGCTCCAGAAGAGTAACATACTTCTTCTCGGTCCTACAGGCGTTGGTAAAACAATGCTCGCTCAGACTCTCGCTAAAATACTTAACGTACCCTTTGCAATCGCTGACGCGACGACTCTTACGGAGGCGGGTTATGTCGGCGAGGACGTTGAGAATATACTTCTCCGCTTAATTCAGGCTGCTGATTTCGACGTTGAGAAGGCAGAGCACGGTATAATTTACGTAGACGAAATCGACAAGATTTCAAGAAAAAGCGAAAACCGTTCGATTACGCGCGACGTAAGCGGCGAGGGCGTACAACAAGCGCTCCTTAAAATCCTTGAGGGTACTGTTTCTAACGTTCCTCCAGGAGGAGGACGTAAGCATCCTCAGCAGGAGTTTATTCAGATAGATACAACCAATATTCTTTTCATCTGCGGCGGTGCTTTCGACGGAATTGAAAAGATTGTTGAAAAGCGACTTGGACGTAATTCACTCGGCTTTGGCTCAGAGCTTGATAAAAACAAGGTAGAAAAGGAGGAGGTTATCTCACACGTTATCCAGCATGACCTTGTTAAATACGGTCTTATCCCTGAGCTTATCGGTCGTATTCCCGTTATAGCTACGCTTAAACAGCTCGACAGGGAAGCACTTATCCGCATAATGACCGAACCGCGCAATTCAATAGTAAAGCAGTATACCAAGCTATTTGAAATGGACGATGTAAGGCTTGAATTTGCGCCCGAAGCACTTGAGGCAATTGCAGATATTACTCTTGAAAGAAAAACTGGCGCAAGGGGACTCAGGACTGTATTTGAGAGCGTACTCAGCGACCTTATGTTCAGAGTACCTAGCGATTACACTATCGAAAGTATACTGATTACCAAGGAGAGCGTTACAGACGGCGCTCAGCCTTTAATAAGAACAAATAAACAGCGTAAGCCTATTCAGCTTCACGCTGAGGACTTAAAGAAAAACGCATAATAAACTGTCAGATAATAACTATTCATTTGGAGGATATTATGGCTCAGACACTTGATTATAAATGTCCGCATTGCGACGCTCGCATTGAGTTCGACGCGGGTACTCAGAGAATGAAGTGCCCGTTTTGTGACTCAGAATTCGACGTTGCGTCTCTAATTAAAAAAGACGAAATACTTAATTCTCAGCAGCCGGACAGCTTTGAATGGGAGTCCAAACAGGATGAATTTGCTTCCGACGCGTACAATATGAATGTATATACCTGTAACACCTGCGGCGGCGAAATTATGGGCGACGAAAACACCGCTGCGACCTCGTGTCCTTTCTGCGGCAATCCCGTTGTAATGAGCGGCAGGCTCTCGGGCGTTTTAAAGCCTGATTTCGTTATTCCGTTCAAGCTTGATAAAAAAGCTGCCAAACAGAAGCTTAAGGACTATGTTAGCACCAAGAGGTTTGCTCCGTCCACCTTCAAAAGTGAAAATAAGCTTGAAGAAATTAAGGGAATATACGTTCCTTTCTGGCTTTTTGATTCTGACATAGACGCCGCAGTTCAGTATAAGGCAACTAAGGTAAGAACGTGGTCGGACAGTAAATACGAATACACCGAAACGAGCTATTTTGACGTATTCCGTGAGGGTACAATGAGCTTTGCAAATATCCCCGTAGACGGCTCGAGCAAAATGCCCGATGACCTTATGGAGAGTATTGAGCCCTTTGATTTCTCACAGGCAGTGGATTTCCAGACCGCTTACCTCGCAGGTTATCTTGCCGATAAGTACGACGTTACAATGGAGCAGAGTACTGAGCGCGCTAACCAGAGGGTTAAAACAAGCGCTGAGGATACGTTAAAGGATACCGTAAGAGGTTATACCTCCGTAACTCCTCAGAGCACCTCGGTACAGCTCTTAAAGGGTATATCAAAGTATGCGCTTTATCCCGTATGGCTTCTCAATACGTCGTATAAGGGTGAGAAGTATACCTTTGCTATGAACGGACAAACGGGCAAATTCGTAGGTAATCTTCCCGTTGACGGAAAGAAACTCCTTGCGCTTTTCGCAGGCTGTACCGTAGGCTTAACGCCTATTCTCTACATACTCGGAAAGCTTTTGGAATTATTCTGAGGAGGTGCGGTTATTATGAAGAAAATTATATGCTTTACTTTATCGTTAATGCTGCTCCTCACCGTTCCGTTTACTGCACTTGCTGACGAGATATATTCAAGCAACGTTAATAACAATCCGTATGTTGTAGACCACGCAGATTTACTCTCTGCTGAGGAAGAAACTGCTCTTGAAGAAAAGCTTTCCGAAATCAGTAAAAGACAGAGCTTCGACGTTGTTATAGTTACCGAAAACACTCTTGACGGCAAGAGCCCGATGGAGTATGCCGACGATTACTACGATTATAATAACTACGGCTACGGCGAGAATCGCGACGGTTGCCTTCTCCTGCTCGCTATGGATACTCGCGACTGGTGGATTAGTACCTGCGGTTACGGTATTACCGCGCTTACTGACTACGGTATTCAGTTCGTAGGCGAGCAGTTCGTGGACGGTCTCGGAAGTGCTCATGACGACTTCTATAACGGATTTATTGAGTATGCCGAAACAGTTGACGGACTTGTAACCGACGCTAAAAACGGCGATATTTACGATATCAACAACGTTACTCCGTATACAAGGAAAGAGGAGTATGCGCCCGAAAATAATAAATCGGGTATAGCTATTTCCCTCGTTATCGCGCTTATAGTAGGTTTGATTGTTGTTCTTGCTGTAAAGGCAAAGTATAAGCCCGTTAAATTCAACAGGGGAGCAGTTAATTATCTTGTAGGCGGAAGTCTCCAGCTTCGACAGAGCTATGATAACTTCCTTTATTCGAACGTAACCTCACACAGAATTGAGAGCGATTCCTCGTCCTCGGGCGGAGGCAGCTCAACTCACACCTCATCCTCCGGTTCCTCACACGGCGGAGGCGGAGGAAAATTCTGATTCCAAAATAAATTATTGATACATAACACATAACACTATGACTGATTTAAAAGAATTTATGGAAATACCCGTCGTCGCGCTCAGAGGGCTCGTCGTTTTCCCGGGAATGAATCTGCATTTTGACGTAGGGCGCAAAAAGAGCCTTGCTGCGCTTAAGACCGCTATGGACAGAGACCAAAAGGTGCTCCTCGTTGCGCAGAGAAATTCAGCCGTTGACGACCCGAAGCTTGACGACATATACGATATAGGCGTTATCTGCGAAATTAAGCAGATGATTAAAATACCCAATACGGGCAACCTCCGCGTTATCTGCGAAGGCGTTCAAAGGGCAAGCATTGTTACCATCTATCAGGAGCGTCCCTATCTAAAGGGCGTTGTTGACCTTATTGATACAGGCGAAACTGAGATGAGTCCGAGGGATATCGCTTACGTAAGGGCAATTAAAAACGAATTTGAAATTTATGCCTCAATGGTAAGCAAGATTTCAAACGAGGTTATATCCAAGCTGATTTCCATTGAGGAAATCGGCGCACTTTCTGATTATGTTTGCGCTAACACCTTCTTTGATTATCCTATTAAGCAAACAGTACTTGAGGAAATTAATCCTCATAAGCGCGCTGAAAAGCTTCTGTACCTTATTAAAAACGAGAATACTACGCTTCAGATTGAGGCTGAAATTCAGGATAAAGTACAAAAAGAAATTGACAAATCGCAGAGGGAATACTTCCTTCGCGAAGAGATGAAGGTTATCTCCGAACAGCTCGGCGACGCTGAGGATCCTATACAGGAAGCGGACGAATACAGGAATAAGATTAACGCGCTCAAATGCTCCGAGGAGATTAAAGAAAAGCTCCTCAAGGAAACCGATAAGCTTATGAAATCTCCTGCGGGCGCTCACGAGAGCGGAGTTATCAGAACCTATTTAGACCGCTGTCTTGAAATTCCGTTCGAAAAATACAGCAGAGAAAGCATCAATCTTGACAGGTCAAGAAAGGTGCTTGACCGCGACCACTACGGACTTGACAAGGTAAAGACGAGAATTATCGAAAGTCTTGCCGTTCTTAAGCGTAACCCCGAATTTAACGGTCAGATTATATGTCTATACGGTCCTCCGGGAGTCGGCAAAACAAGTATCGTTAAATCGCTTGCGCAGTCAATGAACAGGAAATACGTACGTATTGCGCTCGGCGGTATTCACGATGAGGCTGAAATTCGAGGTCACCGTAGAACGTATATAGGCGCAATGACAGGGCGGATTATAGACGCTGTTATTAAAAGCGGAGTAATGAATCCAATTATCCTCCTTGATGAAATTGACAAGGTCGGTAACGACTATAAGGGCGACCCTGCTTCAGCTCTTCTTGAAGCGCTCGATCCGGAGCAGAATAACACGTTTAACGACCACTATATTGACTTTCCCGTTGATTTAAGCCGCGTTATGTTCATCACCACGGCCAACGACGTATCGACGATTTCTCCTCCTCTTTACGACAGAATGGAGGTTATTGAGCTTAATTCGTATTCAATAGACGAGAAGTTCAATATCGCAAAGCGTCACCTTGTAAAGAAAGCAATGAAAGCGCACAAGCTGACCGCAAGGGAATTCAAGATAACTGACGGCGCTATTTATAAAATTATCGAACGCTATACCCGAGAGGCTGGCGTACGTGCGCTTGAGAAGAAGATGAACGACCTTTGCCGTAAAGCCGCAGTAGCCCTTGAAAACGGCGAAAAATCGTTTAGAGTTACCGAGGACAATCTCTCAGACTATCTCGGCATAGAAAAGTACACTAAGGATGTTATAAGCGAATCGGACCAAATAGGCGTTGTTAATGGTCTTGCGTGGACAAGCGTCGGCGGCACAATGCTTCCTATTGAGATTTCCGCCCTTGACGGAAGCGGAAAAATTGAACTTACGGGTAACCTCGGCGACGTGATGAAGGAAAGCGCCAAAACGGCAGTAAGCTACGTAAGACTAAAGGCACAGGAATACGGTATAGATTCCGATTTTTATAAAAATAAGGACTTACATATTCACGCGCCCGAGGCTGCAATACCTAAGGACGGACCCTCAGCGGGACTTGCGATAACTACGGCGCTCGTGAGCGAACTTACGGGTATTCCTATTAAGCATAACGTTGCAATGACAGGGGAAATATCGCTTAAAGGTAAAGCGCTTGCAATCGGTGGACTTAAGGAAAAGTCTATGGCTGCGTATAAAGCAGGCTGTGACACCGTTATTATTCCTCTTGATAACGAAAAGGATTTATCCGAAATCAGCGAAGAAGTAAAAGCAGGCGTTGAGTTTATTACCGTTTCAAGCTTTGACGAGGTTATGCCGATAGCGCTTAAAAGCATTCCAAAAAAGAAGAATATAATTAAAACAGACACTTCAATTCCGAATTCCGAACTCCGAATTCCTAATTAAAAAGCTATGAATTACAATACTGCTAAATTTGAACAGTCATACGGAATATCCTCACAGCTTCCGAAGAGTGAAGCTGCGGAGATTGCGTTTGCGGGACGCTCTAACGTCGGTAAAAGTTCGCTTTTAAATAAGCTTTTCAACCGCAAGCAGCTCGCAAGGGTGAGCTCCGTACCCGGTAAAACGATAACCATAAACTTCTATGATGTTGACGGAGTAAAATTCGTCGACCTGCCTGGGTATGGCTATGCAAAGATTTCCAAGGCTGAAAAATCGCGTTTTGCTGAACTAATGGAGGGTTATTTCAATCAAAAAAGGCAGCTTAAGCTTGTAGTTCAGCTCGTCGATATAAGGCATAAGCCCTCAGCCGACGATATGGGAATGATTGAGTTTTTAAAGGATAGGGGAATACCGTTTATAATCGTTATGACAAAGTCCGATAAGCTCAAGGTTAAGGAGTATAAAAAAAGGCTTGAAGAATCGGCTACCGAGCTAAGTGCGGCGGGGGAGGTCAAAATTATTCCGTTTTCCTCCCTTACAGGCGAGGGCGCCGACGAGATAAGAAGACAAATTGAGGAGGCAGTTAATAATGTATAACGAGGAAAGGTATTTAGAAAAGATACCCTTCGTTTCGCTCGAAAAGGCAAGGGAGATTGCAAGGGATTATCCCACTCCCTTTTACCTTTACGATGAAAAGGGAATAATTGAAAACGTAGAGGAGCTAAAAAAGGCATTTTCATGGAATAAGGGCTTTAAGGAGTACTTTGCGGTAAAGGCTACTCCGAACCCGTTTTTAGTAAAGCTCCTGCATGAGCACGGCTGCGGCTGTGACTGTTCGTCAAAGACCGAGCTTATGATTGCTAAAACGCTCGGCATTACGGGCAATGAAATTATGTTCTCAAGTAACGATACTCCCGTTGATGAGTTTAGCTACTGCAACTCACTCGGCGGTATAATCAATCTTGACGACATAACACAAATTCAGAAGGTTCGCGACGCCTGCGGAGGTAAGCTTCCCGAGAAAATGTCCTGCCGTTATAATCCCGGCGGCGTGTTCAACATCTCCAATACAATTATGGATACGCCTGCTGAGGCTAAGTACGGTATGACTGCAGAGCAGATATTCGAGGCATACAGAATACTTAAGGAAATGGGCGTTAAGAAGTTCGGTATTCACGCTTTCCTTGCTTCAAATACCGTAACTAACGACTATTATCCGAAGCTTGCAAAGATTCTCTTTAAGCTGATTGTTAAAGTCTATGAGCGCACGGGAGTTAAAATTTCCTTTGTAAACCTCTCGGGCGGTATAGGTATTCCGTATTATCCTTATCAGGACCCAAACGACATTGAAGCAATTTCCGAGGGCGTTAAAAGAGCGTACGAAGGAATACTTGTTGAAAACGGAATAGAGAACGTTGCAATTTGCACGGAGCTTGGACGTTATATGCTCGGTCCTTACGGCGCTTTAGTTACAACTGCAATTAACGAAAAGCATACTCATAAGGAGTATATAGGCGTTGACGCATGCGCGGTAAACCTTATGCGTCCTGCAATGTACGGCGCGTATCATCACATTTCCGTACTCGGCAAAGAGGACGATATCGCAGTTCATAAGTACGATATAACTGGCTCTCTTTGCGAAAATAACGACAAGTTCGCCGTAGACAGAGTTATGCCTAAGATTGATATGGGTGACCTACTTTTCATACACGACGCGGGCGCTCACGGCTTCTCAATGGGCTATAACTATAACGGTAAGCTCAAGAGCGCTGAAATCCTCTTGAAAGAGGACGGAAGCTATCAGCTCATAAGACGTGCCGAAACACCAAAAGATTATTTTGCAACCTTTGATTGCTTCGACTTTTACGACGAGCTTATAAAAGAATAATTTAAGGGCAGCGTTATTACTGCCCTTATTTTTATTAAAATAAGTCTTTACAATCACGCTTTAATGTGATAAAATACGCTTAAAGTATGTTTCGGAGGTTCGGTAATGAACAGCAAGCTTGAAAATAAAAATATTGATTTCCTCTTTAAAGCAATACTTGCGCTTGAAACGAGGGAAGAGTGCTATAATTTCTTTGAAGATTTATGCACGGTACAGGAGTTAAAGACTATCGCGCAGAGGCTTGTCGTTGCTAAAATGCTTTCCGACAAATGCGTGTATACCGACATTGTTAACGAGACGGGCGCTTCTACCGCTACTATCAGCAGGGTAAACCGCTCGCTTCAGTACGGCTGTGACGGTTACGACATTATCTTTGAGCGCATTGAGGAAAAGGACAATGAGCAGTTATAATAAGTTCGCTTACTATTATGACAGGCTTACTGAGAATGTAGATTATGAAGTCAGAAGTGATTACATTTCTGGCTTTTTTAATCGGAACGAAAAAAAGCTGCTCGACCTTGCCTGCGGAACAGGAAGCATTACTAAGCTTCTTTATGATAAAGGCTTTGAAGTAACAGGCGTTGATATCAGCGAGGATATGCTCACTGTCGCGTCGTCAAAATGCGCCGCTCGCTTTATTAAAGGCGATATGCGCACACTTCAATTTAATAATGAGTTTGACGCCTGCGTGTGTCTGCTTGATAGCATAAACCACCTTGAAAGCAAAGAGGACTGGCAAAGCTGCTTTGAAAGCATACACAGAGCGCTTAAGGAAAACGGATTATTCGTCTTTGACGTAAACACCGTATTTAAGCACAATCAAATACTTGCTGATAACGCGTTTATATTCGACGAGGAGGACTTTTATCTCGCGTGGGATAACGAGTACGTGGGAAGTAATAAAATCCGCATTATCCTTGATTTATTTGCTTTTAACGGCAAAAATTATTACCGTTATTCAGAGGAGTTTACTGAAAAAGCTTATGAAATTGATGAGATAAAGGAAATGCTAAGCGGTCTTTTTGACATAAAAGGAATATACGATGATTTAACGCACAATCCTCCTAATGAGGAAAGTGAAAGAGTATTTTTTATTTGTAAAAGGATATAATTATGGGAAAACTTGTAAGATACATCACAACCGACGGCAGCGCTTTTATTATAGCGTGCGACTCGTCAGATATGGTTGCAGAAATGGAGAGAATTCATAAGCCCTCTGCAACCGTCACCGCAGGGCTAGGAAGGCTGCTCACTGCCTCATCTCTTATGGGCTCAATGCTAAAAAGCGCAGACGATTCTATAACTCTGAGAATGAACGGCGGAGGACCTGCTGGCGATTTAATCGCAGTATCCGATTATATGGGCAACGCACGCGGATATGTTCAGAATCCTATTGTTGAAATTCCGCTGAACTCTAAGGGTAAGCTCGACGTCAGCGGTGCAATAGGAAAGGACGGCATGCTCTATGTACTTAAGGATATCGGGCTTAAGGAGCCCTATATCGGACAGACGCCGATTATAAGCGGTGAAGTTGCGGAGGATATAACAAATTATTTTGCTTCATCAGAGCAGACAGCTTCTGTTTGTGCACTCGGTGTACTTGTAAACCCTGACCTTACAGTAGATAAAGCAGGCGGTTTTATAATACAGCTTCTACCTGCGTGTGATGAAGTGATAATTGAAAAGATTGAGGAAAGTATTAAGGATATTCCGTCCGTTACCGAAATGCTGAGCAGCGGATACACTCCCGACGATATTGCCAAAAGAGCAATGAAGGGGATTGAGCTTGACAAGCTCGATGAGAGCGAATTTACTTATAAGTGTAACTGCTCAAGAGAGAAAGTCGAAAACGCTCTAATTAGCACAGGTATTGAAAATTTAAGGGAAATGGCTGAAAGCAGTGATAACACAGAGGTTGAATGTCACTTCTGCGATAAAAAATACGTTTTTACTCCCGAAGATATTAAAAAGCTGATTAAAATCTCGACTTAAATTTAAAAAAAGTGTTGACTTTTAAAAAATTATATTGTATTATATAACCCGTCGCTAATGCGACGAAACGGGGGTATAGCTCAGCTGGGAGAGCACCTGCCTTACAAGCAGGGGGTCACAGGTT
>CALCYI010000025.1 GCA_937907605.1 uncultured Clostridia bacterium | reverse complement strand
CCCGACGTTGATATTTACTGCGCGGGACTTGATTCACATCTTAACGAAAACGGATATATTGTTCCCGGTCTCGGCGACGCGGGCGACCGTATTTTCGGTACTAAATAAACAGGGAATAGAGAATGAGAGGCGAAAGCCTTTCATTCTCCGTTCTCCGTTTTTTTGTAATATAATAAATTTTTGGAGGAAACAAAATGAAACTCGCTTATGACATTAAGGATAAGCCTAAGTTCGGTCAGCTTATCATCTTCGCATTCCAGCAGCTGCTTGCAATCCTTGCAGCAACCATCGCCGTACCGTCAATCGTCGGCAACGGTATGTCCCAGTCCGCAGCCCTTTTCGGCGCAGGCGTAGGTACAATCGTTTACTTACTTTTCACAAAGTTCAGAAGCCCTGTATTCCTTGGCTCGTCTTTCGCATTTATCGGCTCAATGTTCGCTGCTTTTGCCGGTGCGGCTTCTGCTGAAGCAGGTATGGCAGGTATAATCCTCGGTGCTATCTTCGCAGGTCTTGTATATGTGGTTATCGCTATTGTCGTTAAGGTTGCAGGTGTTAAGTGGATTGACAAGCTTATGCCCGCAGTTGTTATCGGTCCTACAGTATCCATCATCGGTCTTTCGCTTGCAGGCAACGCAGTAGGCGACCTTTCCACCGGTAAAGTAATGATGGAAGTAACTGAAAAGGTAATTGAAAATGACCAGATTGTTGAAAAGGTAAATCTCGTATCTGCTGCAAATCCTTATATAGCTATTTTATGCGGACTTGTAACTCTCTTTACTGTAATTATTTGCTCGGTGTACGGTAAGAAAATGGCTAAGCTTATCCCGTTCATTATCGGTATCCTTGCAGGTTATATCGTAGCTGCTATTTTCACTGTTATCGGAATTAAAACCAACAATATTTCTCTTCAGATAATTGATTTCAGTGTGTTTAAGGATATGACAATATTTGCCGTTCCTGATTTCACATTCCTTGCTGCAGCAAAAGGTCTTTCGGCAATTACCGGAAAGTATGTTGCAACTGTAGCTGTTGCGTATGTTCCCGTTGCTTTCGTAGTATTTGCAGAGCATATTGCTGACCATAAGAACCTTTCCTCCGTTGTTAATAAGGAGCTCCTTGAGGATCCGGGTCTCCACAGAACTCTCCTCGGCGACGGTATCGGCTCAATGGCTGGCGCATTCTTCGGCGGATGCCCGAACACCACGTACGGCGAGTCTGTAGGCTGTGTTGCTATTACGGGTAACGCTTCAATTGTAACTATTCTCACCACTGCTATTATGGCAATTGTTATCTCCTTCTTCGGTCCGTTCGTAACCTTCCTTTCAACAATTCCGAACTGTGTAATGGGCGGCGTTTGCATTACCCTTTACGGTTTCATTGCTGTAAGCGGTCTTAAGATGATTCAGAAGGTTGACCTTGACCAGAACAAGAACCTCTTTGTTGTTGCGGTAATTCTTATCTGCGGTATTGGAGGACTTACCCTTACTTTCGGCGCTGTAACTCTTACTGAGGTCGCATGTGCACTTATCCTTGGTATTATTGCTAATATCGTTCTTTCAAGAAAAAAGGAAGACGCTCCCGCAGTTGAGGAAGCAGTTGAGGAAATTGCTGAATAATCAAAAGCTTAAGGCTGCCGCACGGCAGCCTTTTTCAATTAATTAAAAAAACATCACCCCACGGGGCTTCCTTTTAACCTGATAATGCGCTAAAATAAGTGTATCAACCAAAAAGGAGATTAAGCTATGACAGCTCAGGCAAAATCAAAAGGTAAAGTTAATGTAAAAGATATGGTGTTCACCGCGCTTTGTATAGCAATGTGCGTTGTGCTTCCGATGGCGTTCCATATGGTTCCAAACGGCGGCTCGGTATTTTGTCCTATGCATATTCCGGTGCTCTTCTGCGGTCTTGTATGCGGCTGGCAGTACGGACTTCTCTGCGGCGTTGTAGGTCCTTTACTTTCGAGTCTTTTAACGGGTATGCCCCCCGCTGCAATTCTTCCTTCAATGATGATTGAGCTTGCGGTTTACGGACTCGTTGCGTCACTTATGATGCGCTTTGTGCGTACTAAAAATCTCTATGCGGATATTTATATTTCACTCGTTACCGCAATGCTTATAGGCAGAGCCGCTTCCATATTCGTAAAGGCACTGTTCTTTGCAAAGGGTACGCCTATGTCTGCGCTTCTTACTGCTTCCTTTGTAACCTGCCTTCCGGGTATTGCAGTTCATCTTGTAGTAATCCCGCTGATTCTTATAGCTCTTGAAAAAGCGAAGGTAATTGATAAAAGATATTAATATGAATTTAAACGACGTAATTGAATTTTTCGATTCCTGCGCTGAAAGCTGGGACGAGTATCTCAGTCCCGATATTGAGAAGATTAATGAAATTCTTGCAGCCTCGCAGATTAAAACAGGTGAGAGCGTGCTTGATATCGCGTGCGGTACGGGCGTTATGTTCCCGTATTATCTTGAGCGCGGTGCTGAGTCGGTAACTGGCATTGATATTTCGCCAAAGATGCTGCGCAAGGCTGAGGAAAAGTTTAAGGATAATGATAAAATCCGTCTGTTCTGTGCCGACGCTTCGGCGTACGCATTTAAAGGAACGTACGACAGGTGCTTCGTTTTTAACGCTTTTCCTCATTTTGACAGCCCCGAGGTATTGCTTAAAAATCTTTACAGCGCGCTGAAAAACGGCGGTACCCTGACCGTAGCGCACGACAGCGGTAGATCGGAAATTGACAAGCACCATGAAAATTGCGCTAAGGACGTATCAAACGGACTTATGAGCGAGGACAAGCTTGAGGAGCTGTTGTACTCCGCAGGCTTTACCTCGGTATATAAAAAAGCTAACGACGGCATATACATCGTAACGGGAACAAAAGCCTAAAAAAACTCTTGCATTTTTAATACTAATGTGTTATAGTATTTGAGCAATAAGCAGAGCAAGACGAATCCAAACCGCCTAAAACGCGGTATTTAAGCGAACTTTGACGTTTTCGTTCTTGCTTGGCGCCAGCCAAGCTGCGACCTCAAAAGCCAAATTTCATCTTAACTCCCAGCGTTTTAGGTGCTCGGCAGTTTAAAATGAGCAGATTTGGTTTATGTCAAGGCAAAAAACGCAGGAATACTTTATGTATTCCGAGTATTTTTAACGCAGAGACAAGGCAAATCAGCCATTTTAAACCGTGTTTGGATTCGTCTTACTCTGCTTAATATGCGCCGTTAGCTCAGCTGGATAGAGTATTCGGCTACGAACCGAAAGGTCGAGGGTTCGAATCCCCCACGGCGTGCCACGGGCAGACAGTCATTTGGCTGTCTGCCCGTTTTTTATAAAAAATCTAAAAAGGCTATTGAAAATATTGTTTTTGTTGTGCTTAGAATGTATAATAAAATTATAAATAATTAGAGGTGCAATATGAACGGAATTAACGAATGGGACAGAATGGTAAGCGGTAAGCTTTATAACGCAGGAAGTAAGGAGCTGTATAAAAATCACGCCTTAGGAATGACAAGATGCGAAAGGTTTAACCGTATTCCTCTTTGGATGTACGGCTTAAAGCGGCACGCGCTGACAAAGCTCATACCCTCGTCAAAGGGAAAGGGACTGGCGATATTCGCTCCGTTTTATTGTGAATACGGTATGAATATTATTGTAGGTAAGGACTGCTTTGTTAATTATAACTGCACTTTCCTTGACGTATCTCCGATAACGCTTGAGGACGGAGTATGGATTGGTGCAAACGTTACGCTTGCTACTCCGTCGCATCCGTTTCTTCCTGAGGAAAGGCTGTTTTGCGAATACCCCGACGGTGTTCACGACCTTGAGTATTCAAAGCCCATTACGATTAAGAAAAACTGCTGGATATGCTCGAGCGCCACAATCATCGGAGGCGTAACAATAGGGGAGAACAGCATAGTTGCCGCAGGCGCAGTAGTAACCAAGGACGTTCCGCCGAACAGTATAGTAGCGGGCGTTCCTGCAAGGGTAATCAGGGAAATAGACGAAAAGGACAGAATGAACGTCTGGGAAACGTATATTAATAATGAGGTTCCTCTTTCCGTGCGCGAAAGGGAATAAAGATTAACTATTGAGTAAAACATAATTCCGAGGTGTTTTTTATGGTTGAAATAAACAGCAGAAAAGCGGCTATCGTAGGCTGCGGCTTTGTAGGCTCTGCCTCTGCGTTTGCGCTTATGGAGAGCGGACTTTTTTCCGAGATTGTTTTAATTGATACTGATAAAAATAAGGCTGAGGGCGAAGCGCTTGATATCAGCCACGGACTGCCCTTTGCAAAGCCGATGCAGATTTATGCGGGCGATTACGGAGATATATCCGACGCTGCGATTATTATAGTTACCGCGGGCGCAGGTCAGAAGCCGGGCGAAACGCGCCTTGACCTTGTTAAAAAGAACGTCGGTATATTTAAGTCAATAATCCCCGAAATCGTAAAATACAATAAAGACGGTATACTGCTTGTCGTAGCTAATCCCGTTGACGTTCTGACGTACGCTGCATATAAGTTAAGCGGCTTTGATACTAACAGGGTTTTCGGCTCGGGTACGGTGCTTGATACCGCAAGGCTTAAGTATCTGCTCGGCGACCATCTCGGCGTAGACCCGAGGAGCATACACGCCTTTATTATCGGGGAGCACGGAGATAGCGAAATTGCCGCGTGGAGCAGCGCCAACGTTTCGGGAATACCGCTTAACAGCTTCTGCGAGATGCGCGGACATTATAACCATAATAAAGCCATGCACGAAATTGCCGACGGCGTTAAGAACAGCGCGTATGAGATTATCGAAAAGAAGGGCGCCACCTACTACGGAATTGCGATGAGCGTTAAGCGTATATGCGAGGCTATTGTGCGCGATGAAAAGTCCGTTCTGCCCGTATCGAGTATTCAGAAAGGCAATTACGGAATTGACGGCGTTGCACTCTCTATGCCCGCGATAGTCGGCAAG
>CALCYI010000024.1 GCA_937907605.1 uncultured Clostridia bacterium | reverse complement strand
TTCAGTACCTCAGTGCAAAGGGTCATAAGCCTGAGATTATTAAGGGCTATTCCGCAACCTGTCAGAAGGAGGGGCTTACCGACGGAAGTAAGTGCAGCGTGTGCGGCGCAGTGCTCAAGGAGCAGGAGATTATCGCCGCTCACGGGCATCACTATACTGAGAAAATTGAAAAAGCCACTTTTAACGAAGCGGGTTACCGTAGCGTTGAGTGTGAATACTGTGCTGATATAATTGAATATGAGATAATACCCCGTCTGCAAACTACGCTTACCTTTAATGAATATAGCGGCAGTTACAAAAGGAATACAGCCTATGTCGACTCTTTAGATGAGGCTATGTCATTAAAACCAGCCTTTACAATTAAGGACGCTTCGGGAAGAGTGCTGAATGAGGACGAGTATAGTTACAATTATACTTATTTAAAAAATGAAGAATCACACTACGTGAGATGCAAAGTTCATTTAACAATAGACAATGAAACCCAATGTGGTACAAAGACCTGCGCTCCAAGTCTGAAAATATTTTACAGCAATAGTATTATAGAGTCGCCACCTGAGGCAATTCCCGATGAGCCATCGCCTGAGGTGTCAACACAGACGGGCAGACAGCCCGAGATATTATTACTTATTGATTGCTCGTCGAGTATTACGGTAAAAATCAGTACAATTAACGAGAGTAAATTTTATATGCTCCAGTATTCAGATGATAACGCCTTCAGTCCAGAAACAACAGAATCAAATATAATCGGCGTTCCTGCAAATACTTCTGTTGCTTATGCTTCTGCAATGAAACTAACGGGAAGCTCAACCTATTATTTCAGAGTCTGTGCTTATGATCTTCACGGGAAAATGCTTACTGATTGGAGTGAAGTAAAAAATATTTCCATTGAATAAAAATTACAATCGTAGGGGCGACCATTGGTCGCACGAATACACGGGGAGAAAAAAATTTCTCCCTGTTTTTTTATTTTTCTTAAAAATTCTCTTGACATTGACCTTGGGTAAAAAATTAAAATCACCTTGAAAGAGAGGTGAAACGGAAAAAACACGCTTTTAAAAAACAAAAACATTCTTGAAAGGAGATTAATTATGAAAAGGATTATCAGTATCATATTGTCAATTACAATGCTGATTTCGATTAGCGCAGGAGTCAGCAGCGAAGCGCTTGCAAAAACAAACGGCGCTTCCTTCCACAGCGCAGCGCTAATTACTAAAAAGAAAACGTCAAAAAGTTTGCACAGTATTCATATTATGAGGGCAGTAAAAAACGTTAAGCCCACCTGCACGGAAAAAGGCTATACTCTTTATCAGTGTTATCTATGCAGTTATACGAACAAGAAATATACCTCTGCGCCCTTAGGGCATAAAGAGGTTACGGTTAAGGGAACTCCCGCAACCTGTACTGAGGACGGGCTTTCCGACGGCAGTGTGTGCTCGGTATGCAACAAGGTTCTGCAGAAGCAGAAGAAGCTGCCCGCTCTTGATCATGACTGGGAATGTGAGATTGCCAAAGCCACGCCCGTTGCAGACGGCAAAATCTATAACTATTGCACTCGCTGTGACGAGCATTTCGAAACGGTTATTGCGCGTCCGTTTCAGTATAACGTTAACGTAAGCAGCACGACCTATACGGGAAGCGAAATCAGACCGTCCGTGACCGTTTATGATTCAGACGGCGCTTTAATCCACAGCGACGATTATGAGCTGTCATATCGCGATAACATCAACGTCGGTACGGGTAAAATCATTATTACCTTTACCGGCGAAAGCTACGAGGGAACGAAGGAGATATCCTTTACAATTAAGGAAAAGCCGCAGGGCACTACTACCGAGGTTTTCACTAATGCACCTTCAATCGTTTCACTAACAAAGAGCGGAAGAAAGGTTACCGTTAAATTCAGTACAAAAATGCCTATGACAAAATACAGAATACAGTATTCGGGGAACAAGGTATTTAACGGACCCGGAACTTCGCTTATTACAAAAACCGTATCAATGAACCAGAAATACGGCACGGCAACCTTTACTCCTGCGCTTACCTGCGGCAATACTATTTACGTCAGAGTATGCGCCATGTATCCCGCAGGCGGTTTTACCAAGTGGAGTATTGTTAAGAGTATAAAGCTTTAGGATTATTCTGATTTCCTCAGGGGAGCGGTCTTTGACCGCTCTTATTTTTATTATTTTTAATATTGAAATCTATTGAAAATAATGTTATTATTAACTATATGTAGGATTTTGTAGTTTTTGCACATACTAAATTTTGAGGTGATAGTATGAGCGAAGATTACGAAAACGACGAAAGGGAAGAAGCCGAAGAGGAGAAAAACGAAAAATCACCCTTTGAAACAGGCTCGATTACGGTACTAAAGGACGGGCATTTTATTCATTGCCTTACCATTATCGGTCAGATTGAGGGGCATATAATTCTTCCTTCCCAGAATAAAACAACTAAATATGAGCATGTTATTCCTCAGCTTGTGGCAATTGAGGAAAGCAAGGAAATTGAAGGGCTTTTGATAATTCTTAACACAGTCGGCGGGGACGTTGAAGCTGGGCTTGCGATAGCGGAGCTTCTCTCCACTATGAATACGCCGACCGCCTCGTTAGTGCTCGGCGGAGGTCATTCAATAGGCGTACCGCTTGCCGTTAGCTGTAAGCGGAGCTTTATCGCAAAAAGCGCGACTATGACCGTTCACCCCGTGCGTATGAACGGAACTGTGCTCGGCGTGCCGCAGACGCTCTCGTATTTTGAAAAAATGCAGGACAGGATTGTAAATTTTGTCGAGAGTAATTCGAATATCAGCGCCGACGATTTCAGAGGGCTGATGATGAAAACGGGCGAGCTTATAATGGATGTCGGTACCGTCCTTGACGGCGAGGAGGCTGTTAAGTGCGGGCTCATTGACGAGCTCGGCGGTCTTTCAAGCGCCCTGAGCTTCCTTGAACGCGAGATTGAGGGGGATAGCAATGCTGTACACGATAATTGATTTGGATACTGTTTTTTCAAATCCTAAGGAAAAAAGAAACAGCTCCCGCTTAATATCGAGCAATCCGTTTGATTATATAAACGGCGGGTACTCAATTGATAACGCGGTGCTTTTCGGAGGAGTAAATAATGTCGATTTTAACATCAATTATAAACGCAATACTCCAGGCAATAGGCTGGATACTGCCGATAAGCGAGGCGGGACATTCCGCCGTATTCCATGATTTTTCGGGCAGAGCCGACGGCTCTGTCTGGCAGCTCACGGGTGTAATACATATCGGTATTGCCGTCGGAATAGTGCTTGCGTCCTTCTCTATTTTTAAGAGAATGAGCCTTGAATTTGTCGCCGCGGGTAAGGAGCTTTTCAGAAAAGAGCTTGACGTAAAATCGGGTACGGCGGCAAGGCGTTATCTGTATATGCTTATGATAGCGTTTCTTCCTATGCTGCTCTGGCTCATACCTCTCGGAAAGCTCGGATTTCTTTACAGCTTTTTACGAGGCTTCAGCTTTAACGGCACTTTGCTTGACGAGGGACTTTTGCTGATTGTGACGGGCGTACTTCTCGTTCTCGCCTCCCGTCAGCTTACACTCGGCAGGAACGACAGGGACGTATCCCTTGCATATGCGCTTATAATCGGCTTTGCCTCGGTACTGCTTGTACCTGTTGCGGGGCTTTCCCTCACGGGCGGCGTTATTTCCGTTTTACTTATCCTCGGAGTAACAAAGAAGTACTCGCTTAATTTTGCGCTTCTTATGAGCGTCCCCGTGCTTATCGTAATGGGTATTATTGAAATCGTTACTGCTGAGTTTACGGTGAGCGTTGTTGAAATAATTATAGGTGCTGTGCTCTCTGTTGCCGCCGCGTTCGTATGTACAAGAGTGCTTAAGTATATACTTAAAAACAATCTTCTTAAATTCTTCGGATATTATGACGGCGCAATAGGTATTATAATTGCTGTAACGGGAATTATTCAACTAATAGTCAGGTAGGTATAAAATGGCTAATACTAAGAAAACAAATACAAAATCAAACAAGAGCAATTCAAAGCCTGCAGCCAAAAAGCCGCGGGCTGAGGAAGCGCAGGCAAAAACGGATAATTCAAGGGTATTATCAATCGTTATTTTTGCGCTCTCGCTATTGTTCTTCTTTGTTGCGGTGCTTCGCGGCGAGGGAGTATGGGAGTACGTCCATAACTTCTATATAGGCGTATTCGGGTGGTTTGCGGCGATTGTTTTCCCGCTGCTATGCCTCGTTTATTCCTTCTTCTTCACCGTTAAAAAGACGGAACGCAAAATGACGTTTGAGGTTATCTCAATAACTATTATTGTACTTCTTCTTTCAACTCTGATACATATTATTCTTCACACCTCGGGCGATGCTTTTAAGGATACCGTAATTTATGCATACAAGGAAGCACCGGGCGAATTTAACGGCGGCTTCGTAGGCGCTGTGCTCGGCTGGGTATTCTTAACTATGGGCAAGGCTCCCGCCGTTATCGTTACCCTTATTCTGCTTCTCGTGCTTATTATACTTCTTTCGAAGGTTACGGTTAATCAGTTCTTTAAAAATACGACCAAGCCCGTTAAGGACGTTGTTGAAAGGGCTACTCCGTATATCGAGGACAGAATGGAGCGCCGCAGAACGAGGAGTATTGACATACCTCTTGACGAATATGCTCCGGGCGAAGAGCCCCGCAGAAGAAAAAGAAAAGCTAAGACGGATACCGAGCTTGAGAAAAGCAAAAACGCCGTTGATAATGCTCTTGAGAGCGACGATATGTCCTCGCTTATCCGTGAGATTAACGAGTCCACGGAGCGTAAGAGAGAGGAAAAAGCGGGCGCTGCGCCGAAATCCCTTGACGATATAGTTAAGGACGCAAGCGAGGAAAAAAGAGCAGAGGAAGCGCCGAAAAAGGCTGTACCTAAGTTCGAAGTATCCGATGAGGAAATGCATGCTGCAGTGCGTGAATATAAGCTTCCCGACGTTAACCTTCTCACCCCGTCAAAGCGCAGGAGCGTTGCTGATACTAATAACGAGCTTAAGAGAAACGCAGAGCTTCTTATCGATACGCTCGCTTCGTTCGGCGTGTCCGCGGTAATTACTGATATTTCAAGAGGTCCTACGGTTACGAGATATGAGCTTAAGCCTGCGGCGGGCGTGAGAATTTCAAAGATAACTAACCTTGCCGACGATATTGCGCTTAACCTTGCTGCGACAAACGTGCGTATTGAAGCGCCTATTCCCGGTAAGGCGGCGGTTGGCATCGAGGTTCCGAATAATACTAAGAATATGGTATCCATGCGTGAGGTTATCGATACCGACGAGTTTGATTCTCAGCAGTCGCTCCTGTCCGCTGCTATCGGTAAGGACATCGCGGGCAGTACCGTATTCTGCGATATTGCGAAGATGCCCCACCTTCTTATTGCGGGTACCACCGGCTCGGGTAAATCGGTATGTATGAATTCTATTATCGTATCCATACTTTACCGCGCAAAGCCCGACGAGGTTAAATTCCTCATGATAGATCCCAAGAAGGTTGAGTTTTCTAAGTATGAGAATATTCCGCACCTTCTTGTACCCGTCGTAACTGACCCGAGGAAAGCCTCGGGCGCGCTCGGATGGGCTGTTGCCGAAATGCTTAAGCGTTATCAGGCGTTCTCCGATACGGGCGTTAAGGATATAGCGGGCTATAATAAGTACGTTGAAAAGCATCCCGATATGGAAAAAATGCCGAAAATCGTTATATGCATCGACGAGCTTGCCGACTTAATGATGGCTGCGCCTAAAGAGGTTGAGGACTCTATCTGCCGTCTTGCGCAGATGGCTCGTGCAGCGGGTATGCACCTCGTTATCGCAACTCAACGCCCGTCCGTTGACGTTATTACGGGTCTTATTAAGGCTAATATTTCCTCCCGTATTGCACTTACCGTATCCTCAGCGATTGACTCAAGGACTATTCTTGACTCGGGCGGCGCGGAGAAGCTTCTCGGACGCGGCGATATGCTTTACTCGCCGATAGGCGCAAGCAAGCCGAGGCGTGTACAGGGCTGCTTTATCTCCGACGAGGAGGTTGAAAAGCTCTGTGATTATATCAAAAAACAGGGCGAAAGCGATTACAGCGAGGAAATCAGTAAGGAAATTGAAAACCGCGCCGTTCAGGAAAAGGGCAGCGGGGGAGCCTTTGACGACGTCTCGGGCGGCGATAATCTTGACCCGCTCTTTGACGACGCAGTTGAGGTCGTACTCGAAAACGGAAGGGCTTCCACCTCATTCTTGCAACGTAAGCTCGGCGTAGGCTATTCAAGGGGTTCAAAGATTATGGACCAGCTTGAAGAAAAGGGCATAATCGGACCTCAGGACGGCGCTAAGCCGAGGGAAATCAGGATTAATATGCAGCAGTGGCTTGTTATGAAAGCTAACGGACCCGCCGCTTCTCAGCCTGATTTTACCGCTGAGAATACGGAGCAGATGAGATTTGAAAGTAACGGATATTCCGATTACGAAGAGCCCTCAGATGCTGACGTTGTAGACAATCAGGACTATTATTAATGAAAAGCGATAAAAGACAGACGATGATATTAATAGGAGTGGCGCTCATTGCCGTTGCGGGCGTGCTGCTCTACGTAGCGCTTTCACAGCCTGCAGTTTACGAGAGCGGTAGTGCTGCTTCCTATTCACAAAATTCAAATCAGAGTACGACAGCTCCCGTTAGCGTTGTTGTAACCGAAAGGGACTATGTCTATCCGATTGATCTCAATACCGCTACTCTTGACGAGCTTATGAGCATTGAGGGACTCGGAGAAGCGAGAGCCTCCGCAATTCTCGAATACCGCGACTATCTCGGCGCATATACCGACGTATCCCAGATTATGAATATCAAGGGCATAAGCGAAACGATTTATGACGAGGTCGCGCCCTATCTTACTGTATGAGCAGCGTTAAGGATAAGCTCCTCTATTCCGTCTTTCCGAGGCGTTGTAAGCTTTGCGGCGAGGTCGTTGCGCTTGATGAGGAGCTCTGCGAGGAGTGCTTGAATACTGAACAGATTAGCGGCGAAATCTGTCTTAAGTGCGGACGTGAAAAGGAAAAATGCACCTGTAAGAAAGAGCACTTTTCAGCGGAATATAAGGGCTTTTGCGCGCCGTATTATTTTGAGGGCAGTATGTATAGCGCCGTTTACCGACTAAAAGATTCGGGATATAAGGAGCTTGCTCCTGAAATGGCAAAGCGTATTGCCGAGTGCGTAAAGCGTAATTTCGGCGATACGGAGTTTGATGTCGTTACTTTCGTTCCTATGACCGAAAAGCGAACTCGCGAGAGGGGATATAATCAGTCCGAGCTTCTTGCCGCAGAGCTCTCAAAAGAGCTCTGCGTTCCATGTGAAGAACTGCTGATTAAAACGAGGAGCACTAAAGCTCAACGCCTTTCAGGCTCAGCGGAGAGAAAAACGAATCTTTACGGCGCTTTTGAGGTTAAAAACGTAGCCACAGTTGATAATAGAACGGTACTACTTGTCGATGACGTAAAGACGACGGGCGCTACTCTTAATGAGTGCGCAAAGACTCTGAAGATATACGGAGCAAGCGCAGTCTATGCCTGCGCCTTCACCGTCACGAATAATAAGAAAAAGACTTGAAATAGCAATCGCATAATGCTATTATATTACCGCGTGTCGTAAAAGTTAATAAGCGGGTATGGTGGAATTGGCAGACACGCAAGATTTAGGATCTTGTGGGCAACCGTGCAGGTTCAAGTCCTGTTACCCGCACCAGTTGGAGTGTTCATAGCGGATTCGGTATGAACACTCCATTCTTTATTCAGTTTCTATGTATCGAGCAGGTTTTTAAGCCCGCTCACTTTTCTTATGCTGACTTGGCATTTGTGATATATTCCACATTCACGCCCTTTCTTGTGTCAGCCTTGTAGTTTTCTTGTTTGTCAGGTAAATCAAGTACTCCGACAAAGCGATAATAAATGACAATGTGCTGCGTGTAATTCTTGCTTGCACCTTCCTTTTCATAAACATCAATGTGGTCTATGAGTTCGCGGAGCATAGGCGCAGTCAGCGTTTTCATTTCCATAAACTTACGGACAGCCTTTATGAAATAATCCTTGTTCTCTTCCGCAATGATCAAATGCGCCTCAGAGATGCTGTAGCCGTCCAGCTCGGTCGGCAGATATATGTCCGTGTCCGTACCATAGTATTTTACCGCTTTTAAAGCATAGTGAGACGGCTTGAGGGACGGGCTGAAAACAGGTCTCACTCCCCAGTTACCGAACCGCAGATGCCCAGTGCCGTCTTCATTGTAAACAACGTTATCGGGCAGCTCTATGTCAGTTCCGCCAAAGGCGAGTCGTTCCGCATAAACAGGGGTATCGGGAAAGTCGATATTTTTCAGACTTTGACAGTTTGCAAATGCATAGCTGTCTATGAGCATTACGCCCGACGGGATATTGATCGATTCGATATTTGAGTTTTGAAATGCGCACGATCCTATATAAACGATACTTTCGGGCAGAGTTATGCTTTTCAGCGACGCAGTGGGATCGTTTGCAGCCTCGCCGCTCCGGTTCTCATCCTCGATATAGACCTCGTTGCTTGCAGCAACAGTGGTAACGGGCTCCTCATCTTCGGGGTCTGACCAAGTAAAGTTTTCCGTATAGAAGCAGTAGCTGTCTATAGCGATAACAGGATAATCCGCAATGCTTTCGGGGATAACAAGGTCGGTCTCCGCGCCCTCATATCCCGCAACCCACAGCTCATCGGAAATTATGTTAGTTTCACCTGTTGCGTTGTTTACGTATCGCTTATTTGCATAGGAAACGCCATTGGGCATTGTGAACATAAATACGCTCTTTCCGAGGAAGCCGTCTGCAAGATATGTAACGGTTTCGGGGATAGTGATCCACATAGCAACAGACGTTGAGCCCGAATCGTCGAACGGAGTACCCTCGATACCGGCAACGGTGTAACCGTCGATACTTTCAGGAACTGAAAGGACAGACGTGTTTGGGTTTTCTGCCGTCCATTTCGTAATAACCGCGCAGGTCTCGCCCTCCGAGCCCTCTACGTCGTCACGCAGCTCATATTCCCAGCTGCCGCTCGTGTAGGTAACACCCTCTGCGGATACTTGTGTTAAATGCGGTACATCTGGCAGTGAACCGATACATATCGCCGCCGCCAGTGTGAATGATGCGATTGATCTTAAAATTCTCATATAGCTCCTCCTTTCCTATATACTGCCCTCTATTGCAACACACAATAAAATGTGTGTTGCAATCTGCGAAGCAGTCGCAATGCCGCACAGCGGCTTTGCGAGGGCAGTATAAACGCAGCGCTGTACGGCGTAAAACGCCGTACGCCGCAAAAAGCGGCAAATTGTAAAAAGCTGTGCTTTTTACAATAGCGCGTAGTATAAAACAGCACAGGGACAGATACTGATATCTGCCCCTGCTGCTCTGCGCTTGTTATCCAAGTACTACTGTTATATCATTTATGTCTGCAAGCTTTTCAGCAGGTACATAATTTCCGCTGAGCTTCTCGCCGTTTAGCGTGAGCGACTTTACTCCGCTTTCCTTATGGGCTGAATTATCAACGGTAATATTGAGCTTCTTGCCGCGGAAATTCTTCTCTATCTTAAAGCCGTCCCAGCTTGAGGGGATAGAAGGAGAAATAACGATGCCGTCAGCGTCTGGTCTCATACCGCAGATACCCTCAACGCAGCCCACCATTACTGTCGAAGCCGTACCCGTGAGCCAGTGAACGTGCGAGCGTCCCTCAAACGGAGAAGCCTTGCTCTCGGTGAACTGTCCGTGTACATAGGGCTCCATAACTCTTATCTCAGCCTTGTCGTTCATTGCGGCAGGGGAGGACTCCATGAAATACTCAAAGGCTCTGTCGCCGTGACCGAGCAGCGATTCCGCGAGGATCAGCCAGCCCTGCGACTGCGAGAAGATACCGCCGTTCTCCTTGGTGTCCGGGTTGAAGACGCTGCAGGCGGCCTCCTCGCCGGAGAACTTGGCGTGCTGGGACATGTCCCAGGTGCCGCGGTGGTGGATGCCCTCGACCTCAACGGCAACCCGCGCCTTAGCGGCAAGACCGTGGACATGGGTTGCTATGAGCATGCCAACACGTCACTTTCGATTTTTCTTCGATAGACTTTTATATCGTTGCGGGGTCGGGCTGCACATGCTATAATGTCTAATGTCGATGAACGTGAAAACTGCCTTGCATTTGCCTGCCTCTTCGCCGTCACGAATGGCACATACACAATCACCGAAACCTGTGCCTGTGATTCGCGTCAAATGAAATAGCGCGACTACTTTTCGACGGACTTCGGCTTGACGTCGAGATAGCCCGCGACGCCGGTCGTGTTGGACGGAAAGAGGACTTCGACGCCCTTGCTTTCGATGAGCATCCTGATGTTCGTCTGCGCGATCTTCATCGAATCGTATTTCATCGTCAGAGTCTTCTTGTCGAAGTCGAACTTGAACGAGTCGGTGAAGATGCCCTCGTAGACGCGCGGAGGGCGGCCTGGGCTGCGAATGGTGAAAGCATCGACGACTTTCGACTTGTCGGCCAGATCGGAAGAGCGTC
>CALCYI010000023.1 GCA_937907605.1 uncultured Clostridia bacterium | reverse complement strand
GCCAGCTCTGGAAGAGCTTTGCGTTAAAGTCGCCCTTGTCGGTTTCGATTACCGCAACGGTATCCTCAACGGTGAACTCACCGGAGCTTATGCTCTTAACCGTGCCGCTTACGCCGTTTGGTACCATGATTTTATGAACCACTGCCGAGGTTTCATTAACCGTGCCGAGCACATCGCCGCCCGTTACCTTGTCGCCCTCTTTTGCGGTTGCGCTGAACGCCCAGCGCTTATCCCTTTTGAGCGCGGGAACGTCGATACCCCTCTGGAGATTTGAGCCCGAGAGCTTCATAATCTCCTCAAGAGGACGCTGAATACCGTCGTAAATAGAGCCGATAAGACCGGGACCGAGCTCAACGGAGAGCGGGATTCCCGTAGTTATTACTCTTTCGCCGGGGCCGAGTCCCGCGGTTTCCTCATAAACCTGAATGGAGGCTCTGTCCTCGTGCATTTCGATAATTTCGCCAATAAGATTCTTGTCGCTTACGCGGACAACGTCATACATATTGGCATCGCGCATGCCCTCCGCCACTACGAGAGGGCCGGCTACTTTTGTAATGGTGCCTTGCTTCATTAATTTCACCTCAGTTACCAAATATAATATCGCTTCCTACCGCTCTTTCAACAAAGTGAGAGAGCCTCTTTTTACCTACTCCGCTGTTGCCCGTTATGCCGGGTATCGGAATAATCGCGGGAAGCTGCTTTTCTTCGTACTTTTTACATGCCTTTTCGGCGGCTTCGTACATCTGCTCCGTCATAAAGATTATGGAGTAATCCTCGGTCTGCGCAATATTCCTGAGCAGCGAGGAAGCCTTTTCGGGAGAGGAGCACTCTATAATATCAAAGCCGATTGCCGAAAAGCCCTTAATGCTTTCCATGTCGCCGATTATTGCAATTTTATCAGCCATATATCTCACGCAGCCTTTCCCTCGTTATTTCGCCGTCTGTGCGGGTGCGGATACCCGAGGCGATAATCTGAACCGCCCTGCGCTGAGCGAGCGAGCCGAGGTAATAGCCTATCGCCGCCTCTGCGCCCGTGCCGCCCCTTCTGCATTTTTCAATTGCGAGGGACATCAGAAGGTTTTCGGTAAACTTTTCAAACTCAGCGGGAGAGCTCTTGTAACGCTCCATAGCCTCGCGGGATTTGTTGATATCCTTTGCCGAAAAGTATTCGCATACCGCCTCTTCGCCCTTGAGCGCCGCGGCTGTGATCTCTTTTACATCGAAGCCCTTTACGCCTTCGCAAAACGCCTCCTCGTAGTAGGCGATACCGGCTCCGGTTTTAGCGCCTCTCAGCGCGATTTTTACAAGGCGCCAGAAAATCTCAAGCTCAAGATATTCAGTAAGAAATTCGGTTTTCGTTTCCTCAGCCGCCTTGAGCTGCGCCGTCATGCACGCGCGGTCAATATATGCGTCTGCAAGCCTTGCGTCAGCCGTATGTGCGAGCGTTTCGTATGCCTTTTTCGCAGCTTCACAGAAGCTTTCGGGGAGAAGCTCGTATTTGTTCTCTTTAACAGCCGTTTCAATATCGTCGGTGCTTATAGTGCAGGGTGATACGAAAAGCCTTTTGTAGTCAGCGCCCGCAAGGATACCCTTGATTACCGACTTGATATTATGCGCGTCGTTAACGTATAAAAAAGCGTTGAAAATGCTTTCGTCGGGCACTACGGAGTAAAGATAGCTCATAGTGTCCTTCGTGCTATTTTTCAGCATTTCCTCAACGGTTTCGCCCTCGGAGAACGATTTGTCCCTGAGAAAACGCGAAAGCGATTCCATATCCTTTAGGGAAAGCATATTCTCAAGGTCTGCGCGTGAAAAGAGGTTTTTCTCCCTCGCCCTTACCGAGCCTATGGAGTACTCATATGACAAAGCCATACTATTCTCCCTTCTGCTCAAAAAGCGCAAGGTTAACGAAATCCTCTATTTCGCTGCGCCTGTCCTCGATTATCGCGGTAAAGGAACAGTTTGTTTCAATGTCGCCGTTTTTGAGGAGGAAGCCGCCCTCTATATTCGCGGGAGTATCGGAAAGCGCGGCTTTAACGCCCGCCGCAGCGAGCTTTTCGGTAAAGTCCGCGGGAGCTCTCTTAAGGTCGCTTTCGCTAAGCATAACCGTTTCGTATTCGCCCTTGACGTTCTGCGCCGCTCTGTACAAAAGCTCAAAGTAGCTTTCGTCGTCAAGCTTTAAAAGGTATTCGGGTATGCTGTTTACGGCGGCGTTAATCTCCTTACGCTTCGCGCTGAGTATAGCATTACGCGTGATAAGAGAAGCGCTGCTGAGGGCTGAGTTCTTAATCCTCTCAGCCTGCTGCTGAGCCGTGCGCCTTAAAGCGCCTGCCTCATCGTCGGCGCGCGCTTCGGCGTCCTTTATGATTTTTGAGGCGTTTTCCTTTGCCTCGCTTTCAATTATTTCCGCCTGCGCTCTGCCCGATTGCAAAATGCTCTGAAATAATTTGTTGTCAGTCGTCATAGTCTTATCCTTATATATTAAGATTGGGGATGGAGATTACCGCAAGAAGCGATACGATGAAGGAAAGAAGAGCGTAAATCTCAACGAGGGTAATGGAAACCATTGCCTTTGAGAAGTTCTTGTCGTCCTTTGCCGTCATAGCAACGCCCGATACAGCGGTTTTACCCTGCTCAATACCCGAAATAAGACCGCCGAGACCGATTGCGAGCGAAGCGCCGAGATATGCAAGTCCCTGATAAAGCGTGGGAGCGTCGCCGCCGAGTACGCCGCAGCTTGCGAGAATTAAGAAGCCTACGATGAAGCCGTAGAGTCCCTGCGTACCGGGGAGAAGGGTGATAACGAGCATTTTACCGAATTTTGAGGAGTCCTCGGAGAGCACGCCCATGGCTGCCTGTCCTGCTCCGCCTACGCCCTTTGCCGAGCCTATACCCGATAATACCGTTGCAATAACTGCTCCTAAAACTGCTAATACGATTCCGTTCATTTTTTCTTTTCCTCCTTGATTCTGAAATATTTACTGTTAAGCGCGAACGGCTCAAACTGTTTTCCGCCGCCCTCATAGAATTTACCGAACATCTCAACGTACTGAAGCCTCATCGTGTGAACGTATGAGCCCAGCGAATTGAGTCCTATATTAATCAGATGCCCTAATATAAAGATTACAGGCATCGCAATCATACCTACTACCGATTTTCCGAGCATTCCCGAAAGCATATTGAATACCTCCGCCATAACGCCCGTCGTAAGTCCGAGTGCTAAAAGTCGTGAGTAGCTAAGAAGGTCGCTTACATAGCCCGTAATATCATACAGCGATATGATACCTGAAAAGAGCCGCATAATCGGATTCTTCTTGTCGCGCCCCTGCGTGAGTATCAGAAGTGCCACGCACGCAAGCGCCATATAGATACCGACCTGCTTAACCGTTGCTCCGAGCTTCGTGCCCGCCGCGGCAACGGCTATTGAGATAAGCAGCAGCATCCACGTTCCGACGTCGAAGATGGCGCCCTTTCTGTCGCCCTTGCGCCAGAGCACGATGAACTTGCACGCCATACCCGCGAGAATATGAACGAGTCCGAACGCGATTGACAAAATCAGTATCGTCATAGCGTCCTTTTTCTGGTCAAGTATCGGCCAGGGGAGAATGTCCGCCATGGTCAGATTTGTGCCTGCGAAGTGGTTGTAGTAAACCGCAATCGCGTCGCCGAAGATTGAGCCGTAAATAAGTCCCCATATAAAAGTCGATATGCCGCAGAACTCAAACAGCCTCAGGTTGTTTTTCATCGAGGTTTCGGGTCTGCACTTTCTGACGAGTATCGCGCATACGATTGTCATAAGTAAACCGTAGCCTGCGTCGGAGAACATCATTCCGAAGAAGAAGTAGAAGAAGAACGCAAGCACGGGGGACGGGTCT
>CALCYI010000022.1 GCA_937907605.1 uncultured Clostridia bacterium | reverse complement strand
AATCTAACGCTTTTACTATTCACTCATAAACACATATTCAATTTGTAAAGTTATTATATCAAACATATGTTCTCTTAACAAGAATTGTTTAGAATATTTGTTCGTGAAACTTGATAAGAATAAACGCAGAACTCATTACAGAATTCAGCGTTTAATGATTTTATAAACAAAAGGTCATATAAGCCGGTAAACAGATGAACTCATCCTTTACCATAAGATTCTTGGGATGAATAATATATGCTTTTCCGATTCGTCTATGATACTTTTCAATAAATTTATTAAGAGAATCCGTGGTATATCTCTTACCTGATTTTACCTCAATCGGATAAATCTTCGGCTTTATCTTGCTACCGTTTGAAATGAGGAAGTCAATCTCAATATCGTTTCTGTGCTTTTCTTCGCTATAATGCGTATAAAAATATAGAGAATAGCCGTTAGCAGTCAAAGCCTGAGCAACAGCATTTTCAAAAATCATACCTTCGTTAAGCGCCATATTGCCGTGTAGTATTTGCTTATACAATTCACCGTCTGCAATTTCGCTTTCATTAAATGCGTGGCTGACGAGCAAGCCTGTATCACCCATATAACACTTTACATAAGTTCGGTCCTCATTCAGCGGCAAACCTACGTTCGGGTCGCTACAATTAAAGCATTCGTTGGCTATCATAGAATCACCGAGCCAAAAAAATGTGTCCTGATACATCGGGAAAGTTGACTTCTTTTCAATATTTGAAAGCCGTACTCTCTTTTCATGCTGTGAAAGAAATGCAGGTATTTGGTCAAATATTGATTGCACTTTCGTTCTGTATTTAACGTCCGCTTTACCGATGTCATCTCTGTAAAGTGTTAAAATGTCTCGCTTTTCAACATCTGATTTTGCGAAGCTTCTGTCATTTTCAATATATTTTGCAACGCTCATAGGCATACCACCCACAAGAATATACTGCTTAAAAAGCATCATCGCTTTATAGTGTAGCGTATCCTCAAGCGGTTTTAAATCGGCGTAGCATTTTTTGATATAATCTACCATTTTTTCTTCGCCGAGAGCGAGACAAAACTCTTCAAAGTCCATGGGATACATCTTTAACTCTCTCTCTTCCGAAGGAATAGTTATGTTCTGCACATTCTCTTTAATGGAAATAAGCGAGCCTGTTTCAATATAGTGATATCTGCCGTCCTTAATCAGCTTCTTAATGGACTGTCTTGCCTTTGGAAACATCTGCACTTCGTCAAAAATGATAATGGATTCATTCCTGTAAAGCGTAACGTTATATTCCGTGCTAATAATCATAAAGAATGTGTCAAGGTCACTGAGATAGTTTTCAAACGCGTTAATCACGGCATCGCTGACATCGTTAAAATCAATCAAAATATAACTTTTATATTCGTTTTTCGCAAACTCTTCAACAATGGTTGACTTGCCTATACGTCTTGCACCTTCAACCATTAATGCCTTTTCAGCGGAATAGTTTTTCTTCCAATCCAACAATTTTGTATATATTTTTCTTTTGAATATCATAATAATCACCTTCCGTTAATGGTATTTTAGCACATATTCCGACAATACGCAAGATAATTATATGCAAAAAATCAGACAATACGCAATATAATTTGGGCTAAAATTTAGACAATGCGCACATTAATGTTCGGAGAATGGAAATTAATAACCTGCTTTCTTTAATTCATCCAGCATTGCCTTGCGCCTTGAATATTTTATTTTCCATTCCTTGGCGATGCTTTTTGAAATGCTTTCACCGTCAGGATATGTTGAAATTGTATTAAGATATTTGATAACATTTCGATATTGATTTCTGTCGTTCGCTATGTTCATAGCGCCCCTTATATAATTTTCATAAATTTCAATAATCTTCAACGAAAATTCTTTTCTTAAAACCTTTTCGTATTTGTCAAGTAATTGAATATCGCCTCGATGAACAATTTCATTAAATAATTCCTTATATAGTTTTTCTTGGTTTAGTAGTTCCAATTTGCAAGAATCAACACTATTGCTTTTTAATAACTTGGATAATACTTGGCTCCATTCCGTTTTGCTGCATAGCGCTTTGTATTCGTTAATATATTCTAAGTTGTGCTGATTGTGTATAAAAATAAAATCTTTTAATTCACTTTTATATTCAGAATGGTTTTCGATTTTTCTGTATATATCAAGCAGTTGCAAAGCGAATCCGTTTGCTCGATAACTGAGGTCAGCTCTTTCAATTGTAATACTCTCTTTCAAAAGAGTAATAGCACTATTATAATCACTTTTATTTAAGTGTTTATTTATCTCATACATTCTGACATTTGAATATTGTCTATGCTTATCAATAAATGCTTGTATTTCTTCATCGCTCTTTTCAAGTCTTTCCATAATATTCAGGCGTTTAATTAACAAGTCTTCAAATTCCCATTCATATTCTGTGCTGTCTAATTGCTTATCAACATATTCCAATGCCTTTTCAAGATGCTCATTATTATCAAATTCACTAACAAATATTTCCTCCATCATATCATAGAAAACAGAATAGTGGTTACTGTAAATATAGTCTTTCAGGGTCCTGTGCATTCGTTCCTTTTCTTCATTATTGCCATTTTCAATAATATCCTCAAGATAATCAACCAATATATTAATAATTACAGAAAGCTCGCCATCAGAATCATCAATTTGGAGCAAATCAAATTCTCTTACGCAGTACAAAACAAAATCAAAAGCTTTCATATATTGCTCTTTGTTTGTAAGCGAAAACAAAACATCATCAAGAAAGCCTTCCATATCGTCGCAAAAATCATAAGCGTGGTTATAATCAATATAACCGTCCTCATAGCTGTAACGCTCAACAATTGCGTCAAATTCGGCTTCGTATTTTTGTGAGAGAAAATTAGCTGCTTTTTCAGAAGTTTCACTCAACGCATTCAGCATAAAACTCTCATCAGCATACTTAAGCATAATATCAATAAGCTCATCCTTGCGCTTATTGTTGATTGCAATTAAAAAATCTGCTTTTAAATTTGCAATTTCGTTGTCTTTTTCCGTTTGTTTTATTGCTTCAATCTCATACAGCATAGCCGCCATATGCTTACAATTATTCATATCCTGTGCATACGGACAATCGCAATACATTTCTTTTACCGTATCGTTTTGCATTTTTATTTCAACATGATAGGGCTCCGTGCCATGAACAGTTGCCATATACGTGTTTCCGTTTTTCGTAACAATATCAACAGCATCATCAATATAATAATCGTAACCGCGTTCTAATATATGCGGTTTAAACAATTGCTCCCATTTTCTCATTTTAAATGCTCCAAATATTTTTCAAATAATTTATAGAACTATTATCAAACTTTAATTTTAATATAATCAGCTGTGCCAATTTTGTATGCGCTACTTTTGTTTGAATACTCAACACCATTTACTAAATGCAAAATAACATTTATTACTCCACCGTGAGTAACAAGAATAATGCTGTTATGATTTCCGTTGATAAGTTTATTCCAAGCGGTTTTTATTCTTTCATAAAACTCTTTTGGACTTTCACCGTTAGGGTAGTGCTGATCCCATTCAAGCTTTCGCCAATACAGATTAGGATATAATTCGTCTGCCACAGCATTATCCATTCCGGCTAAATCACCATTATTGACTTCCCTGAAATCAGAAATGTATTCAATATCAAGGTTTAGGTGTTTTGCTAATATTTCTGCAGTTTGTTTTGCTCTTAACAAATCGCTTGAATAAATAATCTCGGCGTTACACTTATTTTCTTTTAATCTATGTGCTAACTCTTCGGATTGTTTCAGCCCTTCGTCAGTCAAGGGATGATTGCTCCAACCGCCTCTTTTGGAATTGTCATCTGCACCGTGCCGAACAAGGTATATTGTCATGTGTCTTCTCCGTATAATGTTGTTATATTTCTTTCAACATAACAAGTTCTTGGTTTTGCGGTCTTAAATTCAGTTCACTAACACACTTAAAACCTAACCGTTCATACAAACGTCTTGCGCCGTAATTATCGCTTTCAGTTTAAAGCATATACTGACGGTTATAAAGACTGAAATAATATCATATTATCTTTTTTGCTTTTTCAACTGCATTCATAACATTTTGAATATTTTTTTCAATCATATTATTTCTTGAATAATTCATAATGTTTCTTATATCAGATAAGGATCTACTGAATCCTTCCATCCACTCCAGCCTCGGGAACAACCAAGTATGGAAATGATTTGATCTTTCTTCAATTATAATTGTATACTCATTGGAACTATTAATTTCTTTAAGTATTTTTCTGGATATTCTCAAAATGTCTATATAATCAACATATTCTAAATCAGTCATTTCGTATAAATACTTAAAATGTCTTTTTGATGTTATTATAAAAAATGATTCAATTGGAATTTCCGGATCTTGATGTAATACAAAACTATTGTTTTCATAGATGATACCATATGGAACGTAAAAATCACCGCTTATTATACCACAACCAACACATCCATCATACGAACTTTTTCCTAAAAAATCAGATCTAGTCATATTAAAATCACCACTTATTTAATCATTTAATGAATTCATCAGACTATGCCAGCCTATGAATTGATTTTTTATTCCACACATTATAGGTCCTTCAGGTTTCATAATGCTACCCCTTACCAATCACTCCAAATAAAGAACACGGCGGATTGTTTCCGTTATAATCAATCTGCTCTAAACCGTTGCCGTTGATTGCACTTTTGATTAGTGATTTGGTTAATTCGGGTACATCATCTCTAATTAGTGCTTCATCAATGTAAAGCCATATAACTAAATCATTTTCATCACCGTCTGACTGTACCGTTCCCGAAATATAATCAGCAGAGAACGCAACATACCAATCGCGCATATTGAATCGTATACCGATGATGTTTTTCGGCTGTATCGTTATATTTGTTTCTTCTTTAAACTCACGGACAACAGCGTCTTGCGGCGTTTCGCCTTTTTCAACATATCCGCCGGGGATAATAAGCATTCCTTTACCTCCGCCGTATGTATGCCTTGCAAGCAAGACTTTATTATCTTTTATAACGACAGCGGTTACACTCTGTCCCCAATTTGTATTTTCTGTATTCATTAAATATATTCCTTTTCAATCAGCCATTCAATAATTACCTTTGCTCTGCTTTCAAGATTAGGTAACTCATCTTTACTATAATATTTCAATTCAAAACTTTCATCATCAGTTATTTTCAGATCTCCGGTTGCGCCTTCTGCAAGAAATAAGGTTACAACTGAATATAATTCATCGCCATTAGGATAAACAAAGTAAAAATCTCTGCCGGAAAATACATTTAACAGCATAAAACTATCTGCTTCTAAATTAGTTTCCTCTTTAAGTTCTCTTGCTGCTGTTTCCTGAAGTGTTTCTCCAAGTTCAAGAGCCCCACCGGGAATTCCCCAAGTGTTTGTATCGGAGCGGAGATTTAATAATATTTTATTGTTTTTGATTACAACTACAGTAGCTCCAGCAGAAAGCATAGGTGCATGACCTATATGTTTTCTCATATCTTTTATGTAACTCATTTGCATTGCTCCTCAATTTTTTTGATTTCATCCATTACTCGCTCTCTGCCGCGTTCGGTTTTATACCAGTTATCCTTACTTATATCAAAACCGTCAAAGGTAACAACGGTAAAATCTACATTTGGGAAATACATTTGATATAGCAGTAGGCAGCGCTTTGCGTGAAAAGATTTACATACAATCAACGCATTTCTGATAGATAAATTGTTTTCTTCAACAACACGCTTTGCAAATTCAGCATTTTGTTTGGTATAGCCTGACTCTCTTTCGCCGTAAATATCATTTTCTTTAACGCCGTTACTCAACAGAATATCTTTGTAAAAGTCGTATTCTGTTGAGTATTCCAGAAGCGGAAAACTATCACGCTTAACGCTATACTTACCGCCGATAATTATTTTATCGGCGTATTTATTGTTGTATAAATCTGCTGCAAGCTCGGCTGCTTCGGGTAATGAGCCGCCGACTACAAAGATTGCATCAGCAGTACACGGGTCTGTCCCAACAAATATATAATCTGTAATTTCTTTTATTGTTTTCATAGTTATCTATACACATATTCTCTACCTGCGATAATATCTTCAAGTGCATCCTGATGTTGCTTACAGAACATTTGCGGTGCCTCGCTTAAGTCAAAATATTTCAATTCAAGCGTTTCTTCATTGCCATCAATTAACTGACCGCCAATAACTTTTGCCCTGAATAAATGAACAATAGGTTGCGCCTTATCACCATTAGCATATTCAGCATAATACTTTGAATAAACGCCGTACAATGAAGTAATTTCGACATCAAGTCCGCTTTCCTCTTTGACTTCTCTGATAGCTGCTTCTGCTACTGATTCTCCAAACTCAACCGCTCCACCAAGAAAGCCCCACATTTCGCAATCTGCTCTCTTTTGCAAAAGTATTCTTCCTTGTTCGTCAAATATGATACACCCCGCACAATTTAGAATTATCGCATCATGCCCTAATTTCTTTCTAACTGTCTTAATATAATCATCCATTACTTAATTTCCCTCCATCCCTCTTGTAAATCAATTTATTTTACCACAAGCAAACATATATTGCAAATTTCATTGAAAAAAACACCTAAAAAACAAAGTGCCGATTTTTTGAGGATTTTTTACTGCTCAAGAGCAGAGAAAAGTTATAATTATTTTAACAGATTGTATTTTTCATATCCTTCATCATTTTGGGTGTTATTATTTGCTAAAAATCATTTTTTACTGGTCAAGACGAAAAAGCAGGGAGAACGAAATCTCCCTGCTAATAACAATTATTTTGTATAAATCACTTTGTTATAGATAATCTCTCTCGCTTGGTTAGTGATATTCGCCATCTTCTGCACCCACAGCATTTGATTATCAGCCTTCAACTGCTCTGTAACTCCTTGCGTCTCTGCAAGTTGTGTAATGATAGTATTGTACATCTCCTGTGCTCTAATATCAACCTCGTGCAAATACGTATTCAATTTGCATTGTATCATAAGCGAGGTGCAGAACGAAGGGCGATACTCTTTGATATAATCATAGTACCTCATACCCCAAACGCCAATTTCATAATGCGTTTCGGTTGATATAAGGTTTGGCAGGTACACACCGTTTACAAGCGTATAATCCAGTCCGTTCTTCTCATCGGTAATATACTTTTTCATTGCATTTTCCTCCAATATTAGAATTTAATTATTGTTGTAAAATGCAAAATGCCGTAACGATTGTTTTTACTTACTTTCAAAACCTTCGTTACGGCAACTGTTCATATGTAGGGTGCTCCACGGAAGGCTTTTTTATAGTGTATTAAGGTCGTAAGGCGTTTTCTGGTATACGAAGTAGTTGAGCCAGTTATAAAAGAACAGGTTAGCCGAGCTTTTCCAGTTCATAATAGGAACGAGCTTTTCGTCGTCGCTTGGGAAATAGTTTTTAGGAAGGTCTATTTCAAGACCTTTTTCTTTATCCCTGAAATACTCTTTAGCAAGCGTATCCCTGTCGTATTCGCTGTGTCCCGTTATGAAGAACTTTCTGCACTCCATATCCGCTACGATGTGAACTCCCGCTTCCTCGCTGTACGAAAGTATCTGGAGGTCCTTTACCATCGCGATATCCTGGCGTTTAATGTACGTGTGTCTTGAATGGGGCACGTAGTAAATATCGTCAAGCCCGCGCATAAGCGGGTGCGTGTCGTCAAGCGAGAAGTGGGGGAATACTCCGAATATCTTTTTATCGGTAGGATATTTCCTTATTCCGTAATGGTAATAGAGCCCTGCCTGCGCGCCCCAGCATATGTGCCAGGTGGAGTAAACGTTTTTCTTACTCCATTCCATAATCTCACAGAGCTCCTCCCAGTAGTCAACCTCTTCAAATTCCATATGCTCAACGGGAGCGCCCGTAATAATCATTCCGTCATATTTGAAATCCTTAACCTCCTTAAAGGTGTAGTAGAATTTATCCATATGGCTTTTTGATACGTTCTTCGCCTCGTGGCTTTCAACCTGAAGAAAGTCAACGTCAACCTGAAGCGGCGAATTACTGAGCAGCCTTAAAAGCTGAGTTTCGGTCTCGAGCTTTGTGGGCATTAAGTTCAGAATTATGATTTTAAGCGGTCTGATATCCTGCGTATCCGCGCGCGTGTTACCCATAACGAATATGTTTTCACTTTCAAGCTTCTGCTTTGCAGGCAGCTCGTTATCAATCCTGATAGGCAAAATATCAACCCCTTTCATGCTTTGAAAATGTTGCTCCTATTATAACAAACGGCGATATTAAATTCAAGTGCAGAATTTGATTAATGTAATTAATATTAGTTAATTACTATAACTTGTATATATTATTAATTTAATACCATAAATATATGTAAGCTTCATTTTTTGCAAAATTTGTCGTTTTTGCATAAAGATTGTACATAATTTTTTCTTCATTTCGTAGAATTCTGTTAATATTGCAAAAAAGTAATCTTGTTTTAAATTTTTTAGAAAAAATTGTTGACAAACGGATTTTAATTTGATATTATTAACAAGCCGTTTATTTAGCGGCAAGTACCTTGAAAAGAGAACAATGACGAAGTAAGGAACCCGATTTAGAAGAAATTGAGTTTAACTGACTCCGAGCTCGAGAGAGCTCAAACAGTAATGAAGACGACAGCGAGAGCTGGTCTGACGATTGAAATGATTTTGACATCCTGAGGGATGTGAAGATAGCAAGTTTTAAGAGTTTGATCCTGGCTCAGGACGAACGCTGGCGGCGTGCCTAACACATGCAAG
>CALCYI010000021.1 GCA_937907605.1 uncultured Clostridia bacterium | reverse complement strand
GCGGTAATCGAAACCGACAAGGGCGACTTTAACGCAAAGCTCTTCCAGAGCTGGCCTGTACGTATCGGCAGACCGTATAAGAAAAAGCTCTCCCCCGACGTTCCTCTCCTTACAGGACAGAGAAACGTCGACACGATGTTCCCGATTGCAAAGGGCGGCGTTGCGGCTATCCCCGGTCCGTTCGGTTCGGGCAAGACCGTAGTTCAGCACCAGCTTGCAAAGTGGGCTGCGGCGGACATTATCGTATATATCGGCTGCGGCGAGCGCGGCAACGAGATGACCGACGTACTTAACGAGTTCCCCGAGCTTAAGGACCCGAGGACGGGCAATTCCCTTATGGAGAGGACCGTTCTTATCGCGAACACCTCCGATATGCCCGTTGCGGCGCGTGAGGCTTCAATCTACACGGGTATAACAATTGCGGAATACTTCAGGGATATGGGCTACACGGTAGCGCTTATGGCTGACTCCACCTCGCGTTGGGCGGAGGCGCTCAGAGAGATGTCGGGCAGACTTGAGGAAATGCCCGGCGAGGAGGGTTATCCCGCATACCTCGGCTCCCGTCTTGCTCAGTTCTACGAGCGCGCGGGCAGAGTAATAATCAACGGCAGCGGCGACAACGAGGGCGCGCTTTCGGTAATCGGCGCAGTTTCACCCCCGGGCGGCGATATTTCAGAGCCCGTATCACAGGCTACCCTGCGTATCGTTAAGGTGTTCTGGGGACTTGATTCCGGTCTTGCTTACAAGCGTCACTTCCCCGCTATCAACTGGCTCACCTCATACTCGCTTTACACCGACTCCCTTTCGGTATGGTTCAGAAAGAACGTCGCTGAGGACTGGTCGGATATGAGGGGCAGGATTATGGCTATGCTTCAGGACGAGGCTGAGCTTCAGGAAATCGTAAACCTCGTAGGTATGGACGCTCTCTCCGCTCCCGACAGAATCAAGCTCGAGGCGGCGCGCTCAATCCGTGAGGACTTCTTACAGCAGGACGCATTTGACGATATAGACACCTACGCATCGCTTCACAAGCAGTATCTTATGATGAAAACGGTTCTCGCCTACTACGACGTTGCGATGAAGAACCTCAATAACGGCGCGGACGTAAACGCGCTGATTTCACTCCCCGTAAGAGAGCGCATAGGAAAATTTAAGTTCTGCCTTGAGGACGAGATAGGAAAAGAAAATAATTCAATCGACAGAGAGTTCGAGGCAATGATGCTCGAGCTTGAGGACGAAGCAAACAACACCTGCACAGGAGGTGAGGAATAATGCCGAAAGAATACCGTACAATTCGTGAGGTTGCAGGCCCTCTTATGATGGTCAGCAACGTAGAAGACGTAAAATATGACGAGCTTGCGGAAATCGAGCTCCCGAGCGGCGAGCTCAGACGCTGTAAGGTGCTTGAAATAGACGGCGGCAACGCCCTCGTTCAGCTCTTTGATTCCTCGGCAGGTATTAACCTCGCAGGCTCAAAGGTGCGCTTCCTCGGCAGGTCAATGGAGCTTCCCGTATCGGGCGATATGCTCTCGAGAGTATTCGACGGACTCGGCAACCCGATTGACGGCGGTCCCGAGATTATCCCCGAGGCGAGAATGGATATCAACGGCAGACCTATGAACCCCGCCGCAAGAAACTATCCCCAGGAATTTATCCAGACGGGCGTTTCCGCAATTGACGGGCTTAACACCCTCGTAAGAGGTCAGAAGCTTCCGATTTTCTCAGGCTCGGGTCTCCCCCACGCGCAGCTTGCCGCCCAGATTGCAAGGCAGGCGACGGTTAGGGGTAAGGACGAGCAGTTCGCCGTTGTATTCGCCGCTATGGGTATCACCTTTGAGGAGGCTGACTACTTTATAAGCTCCTTTACCGAATCAGGCGCGCTCGACAGAACGGTTATGTTCGTAAACCTTGCAAACGACCCCGCTATCGAGAGAATCGCAACTCCGCGTGTGGCTCTCACAGCGGCGGAATACCTCGCCTTTGAGCAGGGTATGCACGTACTCGTTATTATGACGGATATCACTAACTATGCCGACGCTCTGCGTGAGGTTTCCGCTGCGCGTAAGGAGGTTCCCGGCAGACGCGGATACCCCGGCTATATGTACACCGACCTCGCTAACCTTTACGAGCGCGCGGGAAGAATCAAGGGCAAGGACGGCTCGATTACGCTTATCCCGATTCTTTCAATGCCCGAGGACGATAAAACCCACCCGATTCCCGACCTTACGGGCTATATCACCGAGGGGCAGATTATCCTCTCCCGTGAGCTTTACAGAAAGGGCGTTACGCCTCCTATCGACGTGCTTCCGTCGCTTTCAAGGCTTAAGGATAAGGGTATAGGCAAGGGCAGAACGCGTGAGGACCACTCTAACACGATGAACCAGCTCTTCGCGGCGTACGCAAGAGGTAAGGACGCCAAGGAGCTTATGGTAATTTTAGGCGAGGCTGCACTAACCGATATCGACAAGCTCTATGCGGAATTTGCAGACCGTTTCGAAAAGGAATACGTATCCCAGGGCTACGACGCGAACCGCTCGATAGAGGAAACGCTTGAAATCGGCTGGGAGCTTCTCAGAATCCTTCCGAGGAGCGAGCTTAAGAGAATTAAGGACGTATTGCTCGACAAGTATTACGAAAAGCAGGAATAATCATGGCTGTAATGAACGTTAATCCCACGAGGATGCAGCTTTCAAAGCTGAAAAAACAACTGAATACCGCGCTCAGAGGACATAAGATGCTCAAGGACAAGCGCGACGAGCTTATGAGGCAGTTCCTCGAGCTTGTAAGGCAGGATATGGAGCTTAGGAAAACCATAGAGAAAAAGCTCGAAACCTGCAACGCGGGCTTTGCCTGCGCAAGCGCGCTGATGAGCAGCGAGGTGCTTGACGAGTCCCTTATCACGACTAAACAGAAGCTATATGCCGAGGCGTCGTATAAG
>CALCYI010000020.1 GCA_937907605.1 uncultured Clostridia bacterium | reverse complement strand
TTTGACATCATTTATTGCTTTCTTTTCATTATCGGTAAGCTCGTTCATCTATGTTTCTCCTTTTGTGACTCCTCTTTGCTTCTTCAATTATATGGTCAACCTCTTTGCTGCCGAGTACCTTGCGAAGCATACGGTAATCTCTTAATTGTTTTCTTAAATCGTTGTTTTTGTTTTGGTATTCTTTGTTGCTTTCATCAAGCTTATATATTTGGTGGGACAGCATCTGCTTTTCGTTATACAGCTCGTGGTAATCGTTTCTTAATTCAAAATATTTAACTAATGCGTATTTTACAAGTGCTTTCAGCTTGCCGAACATTTCCTCAATACGACCTTTGTAACTCTTTGCAGTTTCCAAACGCTGCGGCTCAGGGAGAACGAACTCCTCCTCAAACTCCGCATTGTATTTCGGTGCGGTAACAGTTTCAATCGCCTTAGTCAGATTTTTGAATTTGCTTTCCAGCGTTGACACCTGCGCTTCTAATTCCTCCACCTCTTTTGAGCGTTGTTCCTTTTTGAATTCCAAAACGGAAAGGTGGTCTCGGTCATTTCCTTGATTTTCCCATTCAACCTCATTGCGTTTCATAACCGCCGATAATTCTTCCTTCTCGTTTCGCATCCAAGCCATCGTTTCGGTATCGCTTTTGCCTAAACTGTAAAAGCCTTCATTGAGGAGAGCTTGTTTTAGCGATACCCTTGTATCCAAGCCACGATCACTTTCGGTTGTAAAGGGAATGAAGTCAATGTGCAAATGCGGCGTTGCCTCATCCATGTGCAAGTGAGCATTAAATACATAAAGATATGGATTTCTTTCTTCAAATTCTCTCATGTACCTATCCAAGATTCTTTTTGCTAACTCTTCGTTCTCCGTTCCGACTCCCATATCATCACGGTTACCTACCTGAACAATAATTTCATAGAATAAATTTTCTTGTTTGCTATTTTTAATATGTTCATAGTAGCTTGCTATTCTTCTGCTCTTTCTTGTTTGCTTATCATTGTATCTTTGCAACGCTTCGTCAAAAAGAATATGGTACGCTTCTTCAAGCGGAATATTTTTGTATTCAATATTGTTTTTCGTTTTTTCTCTGTCAACATTTTCGGCAATAAATTTACGGTTGTTATGATTTATCACGCCCTTGCCAAGCTCAATGCTGATGCTTGAATATTCCATATATTTATCATTCCTTTCATCATATTTTTATCTGTCTTTCAGAATTCGCATTTTCTCGGTTTTGTTACTTTTCCAAAAGTAACGCAATGGCACTTTTGACACTTACGCATCAAAAGTACATTGCGCTCTTGCGAGGCAAAGAAACACCGAGCCTACAAAGACACGCATAATTATCCAAGACACACCCACTTTATCTCCTCGGCAAGTGTTTATCTTGGGTAGCATTTTGGGATAACATTTGCCTTCGTTCTTCGCTGTAAGGGGAAGTTAAACGGAAACAAAACCTACCCTTATTAATCTCAAATTCAAGCATACCGTTACCCGAATCATCAACCAATCTGCACTCGTCAGGGTACTCCTTTGAGAACTTCACCAGCCGATTTTTAAGGTCGGTGTTGTAGGTTCTGATGTTGATTACGGGGCTATCCTCATCAAAAAATATTTCCGTAATCTTATCCTTTTTCTTCATTCCGGTTATCATAAATTACTCCTTTTCCATCCATTTCCCGACAGATTATTATCGCACTTTGCCGAAAAATATATTGTCGAAACAGATTGCATTTCTATTTTTAATGTAAATATCCTTTCACTTATTTGCTCACTTATAGGCAAAAAGTATAGTCTGCTTTCTGATTTTAGGGGTCAAAAAAAAGAGCCATTATGCAGGGAAGCAACACATCCTTTTCTGTGTTTACTTCACCATTCAAACGACTCTTTACTCTCTTATATAAATCTAACGCTTTTACTATTCACTCATAAACACATATTCAATTTGTAAGGTCATTATATCAAACAAACGTTCTCTTGTCAATAATGTTTAGAATATTTGTTCGTTTTTCTTTGCTGATTTACTTTACTTTTATGAGTGAGTGTAGTATAATATATGCAAGGAGTTTATCATGAAAAACGGTGGATTGTTAACTATTTTTGGTGTACCATTTTTTGAACTTTGGTCAATTCCATTATTGTATTTTAATTTGTAAAGTATTATAATAGTTGGTAGAAGATAGAATGTAAGAGGTTATTATGGCTGATAGATTTGAATGGAAAAAATTTAGCGAAGTAGATATAAATGATAAGTTTTTTGACTCTTTAAAAAGCGACTACATTGAATTCTGTGATTGGTTTCAGAGAAAAAGCAACGAAGGAGAATCAGCGTTAGTTTTTTACGACTCATTGGGTGTTGCTGCCTTTATTTATCTCAAAAGAGAAAATGAAACAATTGCACTTTCGGATAGAGTTTTACCAGAAAAGCAAAGGTTAAAAATCGGAACATTAAAATTATCGGAACGTATTCGCTCTCAGCGTTTAGGTGAAGGCGCACTTGGCGTTGCCTTGTGGTATTGGCAACAAGTACAATACGAAGAAATCTATGTTACTGCTTTTGATAAGCACACAGAACTGATTAATCTTTTTAGTCGTTTTGGCTTCGAACGAGTAGGTCAAAACAATAGAGGAGAGGGCGTATTTCTTAAAAGTAGAAGCCATCTTGATTATAGTGATCCATATAAATGTTTTCCATTTCTATCAAATAGTATTGAATCTGCTGGCGTAATCCCCATCGAAGATGGTTTCCATGACAAGTTGTTCCCTTATTCTGAACTTTTTGGAACAGATCGCAATGTTGAAGAAGTTACAGCCGGTAACGGAATAACAAAAGTATATATAGCTGCACCTACGCAGAACATAGTTTATAAAGTTGGTATGCCCGTATTCATATATCGCAAATTTACTGGTGTAGGTCAAAAGGCTTATAAGTCGGTTATAACATCTTTATGTACAGTTAATAAAATAACGGTTATAAAAAGCAATTTTATTCCAAGAGTTTCTTTCGATGAATTTGTTAATATTGCAGGAAACAAAACAGTTTATCCTGAAGACGAATTGAAAAATATTTTTGACTCAAAGCGAAATATTGTTGCAATAGAGCTTGTATATAATGCCTATTTTGGAAAAGGTCATAATGTTAATTACTCAACTTTAAAAGACAAAGGATTATTTGAAACACATCCTTATCAAATCACTTACAGTAAAGCCGAATTAGAGAAAATATTAGAATTAGGTGGAAGAAATGTGCAAAATATTATTATCGATTAATCCTGAACATGTTGATAACATTATGGCTGGAACAAAAACATATGAATTTAGGAAAATTCAATGTAAAGAAAAAGTTGATAAAATCATCATTTATTCTACCTCTCCTGTGATGAAAGTCGTTGGAGAAGCGGATGTAGAAGATGTAATTGTAGATAACCCAGAGCAAGTATGGAATATTACATATGCTTATTCAGGAATAACAAAAGCATTCTTTGACAGTTATTATGAAAATAGAGATATAGCTGTTGCATTTAAACTTTCAAATGTTAAGAAGTATAAAACTCCAAAGAAATTATCCAGTTATGGAATAAAAAATGCACCACAATCATTTGTGTATATATGATTATATTAAATCGACCTACAAGCAAAACTCTGTTTGTAGGTCGATTTTGTTTCTGAATTACTTTATAATTTCAGTTACTGCCAAAACATCTGAATCGTTAAATTTCATTTGATAAATATATATAGGAATAGATAACTTTTCTGCAATTGCTTTAGCACATTCTCTTTCTGTTTTTGATAACTCGTTTAGTGCATCTAATGAATACAGCCTGGAATCTCTGTTTGACAGATTAGTATAGATTGTTTCAACTGGCGCTTCCAACAGTATGATTTTTTCAAGCCTGATCCTTTCAAATACTGCGGCAGGCAGGATATCGACATTTAAATCTTTATCAAAGATACAGAAATGACCGGCTAACAGTATAGAAGGATTTTTCTCAAGTTTATTATTCACTGCATCTGACAATATATCTTGGTTCGCAAATTTGTCTTTTACAAACTTATTTGCTCCATACAGTTCGCCATTTAATTCGCTAATTAAATCGCCAGCTGAATAGAATGGGACACCAGTCTCTCTATCAATTCTTTCACCAAGAGTACTTTTACCTACGCCATATATTCCTGCTAAAAATATTGTACCCAATATACCAAACCTCCGTACTATTCGTATAAATTCATGATCCGATTATAATTTTCTTGATCATCTGAAAATTCAGATAGTCCTCCTATTTGACTGAATGTACCAATCAAAGAAACTTTTTCAAATACCGTTCCTTTAAGTTTATTAGCAGTTGCTTCCGAAAACTTGTCTGCAAAAATAACTTTTATATCTCTGCCGAAATATGTTTCAATAGTGCAGTCAACAGGCTCAGTTAATCCGCTTGCATTGTGCATTTCTGCAACAGCCTTTTGTGCTTTAACAAGATAACTCTCACGCTTATGCAAATTATCAGCGGACAGAGCCTTTGAAATCAGTTGTTTGATATTGTCATCAATATCAAGATTATTAAAAGCCGTTCCAAACCATTTACTATAAGGAGCATAAGTCTCCTTATACAAGAAACATAACCGCATTAAGCGTTCGGCGATTCTTGCACAAATTATTCTTGAGCCTATATCATCACCTACATTGCCACAGCGTTTAACAAAGGCTTGTTCAGACGCAATAATATCCCAATTAGACGCTATCAAATACAACTTAACATCTTTTGGATAATACTTAATTTTGTTAATCTCATCGGCAATATTTAATCCATCAATAAACAATTTGCCTGATACTAATGAAAGCAATCTGTGTTCGGAAAATACAAGCCAATCAAGCGGTTTAATATTATCTAAATCATCAGTACCGAGTTGTTCTACCAGATAATCACTAAATGTTTGTATAAAGATTAATGGATTAACATTTCCCTCGTTGATAAATTCAGAATGCTGAACACCGTTATCGTTCAAATCCGGCTTGGTAAAATTAACGCTAAAACCTTTATATGTATATGGCAGATGAGCGGATAGTGTTTTAAATATTTCGTCTTTTAAATAAATATTCTCCTCCTCCAAGAACATATAAAAGCGAGGTCCCCACATATGGTCAGTAGAAACCGTATCATCATATCCAAGTACATCAGAGCCATAGCCGATTAGACCTGCTGTATATTTTAAATTAGGATAATATTTTTCAAGTATAGGCTTTGCTTTATAAAAGAAAAATCCTTCACACAAGTCTAAACCTTTAATAAACTCGTTCATTTATTCTTCCTCATAGTTGCTATATTCATTGTCAATTATACTAATAACTAGTTTATTCCACTCTTTCGGCTGCTCAAAATTCACCATATGAGCAGCATTTTTTATTTTTATAAATTCCTTTTGCGGTGCTGCAAGTTTATCGAACCACCGTTGCGTTGCACATACAGGGCAAATCATATCTTCTTCGCCTGAAATTAGAAGGATAGGTACAGATAATTCAGTGATACAAGAAATGCTGTCTTTCTTATTCATTTCCGCATTTAATGCTGCAGATGATTTTACCATTCTTTTTAACACTTTGATAATATTAAAACCGTAACATTTGAAATATGGGGCGAAGTATTTAGTTGTACTAAAATCATTTTTATTACTAATATATCCGCAGTACTTATGAATCATATTACCTATAAATCTTTTAGCTGATTTATCATCGGTTTGATATGTATAACCTGACGGCTCACCAAAAAAATTCAGCTTTGAAAGCACTTTTTCATCATTTCTTTTTATGGCTTCTTCTTTTACAAAATTGTATTTGTCAATCTCATCAACAATAGAGGATATGCCTTGTCCTGTGCCAATATAATATTTCACATATTCGGGATATATACTTGCAAATCGCAACCCAAGATAAGCGCCCCACGAATGTCCGGCAATATATATTTTATCCTGATGATACATATCTCTCAAATACGCAACAACTGCTTTTAAATCGTTAAGCATAACATCAATTGTCAAATCTTCATTTGTATAACTTAATCCGCTACCACGCTGATCCCAACAAATAACAGTATAGTAATCTGCAAGCTCACTGTTGTATTTCTTTACTAACGGTCTATCAGGAGAACCTGCGCCACCGTGAACAATAAGCAAAACTGGATTGTTGTCATCTGTACTCATCGTCATAATGTTTTGCCTAGAATGATTGATGTTGATATATCCGGTTGTAACATTTACATTCATATTTCTACTAATAACCTCAAAGATAGCTATATCTTTAATGATTCATACACACTGTTGATATCATTATTTGCCCCTTCAAAATCGGGCCACGCATTTATTCTGTCATTGCCTTTTCTCGGAATAATATGAATGTGAAAATGCGGAACAGATTGTCCTGCGCTTTCATCACTTGCATTAAGCAAATTGACTCCGTCATATTCGCAATTCATTATTAAATGCTGAGATACTGTTTGAACTGTTTGCATGACTGAGTTCAAGGTGTCTGCTTCGCAATCAAAAATGTTTTTAAAGTGCTTTTTAGGAATTACCAATATGTGACCGTCAACATCTTTTGCAACATCCATAAATGCAAGTGTTTTATCATCTTCATATACTTTCATACTTGGAATATCTCCGGCAATAATCTTACAAAAGATACAATCACACATTTTTATTCCCTCCATCACTCTTATAAATCAGTTTATTTTACCATATACAGATATATATTGCAAATTTCATTCAAAAAAACATTTAAAAAGTTAAATACCGTTTTTAGCTTATTTTTTGCTGCTCAAGAGCAAAGAAATTTGCAAATTATTTTAACAGATTGTGTTTTGCATATCCTTTATCATTTTGATTGTAATTATTTAATAATTATCATTTTTTACTGTTCAAGACGAAAAACAGGGAGCGTAATAACTCCCTGTTTTTACAATCGTTCTTTAAATTAATACAACATCTAAACAATTGATTTTATACTAATAAATACCTAGTGCTTGTGTAATGAGTTTATAATTAATTTCTCTAAGTGTTTATTTTGGAAATTTACCCAGCTCCATTTGACTCTAATATTTCTTCATTATCATTATTGTTATCAAAATCATTATATGTAATCTCAATACCACAGCCTACAACTTCACCTTTTGCAGCATATTTTATATCTGCAGTTATGATTAATTGCTTACGAGTCATATGTAAGTAGTCAAGCAATTCTTCTTTTGTGAACGATGACTTAAGTAAATTACTTGATCTGCAGTAATAGTATTTATCATCAATACGATCAACATTTAAATCATCAAAATCAGCTTCAGTGCAGTCACAAAACTCATAATGAACATTTGAAATGCTAAAATATGTTAACGAACTATTGAAAAGGTATAAACTATTGATATCATAAGGATTTTCAATTTTGTTCATTTTTTCTGTATAACGAATTAACAGGTCTTTATCTTCTTCATCCCAAAATGTTTCTCTGCTCCCGACAAAAGTATCTGGAGTTATATTATTTGCTAGACTTATTAAAGTACTTTGTTTGTTTTTATTATCATAATCAATTTGCTGAATTTCAATATAGTTTCTAAGAGAATAGAAAAGCATATATACGATGTTACTAAAAATAAAATTAGATGTGTATTGATCTATTTCTTGTTGTGCAAAATCCATCTCATCTAACAATAAACTTAAATTCATTTTTGTAGTTTGTACGTTATTATCCATAAGTTCATTGTTATCAAATACCTTTAGTTTTTCTATTTGGTTTTTAAAAACCAAATTAAGCTTTTCTTTATATGAGTTGATTTTTTTACTATCAATACATTTCTTTTTAGCATCTTCAACCATTTCATGTTTATGCTCTCTTGAAAGCGCACCTTTTACAAGATTTACTGTCGTGGTCAAACGTTGTTCTTCCAGTTCATGAGAAAATATATTTTTATGAAAAGAATTATACTGCGAGCGAAAACTGTCATCTGAATTAAAATATCGTAGCATTAGTGATGCAGCATTATTTCTGGATATCAACCTAAAGCACTCTGCAAGTTGTGCCTCATCAAAGTATTTTTCAATGCTTACAAAGAACAAAAATTCACTAATCGTTGGTTCCAGGCAGATTGTTTTCGCAATACCATTTTCAAATTTCTCCCAGTTTTGCAATAGAGCATATATTTTAATAATATATTCGTTCAAAAAATCGATTAAGTCAATATAATAAACCCTATTAAAGAAATTATTCTTTTTTACGCATTCTTTTAAAAACTCTTTTGCATAGGATTGTTCTTTTTTATCTTTTACTAACGGCTCTCTAAATGAAAGATAATATGCGTATATGACACACACAAAGTATACGAAAGCGTTTGAATTGCTTCTTTTTCCATATCTCTCATGCATTAAATATTTAGAGCTAATTAATTCTATTTCACCATTTTCAATTAATGTTTTTAATAGATAACACAATCCTATAGTATTATTATACTTTTTTAAACTATCACCCTGGTAGTAAAAAGCATCCGTATACGCATCATCAATTATTCTTTCTTTAATCCGGCTATAATCGTCTTTTTCTAAAGCATTATTATTCTTGAGAACTATATACGTATACATCCATGTATAATAGTATTCTAAGTTTATATTGTTTTTTGCTTTTTTCACGCCATTAACATTCTCATAGACTTGATTTTTTTGCATTTGCCATTTTAATTCGATGAAGTCAAATTTATTACGATTATTTAACTGTGACACACTAACAGTTCCAATAAATGTAGTGTATTCTTTATAAATAGAACTCCAAATATCAACGGGATATGAATGCTTATTATTATCATTTGCAACAACATATATTCTGTTAATGGAATGCAATATGCTCAAAACCATTTCTTTATTTGCAGATAAATATGATTTTACAAAGAGTTTTTCTAAGGCTTTTTCCATTTGCTTCAACAATGTTTCCGAATACTTTTCTTTATTTAACTCTTGTTGAAAAAGCTCACATAATAGGTTTAATGACTCTTCTAATGTTGAAATGTTTTCCGATGCAGCGCTCTTAAAAATGGAGTTTTCCAATTCTTTTAAGTAATCACTACTGATATTTTCCTTAATATATTTTCCGATTTCATCAACAATTCTGGAATGACTTTTAAAAATAAAGGCTGTATCGTTTATCATAATACAAGAAATAATAATACTGATAATGAATACCATTACAGAGGTGTTATACATTTCAAACGAAACAAGAACATAGTTAATGGCTGTAATGATTAAATCAGCTATCATCAAATTCTTATGTTTAAAAAAACAAGGCTTTAGGGAGGTTACATAATTAGTTATTGAAACGCCATATACACTTTCCGTTTGAAATCCTGTGATAATAGCAATAATTGAAATGCTTAATGCAGCTAATGTTGCTTGAACAGTAAACAAATTAAAAAGCAAGTCCATTCTTTCACTGTGTTCTAAAACAACATTAATCAAGCCAATACTGATTGTAGAATGAGAATACCATACCGAGATAAGAATTAATCCAGCAAACATAGTAATGTATGAAAGTTCTTTTTTTAGTTGTTTTTTTCTAATGCTCTCTTTTTTATGTTTTATTCGTTTAGTCATAATGATACCTCAAACAATTTGTGTTGAATATTTTACCATAATATAGCAGTTTATACAACAACAATAATAAAAACAGGGAGCGTGAAACTCCCTGTTTATAACTATTATTTTGTGTAAATTATGCTTTTGTTTACAATCTCTCTTGCCTGATTTGTGATGTTGTGTCGACTAAGTCGGCAGGATTACTCCCACTTTCTCGTCTAAGAACCGTACGTGAGAGTTTCCCCTCATACGGCTCAAGCATTTTATCACGCTTACGCGCGGCAACATTGGATTTGTTTAAAGCAGTCATAGTGGACATATATCATATTATCTATTGTGCCCTTGCCACCATCCTTGCGTGGAACTTTGAAATATATTCTTCGTTCTTCCGCCAAGTCAATAGATTTATCACATACGGGACATATGCCTTTTTGCTTTTTCCATACAGTTTTGAATTTACCTGACAATCTTCTCATTCCATTTTGAAATTTACGGCTTTCAAAGTATTCAGGTTCTAAATAGGGGTTTGCACTTGCCCTGATTTTCACGTGCCTGATTATTGGAGTATTCTCGGCTTTCTTCAACTCTATTTTATCTGTACAGAACACCCAATTTCTTGTTCCCTTGGAATGCCAGTATCTTTTGACTTTCCACCCTTGGGATTTGTTAGGATGTCTTCGAGTAGCCCATCTCCACAGCAGTTCATATATGTTGCTGTCCACGGCGGCAAATGTCTCGGAGGCGCATACGCTTTGATGGTAATTTGTCCAACCTGTAATTGCTTGGTTGAGTTTGGCTATCAATGCTTCTTGTGTCCACATCTTACCTCTGCCGAGGATAATCTCGTGAAGCGTCTCGTTAAACGCCTTTATCGACTTTTTTGACGGCTTCACAATTAGTTTTCCGTTGTATTTCCTGAAATTCCAGCCTAACATATCAAATCCGTCTTGTATATTTGTGATGAGCGTTTTTTCTTCCGAAAGCGTAAGCCCTCTTTCTGTCAGAAATTCCTGAATAAGTTCTTTTGCTCTCTCCGCTGTTTCACGGTCTGTTGCCGTTACCACAAAGTCATCTGCATATCTAACGAGTGCAACTTGATTTTTAAATGCTTCTCTTTGTGTACGGTGAAACTCTTTATCCAATATATCTTCTATCCCGTCCAACGTCATATTGGCTAATATGGGGGAAATGATACCACCTTGAGGCGTTCCCTCTTCGGTGGGAAATAGTTGCTTGGAGTATACAAATCCCGCATTAAGAAACTGTTTAAGCACTGTTTTGTCCATTGGTATATTGTCCATAAGCCACTGATGACTGATGTGGTCGAAACAGCCTTTAATGTCTCCTTCTAATACCCACTGTGCCGAGTTTTCCCGAGATAGTAATTGAAAGAGATGTTCACACGCATCTTGGCAGCATCGTCCTTTTCGAAACCCGAAAGAGCGATTATCTGCGGTTGTTTCCGCTACAGGGTCTAATGCAAGTGAGTATAGTGCTTGCATTGCTCTGTCATACATTGTGGGGATACCCAGAGGTCGTTTTTTGTTTTTACCTTTCTTTTCAATGTATACGCGTTTTAACGGTTTTGCTTGGTAGTGTTTGTCCGTCAATGTGAGCACCGCTTGCATTTTATCGGCTGTTGTTGTCCAAAGCATTCCGTCAATACCCGCTGTTTGTTTACCTTTGTTGGTGGTAACTCTTTTTACCGCTATTGCTTTTGCGTAGAAAGAGTGTGTCAGTAAATATTGTAATCTTTTTACTGTATTGTGTTTGTTTTCCTTTGTCGCCTTAGCAATTCTGATTTGCAGTCTGTTAACATATTCCTCCGCTTGCTTCCAGTCGATTGCTTTCCATTGTTTTTCAAGCGTAGTTTTGTCAGATAACCTCTCGGATTTCTCCGTCGTTGAGTTATTATCTTTCACAGATTTGCCTCCTTTCATGCCATAAAATACCTCGGACAAGTCTGCGCCCTTTCAGGCTGCGGCAAATTTTGAACCGCTATGCTCTGTCATTACAACAGTGCCATTCGCTTTTTGTCCTGTTCCTTTACCCTCTGTGTCATTTCTTTCCCTTGCGGGAGCGATACCTCTTTGAGAGAGGAACACATAGGGCTTACCGTGTTCCGTGTAGTTAATAATGTGAATGCCTTAGGAACCATCTATGAGCCGAGAGTTCTTTGTCCATTCGCGATAGAGTTAATGAAGCCTCCTCGCCTGCCTCTGCACCGTTTTGGTTCAAGCGTTCCAGCCCGTTTCGCTTGTTGTTCATGACGACCCTTACAATGATTTACTTACGTTTTCCATAGCATTCTTACCCTTGCAGTCCATCTGCCTTGGGCTGGCAGGTTTTCCACGTTGTCATGTGAGCTTCCCACCCTCGCGTTACCGCTTGCGCAGGTCACATTAGGATTACCCCGAATGGATGGGGTAGCATTTCTGCAATTAACTACGCGACTTTCACGTCGCACTCATCGCCTGAACCCAAGCCATCATATCCTCAGCTTTGAGTTGTTCGGTAATACCTTGCTGCTCTTTGAGTTGCTTTACAATGCGGTCATACATCTCCGTTGCATGAACATCAACATCGTGCAAGTACGAGTTTATCTTGCAGCTTGTTTTGAGTGAGGTATAAAATACCTTATGATGCTTCATTATGTAGTCATGGTGCCGTCGTCCCCACACATCAATCTCATAACTCGTTTCAGTTGATATAAGGTTTGGCAGATACACACCGTTTACAAGCGTATAATCAAGTCCGTTCTTCTTATCAGTAATATACTTTTTCATTGCATTTTCCTCCAAAATTAATGGTTTTAATTATTGTTGTAAAATGCAAAATGCCGTAACGATTGTTTTTACATACTTTCAAAACCTTCGTTACGGCAACTGTTCATAAATATAGTTAGCTCTAAAATCGCCTCTTTTTCGCAATAACTTCATTAAAATTCGGGTTAAGGCGGCAAGCCTTAACCCGAATTTGTGCTTTGTTCTAACAAAAAATAGGCTGATTTTAGAGTGCTTTGCAGTTTTGGCGAAGTAATTTTAGACTATAAAGCAATAATAAAATGTCCTGCATACTCGCGTATTCAGGGCATTTTTTGTTGTTTTAGAGGCAAAAGGACAAAGTCAAAACCTAACCCTATTTACTTAGGGTGCCCCAATCCTAAGCTTTCTCTTTTTGATTTCGTTTTACGCTGAAATATAGATATGCAAATACCGAATATATATAAATAACAGTAAGCGCAATGCTTATATATGAGTTCTTATAAAGAGCAGCCATCAATGCGCAGAATACGAGGGACATAGCGCCAATTACCAAATAAAACTTTAAGTGAGCCTGACATCTTATAATCGCATATTTTTCAAGCAGGAACAGGAAAATAAAATAGATAATAATTGATATAACTATAAACGCGTTTTTAGGAATGGCTTTGACCTCGGACATTCGCATAAATTCGAGCGCCGCCGTTATATTATTAAGCGCAGTAATAAGAAATACGTGAAGCAGCATATAGCCCGTTCCCGATTCCGACCGTTCCCTGTCCGTTACGTTATCGTAGACAAATCCATAGCTGATAAACAATCCCGCAACGATAAGAAACGCCATTAATGAGAAATAAACCGTATTGAAGTTAAGTCCGCCCTCAAAATATGACGCAATACCTATAATCATCTCACCGAAGGTAAATACAACATAGAGCATTATTCTCTCGGTAAGATGAGCAAAATCCCCCTCAACAAAATTATTTGCTTTATTTGAAAAGAGAAGAAAGATTATTCCGACAGCCATTGCAACGGGCGCAAGAGGTATTCCCGTAAAGTAAAACACTGGCACCGAAGCAGCAATTATTGCAATCTGAACGGCAAGTATCATTATATTACGCTTAATATGAGCAGTAACCCAGAAAGCTCCGTTATCGCATTTTCTGAGCTTAATATAGTACTGAATCAACAAGTTAAGGAGAATCAGCGCCCAAGCAATATTATAGCAATAATAGAAATCGCGCCAGTCAGCCCGCGTACCCTCCGCCATATAATAGAGAAGATACATATTAATAAATATGGCGACGTTTTCCTGTACTCCGTTATTGCCGTATTTATTAATAAACATAACGGTTGCATACCATACCTGAAGTATAACAAGCGTCGATAAAATGTAAGTAAGAAATGCTGAAGGAGCAATAAAGCCGTTTTCAAGCGTATGTATTATCGAGTTATTCCGTCCGATAATATATACGAATATAAGGTCATATATCAGCTCAATATATTCAACCTTTTTTTCCTCATTCTTCTTAAAAAGACAAAGCATAATTATCTCCCGTAAATTATTGATAATATTATAACAATAATATATTGATATTTCAATAAAAATATGTTATAATACAGCAGTCCTGACGGAAAGAGGTTCTGACCGAAAGCACGCAAAAGCAATCATTTTATGCCGTGCAGGACGCACGGCTATTTTTTATGAAAGGAAAAGAAATATGGAAACAAGAGTAGCAGTAATCGGAATTATTGTTGAGGATATCAACAGCGTTGAGGAGCTTAATAAAATCCTCTCAGCATACGGAGATATTATTATAGGCAGAATGGGTATTCCCTATAAAGCTAAGAATATTAACTGTATCACCGTCGTTGTAGACGGCGCGCAGGACGCAATCAACACCCTTTGCGGTAAAATCGGTAAGCTTGACGGAGTTTCCTCAAAAACGGCTTTTTCGAATGTATAAGCACCTTATAGACAAGCTTGAAAAGGAAGAAAAGCTATCCTTTGAAGAATACCTTACGCTGATTAAAAACAGAGAGAGCGTAAGAGAATACGCTGCCGAGCGTGCGCGCGAGGTCAGAAACAGGATTTACGGAAATCAAGTATTCATACGCGGGCTTATCGAGCTTTCGAACTACTGTAAAAACAACTGTTATTACTGCGGTATAAGGGCGGGAAATACTCAGCTTGAAAGATACAGACTTACTGTTGACGAAATTATAAAATGCGCTGACGAGGGCTACTCGCTTGGCTTCAGAACCTTCGTGCTTCAAGGCGGCGAGGACTCCTACTACACCGACGAAAAGCTATGCGCGGCAATAAAAGGTATTAAAGAAAAATACCACGACTGCGCCGTTACCCTCTCGCTCGGCGAAAGAAGCTTTGATAGCTACAAAGCGCTGAAAGAGGCGGGAGCGGACAGGTACCTGCTCAGACATGAAACCTGTAATAAAGAGCATTATAAAAAGCTTCATCCCGAAAATATGAGCTTTGATAACAGAATAAAATGCGTTGAAAACCTGAAGGAGCTCGGTTATCAGGTAGGCGTTGGCTTCATGGTAGGCTCACCCTATCAGACTGATGAGGATTTGGCAAATGAGATGTTATTCTTAAAAAGGATTAATCCTCAAATGGTTGGCATAGGTCCTTTCATACCTCATAAGGATACGCCGTTTAAGGACTATCAAAGCGGGACTGCAGAGCTCACAGTTTTCCTTTTATCGCTTATAAGGCTAAGCTTGCCGCGGGTTTTGCTCCCCGCAACGACGGCGCTCGGAACCGTCGACTTTTCGGGCAGAGAAAAAGGAATTAATGCAGGGGCAAACGTATTAATGCCCAATCTCTCCCCCGTTTCCGTCAGAGAAAAATATATGCTTTACAACAATAAAATCTGCACAGGCGAGGAAGCGGCGCAGTGCATAGGCTGTCTTTCAAGGAGAGTTGAAAGCACGCTCTGTAAAATCGTCACAGACAGAGGAGATTATAAATATGGAATATAACGTAAAATCAATGAAGGCGGAGGAATTCATCAACGACGCTGAAATACTCGACACTGTAAAATATGCCGAGGAAAACAAAAACAATATAGAACTGATTGATAAAATCCTTGAAAAAGCAAGGCTGAGGAAAGGACTTTCTCACAGGGAAGCGAGCGTGCTCCTTGCCTGCGATAACGAGGAAAAGATAAACGAGATTTACGACCTTGCAGAGCAGATAAAGAAGGATTTTTACGGCAACAGGATAGTGCTTTTTGCACCGCTTTATCTTTCGAATTACTGCGTTAACGGCTGTCTCTACTGCCCGTACCACCTGAAAAATAAGCATATCCCGCGTAAGAAGCTTACTCAGGAGGAGGTTGCAAAGGAGGTTATCGCGCTTCAGGATATGGGACACAAGCGCCTTGCAATCGAAGCGGGCGAGGACCCCGTTAATAACCCGATTGAGTACATTCTTGATTGCATAAAGACGATTTACTCAATAAAGCATAAAAACGGCGCTATAAGGCGCGTTAACGTTAATATCGCAGCTACTACGGTTGAGAATTACAGAAAGCTTAAGGACGCGGGAATTGGCACGTATATTCTTTTCCAGGAAACGTATAACAAGAAGAATTACGAAATTCTCCACCCGACAGGTCCTAAGCACAACTACGATTATCACACCGAGGCTATGGACAGAGCCATGGAGGGCGGTATTGACGACGTCGGTATCGGCGTGCTCTTCGGGCTTGATAACTATAAATACGAATTTGCAGGGCTCCTTATGCACGCGGAGCACCTTGAAGCAGTACACGGCGTAGGTCCGCATACCATAAGCGTTCCGAGGGTAAAGCCCGCCGACGACATTGACCCGAACGAGTTTGACAATTCGCTTTCGGACGAGATGTTCTGCAAGATTGCAGCATGCATAAGAATTGCCGTTCCTTATACGGGAATGATTATCTCTACCCGCGAAACGCCCGAGGTAAGAGCAAAGATTATCCGCCTCGGCGTAAGCCAGATAAGCGGCGGCTCAAGGACCTCAGTCGGCGGCTACGCTGAAGAGGAAAGACCTCACGATACGGAACAGTTTGACGTATCCGATAACAGAACTCTGGACGAGGTAGTAAACTGGCTTATGAGGGAGGACTATATCCCCTCCTTCTGTACCGCCTGCTACCGCGAGGGCAGAACGGGCGACCGCTTTATGAGCCTGTGCAAATCCGGACAGATTCAAAACTGCTGCCACCCCAATGCACTTATGACGCTTAAGGAATTTCTTATCGACTATGCAAGCGAGGATACAAAGCGTATCGGCGAAGCGATGATAGAAAAGGAAATCAAAAATATTCCTAAGGAAAAGGTACAGCAGATTGTAAGAGAGCGCCTTGTCAAAATTGAAAACGGCGACAGAGATTTCAGGTTTTAATTATGGGACTTAACGATACTCCTTCCTCGGAAAGACTTCATATAGGCTTTTTCGGGATAAGAAACGCGGGAAAAAGCTCGCTTGTAAACAGAATAACAAATCAGCAGGTGTCCCTTGTCAGCGAGGTCAAGGGTACAACCACCGACGCAGTTAAAAAGTCAATGGAGCTTCTCCCTCTCGGTCCCGTTGTAATAATAGATACGGCGGGCATCGACGACGAGGGAGAGCTCGGCGAAAAGCGCGTCCTCGCTACACGAGAAGTCCTTAAAGCCTGCGATATTGCAATTCTTGTCACCGAAAACGAGAAGCTTAACAAAGCAGAGGTTGAGCTTTTGAAGGTTATCAAGAGCAAGGATATTCCCTACCTTATCGTTCATAACAAAGCCGACCTTCAAAGCGAGTTTTCAGACGATAAGATTTACGTCAGCGCCGTTACAGGCGATGGAATTGAAGAGCTTAAGGAAACTATTGCAAAGCTCCTCTCCGATAAAATCAAAGAAATACACTTTGTATCCGATTTTATCTCCGAAGGCGATGCCGTGATTTTAGTCTGCCCTATTGACGAATCTGCGCCTAAGGGAAGGCTCATACTCCCGCAGCAGCTTGCGGTAAGGGATATAATTGACAAGGGCGGTCTTGCGCTCGTTGTTCAGCCCGAGGAGCTTACAAAAGCGATTGAAAACCTTAAAACGCCACCGGCACTTGTAGTGACGGATTCGCAGGCTTTCAAGAGGGTTATGACGCTCGTACCCGAGTCAATCCCGCTCACCTCTTTTTCAATTCTTATGGCGAGGTACAAGGGTTTCTTATACACTGCTCTTGAGGGAGCAAATGAACTCGACAAGCTCAATTACAGCTCTAAAATCCTTATCAGTGAGGGCTGCACACACCGCAGGCAGTGTAACGATATCGGAACGGTAAAGCTCCCGAAGTGGATAGAGGAATACACTAACAAAAAATTCCGTTTTGAGTTTACCTCGGGGCACGGCTTCCCCGAGGATTTAAGCGGATACGATTTAGTTATTCACTGCGGCGGCTGTATGCTAAACGACAACGAAATGAAAAACAGGAGGCTCACGGCAGAAAAGCAGCAAGTCCCCTTCACAAATTACGGAACCGTCATTGCAAAAATGAACGGTATACTTGAAAGAAGTATAGAAATTATTAAACAATAGTCAAAACGGAAGCTAAGCTTCCGTTTGAGACTGTCGAAAAAGGGCATAAACACGCCGGGTTTTGCAAATATTCAAGGAAACAGTTTGTAGGGGCGGATATCATCCGCCCGCCTATATTTGAACGACCACACTATATGAAAAGCCTTGCAAACATCAAATTCGCAAGGCTTTTGGCGTTTTCCGTTTTTTGCTCGGGGGCGGTACCGTTGTACAGCTCCCGCTCACAAGAAAACGAAATTCTGCGCCTTTTTCAAAAGTCTGCCAGCGTGTCGAAATTTATTCATTAGGTTTTTCGACACGCTGAAACGGAAGCTAAGCTTCCGTTTTTTACTTGACAGATATATCGCAGTGTGATATATTTATATCGAAGTGCGATATATAAGAGGAGATGAGTATTTGAACGCACACATTAAAAAAGTATATGTGCCTATGACTGAAACAAGTTTTTATATTCTATATTCTCTGCAAACATATAATCACGGCTACGGTATAGTACAGCAGGTTAAACAGCTTACCAATGGAGAAATAACACTTGGACCAGGAACAGTATACGGTACATTGTCAAAAATGGAAAAGGACGGATTAATTCGTTTTGTTTGGGAAGAAAACAAACGTAAGGTATATCAAATTACACCACTCGGAAGTGAAGTACTAAATCTTGAAATTCTGAGAATAAAAAGACTATACAGAACGATAAAGGAGGTATAATTATGAAGGAATTCAAAGAATATCAATACTTCTTTTTTACGGATTACGAAGAGGAAGCTGAGTACTTATCCTATATGAACTCAAAAGGATATTATTTCACCTATCGAAGCTTCGGCGGTATGATTTATCATTTTATCGAAGGAACACCTTGTGAGATGGTATATCAAATCGACTATAATCCTAAAGCATTAAAACGCAAAGACGATTATCTGCAGATATACTCAGACTGCGGATGGGAAAAAGTATATTCAAAAAAGGGTTATACTTATTTCCGAAAACCTCTTGCACTAATGAAAAGCGAAGAAGAAATCTATTGTGACCCCGAATCACGACTTGAAATGTTACGCCGAATAATATGGACACGTATGCCAATAATTTTGATATTTTTATTAATTGTTATCCCGATTAATATTATTACGAGTGTAAATAGCGACGGTCTATTCTCAACTGGAACTTTTACTGGGATTGTTCTTCTAATAGCATATTTGATAATGTTTATAAAAGTTATATTAAAGTACAAAAAATTAAAGGAAAAAGTACAAAAATAATTAAACTCCGAGGCTTAAGCTTCGGAGTTTATTCTTTTATTATGTATCAGTACAAGTATAGCGCAGATTGCCATAAACAGCCCGATTCCGAAAACGAGGAGAAGGGATAAGAAACCATAGGCACCCGCAATATTAAACGGTTTATCCTTCATAAAGGTCTGCCATACAAATTCAGGGTTATAAAAAGGGTAAGGATAATATGCGGGATTTGTAAAATACGTGCCGCGGATGATTGAGAATACCGAATAAACAAACGGATATAATCCTGAAAGCAATATGCATTTTGCGCCGAGCTTATCATTTTTAAACGGGAAAAACCATAGTACAAGAACAGTTGTCGCCATAATCATATGAAAATAAATCTGCATAAACGATACGAAAAAGTGGTATGCCGTATCAAAGGTAAGCGGCGGGGTCATTTTCATAGGAAAGCCCGCATTATAAACGACGCCTGCAATAAATACATAAAGCGTAACGAGCGCGCCGAGTGTAGAATTAAAGCCGATTTTCTGCGCCCGTTCATTTCCGAATATACCAAGGGATACGATAATAAAATAGATACATGCAAAAAAGTTCGACTGGATTGTAAAATAAGTAACAAGCTTAAATCTTCCGTAATCTATCGGAGAATACTTCGCGTCAAACTCGAACTGATAAGTAGCAAGTCTTATAATTATTATAGCAATTCCTATAACTGCCATAAGAAATAGCAACACGCCGAGCGGCTTATTCTTAGTAATCTTATTATACATTTTCATCACCATTTATTAAGATACAATGTAAATTTCAATTTGTCAAATATTGTAATTGAAAATAATGTAAATATATACTATAATGAATATGAGGTGAAATTTATGGAAACAAAAATCTTAAAGACTTCCATGGGTGAATTTAAAGGCCGCGAATATGAGGACCGGCTTGAATTCAGAGGAATAAGATATGCAAACGCAAAGCGCTGGGAATATCCCGAGCGTGTTGACAGCTACGAGGGCGTTTACGACGCAACTGAATACGGCGCGTGCTGTCTTCAGGAAAGAGCGTACACTGTGGACGCTGAATCTAATCCTTGGTTCTGGAAGGAATTCCGCGAGGGACAGGAATTCACCTACGGCGAGGACTGTCACTTCCTTAATATCATAGCTCCTAAGGACGCTGAAAAATGCCCCGTGCTTATTTACATATACGGTGGCTCCTTCACTGGCGGAAGCTCAGACGAAGGTCACCTTTCGGGCGTATCATTTGCGCAAAACGGAATTATCTGGGTTGCTATGAACTACCGTATTAACTGCTTCGGCTTCCCGAATCATCCCGACCTTCGCGACGAGCAGGGACGCTGCGGCAACTTCGGCTTGTACGACCAGGTATGCGCTCTTGAATGGATAAAAGCGCATATTGCAGAATTCGGCGGCGACCCCGATAATATGACTCTTTCGGGAGAAAGCGCCGGCGCAATGAGCGTTGACCTTATTATGTCCACGGACAGAGTAAAGGCGCTCGGCTTAAAGGGCGCTGTGCTTATGAGCGGCGCAGGTATTCAGAGAGCGGTTGCTAAACCTAAGATGCCTGAAAAGGGCGTAGCCTACTGGACTGAGATTATGCAAAACGCAGGCGTTTCCTCAATGGCTGAGCTTAAGGAAATTCCGCACGAGGATTTATATAACGCATGGCGCAAGGCGTATGATAATCAGAAGATGGGGCTTCTTGAATGTCTCCCCTGCTGTGATGGCGTTCTAATTACAAGGGATAATTACAAAATGAGCACCGTTCCCACTAATTATCCTCAGGTTTACTCGGTAACGATGAACGATATGTTCACCTTTGCGCTTATGAAGGTAAATCAGATGATGGCAAAGAAGGGCTCAAGAAACGGCAATAAGGTATGGATGGCGAACTTCGCAAGGTCTCTGCCAGGAGATAACGTAGGCGCTTGGCACGCTGCCGACCTCCTTTACGTATTCAAAACACAGGAGCAGAACTGGCGTCCTTGGCAGGAAATTGACCGCGTAATTGCAAATCAGATGAATAAGTCATTAATAGCTTTTGTTAAGAATCACGACCCGAACTGCGACGAAATTCCGCGTTGGGAGCCCGGCTGGAAAAATCCGATGCGCTTCTGTGAGGACTCAAGAATGATGCCGTGGGACAAAAAGCAAATGTGGAATAACACCATTCATCACGAGGGACCAATCTAAATGAAATTCAGACATCATTTTGTACTCAGCGAGGTTACGGAAAATCAACGTATATACCGCTGCGACTGCGCTACAGCTATAATTAACGTACTTGATAACAATATTAACGTAGCTATAAAAAATGAACAAAATATGATTGATGAGGTAAAGGAGTCAGGCTTTGACTCCTTTACCTTAGTTGATATTACAGTCAAGGTAGACCTTTATAATTTCATTATCAGCTATTATAAGGACGGAAAGCGCCTATTTTCTGACCGCGCTCCCTTTGCATATAATCTTGAAAATGAATTCGGCAGCGGAGTATTCCATTACGTAACGCGCGAAAAGGGCGAAAAGATTTACGGTCTTGGCGACAAAGGCGGAAGGCTAAACAAAGCGGGACAGTCCTTTAAGATTGATACCACAGACTCAATGGGATACGACGGTGAAACAAGCGACCCACTTTATAAGTTCGTTCCCTTCTATATCTGCGAAAATTCGGTAGGCTGCTACGGTATTTATTACCTTTCTTTCACGAGCGCTGAAATGGATTTCGGCAGAGAGCAAAACAACTACTATGAGCCGTATAAATACTATCATACCGACAAAGAGTATCTTGAATATACCGTATACTTCGGTACTAAGCTTGAAATACTGCAAAAATTCGGACAGCAGATTGGCAAAACCGCCTTTCCGCCTAAATGGAGCTTTGATTACTGCGCGAGTACTATGGCTTATACCGACGCGGACAACGCTTACGAGGAAATGCTCGGCTTTATAGAAAAGCTTAAGGAATACGACCTCTCCTGCAAGGGCTTCTATCTTTCGTCGGGGTATACCTCGATAGGAAATCAGCGCTGCGTATTCAACTGGAATTACGATAAATTCCCGAACCCGAAGGAGTTTGTTGAGGTGTTTAAGGAAAACGGTATTGAGATTATACCGAATATCAAGCCGTCGTTCTTAGTCACTCATCCTATGTACGATATGCTTAGTGAAAAAGGATACTTCATTAAGAATCCCGACGGTACGCCCTTTGTTACTCAACTCTGGGACAACCTCGGAAGCTATCTTGATTTCACTAACCCAGAAGCCTGTGATTTCTGGAAAAAGCAGGTAACGGAAAAGTTACTCGACCTCGGAATTACAAGCACGTGGAACGACAATAACGAGTTCGATATTAAGGATACTGACGCTCTCTCGCACGACGGTAAAAAAGCAAGAAGTATCAAGCCGTATTTGACTTACTTAATGGTTAAATCATCCTATGACGCGCAAAAAGAAATGTATCCTTCGCTCCGTCCGTTCCTTTCAACAAGAAGCGGAAGCGCTCACGTAAGAACTCTTGCTCAGACCTGGAGCGGCGATAACTTCACTTCCTTTAAGGATTTAAGATATTGTCATTATATCGGCATAACGATGAGCCTTTCGGGCTTTTACTTCTACGGTCACGACCTCGGCGGCTTTTCAGGCGATATGCCGTCAAGAGAACTACTCTTACGTTGGCTGCAGCACGGACTCTTTGAGCCGCGCTTCACTATCCATTCCTGGAACAGCGACGGCTCTGCGACAATGCCGTGGAGCTATCCCGATATTATGCCCTACGTTCGCGCAATATTTGCACAAAGAAAGCAGTTAGTCCCCTATCTTTATAACGCCGCATATGAGGCAGTTGAGAAGGAGCTTCCGATTAACGCGCCTCTGTTCCTTTATTACGATGACGAAAAGTGCGAAGAATACCCCGATACAATGATGGTAGGCAGAGATATTCTTGCCTCATTTGTATTCGACAAAGGAAAAAAGACGGTGAAAGCGTATTTACCAAAGGCAGACGACTGGTATCTTGACGGAGCGCTGTACAGCGGAGGTCAGGAGGTTGAATTTGAGCTTCCTGCAAACAGTAAAATGAAATACTTTGTAAGAGCGGGCAGCGTTATTCCTACAGACGAGGCTGAGTACGGCTTCAGAAGCGGTGAAAAGCTTGTACTCACTGTCTATCCGCTTAAGGAAGGTGCTTTTGAAAGCGAGCTGTTTTTTGACGACGGACTGACCTATAACTACAAGAAAAATCTCTGCGCAAAGCTTCATCTAAGCGTAAATTGTGAGCGCGACGTCGTTACGGTTAACGTAAATAACCTCGGCGACGAAGCTATCAAATATGAAATAAAGCTTGTTGCAGGTGATAAAAGAGATTTAATTATTAAATAAGTACAAAATTTTTAAATAATATAGTGCAATTTTTGTTTATATATGATATAATCAAAATTGCAATTAAATTAGGGATTCTTTTGAATCCCTGAAATACTTTAAGGAGTATTATTATGGCTGAAAAACAAAGCAAGGTAAAGGCGCTCTTTACCGACATCAAAACGCATTGGTCCAAGCCTGCTCCCGGTAAGTATGTTCCGTACCGCGAATACCTTGATATTCTTATAGGTTCGGGAAGTAACTACGCGGGATCCAAGATTCTGGAATACATCGCCTTTGGCGCAGGCTGTTACCTGATGATGTATCATTATAAGCTACCGTATATTACATATTCGGTTATCGGGCTTATTAATATGCCTCTCGGGTATCTTTGGGCAATTCTATGGTGGATTGTATCCGACAACCTCGGCTTCCTTCCGAAAAAAACGGAACGAAAGCTATACGGCGTTTACATAGGCTCGGCGTTGCTCGGAATCTTTATGATTATTTTCAACTTCAAGCTTAACCCGAGTAATCCGCTGGTTGCAACTCTTAATTCCTTCCGCGGAATAACGGCAGCGTCGTCTATTAAGATTCTTGGAACTTTACTGCTTAACTGCGGCTGGAAGGGCGCGCGTAATATTTTCTGGAGAAAGAAGCTTATTCCTAAATTCGGAAGATATAAGTATTCCCTTTACTGCGATTACCTTCCGATGAACATAATGGTTATCCTTATCGGCTGGCTTCCGCTTTATAACATTCAGGACGAGGTAACGCGTGTTTGGGCGGCTAACCTTCTCTTTGCGGTATACTGCGTATTCGGTTTCGGAAATAACCTTGAAATGTGCTGCCAGAATATTTCCCCGAATGTTCGCGAGAGAATTTTCGTAAGGTCATATCCTATTAAATTATCACACCTTTTCTATTCAATAATAGCAATCCTTGTTCCCGTATTTATCGGTATGACTACGGACAAATGGGCTGATATTGCTGTATTCAGATACATCATTCCCGGTATCTTCTTTACTTTCTCAACGCTGACAATTCTGCTTGCAGGAAGAATCAAGGAGAGGATTCCGCAGCCTCCGCTTGAAAAGAAGGTTAATATTAAAATTTGGGACGGTATGTTTGGTGTAATGCGTAATAAGTATAAGTGGACTCTCACAATCGTCGGCTTGCTTGATTCGCTCGGAAACGGAATGCTTGCGTTCACGACTATTCTTTACCTTTACACTTTCCGTCTATCAGGGCTTGCATACAGTCTTATCGTTGCACTTGTATCCTTCGCGGGTACACCGCCAGATTTCTTCACGCCTTACTTTATAAAACGCTTCTCATATAAACAGATAATGATATTCCATCAGTATGCGCGTGCAATTGGATATTCAGTTATCGTATTATGCTACATCTTCCTCGGTAATAATCTTAAGCTTTGCGGAATTATTTCGGTAGTAATGCTCTTCCTTATGGAAATGTGCAAGACGGTGCCAACCGCAGTCGGACACGATATGGATATACGTATTTCCGACTATCAGATGTACTTATCAGGCGAAAGACTTGAAAACTTCTCAGGCGTATTCGGCTGGTTCACAGGACCGATTACAACCTTTGTAGGTCTTATCATTCCGCTTCTTATGTTAAAGGGCGGCTTTAATTCAAACTTTGACATTCTGTTTATTGACGAATCAAGAAGAAGCATTATCGTTATACCTATTATCCTTGACATTATCGGTTACGTTCTTATGTCAATCCCGTATTTCTTCTGGGATTACGATGACGAAAAACAGAACAAGGTTATGGAGGTTTTGCGTCGCCGCGAAGAGGTTACAAGGAAGCAGCTTGAAGAGGGAGACGAAAGCACGCCCGAGGAAAATGCTGCAGCAGCAATTGAAGAAAAAGAAGCTGTGGAGGTGATGTCATGAAATTAGGTAAGAAGAAAAACGCTCCCGAAGCAGCTGAAGAAAAGAATGATGACTTTCTTGCTCAGGAGGCTAAGGAGGCTGCCGAACAGGCTCCCGAATATACTCTTGACATCCCCGAGGATGAAATCTGGACTTATAAAATCGATGGACTTCAGGCACCGAAAATCGGTCAATCCTATGACGGTGCCAAAAAGCTTAAGGCGTTCGTAGTAATTATTCTTCTCATCGCTATATCGCTTAGTATCTTCTTCTCGGTAAGAGCGCTTAAAACTACCGAATATAAATATACTGAGCTTGAGGACGGCACATATGAGCTGACTATTTACACTAATCCAGGCAGAACGAGAGAGCTTACAATCGACTATGTTGACGGCGATAAGAGCAAGCCGATTACTGCTATTCACGATTACGCCTTTAACTGTGACGGAACTATTGAAAAAATTCATATCGGTAAGGACGTAAAGCAATTTAACGGTAAGTCAATCTATTCCTGCTGGAATATTCAGTATGTTGATATTGACGACGATAACCCGTATTACTGCGACGTTGAAGGCGTTGTCTATACTAAAGATATGTCGAAGATTATTTTCTATCCCACCGACTATGACAGAACGCTTAGAATCAAAGAGGGTTATGCTCATCTTGTATGGGAATGCGAGAGCTGCGGACGTCAGTATGATCCCGATAAGGGTGACGCCGAGGGCGGTATAGCTCCCGGAACGCTTCCCGAGGATTTCCCTGACGATTACAGATGTCCCGGAAATGACGGTAAGCAATGCAACTCAAGGGGCAACGAATACTACTGGGCTTATCATTCCAACCTCGTTGACGATAACGGATATGAAATGTGGGAGCTTTGGGGTACTACCGAGAAGTATGACGAAACGTTCTTCAAGGAGTATAACCTCAAGACAAGAACCTACATTGTGCCATCAACAGTAACGGAAATCGGTCAGCTTACCTTTGCATATTCCAATATAACGGACCTGTATATTCCGGAGGGTGTAAAGACAATCGGAGCGCAGGCAATATTCAAAAATGAAATTCTCCAGAATATATACAGCTACAAGACCGACACGGCAGTAACAGGTACCTTCTATGACTCGTTGCCTCAGCTCACAAATATTTACGATTCTCTTCCTGAGGGGCTCGAAACAGTAGGCTCTGACGCGTTCTATCACCTGAGAGGACTTGATTACATTTACTTCCCGTCCTCCGTAAAATCAATCGGTCACCACTCAATGTGGGAGGCGATTTACAAGGACGACAACACAAAGGAATTAATGGGTATCACAGAAGTTAACGTAGCTGCTGACGAAGAAACCTTCAAGAATAGCTGTGAGCTCGGCGAAAGCTGGCTTCCCGAATACAACAACGGACTATTCAACAAAAAGGTGCCCGTAAACTACGGCGCTCAGAGAAGAGAGCACGTACAAAAATAGAAAATTACATAAAAATAAGGAATGGATTTTTTCCGTTCCTTATTTTTACTCCTTATGTCCTGCGGAGCGGAGGAGCTTTTTAACCTCCTGCTCTGTAAGCTCGCGGTACTGTCCCTGCGGGAGCATACCGAGCTTTAGCGAGCCTATTGAGGTTCTTTTCAGTCTTGCAACCTCGAGTCCCTGGCTTTCGCACATTCTTCTTATTTCTCGGTTTCTGCCCTCGTGGATAATAAATTCAAGGACTACTCTGCCCTCCTCCTGAGTCAGAATATTAACCTCGGCGGGAGCAGTCATCTTTCCGTCAAGCTCAATACCGTGACGAAGATTATAAAGCGCCTCATCGGATATTTTAGGTCTGACTGTAACACGGTAGGTCTTTGCGTATTCGTGGCTCGGGTGAGTCATACAGTTAGTGAAAACGCCGTCGTTCGTAAGAAGTAAAAGCCCTTCGCTGTCCTTATCAAGTCTGCCGACAGGATAAACGCGCTCCTTAATGTCGGGGATTAAATCCATTACGGTTTTTCTCCCCTTTTCGTCGGAAACGGTGGTTACGTATCCCCTCGGCTTATGAAGCATAATATATACCATTTTGCGTTTTTTCTCAAAGGTTATCTTCTGTCCCCTTACGGTAACCAAATCCTTATAGGGATTGATTTTATCGCCGAGGGAAGCAACGTGACCGTTAACCTTAACCTTTCCCGCAGAGATTAGCTCCTCGCTTTTTCTGCGCGAGGCAATCCCCTGCTCAGCCATAAACTTTTGAAGCCTTACTTCATTTTTACTTGCCATAATTTATATCCTCTTGCGCCTTAATTTCGACGCGCATTAATTTAGAATTCGTACTCATTATTTCTGCATATCCGACGGTATCTCCCGCCTTTACGGGTGCATATAAAAACGGGTAGTAGCAAAGCTTAACCCAAGGCTTTTCGAGAGTATATACCGAATACGAATATCCGCACTTAACCTCCTGCTTCTCAGCGCCTACGCAGTCAATATATAAAGCGCCTTTATCCTCATATTTGCTGTATTTACTTTTTGCATATTCGACGAGCTTAATATGGTCGTTCCAGTCGTCAGGAGCATTAAGCGTTACAGTTATAATCGTATTATCCGAATACTTATATGCGCTGATAAGGCACCTGCCCGCTTTCTTGGTAAAGCCCGTTTTTACTCCTGTAAAATTCTCACTGAGCTTAAGCAGCTTATTATGATTATTAACCGTCTTTTTTACGCCGCTTACCGTTATTGAGCACGAGGTCATACCTGCAATTTTTACAAAGGTCTCATTTCTCATTGCATATGAAGCAAGAAGCGCCATATCGTATGCTGAGGAATGGTGGTTATTCATATCAAGCCCTGACGGCGTAGCGAAATAAGTCTGCGTCATGCCCAGCTCTTTCGCCTTTTCGTTCATCAGCGCACAGAAATTCTCAATGCCGCCCGAGAGATAAAACGCAATTGCGTTTGCGCAGTCGTTACCCGAAGCGAGCATTGCGCCGATTACCAAGTCATTAAGCGTGATTGTATCGCCCTCTTTAAGATAAAGCGACGTGCCCTCGGTATTATAAAGCATCTCGCGGGTAATCTTAACGGTATCGTTCAGCTTTCCGCTCTCACAGGCTATAACGCAGGTCATAATCTTAGTTGTAGAGGCCATAGGACGCTCAAGATAAGCGTTTTTCTCATAGAGCACGGAAATAGTCGACAAGTCAATTACTATCGCAGATTCGGCGCTTAGTTCAGGAGTTTTTGAATATGCGCTGTAATTTGTAAAAGACAGAGCAAAAGCAAGAACTAACAAAAAGGTCGCAAACCGTTTAAACAAAATAATCACCCACACAATAATATGCAGGTGATTAAATTATATATTAATTATTCAGCGGGCTTCTCTTCCTCGCCCTTAGCTCCGATAAGCTCGGTAAGCTTATCAACAAGCTCGGGAATCATAGCGATTGCGCGGTCTGCAGATGAAGTGTAATTATTAATCTGCATCATTCGCGTTTTACCGTCCTGAATAACGATAAACGCAACGGGCGTAATCGAGATACCGCCGCCACCGGCGCCGCCGAAAAGCTCGCTACCCTGCTTTGAGGGAAGGTCTGTACCGCCTGAGGTAAAGCCGTACTGTACCTTGGATACGGGAATAAGCGTCGTGTCGCCGGTCTGTATCGGGTCGCCGATGATGGTTGATACATCAACCATTTCCTTCATCTTCTGAAGGGTGCTTTCCATAATTCTGTTAACCGGAGTTTCTTTCATAACTATCTCTCCTTTAAATTTATCTGTTCTTAAAATAATTAACTAAGAAGGTCTTACCGGCTTTTAATCCGACCTTTAAAAGCAGTCCTACGCTTATTGAGCCGATAAACTGAAATTCATATTCGCTCCTCGGAGCGATAAAATCGGGAATAATCAAATCGTCGTACATATCGACCTTCATCTGATTAAGTATAATCCCCTTAAGCGGATAGTACCAGCCGCATATTGAGCCGTACTTTTCGCCGATGTCGGCAGGATTACCCCCGCCAATAATCATTTTAACATAAAGCGAGTAAATATGCAAACCTTTAATTAAGGTTACGCCCGCAGTATTAACCGTCTGTAAAAGATTTGAGGCAAAAAGGAGTATTCCTACTACGCCGTCCTCGTCCATAATCTTCTGAATAGGGTTTTTCTTAGGAGGCTTTGAAGGCTCTTCCTTTTCATTATCTATTAACTTTTCTTCGCCGCTTTCCTGTTTTTCAGCCTCAAGCGAAGCTTCCTGAGCAGGACTGTCGTCAGCTTGAAGCTCAGTACTATCAGGTAGTCCTTCATCGGCAGGCTTTTCTTTTTCATTTTTCTTTTCCTCTTTTTGCTGTTTAGTTTTTTCCGCGGCTTCCTTACCCGCTTTATCAGGCGCTACAAGAAATGAAAGAAGCCGGGACAGCTTAATATCCTTTTCATAAAAAAGTATTCTGACCTTTGAAGTCCAGCCGTTATCAAATATAACGGTGAGCTCAGCCTTTATAGAAAGGATAGCAATAATTATAACAGCAAGAACGGCAAGAATTATTAAAAATACTTTCATCTATTCCCCGTCACTTCCTTCGCCGTCCTCTTTTGGAATAAGGAGCTTTTCGTCGCTGTCAAAAAGAGATGTTTGCGTGTCGTCCTTAGTAAGATTTTCTATTTCCTCGGTCTTGGGAAGCTCGGGCAAATCCTCAAGGGAATTGAGCGAAAAGCACCTTAAAAACCTGTCGGTTGTGCCGTAAATTAGCGGTCTGCCCGGCAAATCAAGCCTGCCCTTTTCCTCAATAAGTCCCTTTTGAACGAGAGATGAAATAGGTGCTGAACAGTCAACGCCCCTAACCTGTTCAATAAAAGCGCGCGTAACCGTCTTATTATATGCTACGATAGCAAGCACCTCAAAGGCAGCGTTTGAAAGCGGAGTATTCTTCTTAATTTCAAGAAGCTTTCTTACCTCCTCGCTGTACTGCTCTCTCGTGCAAAGCTGATATTTACTGTCAATCTTTATAAGCATTAAGCCCGAATCACGCTCGTCGTACATAGCGCTTAAATGGCCAAGCATTTTATGTATAGTTTCCTCATCTATATCGAGCACCTCGGAGAGCTTGGAAGCCTCAACAGGATCTCCTGCCGCAAAAAGCATTGCCTCAAGTGCGGATATTAAATTATCTGTTTTACTCACTAAACTCTACCTCGTTATCCTCAATATTGTCGTTTTTCGTTTCATTTACCATCTGTATCTGCGGATTTACCATATCGCCGCCGATGGTAATTTTTTTTGTCTTTGCAAGCTCAAGCACCGCAAGGAAGGTTGCTACCAAATCGCTTTTGGACTGAGCGCCCTCAAACAGCGATAAAAAGCTCACCTTTTTCCCGCTCCAGAGCTTACGCATTACCGTTCTAACCTTGGTTGCTACGTTAACGAATTTCTTTGCTACGATTACTCTGAACGAATCTATCGGAGGCGGAAGCTTACGCATTGCCTTACCCGCAACGTTTATGTATGCGTTCAAAAGCTCGTCGCCCTCGTGGAAGCGCTCGTAATCGTAATTAACCCAGCCGCCCTCGGGCTCTCTTACAAAGCGACCGAAGCCGTTGGTCTGCTTAGAAAGCTTTTCAGCCATAAGCTTACAGTCGCGGTATTCGATAAGCTCGCCCGTAAGCTCCTGCTTAAGCTTTTCCGCTTCCTCGTGCTTCGGAAGCAGGGAGACAGTCTTGATATAAATAAGCCTTGCAGCCATTTCAAGAAAGTCGCCCGCAACGTCAAAGTCAGCGTCCTGCATCTGCTTAACGTAGTCAAGATACTGATTAACGAGCTCGACTATTGGAATATCGTTAATATTCAGTTTATGCTTACTTATGAGGTGAAGGAGCAAATCCATAGGTCCCTCGAAAACCTCAAGTTTATAAGTTATATCCATATAAATTACCTTTATCCGAATATAAGTGCGGGGATAATTGAAATCACAAACATAAGAGCGTTAATAACGATATCAAGATATTTATCAATAATTCCCGTAAAGAGCAGAACGAGAAGCGCAATCATCGCGTAGCGTTCATACTGCATATATTTATAATAAGCCTTGTTAGGAAGAATTCCCGCAAGTATTTTTGACCCGTCAAGCGGAGGAATCGGAAGCAGGTTAAAGCCTGCAAGGGATACGTTAATAACCGCCGAATACCAGAAAAACATAGCGATATAGCTAAGTATACCCTCGTTATAGGACGGAATAGCGTAGTAAATAAATACGCTTAGAAACGCAAGAATCAGGTTTGAAAGCGGACCCGCAAGCGCGGTAAGCGCCATGCCGCTTTTGGGGTTCTTAAAGTTGCGCATATTAACGGGCACGGGCTTTGCATATCCGAAGCCGAAAACGAGTATCATTATCATACCGATTAAATCAATATGAGCTATCGGATTAAAGGTCAGCCTGCCCTGATTCTTTGCGGTATTATCGCCGAGCTTATACGCAACCCAGCCGTGTGAAAGCTCGTGTATGGGCGAGCATACAAATACTACAAAGCAGCCCGAGAGCACGAATATAATCGCGCCCTGAAAGTCGCCGTCTCTTAATAAATGAAGTAGTGTTACCATTAAATCACCGTCTTTTAGCAACTACCATTCTGTCATTGCCGTACATATCCTTAATAACTTCAATATCTCTGAAATTAGTAAGGATTTCTTTAATATCCTTCCCCTGCTCGTTTCCGATCTCAAGGAAAAGCAGAGCGTTATTTTTCATTTTATCATACCATTTATCATCGATAATACGGTAAAAATCAAGTCCGTCCGCACCGCCGTCAAGCGCCATATCGGGCTCGTATTTAACCTCTCTTTGAAGCGACGACAAGTCGTCGGTTTTAATATACGGCGGATTTGAAATAATTATATCAGCCTCGGGAAGCTCAATATCTGTGTTAATATCCGCATTTATCGGAATAACGTTAGATACGCTCCTGCTGTTTTTTTCAAGATAAGTAAAGGCGTCCTTGCTTTTTTCTATACAGTAAACCGTCGAATTGGTAAGCTTTTTAGCAAGGCTTATGCCGATACAGCCGCTGCCTGCGCATAAATCGTAGATAACGGGCGCGTTAATATCCTTAGCATAATTAAAGCAGCGCTCAACAAGCTCCTCCGTTTCCGGACGCGGTATGAGAACTCCTTTACCTACGTAAAACTCGCTCTCATAAAAATCCCACTTGCCGATAACGTACTGGAGCGGCTCGCCCTCCTTAAGTCTCCACAAAAGCTTTGCAAGGCGTGAAGGAATTATATCCTCCTCGGTGTGAAGCGCATATTCGCTGTTTTTAATTCCTGCTAAGTGACAGCAGACACACAGCGCTTTAAACTCCGCTTCATCAACCTTGTTTCCGCTGAGAAACAGCTTGCTGTAGCTATATGCTTCCTTTAAATTCATTACTTTATCTCGTCGTCCTCGGGGTTTTCGGTTATAACCGCCTTAAGCGCTTCTATGCCGCACTCGATTATATCATCCTCGGGCTCTTTAGTAGTAATCCTCTGCATCCACAGTCCAGGCGCTGATAGAATTGTAACGAGTATATTGTCGTGCCGTCCCGCATATCTTATAAACTCATATCCGAGCCCCATAATAATCGGGATTAGAGGAAGCTTGATAATTGTCCACAGGACTGTATTAGCCTTTAAGCCCGCAGGTACTACCAAAGAAAGCAGTGTTACAACTACTATGCTTAGAATAAGCATCACGAACATAAACGAGGTCCCGCACCTCGGGTGGAAACGGGTGCACTTTTTAACGTTCTCTACTGTTAGCTCCATTCCCTTTTCATAGCAGCAAATCGACTTATGCTCAGCACCGTGATATTTAAACACTCGCTTAATATCCTTCATCTGCGATACAAGCAGCATATAAATTACAAAGATTATTATTTTAAGCATACCCTCAAAGGTACCCTGCCATGCGGTAAGCGTACCGCCCGCAAGCTTATTAACCCTATTGAAAATAAATACGGGAAGATAAAAGAAAATCAGAAATGCAAGCGCAAAGCCAAGTATTGAGGCTATTCCCGTTACTATACTCATCAGCTTATCGCCGAGCTTGTCGTTAAGCCACTTTTCAGCCTTCGACATCTCCGCGTCCTCGATTTCCTCCATACCCGAAACCTCGGCTGAGTACATAAGGCATTTATAGCCCGTTATCATTGACTCGATAAAAGCAACTATACCTCTAAAAAGAGGAAGGTTAAAAAGCTTGTTTTTATCGCCGAGGCGTTTAACCTCGTGGTATTTAATATCTATTGTTTTGTCGGGCTTACGTACCGCGGTAGCCATACCCTTGGGACCGCGCATCATAACGCCCTCAATAAGCGCTTGACCTCCTACCGAGGTCTTATGTGTTTTTTCAGGCATATTTACTTTCTGTTCTCCTGATTATTTTCTACTTCTTCGACGGGCAGTAGAATGGTAACCATAGTACCCTTTCCCTCTACGCTGTCTATATCAAGACTTCCGCCGTGAAGATTAACTATTTCATTTGTTACTGCAAGACCGATTCCAGAACCCCTTACGCTCATATTAGCTTTATAGAATTTCTCCTTAACGTGAGGTAAATCCTCAGCGGATATGCCGCAGCCCTGGTCTATGATCGCAATCTTAGCAAAATCCTTATTATCCTGTCTAACATACTCCGCTTTAACGAAAATCGTTGATGGAGGTCTTGAATACTTAAGCGCGTTATCAAGAATGTTCATAAACACCTGCTTAAGTCGGTTAGGGTCGGCATTTGCAACCGAATTCACGTCAGGGATGTTATACTTAACGCTGTATCCCTCACGCATTGCCCTTTCCGTAAAGGTAAACAACGTTTCCATAAGCTCCGCGAATATGTCGGTTTTCATAAGCCTTAAGTTCATTCGTCCGCTCTGGAGCCTTGAGAAATCAAGCAGCTCCTCAACAAAGCCTTCAAGCCTTGACGCCTCGTTAACAATTACGTGAAGCCCTCTCTGTGTGAGCTCGTCAACATTGCCATGATTGCCGACGGTCAGAGTTTCGCCCCAGCCCTTAATAGACGTAAGTGGAGTCCTGAGCTCGTGCGAAATGGTGGAGATAAAATCATTTTTCATCTTATCCGCCGCCGCAATCTCGGTTGCCATAACGTTAATGCTGTCGCTCAAATCGCCGATTTCATCGTTATACTGCTTTTCAATCCTGACGTCAAGATTGCCCTGTGCAATCAGCTTAGTTGCCTCGTTAATCTCCTTAACGGGCTTAATAATTGAGCGGATAAAAAACCTGTTTGAATAAATAATCGTACCCATAACGACTATTAAAACAAGCGCAATTATAAAGCAAAGCGTGAACACCTGACGGTCAACCTGCTCAATATTCGTCATTACCCTTATTGCGCCGATTTCAACGTTATCGGAATCCGTAATAGCCTTTGTAACAGCCATTATCTTTTCGCCGTTTTCAATCCTGCCAACATATTTTGCAATCCTGCTGCTGTCAGCCATAGCCTCAACATAGTCGGGCATCTTCTGCTTTTCAATTGCAAAGCCGTTTGAGGAAAGGATTACGTCGCCGTCGTTATTGATAATCCACATCGTAGTCTTATCCTTATACCTGTACGAGTCAACGTAATCGGCGGCGCAGGCTTCAAGCGAATAGCCCTTGTTGAGATTATTCTTGAAGTATGTAATTGCAGAGGGCGAAACGCCTGAGTTTATAACGTTCTCAGCGGTATTATAGTAATAAGTTTTAATACCTATACTGCCGATAATGAATACTACAACAAATATTAATGCTATTACACCGATAATATTTGTAAGCCAGCGCTTAGTTATTCCTTCAACCTTAGTAAGCTTTATTTCGGGTAATCTTGAAAGAAGAGGAAGTGAAGACAGAAGCTTATTAATTTTTTCAACGTCCAGCTTATCGGGTAAGCTGACTATCTTATTCTTCAACTCTTTTAAATCAAGCATATATTACTGTACTTCGGTAATCCACTTATAACCGAGTCCCCAGATTGTTACAAGCTTCGTCGGGTTTGACGGATTGTCCTCGATTTTCATACGGAGTCTTCTTATGTTAACGTCAACAATCTTTTCGTCGCCAAAATAGTTTTCGCCCCATACCTGCTTTAAAATATCTGTTCTTGAGAGCGCTGCGTTGGGATTCTTAAAGAAGAACTCAACTATCTGAAATTCAACCTGAGTGAGCTCAATACTCTGTCCGTTTTTGGTTAACGTTCTGTTTCTGAGGTTAAGCTCAAATTCGTCAAGCACAATGCTGTCGCTTGAATCGTCGCTCTTACGGTTACCGCGCATCATTTCTACCCTGCGGTAAACAGCGTCGACCCTTGCCATAAGCTCGCTCGGTGAAAACGGCTTAGTAACGTAGTCGTCTGCACCGACGAGAAGCCCCGTAACCTTATCCATTTCCTGAGTCTTAGCGCTGAGCATAATAATACCCAAATCGTTTGATACTGCTCTCAGCTCCTTACATACGGTAAGTCCGTCAAGCTCGGGCATCATTATATCAAGAATTGCAACATCAAAGCTTTCGGGCTCCTCCTTGAACTTTTTGAGCGCAATTGCTCCGTTTTCAGCCTGTTCAACCTCATATCCGCTGCGCGTTAAATTAATAACTATAAATTCGCGGATGGAATCTTCGTCCTCAGCAACAAGTACTTTTCTCATATTTACTCCTCCTAAGAAGATTTAATTTACTAAATCGGTTTGATATAGCTTTCAATATCGTCAAAGGATATTTTAAGCTCGTCATCGTTACCCTGCTTTGCAAGGAAGCCGTAGCCTCCGCCCTCCGTTACGTAAACGAAGCCCGGGTATTTGTCCTCGGTGTATGACGCCTTAAGCACGGACATCACCGTAAATACGGTTTTATCGGTTTTTTTGTTAATAACGCTAAGCTCGCCGCTTTTGTCGTTATAGTTTACCTTGACATTATCAATTATCTCATCTGGAATAAGCAAGGTATAACATTCATTTTCGGCATATAAGGAATATGCGGTATGTATTAAAGCATAATTTTTATATATCCTCCAGTCAACCGCTTTTACCTTTTTAGGCAGCTTGCTCATTTCATAGTCAGTCGGGATGTCAATTCTCCCGTTTGAATCAATATCAAGGCAGTTAAGCAGGACTGTACGCGTTGTGTCGCTCGTTAGTCCCGTATCATAGCTGTAAAACGGCGATATGATAGTTCCGTAATTATCAGACCAGTAAATGAGCTCGGTAAGCATTGACGCGCCGTCGCTTCCGAGCGCGTCGGCATATACCCTTATATTACCGTCAAGCCGTTCCGTCTGTATCGTTTCATAGCCTGTAATATGGGAATCGAGCTTAGTTTCGCCGAGCAGCTGCCGGTCGCCGCCGTCATATGAATAAAGCTCTGCCCTCGCAGATGAATTACCGTTATCAAACTCAAACATAAGAAGCTGGTTTTCATTATCGCCGAGCAAATCAACGGCAAGATAGTTGTTTACCGAAACGCTTGTTCCTATTTTCTTAAGCTTTTTCTTATTATCGGGATTAAAGGCGTAAACCGTAAGCTCGTGGCTCGTAGAGTTACTGATAACGTCCCAGCAGACAATAAGCTCGTTTTTCCCATTATGAGTTAAATCAGAAAATTCAATTGAATGAATATCCGTACCCTCACCCTTGATATTCTCAATTACGCTCCACTCCTTGCCTTCCTTTTTTATTACAGCCATATTTATAGTACCGAGGTCGTCGTTTGGCTCATAAAAGGATACCGCCTCGTCAGTTTTATCACCGTCAAGGTCAAAAAAGCTGTACGAAGTAATATATTTACCCGCATTAGGAGTTTTAAGCGAATAGCCGCCCTTTGCATATTCGTCAAGCGCGTTTTTAATATCGGCGTTGTCACCAAAGGGAGACAGCGGAGAAATCAAATCATCAATCGAGCTTGCGAATTTAAAACCGCAGCCCGAAAATAGCAAGCAAACGAGAAGAAGCGATATTAATATTTTAAAATATTTCATATTCTACTCTTTCTATTACATAATTGTAATCTATTATAACAGATAATTATTATAAAATAAATAGATTATTATAAAAAAATAACAAATCTTACGAAAAAATATAAAAAATAGACCGCCGTAGCGGTCTATAAAACACTAATTAATCCATAAAAACAGAGTTCAAATCTTCACCGGGACCTACGGAATCAAGGTCATATTCATCGCCGTCGTGAAGACCCGGGTCGCTCTCAGTGAAAACAGTATCAGTAAGACGATATTTACGTATTTCAATTTCAGGGTCAGAATAAAATTTCTTCATATCGCTTACCTCCATTAAAATTCAAGTATAATATAGCAGATTAATTGCAATAAATCAATACCCGAAAAATGAAATTTAAAAATTATTAATAATTAATCATTTACGAAAGGAAATCATAACTTCATTTGGTTAAAGTTACTAAAAATAATTAATAAAATTGTTAATTTTGGGTACTTGTGACTACAGGACAATTATAGTATAATACAATTGTATGAACATATAAAAATACATACAATAATTAATAAAGGAGAAATTGATATGGCACTTTTCGACAAGAAATTTTGTGATGTATGCGGTGAGAAAATAAGCTTACTCGGCAACAGAAAGCTTGAGGACGGTAATCTTTGCAAGGACTGCGCAAAGAAGCTCTCCCCTTTCTTTTCCGAAAGGAGAAAAGCAACTGTTGAGGATATAAAGCAGCAGCTTGCATACAGAGAACAGAATAAGCAAAACCTTAATACCTTCAATCCCACAAGAACCTTCGGATATAACACTAAAGTAATGATTGACGACAATCAGAGAAAGTTCATTGTAACGTCCAGAAGCGATTACAGATCGGAAAACCCCGATATTATCGACATCGCTTCTGTGAGCAACGTAAGGTATGATATCGACGAGTCAAAAACCGAGCGCTATATGAAGGACGCTAACGGAAACAGACAGTCCTATAATCCCCCGCAGTATGATTATTCATACAGAATAAAAATGCATATTAACGTAAACCATCCGTATTTTAACGAAATTAATTTTGACGTTACAACCTCAAGTATTAACAGCAGATACAGCGAGGAGTTCAGACGCTATGAGCAGACCGCTAACGATATTATCGTAGCGCTCGGCGGCGCAGCTGCTGGCGGTATGGGAATGGAAATGAACCAGATGGGTTACGGCCAGCCTATGCAACAGGGTTATCAGCAGATGAACGGCGGTTACACTCAGCCACAACAGGGTTATCAGCAGATGAACGGCGGTTACTCTCAGCCAATGCAGCAAGGTTATCAACAGATGAATAACGGCTATGCCCAGCCTATGCAGCAGGGTTATCAGCAACCGGTTCAGCAACCCGTTCAACAAGCTGCCGCAGATGCTGCATGGTTCTGTCCTAACTGCGGTTCACAAAACACAACTAATTTCTGCCAAAACTGCGGAAAGCCGAAACAATAAGCACTCACAACAAAGCGAGGTATTAAAATGTCAGATTTATTAAACTATAAATGCCCCGCCTGCGACGGCGCGCTTGAATTCGATACCGCGTCGCAGAAGATGAAATGTCCCTTCTGCGGAATGGAGTACGAAATGAGCGAGCTTGCTTCCAAGGACGAGGTGCTCAACACGCAGGCGCCTGACGTTGCGCCGCAGGGCGACGCGTTTAACTGGAGCAATTCGGGCGATGAATTCACAACCGATGAAAACGGTATGGCGGTTTATACCTGTAAGTTCTGCGGCGGCGAAATTGTAGGCGACGAAAACACGGCTTCGACCTCCTGCCCGTTTTGTAACAATCCCGTAGTTATGAGCGGAAAGCTTTCGGGAATGTTAAAGCCTAATTACGTTATCCCCTTTAAGCTCGACAAAAAAGCGGCTAAAAATAAGCTCAAGGAATACATATCAACAAAGAAGTTTACTCCGAGCTCCTTTAAGAGCGAGAATAAGCTTGACGAGATTAAAGGCATATACGTTCCCTATTGGCTCTTTGATTCACAGATAAATGCAAACGTTCAGTTTGAGGGAACTAAGCGCAGGACGTGGAAGGATAACCGCTTTGAATATACCGAAACGAGCTACTTTGATATATTCAGATCGGGCAATATGCGTTTTGAAAACATACCCGTAGACGGCTCCTCAAAAATGGAGGACGAGTTGATGGAAAGCATTGAGCCTTTTGACTTTAAGGATGCCGTTGATTTCCAGACAGCGTATCTTGCAGGCTATCTTGCAGATAAGTATGACGTTGATATGAACGCGGCTGCGCCGAGAGCTAATGAAAGGATTAAAACGAGCGCTGAGGATACGCTGAGAAAGACCGTATCGGGTTACGACAGCGTTAACACCAAGTTCTCAAACATTCAGTTAATTAACGGAATGGCTAAATATGCGCTCTACCCCGTATGGCTTCTTAACACAAGCTACAAGGGCGAAAAATACACCTTCGCTATGAACGGACAAACGGGTAAATTCATAGGTAACTTACCGATTGATAAAGGCAAAATAGCCGGTATGTTCACGGGTATTACGGCGGGCGTAACCGCAGCATTATTCATTATCGGCAAGCTGCTTAATCTGTTTTAGGAGGTGCGTACGATGAAAAAAATAATAGTATTTATTACGACTCTTGCGCTTCTTCTTTGCACGACCTTTACTGCATATGCGGACGACGTGTATTACGGAAGATACGGAGAACCCGGAAACAGCGAGGCGTTAAAAACTGTTTCCGAAATGGCTAATGAGATTTATGATAACTATGAGATAGATGCATTCTATTTTGTAACCGATAGGGAGCTTGTTACAAGCGATGAGGCTAAACAGTTTGCAGACAGTATTATAAGTCAGTTCACAAATACGGTTGACACCGTGTCATACGTAAGAGGTCCCGAGGCAGGATATATCGTTACTAACGGATATTGCGACGAAATTTTCAACCAAGAGATTATAGCTCGAATTACGGGCATAACCTCCCCCTTTGAGATTCGTGATGAATATGACAATGCCGCGGCGGCATACTTCTCAACGGCTTATTCAATTATAGTAGAGCATTACGGCGCGGGTACTGAGGTTCCCGACGACGAAATGGAACAGCAACCGACGGGAGAGGAAGGGCTCGGCAGCGGTGAGGATACTCAGACTGACGACGCTCCGCTTGTAATCGCTCCTGCTTCCGAAGCTGCGCCTGCTAAGAAAGGCTCGTTAATAAAAGGTTTATTAATATGTCTCGTAATCGGACTCATAGTTGCCGCAATCGTAATTTCAAGCATCAAGAGCAAATATAAGCCCGTACACAAAAACAGGGCGGCTGCAAACTACCTTGTAGATAATTCAGTACAATTAACAAATTCCTACGAAAACTTCGTAAGGAAAGAAACCACGCAAAGAGAAATAAACAACAACCAACAAAAATAAGGACTCGTACGAGTCCTTATTTTTTGCTTAATAGATAGTTGCCGAATAGGTTGAATAAACCCACGCGGATTTATTGGATACGCTTATTTCAAGCTTGTATTTATTGTCATCGGTTTTACTGCTTACATCAGCCTTAATAGTTAAATCAGAAGCTTCAAGTTCCGTTCCCTTCGGAACTATTACCTTTATCGTACTGTCACTGAGCTTTCTTACTCTCGGATTTGAATTATTCTTCGCGCCTTCTATTACAACATTTGAGGTTCTGATTGGTATATCAATTTCCTCGTAGTTATCCGAGACATCAACCGTAACCTTCACGCTCTTATCTGCGTCCTCAAGGAGTATTACACCCTGTACCTTATTAGTATCAAAGGAGAAGGTATTTTCGCCGACATTCAGCTTATTATAGCTGATATTTCCGAGCACGGCTGAGGTGACATCCGCATTTTCAAGGATACCTACATGGAGGTAATCGCTTGAATAGTTAAGCTTAACGTCCTTATCCGAAACCTTAGCGGGCGCGTCAGTCAGCTCAACAGATACGGGAAGGTATTCCTCCTTAAGTACCGGGAACTGAACTGAAACGGTCTTTAATACGGTATCGGGATCGTTAACAGAGGTAATTGTAAGGTAATTCGCTTCAACCCCTGTTCCGCCTGCAACAAGCTTACAGTCGGTTGTATAGGTTTCATTAAGCTCTGCATTTTCTCCAAAGCTTGCTTCTGCATTAATCCTCTCAATCTTATCAACATAAGCCTTGGGTCCTTTAACAATAACCCTGTCCTCGCTGAGCACGGGAGTACCGAATACGTATCCGTCCGCAGTTACATCCTTATTATATACAAGGGTAATATCAAATTCCTTGCTCTCCTCAACGTCAAAATAAGCGTCAATCGAAGCGGGATAGGTATTTGTAATTGAGAAGTCCTTGGTCTTTGACTTATTAGTAACGATTATCGGTATGCTCTGAGTACCCGCTCTGTTGACGGAGCTTGTGTCAAATCTTACGGAAAGGTCGGTATCCTTAACCTGACCTACAACGTATTTCGCACCGCTTACGGTCACCTTAACGTCAACGGTATCAAGAAGCGAATAATACTTCATCCCGAGCTGTTCCGAGAATTCATCGCTTAGCTCTATCGGAACCTGAACGGTAACCGTCTTGGTTTCATCGGTACCGATATTAAGCGAGGTAATAATCCAAACGAGCACAGCAAGCAGAAGGGCTACTAAAATTAGCGATTTATCGTTAAAAACGAGGGTTCTGAGCGAAATCTTTTTCTTTTCTGCCATTACTTCTTCACCCTCCTTATAAACTTTTTAATAACGCCGCTTCCGTTAGTGCCGTCCTCATCGATTAATACGTTTTCGAGGATTGAACGCAGCTCGCCGCTTGAAATATTGCGCTTAAGGCTTCCGCCCTGTGCAACGCTGATATGTCCCGTTTCCTCGCTTACTACGATAACTACGGAGTCGCTCTGCTGAGAAAGCCCGATTGCAGCTCTGTGACGGGTACCGAGCTCTGAGGAGATATTATTATCCCTTGAAATCGGGAGAATACAGCCCGCCGCAGCAACCTTTGCATCCCTGATAATCATAGCGCCGTCATGCATAGGAGCCTTCGGGAAAAATACGTTTTTAATAAGCTCTTTAGTCGGCTTCGCGTCAAGCGCAGTACCGCTCGACACAATATCGCCGAGCATTGTTTCATTTTCAAATACTATCAGCGCGCCCGTCATAGTATCTGACATATCTGTACACGCCTTGCATACCGCGTCAATGGCGCTTCTGGTTTCCGCAATTTCAAGCGCCGCACCGCCCGAGGTAATAAGCTGAACGAGGGTAGAACGCGCAGCGCCCTTGCCCATTTGCTCAAGAATATTACGTATTTCGGGACCGAAGAGGATTACTACGATAATAAGAATATTTGAAAATACATTTCTCAAAATATAGCTTGACGCACTCATACCGAGGAAGTTAACGAGGAAATAGAGCAACGCGACAAAGAGCAAGCCCTTAACAAGCTGGATTGCTCTTGTTTCCCTTATAATCCTTATTACGATATACAGCATTATCGCTACGAACAGAATATCTACAAGGTCAATAAGATTAAAGGTCATAAATAGTCCTTTAATCTGGCTCAGATAATCTATGATGGTATTCCACAGATTCTTGACGTATCTGAAGCGCAGCGCCAGTTCAATAATAGGCATCTTATACTTCTCCAAATTAATATATATAATTATAATAACATATCGGAAGGTAAAATAAAAGCCTATTTATAATTTTTTTACAACCTTAAGCAGTTTATCAATATCCCTCTTAGTATTAAAACTGCCTGCGCTAACTCTTACCGTTCCGCTTTCAAGGGTATTAAAATGCTTGTGCGCAAGCGGCGAGCAATGGTAGCCTCCCCTAACGCAAATATCTCTTTTTGCAAGCTCAAGCGCGACTGCTTCGCTTGAATAACCCTCAACGTTAAACGAAAGTATTGGCGAAGAATTAATGCTTTTGGGACTATCGGTAAATAGCTTAACCTTGTTAATGCCTGAAAGCTCAGCGTAAAGGTAATTAATAAGCTCAATTTCCCTTTCGTAAACCGTTTCAATTCCGACGCTGTTAAGATAATCAATTCCTGCTTTCAAACCGATTATCCCCGGAACGTTAAGCGTTCCTGATTCAAACCTGTCCGGTAAGAAATCGGGCTGGGAATAGCTCAGCGAGTTACTGCCCGTACCGCCCAAAGTAAGCGGTTTTAATTCAAGGCTGTCAGGTATAAGAGCAAAGCCTGTTCCCATAGGTCCTAAAAGCCCCTTGTGTCCCGCAGAGCAAAGAATGTCAATATTATCTTTCTTCATATCAATCGGCGCATACCCCGCGCCCTGCGCCGCATCAACAATGAACAGAATATTCTTTTCCCTGCAAAGTCTGCCTATTTTCTCTATCGGGAACGTGACTCCGAACGCATTACTTGAATGAGTACAGATAATCGCCTTTGTGTTACTGTTAATAAGAGCTTTGAAATTATTGAGCATCGTTTTATCATCATATGAATACTTAGCTATATCAAAATCAATTATATCGTCAAGATGGAGCTTATATATTACTCTTAATACGCTGTTATGCTCAAGGGAGGAAATTATGAAATGGTCTCCCTTTTGGGCGATTCCTTTTATCGCAAGGTTAAGCGCCTCGGTACAGTTCTTTGTAAAAATAACGTTTTGAGGAAAGCAGTTAAACATTTCGCCTATTTTTTCACGCGCTTCATACACCTTTTCGCTTGCTCTTACGGAAGCCTTGTAGCCTCCCCTGCCGATATTAAAAGCATTAACGCAATATGCTTTTCTTATCGCGTTTAAAACGCATTTAGGCTTCGGATAGCTCGTTGCGGAATTATCAAGATATATCATAACTCATCAACTCCGACTACTCTTATTCCGTTTTCCCTCAAAAGCTCGCACAATGCGTCAATATTACTGCTATTAACCTTAATCGCATAGCCGCAGCCCTCGGTAGCCTTAGGATTTTTAATTCTTGTTATGCTTGATTTTATATTATTTCTGCCGAGCACCTTATTTGCACGCTGAGCATAAGTAATTGAGCCAACCTTAATATTATACAAAAAAACACCTCATTTCCACATAGTATATTTTATGCAGAAATAAGGTGTATAGTTATAGTATATTTATTATACTTCGCTGCCTGTTACCTCAATATCGCCGCCTTTTGAGGCTTCGTTTTCTACAGCCTTTTTAGCGCTCCTGTAAAGCAGCTTAACCTCAATTAAAGCGATTAAATCAACAATCGCATATACGATAAGCCCCGCGCCGATAATACGCACGAACATCTCAGAAAGCTTTGTTGACTGAGTAATGGCATACACGCCGAAGGCTATCGTTACTACGCAAAGAATGAGCGTAATCCATCCAAGGAATTTAACCTTGGTAAGCGTCTTAAACGCTGCAAACAGATTTGTAACGCCCGCAGCAAGTACGAATATACCTATCATAATTACGATAATCGATATAACCTGCTTATACATCACACATATAATTATACCGATAATACCGAGGATTATGCCCATAGCAAGCGTAAATATTGACGACCTGTCAATGAGATAAGCAATTATACCCACAATCGCACAGGCAATAAATGCCGCGCCGACCGCAAGGGATATGTACTGAATACATTTATCGGGAAAGGATACGAATAATATTCCCGAAAGCAGTCCTACAATGATAGTAGCAATTGATAAATTCTTAATCTGAGAAAGTATTTTCATACCGTCACCTTCCATTCAAAAAGAGAGGGCAAAGCCCTCTCTTTGAGGCACACTAGCGTATCAGATTCGTCAGCGTGTGCCTAAATTACTCCTCTTCCTGAGATTCAGCAATTACCTTCTGAGTAATATTCTCGGGACATCTCTCATATCTTGCAAATTCAGTTGTAAATGAGCCTCTGCCCTGAGTAATCTGGCGCATAGCCGTTGAGAAGGTAGTCATTTCGCCCTGAGGAACCTCAGCAACGATTTCCTGCATTCCGTCACCGATCGGATTCATACCGAGTACTCTGCCGCGGCGCTTATTAATATCGCCGATAATGTCGCCCATAGCGTCATCGTTACAGTGAGCATTAAGAGTTACGATAGGTTCAAGAAGAGCGGGACCTGCCTGAGGAATACCGTTCTTAAATGCGATAGAAGCGGCTGTCTTGAACGCCATTTCGCTTGAGTCAACGGGGTGATAAGAGCCGTCGAAAAGCGTAGCCTTAACGCCAACCATAGGATAGCCTGCAAGCACGCCCTTTTCCATAGCGTCTCTGAGTCCCTTTTCAACTGCGGGGAAGAAGTTCTTCGGTACGGAACCGCCGACAACTCTTTCGCCGAAAATGAGCTCGTCTGAATCACAGGGTTCGAATTCAATCCAAACGTCACCGAACTGTCCGTGACCGCCCGACTGCTTCTTATGTCTGCCCTGAACCTCAACCTTCTTGGAAATAGTTTCTCTGTATGCAACTCTCGGCTGAATAAGAGAAGCTAAAGCCTTATATCTTTCCTTCATTTTTGAAAGACATACGTCAAGGTGCTGCTCGCCAAGACCTGAAAGTATTGTCTGACGGGTTTCGGTGTTGTTAACGAAGGTGATTGAAGGATCCTCTTCAATTATTCTGTTAGCCGCAGTAGCAATCTTTTCCTCCTCGCCCTTCTTGTCGGCGATAATTGCCATAGAATATGTAGCGTTGGGAATGTCTACTCCCTCAAGCTCTACGTCGCTGCCCTGAGCGCGCATTGTGTCGCCCGTCTTAAAGGTGCTGAACTTAGCGATAGCGCATACGTCGCCCGCTTCACATTCCTTAATATCGGTCTGCTTAGCGCCGAGAGTATTAACGATTTTACCTACTCTTTCCTCGTCGCCGGTTCTTGCATTAACAACGGTTGTACCCTGTACGATTTTACCGCTGATTACCTTAAAGAAGTTAAGCTTACCGATGAACGGGTCTGCAACAGTCTTAAAGCAAACTGCAGCAAGAGGACCGTTTGAATCAACCTTAACGTCGCCCTCGTCCTTAGCAGAAGGAGCGGCGTTCTTAATGAAGTCAAGGAGCATATCAACGCCCGCGCCGTCAACGCCTGCGCATGCAAATACGGGAACAATTGAGCCGTCGGCAATACCGATGGTTACGCCCTTAATCTTCTCATCGTGAGTGAGCTCCTCACCCTCGAAGTATTTTTCCATAAGCTCATCATCCGCGCCCGCAACAGCCTCGTTAAAAATCTCAACGATTTCGTCATAATGCTCGTCGCTTGACGGGTCAATCTGAACCTCGGTCTTCTTTATTCCGTTATATGTATAAGCCTTGTCCTCAAGAAGATTATAGTATGCAACCTTACCGTCGGACGCGATTGGAATAACAACAGGACAAAGTGAGGTACCGAACTTTTCAACAAAAGCATTAAATACCTTGTAGAAATCAGCTCTCTCGTCATCCATCTTAGTTGCAACAACTATTCTGGAAACGCCCTTTTTCTCTGCGTTTTTGAAAGCCTTTTCAGCGCCTACGGAGAGACCTGAGCGTGCAGAAGCAACGATAATAGCGCTGTCGGCAACGCGGAGACCTTCGCTCGAACCAAGCGCGAAATCAAAAAGACCCGGAGTGTCGATAGCGTTAATTCTTGCGCCCTTGTAATCAAACTGAAGAACAGCGGACGAGATACTAACTCCCCTCTTCTTTTCCTCAGAATCGAAGTCAGATACGGTGTTACCGTTAGCTACATTGCCGATTCTCTCAGTAACGCCTGCGGTATAAAGCATAGCCTCGCAAAGAGTGGTTTTACCGCTTCCTGCATGACCGAGAAGTGCAACATTTTTTACTAAACTCATAAATTTTCCTCCATTTTATGTCATTGTTAAAATTGTATAATATTTTTTATCTTATGTCAATATAAAAGATTTCTTTTTATAATATAATTTAATATAATGCAAATGCAAACTTGATGTTTGTATAGAAATGAGTTATTATAGTTTTATATTTTGGAAAGGCGGCAGAGATAATGAAAAGGTTCTTCAAAGTATTAGCGGCTCTCATATTTGCTGCCGCATATCCCTTTTGCTGTATATCCTCGGCATATGACGGCAATCTAAGCGGTATACTCTGGGATTATTTCGTAAACCGTGATACAGTCTTTACTTACGTTAGATTTGTTTCCATTTTTGTCGTAATGTTTATCTTAACATATCTAAACAAAGATAAACTAAAATTCGTTTCATATTATATTTTATCAATTATGGCATTGCTTACCGCGGCTTCCTTTATCGACAGATTTCACACTTACCGCCTGTTTTATAATTATTATATTGTGTTGTGGTTTGCAGTTACCGTTGGAGTAACCAACGCCGCAGTGTTTATATGTGCAACTCTTTTTTCCAAAGAATATTACGATAAGTTTTTCAGATTTTTCTGGCTTTCATTATCGCTGTTTTATTTATTCGTCCTCTATGTAAGCTTTATAAGAACACCCGATTCTTTTGGGCGAACGGTAAATACCGTAATTGGAAACGGTACACTCAAGTATTTCAAATATTCATTCACTCATTTTGACGATACTTATATGATGCTGATATGCATTGGTAACATTCTGATTTTTCTTCCTCTTCCCTTTATTATTAAAAGCATATTATTTAAGCAGCCGTCTTGGATTTCGCTTGTTATCGGTTTCTTCCTTCCTCTGATTGCAGAGGCTTACCAGTATATATACAGATGCGGAAACGTGGATATTGACGATTTACTGCTTAACTGGGCAGGATTGATATTAGGATTTGTTTTACTGAAAATAGTAGAAAAAAAGAAGCTTGCTTCATAGCAAGCTTCTTAATTTTATTCTGCTATTTCCTCAACAGCTTCTTTTTCCTCAGTCTTATCCTTTGACTTTCTGTGAATTACAAAGCGCTGAAGCGGGTAAGTCCAAAGGAACGGAATAGTAGTTACAAGAACAAATATAATCCAGTCGGCAAAGCCGTTAATCTCGCCTTTTTCATTAACTGCAGAAGCTATGTGGTTAACTGCAAAGTCTGTGAAAAAGCCCTTCATCCACGCGGCAATAAATACGGTTGCAACAACCATAATTATATACATTACTACGGAAGAGGTAAGCCCGCTGTCAGCGTCAAAGGTAACCTTTCTGTTCATAATAAACGAAACGGCATAGCCTACTGCGGCAGCAATAAAATATGCATACGCAGCGTCCATCTGGCTGTCTATTCCGAGAAATCTGAATACCTCGTTATCTACCGTCTGGCCTGCAAGACCTCTGAAAACAACAAAATGGAATAAAATGTCAACTAAATACTGAACTACAAATGAAGATACGCCCGCAAAGGAAAACTTAATGAATTTCCAAAGCTCTTCATGCTTTTCGGTAAAATTCTTAAACTTACTCATAAAACTACTCCTAAATTTATTTCATCAATATAATAACATTAATTAAGCAATAATTCAATATCTAATTGCTTAAGCACGTTAAGCCACTTATCAGTTAATACGTAATCCTCGTTTTCAAAAAGGCTATTATGAAGTCTGAATATCATATCTACATATACGGCGGAAATAAGTTTTCTTCTGTCACATATCGGGGTGAAATATTCTATCAGCTCATAAAAAAGTTCTCTTTTATCACATTCGGTATCGGTAAGCTCAGTACCGATATATCGCGCAATATCAAACTCCTTTGGCGCAAGATAGCCTATTGGGTCAATTGCGCAGAACTTACCGTTTTTACTCATAATATTATAACGGTGTAAATCGCCGTGTATCAGCACGCGGTTACTCTTTGAAAAGGTCTTGTCAAACAGGAGAATTGCGCTATTAACATAAGACATAATCTCAGCTTTTTTATACCTAAAGTCTGTTTCAAGAGCCTTATGCTTAAGTATCCTTTCGTAATTATTAAACACGTCTTCCTCTTCGCTAGCATAACCGTTCATAACATTTGAGAAAAACTCTAGGATTTCGGAATTATCCTTATTGAACCTGACGTCTGCTTCTTTACATCTTTCAAGAAGAATAGAGCTACAGGAGTCATCAAAGTCGTAAAGCTCGCACATAATACGGGAGTTTATCTTTCGGTAACACGAACGCTCGGGAATATAACGGTTAATAAACGGCGGGATAATCTTAATAACGCATCTGCCGTATTGAATAGACTTCGCAAGGAAAATAATGCCGAAGTGGGAATTTTTAATCAGAGTGTACTCCGTAATCTGCCAGTTTTTAAGCATCTTGGGAATAGACCTTTCAAGCTCCTTTTTCCACTCCCTTGCTTCAACAGGATGGTAAATTGAAAGGAATTTATTAAGCCTGTCAACATTATCAAGAATACTTGAAAAACCAATTGAATTATCCCTCGCCCTTACGAGCGCCTCAAGGTATTTTAAATCGGCAGGATATGTAAGCTTAAAGTTATTGTTAAAATCAAAATAAAGATAGATTTTTGAGTCCTCGGGAAGCTGCTGGGTAACCTCGGTAAGCTTTGACTCGGAATCAAAGCTATCCCGCAGTTTTTTGAAATCAAATCCCTCAGGCGACTGCATTAGGTAATACCTTTCCCTGTCGACCTGTGAGAAGTCATAGGAGCCAAGAGAATCCGTTATCTTCTGCGCCGTTACTACCGCATCGTTTTCATCAAGAAAAGCGAAATATGAGTCAATAAGCTCGCCTGTAATCATAGGTCTTACGGCATCGCATACAATAAGCTTATCGCAGTCATAATTTGAATCGATATAATCAATTACGTTTTTAAGAGTTCTGTTGCGAGTCGAGCCGCCTTCAATTAAATCAATACCATTAAGCGTACAGATATCCGAGAGATAAACGCTGTTAGCTTCAACGTTTGTAGCAATAACAAGCTTATCAACGCTTTCGGAGGAAAGTATTGATTCGATTACATATTCTATAACCATTTTGCCGTTTACCTTGTGGAACTGCTTGGGAATATTACTGCCAAAGCGCTGTCCAACGCCGTTAGCAAGGATTGCTACAACATTCATAATTTCACCTTTAATTAAATGATATTTCAAGCTCCTTAATTATCTCGCTCTGATACGCCGAGCTTCCGCCGTTAGCTTTTATCTGGTTAATCGCGCCGATTGACTGTTTTCTTTTTCTGAACAAACCGTCAAAAAGTCTGTTGAGCCTTGCTATCGGATAAAGATAACCGTGCTTATTATAGTAAGGATAGCAGTATTTCAGATATTCCTTGTCAGGGAAAGCCATTCTTAAAAGAATTTTTATTCTTTCGGATACGGACGCGTTATTAGCGTCTTTTATGTATTTTAGCGGAACAGTATTTTCCTCATAGCCGAAGCTTCCACCGTCAAGAAGTACGCTTTCAAAGCTTTTCAAAAGGTCATCGTCAAAAGAAACCTCCTGTTCAACAGGAGTATTAAGCCATACTGCGCACAGTGAGATAAGCCCCATTGCCGTTTTCATTACGCCCGCATTATCGCATATTGACAGGAACTCATCATATTTAAAACCGCTGATATTTCGTATCAAAACGTCAATATCCATCAGCATTCTGATTCCTGCTCCCCTGTAAGCAATATGCTTTGCCAGGTGACATATAACGTAAAGCAGATGATTGTATTCGCTTAGCTTATAAGTATAGCTCTCTTTACTGTCGCAGAGTGAAAACATATCGTTAAAGTATTCATTCCAAACGTCGCTGTTGTTGTGGATTTCAATACTAACGCCGTTTACAGTTACCGTAACAACATTTGTCTGATTATCTATAACTTTTATCCCGTCAGTAACCGTCATTAACTCGCGGATTCTGCTAAAATCAGCTTTCCTGACGATTACGTCGATATCGCCGCTCGTTCTGAACTCGGGTGCAGGATAATACCGCGCAACCTCCATACCCTTTACGAAGATATGCTCAATACCGTTAGCGTTTAAAAAGACTTTGATAAAATCAAAGACCTTTTCTTTTTTTTGGTAGTCAATTACAGTAAGCCCGATAAGCTGTGTAAAATGTGAAAGCAAGACCGAATCAGGCTTGAATTCATCGTCAACCTTTTTAAGCTCGTTTGCAATAATTGCGCCGACGTCGTGAATATCAGCCAGCTTGTATAATTCTTCAAAGTCGACATTTCTGCCCAGTGGCGCATCTCCGCTCAAAAAGCAGGACAACAGATATACAAAGTATTCTTTTTGAGCGTTCATAAATTCACCTACTGTTCTATAATATCAAAATCGTAAATAACAAGTCCGCTTTTGAACTCTCTTATTTCCCTGTAAGTAACGTAATAATGATAATGCTCGTTGTAAAACTTAACGAATTCATCGGGCATTTTTTTATCAAAGGAGGCAACGAGCACCTTATCGTCAAGAAAGGCATTTATAGCCTTATCAGAGTACTCCTCAAGTCCGAGCCTGTCAAGCATATCGTAGTAATAATAAGTATAAATATACCAGTCGCCGCAGACCACACTCATCGGAACCACATTATAATCCTTGGTAAGAACGGTTAAATGCCTGTCTATAATCCTATCCCTCGTTTTCGGGATTGAAAGGTATACGTGCTCCTCGTCGTTTTCTATATATTCCAACACCTTATCATAAGTACCGAAACGCGGAATGTAGGTCTTTACGCAGCCTGCGCTGAGAATTGCCGTTCCTGCAAGTACAACGGCGCACACTGCCAGTGTAATTCGTTTTGCAGTCTTTTTGTTTTTTATAAACCCAAACGGATTCTCCTCGCCGATTACGGTATACATCAGAATAATAATTCCGAGCATGGCAAGCGGGAAGGTTACCCTCGTAACGCCCCTTCTTCTTAAGAAAAGATAAACTTCCGCTGCGGCGATAAATACAGACGAACTAAAAAGCTCAAGCCGTTTTTTTCTGTAAAGAATGAACAGAATCAGAGCAACTGCGGCAATATAGTAAAAATAATTAAGAATGTACTCATCCGCTTTCAGTATTCTCTTAATAATGTCCTTAACGTCGGTATTATATTTATCCTTAAAATCACGGCTTTTTATAATCGCCTTTAGCTTTTCGCCGGAATAAGCTTCCTTATCGCCGTAGATATATCTTTTATAAATCTTTATATCATTACTGCTGAGCCCAGCCTCGTCAAAAAGCTCCTTGTGTCTTTTATACGAGATTTTTCCTCCGTCGGAGGCAGCGCTCCTGTACGGCTGAAATTCGTTGTAATAGGTTTCTGTGGGAATTGCCGCCTTATAAGCAGTCTGTACAGCTTCCATTGAATAATTCGAAACGGTCAGGAGTACAAGGATTGCAGCGATAACTGCAACAGATTTCTGCTTTTTTACAATTGCTAAAACAAAGGTAGGAACGAAGAGTAACACAATACAGAAAAGTGTTGCGTCCCTTCTCATACCAAAGCCTGCAAGCATCAACAAAAAGCCGTAAATAATATTACCGACGCTCTTTTTTTCAAGCTTTTCAACGCTGTCAAAAAGCCAGAGCACGCTCGTGCACACGAGAATAAACGCGTTAGTCGTAAACGATATTCTCATTAAAAAGTAGATATGTAGCCCCGAAAGTACGGAGATAAACGCAACGTTGGAACCGTGCTTTTCAACAATTTTAAACAGAGTGATATACGCAAGATTATACGCGGCAAGATACATTACTCCGAACCAGTTTACAGCAGGCAAAACGCCGTAAAGAAATCTAAGAATATAGCCGAATATAATACTTACGAAAAACACCTGCTCACTGTGAGCATTAGTCTTATAGCTCGTTACCATATCGTAGAGCAGCACGTCGTCGACCGTGCCGAAATGGATAAGCTTAAAGCCAAGCATTAACGCAGTCAGCACAAGCGGTATTATTATGAAATACGATTTTTTAAGGATTTTAATCACAGTTATCTCCCGTTTACGATAAATACTCTTTTACGGCGTTTATTACATAATCAATATCATCATCCGAAAGCTTTGCATGGAGAGGAAGGCGGATAAGCCTTGAGGCATATTCCTCCGTTATCGGAAGGTCGCCCGCCTTGTAGCCGAGCTTTTCGCCCATTGGCGAGGTATGAAGCGGGATATAGTGGAACACTGCGCCGATTCCCTTTTCCTTAAGGAACCTGAGCATATCGTTTCTTGTCTCGCCGTCTTTGACAAGGAAATAATACATATGCGCGTTATGATTTGAATAATCGGGAATATACGGCCTGATGAGCTTTTCCTCGTCCTCAAGCTCTTTAAAAGCGTTGTTGTAGCTGTTCCAGACGTGCATACGCCTTTCCATAATTTCATCAAAGCGCTCCGTCTGAGCATATAAAAGTGCGGCAAGCATATCCGAGGGAAGATAGGAGGAGCCCGCCATCTGCCAGGTATACTTATCAATCTGTCCTCTTATGAACTGTGAGCGGTCGGTACCCTTTTCTCTGATAATCTCAGCTTTTTTAAGTAAGTCGCCGTCCTTAACGATAAGCGCTCCGCCCTCGCCCATTGTATAATTCTTTGTTTCATGAAAGGAATAGCAGCCCATATCGCCGATAGTACCAGCGGCATATTTTCCCTTATAAACTGAGCCGACAGCCTGTGCGGCATCCTCAATAACATAAAGGTTATGGCGCCTTGCAATATCCATAATCCTGTCCATATCGCAGAGAACGCCCGCATAATGAACGGGATATATTGCCTTCGTTTTATCGGTAATCAGCTCTTCAATCCTGTCAACGTCAATATTCATCGTTTTCGGATTAATCTCGCAGAATACGGGCTTAGCACCCCTCAAAACGAACGCGTTTGCAGTGGAAACAAAGGTATAAGAAGGCACTATAACCTCGTCGCCCTCCTTTAAATCGGCAAGTATAGCCGTCATATCAAGAGAGGTCGAGCAGGAGGTGGTGAGGAGCATATTCTTTACTCCAAGCTTACTTTCATAAAGCTCATATACCTTTTTTGTATAGGGACCGTCGCCGCACTGTCTATTCTCAAGTGCATCGAGCATATATTTTCTTTCTAAATCAGTAATTGAACACTCGTTAAATTTAATCATTTCTGCCACCGTTATCTGTTACCGTACATTTTTTCGTAGTAATTTTGATATTCGCCGCTGATAATGGTTTCCCACCACTCACGGTTGTCGAGATACCATTTAATAGTCTTTTTTATACCGTCTGCAAACTTGGTTTCGGGCAACCAGCCAAGCTCGCTATGAATCTTTGTAGGGTCGATTGCATAGCGCATATCGTGTCCCTTGCGGTCTGCGACATAGGTAATAAGGCTTTCTGGCTTTCCGAGCTCCTTACAGATAAGCCTTACAATATCAATATTTTTCATTTCGTTATGTCCGCCGATATTGTAAACCTCACCTACTCTGCCCTTATGAATCACAAGGTCAATTGCTTTACAGTGGTCCTCAACATAGAGCCAGTCGCGCACGTTCAGTCCTTCGCCGTATACGGGAAGCGGCTTATCGTTTAGCGCATTCGCTATCATAAGAGGGATAAGCTTCTCGGGAAAATGATAGGGTCCGTAATTGTTAGAGCAACGGCTGATTGAAACTGGAAGCCCGTAAGTCCTGTGATATGCGAGCACGAGCAAATCAGCGGCAGCCTTGGAAGAGCTGTACGGAGAACTTGTATGTATCGGCGTTTCCTCGGTAAAGAATAAATCGGGTCTGTCAAGCGGTAAATCGCCGTAGACCTCGTCGGTAGATACCTGATGGTAACGCTTAATACCGTACTTTCTGCACGCGTCCATGAGAACTGCCGTACCCATAATATTAGTCTGAAGGAAAATGTCGGGATTCTCAATAGACCTGTCAACATGGCTTTCTGCAGCAAAATTTACAACCATATCAGGTTTTTCTTCTTCAAACAGCTTATATACAGCCTCTCTGTCGCAAATATCAGCCTTGACAAATCTGAAATTCGGATTATCCATAACGTCCTTAAGAGTCGAAAGATTACCCGCATAGGTAAGCTTATCAAGGCAGATAATCCTGTAATCAGGATATTTTTTAAGCATATGGAAAATAAAGTTAGAGCCGATGAAGCCTGCTCCGCCTGTTACGATAACCGTCATCTGTATAAACCTCCAAGGAATTCGTCGGATACAACGTTCTTTAAGTACTTGCCGTAATCGGATTTGCCGTATTTTTTAGCGCTCTGTAAAAGCTTGCTTTTATCTATGTAGCCGAGGCGGTAGGCAATTTCCTCGGGTGCTGAAATCCTTATCCCCTGCTGTGACTGAATAGTCCTTACAAAGTCGCCCGCGTCTATTAAACTCTCCATAGTACCCGTGTCAAGCCACGCAAAGCCACGTCCGAGAAGCCTAACGTCAAGCTCGCCGCTTTCAAGGTAAAGCTTATTAAGGTCAGTAATTTCAAGCTCGCCGCGGTCCGATGGTTTAATTGACTTTGCATACTTAACGCATCTGTTGTCATAAAAGTAGAGCCCCGTAACCGCCCAGGGTGATTTAGGCTTTTTCGGCTTTTCCTCAAGGGTTTCAACCTTTCCGTTTTCATCAAAGCTTACGATACCGAAACGCTGCGGGTCTTCAACGTGATATCCGAACACAGTCGCCCTGCCGTTTTCTTCTGCGTTAATACGCGCGTCCTTAAGTATTTTAGAAAAGCCTGCTCCGTAAAAGATATTATCGCCGAGCACCATAGCGCAGCAATCGTCGCCGATAAACTCCTCGCCAAGAATAAACGCCTGCGCAAGTCCGTCAGGAGAAGGCTGCACCTTATAGCTGAGATTAACGCCAAACTGACTTCCGTCGCCGAGAAGCCTCTCAAAATTAGGCAAATCAACAGGAGTTGAAATAATAAGTATGTCCCTGATACCCGCAAGCATAAGCGTACTCAGCGGATAAAATATCATAGGCTTGTCGTATATAGGTAAAAGCTGCTTAGAGGTTACCATTGTAAGCGGGTAAAGCCTTGTACCGCTTCCGCCTGCTAAAATAATACCTTTCATATTCTCACTCCTTATTATGAGGTGATTTTTTTAAAGATGTCTTTATATTTTGTTATTTTCATCAGCCATTCAAAAATAAAGGCTGTAATATACGAGATTATCAAAAGCGCCGCAAATATCAATATCGGATATTTAAACGAGTAGAAAAAGCTTTTAAAATAGTATCCGAATAAGAATGTATGGAACAGGAATATAAATCCGCTTTTCCTTCCGAGCTCCTCAAGCACAGAGGAAACATATGGAATTTTTGAAACTAAAATATAACTCAAAAACAGGATGGGTACTATAAAGACTGTATCGAATTTCATTGCGTAAACCATATTCTCAGCATTAAGAAAGTATCTGACAACGCAAAGAGGAACAAAGGCGACAAGCGGAATTATTACCGCAAGCACCTTGTTTTTAAGCGCTGACGCGTATTTTTCAAAAAGCTTTCTATCTGCAAAAACAGTACCGAGAACGAGAGTACAAAGATATATGTTAAGCCCTCTGAATACGCCCGGAATTAAGCAAAAGCCGACGGTAATAATCAACAGAAAAACATTTATCTTTTTGTATATTCTGTACATCAACGGATAGATTGCATAAAACAGCAGGATTTCGCTGACGTACCACCACGTTGGGTTCATCGTAAATTCATCTTTATAAAAAAGATACGACAAGCCGAAAAGGTTTGCTAAATAATGAAGCGGATTATTGCCGTAAACCTCGTAAAACTTTCTTCCGAAAAAAAGTCCGAGCGGAACGAAAATAATAAACACAAACCAGTAATTGCTCATAAGCTTAAGCACACGGTTTTTAATGAATACTATATCTGCCTTTAAAGGTGATTTAATCTCTGTCTTTGAAGTAAAGGATGTGTAGCTGATAAAAAGTCCGTACCCCGAAAGGAACATAAAGATTGCAACACAGCATTTACAAAACTGAGCAATAACGCTTTCAATCGGTACCCCGCTGAAATAAAACAGCGAAAATGTATAATTCTTAGCATTTAAAAACAGATGATGCCACAGCAGCAGCATAACCGCTATGCCCTTTGCTATATTTGTTTGTCTGAGGTCAAATTTCATAGTTTTATAATGCGGAAATTATTACGCCCGCTACAATAATTGCAAGTCCTATTGCTTTTTTAACGCTGACTTTTTCTTTCAATATCACACGGCTGAGCACCGCAACAAAGATATATTCCATCGCTCCAAGAATAGGTCCAAGCGACAACGGCACCTCTTTATAGGCAAAGATGGAGCAGAAGGTGGCGATAAAGAAAATACTGTAAGAAATTATTACGAACGGATTAAGGTATTCCTTGATTTTGCTTTCATATTCCCTGCCGGAGCTCTTTTTCAGCAGGATTTGCGCAACAGCGGAAATGAGGATACCGCCGAGCATTAAAAGTGAATAAAGAAATTTAGTCATCAGCCTTCACCACTATGATCACGCCGATAATGACGATGACTGCACCTATCACCATATTAATAGTTAATGTTTCTTTAAAAATCATACAGCCCCAGACAATTCCCCATATAATGCCTATGGCTTTGTTACAAAACGCGGTCGTCAGCGGCATATGCTTTAAAATCTGCTGCCACACGATAGCGTATACGCCGAGGATACAAATAATCCCGCCGTAAAGCAAAATAAACTTAAAGGAAAGAAATTCCTCCTTTGCCGCAAGCTTTGAGCACACATTACTAAAAGAATAGAACAGCAAAAGAATGTGCAGCGCGACAAAGTGTATTACTTTTGGCTTTTCGTTATTGATACGTTCACTCATATATCTTCCTTAAATTTCACAAACTATTACTCTGATTTTATCGTTTTTATCCTGAGGTATCGCCTCGAGCCATTCAAATTCAAATTCCTTCGGCTCGTTAAACTTCTTATTCAGCTCGCGTGCAAGGTGCTTTTCTGTTTCAGCCTTCGTCATCCCGTGAGCTTCCTCGTTATAAACGCACTGAATATGCACTAGCGTATAGCTTTTCTGAATTAAGCGTATATCGGTAACTTCTTCGCACTCGCCGAGCATTTTATTAATCTCGAAATATGAGGTCATCGTACCGTCGGAATGCTTAATATAATCATTAAGCCTTCCCTGTATCTTAGTAACGTATCTTACGCCGTCGACAACCTCGGAGGATACTCTGTCGCCGAGCACGTAGTTAATAAGCGGAAGCTCGTCAAAATAGAGCGGCGTTATGATAATCCTGCCCTCGTCGGCAAGGTTGTTATTATCGTCATAAATATTAAACGCAAAAAGGTCAATATTTGAAATAAAATACTTACTGTCGTTTACCTTAGTCAAAAGTGCGCCCGTTTCGGCTGAGCCGTAAGCGTCAACGAAATTATCGGAAAATACCTCTTTAAAAAGCGCCCTCGCCTTTTCATTAACAATTTCGCTTGTTGAGCATATGTACTTAGGTCTGTGAAGCTCAATATTATTATTCTTTACATACAGCGCAAGCTTCATAAACGTACTTCTGTTCGTATAGAGGAAATCGGGCTTGTACTCGTTAATTCTCTTAATGGTTTCCTCCTCGGGAGCGCTGTTATTAATAAATTCTCTTCTCAGGATTCCGACTTTACTGAGGAGAGTTTTTTTAGTTGCGCTTTCGCTGTGAGTGGAAACGGGACTCATTGTTTTACCTAAAATCGGATTGTAGCCGCTGAGCATAAGCACGCGAAGCCAGTTAGCCATATTATATGCCTTCTCACGAGGAGACACGAGGAACATAAGCGGGTTACCCGTTGAGCCGCTCGTCTTATCCCTGTACCAATATTTATATTTCGGGTTTTTGTCCTCCTCCTTCATCCACGCGCGGAGCTCATCCTTAGTTAGAACAGGAAGCTTAGCCAAATCCTCTGCGTGCTTAATATCGGAGGGCTTAACGCCTGCGCTGTCAAATCTCTCCTTATAAAACGGCACCTTGTACGCCCTTTTTACAAGCCTCTTAAGGCGCTTTTCCTGCGTTTTCTTAGCTTTTTTATAATCAAAGGGCGTCTTAGTCTGAAGCTTTAAAAGATAAAAAAATATTAACGCGTTTAAAAGCTTTTTTTGAAAGAAGTTAATAATTACCATTCTGTTACTCCCAAATAATATCTCTTATTTTACCGTCGTATTCAACCAGCACGTGGAGCGTATCTATAACCTTTTTTTCATACTCCCTCCACTTGTCGTAGTCGGGCGCAGAAATAATCATGGCAAAGCGTGAGGTTTTGTTCGTATTTTCGCCGAGCTCCATACCAGGCTTAATATTGTCAAGCTGATTGTGCCTGATGAAGTCAAAGGACTTAACCTCATCCCTGCCGACAATCTCCTTAACCGTACCCTTTGGTAAATAAAAGGCTCTGTATCCCGAAACTCTGTCGGGCGTTTTTATATCAAGGCGCGGCTTTTCGCCCATTGCGATACTTAGCAGGAAGCTTTCAACGTCTATGCCGAGCTGGTCGGATATTAAATCCGAGGAAATGTAAACTCCGCCGCCCCTTGCTGCGATTTCAATAAGGTATACCTCATCTCCGTCAATAATATACTCGCCGTGAGTTATACCGTTATTAAGTCCAAACGCCTTAACGATTTTCTTATTCAGTTTAAGAGTCTTATCAACAATTCCCTTACTGAGTAAAGACGGGAAGATTCTCTTTTTTGCGGAGAAGGTAGACTTATTATTGAAATAAATTGTATCGCCGCAAATCTGCGCCATCATTTCGCCGTCAACGGTAATACCCTCTATTACAAGCTCGGGACCTGATGCGTACTTCTCAACAACGGCTTTTCCGTTAGTAGAAAAGCTCTTTGATATGTCAAATGCCGCTTCAAGCTCAGCTTCATTCTCAGCTTTAATTACTCCCCTGCTGCCCTGAGTATCAAGCGGCTTTACGATAACCGCCGAGTTAAGATTATTAAAGAAAGCCTTAGCTTCTTCAATATCATCAGTGGTAAGATACGGCAATACGGGAATTGAGCATTCCTCAAGCTTGCTGCGCATCAGACTCTTATCTGTAAACAGCTTTGCGCATTCCAGACCGATACCGCTTAGGTTTAACTTTTCGGCAACGTATGCAACCGTCCTTACGGGAATATCCGTCTGATCGGTAATGACTCCGTCAACTCCCTCGCTATTTGCATATTCAAGGATTGTATCATAGTCTCTTACATCGCATAGACATTTTGACTTTATGTGCTTCTCAAAGCGTTCGTCAATTGATGGCGCGGCGAGGCAGACCTCATATTTTTCAGCCGCTTTTTGAACAAGCGGGAGCTGAAAGTCACCCGCACCGATAATAAGTATCTTCTTCATCATTCGTCCTCGTTAACAATTTCTCTGATTACATACTGCGGCGAATTATTAAGGCTGATATATATTCTTCCTATATATTCTCCGATAAGACCGAGCATAAACATAAGCATACCGCCTATGAAAAGAATTATCGCCATAGTGGAGCTGTAACCTAACTGCACCTCCGGGAAAATAAGCTTTTTAATAATTACTACAAGTCCTGCAATAAAGCCTATTAACGAGCTGATAATTCCAAGCACTGTTGCAATTCTCAGGGGCTTTACAGAAAAGGCTGTAAAGCCGTTCATAAAGAGGGCAATGGATTTTTTCAAGGTAAAGTTACCCGTACCCTCAATGCGTTCCCTTTCCTCCATTGGAATAGTTACGATTTTTCGTGTTGTTCTGAGCGTAAGTCCCTCGATATAAGGATAAGGATTATTATATTTAAGCATCTCATCAACTATAAAGCGCTTAATGGCTTTAAAGTTTGTGAAGGTCATATCCTTCGGCTTATTAATCAAAACACGCGCAACGTATGAATTAACCTTGCTGCCGAGACTCTTAAAACCTGACTCTTTCTTGCGGTCGTACTTAGCCATTGTATAATCCGCTTCGCCGCTGATTACCGGCTCAAGCAAATCCCAGAGCCTGTCCATAGGACACTGCCCGTCGTCATCAAGGCAGACAACGTAATCTCCGTCAGATATGGAAAAGCCCGCCATAACGGCAGAATGCTTGCCGAAATTTTTAGCAAGGTCTACTACCTTTACTCTTTTATTCTTCACAGCAATTGCCTTTAAGACAAAGAGCACGTTATCCGGCGAAGCGTCGTTTACGCAGATAATTTCATAATTATATTCAGGTCTTAATGAAACGTACCTTTCAATCTCGTCAATAACGGGCTCAATTGTTTTTTCGCTTCCGTAGCACGGAATGACAAATGAAATCTTTTCCATAATCCCTCTCTTATTCATTCACATAAAAATCGTAAATCTTTGTGTTAAGATTATCAAACTCAGTTACTGTTTTATATCCAACCTTAAGGTCATAGTTTTCGTCAAAATACTTAACTATGTCCTCAGGTTTAAATTTCTTAGTTATAAAATATACGTCGTCCTTGAGCAGTACTTTCATCAGCGCTTCGGAGTATTCGCCGATTCCGAGCCTGTCAAGATTATCGTAATAGTAAGCCGTGTAAATGTTCCAGTTTCCTAAAATTGAGTATATTCTGAAATCACTGTTAGAATAGGGCTTAATGATGTTTTTATTAGCGTGGTACACTCTGTATTTATCAATTGCGTATGCGTCGCTGATAAAAAGCTTATCTTCGTTTTCGTTAACGTAATCGACTATGCCCTGTACACGCTCAGCCTTTTTATCAATGGTCTTAGCGGTTTTAACATTATAACCGAAGCTCAGCGCAATACATACCGCGCAGAGTATCGCAAAAATTGCATTAACAGGCTTTTTATCAAGCCTCTTAAAGCGTTCTTTAACTCCGCCCAAATTAGCAAGGAATATGTAAAGCAGAGTAAGAATTCCGCAAAGAACTATCGGGCACGCAACTCTTTCAACGCCCCTGCGCCTGAAATAGATATAAAACGCGCCGAACAGGGTCATAAGCATTGCCGCAGCCGCTTCAAGCCTACCGCTCTTTAGAAGAATAAACTCAATAATGAGCATTAATAGCAAGATAGCAACAAACAAAAGCAGCGTATTCTGCGAGGTTATCTCTTTATAAAGAGCCTTGATATCTGTATTGTACTTCTCGTCAAAACTTCTGACCTCGCCGATTTTCTTAAACGCCTCTATGGTAAAAACGTTTTTATCGGCATATAGCCAGTGAGAAGCAAGCTTATAATCATTTTTTGATAAGCCTACCTCAAGGAATTCGTCCTTGTGCGCTTTATAGTTAAACACGCCGCCGTCGTTAGCGTCGCTCCTGACCTTATTAAGCTCATAAAAATACTGATTGTCCTCAAGATGACTATTATAAAAGCTCTGTGTAAAGCCAAAAAAATAGTTTGAGCCAAAGCAAATTGCAAAAACGAGCAGTATGGCAAGAAAAGATTTTTTCTTTTTGAGAAACGTTATTCCGAATACTGCGGCGAACAGTAAAGAGATAAACAAGAAGGTATCGTCACGCCTCATTCCAAGCCCGAGCAGAAATAATACGAGAGTAAAAAGAATATGCTTTATGCTCTCCTTATTGAGCTTATCTACGTTTACGAAATACCACAGCATTCCCGCAGTAAGCACTACGAATGAAATAGAGGTGAAGGTAAGATTTGCAAGAATAAAAAACTGGGATATAATAAGCGCTGAGGCTGAAACTATTTTGTATTCAAGCTTCTGAGACAGTCTGAACAGCGAAATAAAGCCAATATTAAGTACGCCGAGCTCAAGTAAAAGAAACCAGTTAATAGAAGGAATAAGATTATATAAAAGCTTCAGAAGATAACCGTAAAGCACGCTCATAAAAAGGAGCTGCTCGCTGTGCGCGTTAGTCTTAAAGCTTTCGGCAATAAGCAGCAGACCGATATCGTCATTGATAACGAACCTCGTCATATGAAGCGCAAGGCTCAGCACGGTTACCGCAAGCGGAAGCAATATAAAATAGGTTTTCTTAAAAGCCTTAATCATAATTCCCTCTTAGCAATTCAGTCTTTTCTCCATACGGTCTTATTAACTATACCCGTATAGCTCTGTATTATCTTAACAACCTTTGAGGATACGTTAACATCGGTATAATCGGGAACGGGAATTCCGTTATCGCCACTCTTTACAGCTTCAACAGCGGTTTCAAGCGCCTGAATCAGTCCGTTTCCTTCAATTCCCGCGAGTACGAAGCAGCCCTTATCAAGCGCCTCGGGACGTTCCGTGCTTGTCCTTATGCACACGGCGGGAATCGCTTTGCCTATGCTCGTATAATAACTGCTTTCCTCAGGGAGCGTTCCGCTGTCGGATACGACGGCAAAGGCGTTCATCTGTAGGCAGTTATAATCAATGAAGCCGAGCGGCTCATGGCATATAACCCTGTCATCAAGCTTAAAGCCAGAGCTTTCAAGCCTTTTCTTACTTCTTGGATGGCAAGAATACAAAACGGGCATATCGTACTTTTCAGCCATTTTGTTTACTGCGGTAAAAAGGCTGAGGAAATTCTTTTCGGTATCAATGTTCTCCTCCCTGTGCGCAGAAAGAAGTATGTATTTTCCCTTTTCAAGTCCGAGCCTGTTATGAACATCAGATGCTTTTATTTTGTCTATATGAGCGTTTAGTACCTCCGCCATGGGAGAACCCGTAACAAAGGTTCTCTCCTTTGGCAGTCCGCACTCGGCAAGATAGCGCCTTGCATGCTCGGAATAAGCGAGATTCACGTCCGAAATGATGTCAACTATTCTTCTGTTAGTCTCCTCGGGCAGACATTCGTCCTTGCAGCGATTCCCCGCTTCCATATGGAAAATAGGAATATGCAGACGCTTAGCGCCAATAACCGAGAGGCAACTGTTAGTATCGCCGAGGACGAGAACGGCGTCGGGCTTAACTTCACACATAAGCTTATATGAAGACGCGATAATATTGCCCATAGTTTCGCCGAGGTCTGTGCCGACGGCGTCCAAGTAACAGTCAGGCTCCGCAAGCTCCAAATCCTTAAAAAATACGCCGTTAAGGTTATAATCATAGTTCTGTCCGGTATGGGCAAGAAGCGTATCGAAATACCTTCTGCACTTTTTTATAACCTCGGACAGTCTTATAATTTCAGGCCTTGTCCCGACTATAATAAGCAGCTTAAGCTTACCGTTATCTTTAAAAGAAATATTGGCGTCCATTCTATGTTCCTCTATCTTCAAATCATTAAATGCTAAAAATGTTATTGCACTTCTTCTTTTTTATCGAATTGTATTTAAAACTTTATCTACGATTTCACCGTCTACACTTAAATCAAACTTTCTTGCAAAGATGCATGGGGAATTTCTAATTATATCAAAATCCTCTAAACGCCAAATATACGGATTACCTCTCTCCCAATCAATCAGGCGCATACAAGCCTCGTGATTATTATTACAATTCGGCATAAACAAATTATCTTTAAACGGTGAATTTACAAGCATCGTCTGTACAAAGGTTTCATCACCGCAGTAGGAATAATTAAATACCTTTTCATATTGCGGTAAATTTTCGACAATATAGTGTGCAAAATCTCCTGTAATACTAAACCAATTACAGCCCTTCTGCACCTGAATACCTGTCTTTTTAAGACGGTCAACGTGCATAAACTGCTGGATTTTCAAAGCGAGTTGTGCTGCTATTTTAGTAAAAGTATTACGTCTTTTTCTGAATAAATGATAATATCTCAGCCTGCTAACATCAATAGCTTTGGGTTCATTATGTGTAAAATGAACAAACTCTTTGCCATCTTTTTCATTAAAGAAACGATGTATTTCATCGTTGGATTTAATCGGCAAATCAACGCCCGATATTAAATGATAATATTGATATGGCTTTTCCGTGCGTTCACTTTTGACAGCCGTTTTAAGCAATAACATCTCTGTCTTAACCTGACTGAAATCACCCCACGTCACGTTAACGCGCTCATCGGTAAAAATGACACGCGAATTACTTGTCAGAGACCCGAAATGCTCAAAATCGAAGTCCTTCACTTTAGCGTCGATATGAATAAATATATCGTTACGCACATCGTCCAGAGCCAATATTAACTTTTCGAGCAGCTCAAACTGATTATGAGCGATAATCATATATGCATGCATTATATTTCCATCCGTTAATAAAAAGATAACTCTGACTTAACTTATATAAGCTATTCACTGAGGAACTTCATAAATTCCAGCTTGTTTTCTATCGGCGTCGTAGTCGGTCGTCCAAGTGAAGCTCTCGCACCTATGGCGGATTTTACTTCAATAAAGCTTAAAACGTTCTTTGATGTTGCGTTTTTCAGCACCTCATCAAGTTCTTCATAGGTTGAAACGCAAACTGCATACTGATACCCGCATGAAAGCGCAAGAGATACCATATCCATATGCTTTGATACCGTCGGAAGTCCCCCAACGGTTTCATGAGCCTCGTTGTTAATAACTATATGTATCAGGTTTTTGGGCTTATAGGCTCCGATAATACCCATTGCGCCCATATGCATAATCATAGCGCCGTCGCCGTCAATGCACCAAATTCTCTTTTCCGGTTTTTGTAAAGCTATGCCTAAAGCGATTGATGATGCGTGACCCATAGAGCCCACTGTTAAGAAGTCTCTTTTATGCCCTTGACTTTTGCCCTCGCGAAGCTCAAAGAGTTCTCGGCTTGCCTTACCTGTTGTTGAAATAATAGGGTCATCTGCGGAAGCATTAATCACATGTTTGATAATCTCTTCACGCGTCATACTGTATTCGTTGTTATAATCAATGTTTTCATCAAAGAATAACGCGTTTTTCTTAACAACAAATGCAACGCTTTCTCCGTCAGATAAAACGGTTTTAAAATTTGATACAACATTTGTAAAATCTTCAACAGAGGTTTCCTTATCAAGCACAAAGTAAGAAATATTCATATCTTCCAGTAGACGTAGAGTAATTTCCCCCTGATAGATATGCTGAGGTTCATCCTTGACGCCGGGTTCTCCTCGCCAGCCAATAACAAATATCATAGGAATTGCATATACTTTTTTATTCAGAAGAGACGCAACCGGGTTAATGATATTACCTTCGCCGCTATTCTGCATATAAACAACAGGAACCTTACCCGTCGCCATATTGTAACCTGCCGCCAAAGCGGTACAGGTTCCTTCATTCGCGGAAATAATATGGTGTTTTGGGTCAATACCGTATGTGCACATTAAATAATTGCAAAGCGGCTTTAACTGAGAATCCGGAACTCCAACGAAGAAGTCAGCTCCGAGAATTTGGACAAAATCGTTAACTTTCATTATAACTCCTTATAATTTTATATTATCAACATTATCGTACAGCATGATTTATCGCATTTAATTCCTCTACTGTATCAATCTCTATGATCTGCTGATGACGTATGGGATATATCTGTAACTTCAGATTGTTTAAATTACGATTAACAATATCATCCCAAAACAGTGAACGATTGTTCAAATCGTAATATGCGCTGCCTATTAGTTCAGATAATAGCTTGCCGTTTTTTTGTTTAAAGAATGATATTCCTACCATGTTATAACAGTCAATACCGCCCTTACCGACTCTTGATATATATCCGCTATCGTCCAGCTCAAAAACCCAATCATCTGAATAGCCAGCCTTCATTTCTCCAAAGTAACCTGAATATGAAAGCGGTAAATTTAATAAATCGGTATCCGCAATATATAAATCGGCTTCACATATAAAACAATCACCCTGTGTTAAGACATCGCGCGCATAATACAAAGAGGAAATATTATTTGCCGTTTCATAATCTTCGTTGTAGATAATAGTGACGCCGTACTTTTTCTTTAAATAATCGAATTGGTCCGCTAAATATCCTACAACTACGTATATGTTTTCTGCGCCCCTTTTTCGCAGTGTAGTTATCAGCGTCTCAATCATCGGCGTTTCTCTAACTTTTATTAGAGGCTTGGGCGTTGTGAGAGTCAGCGGACGCATCCTTGTTCCTAAGCCGGAAGCCATAATTATTGCATTTTCCATAAAATTATCCTATATTTCATCAATTAACGTAATAATATCCTTAATAGGCATAAGGCGTTCGTCCACCTCATATGCACGATGATATTTCAAAATATCTTCAGCAGTTTTTTGCATGGCAGGGAAGGCGCTTCGCGTAAGCTGATTTGCATAAATCACAATATTCACACCACGCTCGGACAGTTCGCTTTCTTTAATTGTATTAAATGATGTCGGAACTACAACTATTGGAGTTTCCTTATCATCCTTTCTGAAATTATCACAGAATTCAAGTATTTCATCAGGCGTTTTTTTTCTGCTGTGAATCATAATTCCGTCTGCACCGGCAGCAACATAAGCACGTGCCCTTGTCAAAGCGTCTTCCATTCCCTTTTCCAAAATCAGACTTTCAATTCTGGCAATAACCATAAAATCATCGGTTAACTGAGCTCGTTTTCCGGCTTCAATTTTTTGACAAAAGTGCTCTATAGTATCCTGCGTTTGTTCAACCTCAGTGCCAAAAAGTGAATTTTTCTTCAGTCCTATCTTATCTTCAATAATAATAGCGGAAACGCCCATTCTCTCCAATGAACGCAAAGTATAAACAAAGTGCTCAATCATTCCGCCTGTGTCACCGTCGAAAATAATCGGCTTTGTTGTAACCTCCATTACGTCATCAATTGTTCTGAATCTTGACGTCATATCTACAAGTTCAATATCCGGCTTTCCTTTTGCTGTTGAATCGCACAGAGAGCTAATCCACATTGCGTCAAACTGGTCAAGCTCACCAGCGTGCTCAACAACTGTTTTTTCAGCAATAAGCCCGGTTAAGCCGCTATGAACTTCTAAAGCCTTAACAATTCTGCGCATTTTTAAAAGCTGGGATAATCGTTTTCTGCGGAATTCAGGCATTGCGAGTTTTTCAATTGTTTTTTTATCCTCGTGTCTGACAGATTCATCATATGTATATGCGACGTCAATGATTTCTCCGCCATATTTATTTAAACAGCGTTCAACGTTGTCGCGGATAGCTTTCAGCGGAGGAGCAAGCCAATTGTCACCGTGAATGACATAATCAGGACGTATTTCATCAATTACGTCGTCATACATAACTGTATTCTGGACAATAACTTCATCTACACCCTCAATGCTTTTAACCAGGTTCAGACGGTCTTCAAAACTAACGGTCGGAAAACGGTTATAAGATACCATTGCAGCATCGGATAAAACACCGACAACAACCCTTCCGTATTTCTTAGCATTATTGATAATATTAAGATGTCCTTTATGAATAATATCAGTACAAAAACATGTATAAACTGTTTTCATCTACTTCACCTCATAACTAACCGGAATTGAAATACCGTTTTCTATAAGCGCATTTTTAAAGACAACAAAAAAGTCTTTTATATCATTCTCATCTATTGCTCCAAGTGCGCATAGTCTAAATGTGTTGGTATTAGAAATCTTACCGGGATATATCGTAAACCCTCGTTCATAGCAATAGTCATGAACCTTAGTAAAGTCCCAGTTTTTATCATTAGGATATATAGCTGATACAACCAATCCGCTTTGCCACTCTTTTTTTATTAGGTTCTTAAAGCCGAGCTCTTCCAATCCCTGATGTATAGCATTAAACACGCGTTGGTGCCTGCGCCATTTATCCATTTCCCCTTCAGCAAAATATTCATTAAGCGCTTGACGAGTTGCATAAATAGTCTGTACAGGAGGTGTAAAATGCATTTCACCTGTTTTTTCAAAGAAGTCGTACTGTAAGTATAGATTACAATAATAAGAACGCTTCGGATAATTCTTTGACGCTTCAATAATCTCCTTGTTGCCGATAATAAATGATAATCCGGTCATACTCATAATTCCTTTTTGAGCAGAAGCCATACAAAAATCAAGATTATCCTTTTCCATATCAATCGGCAGCATAGCCAATGTTGAAGTAGTATCAACAACGAAAACAGAATTATATTTATGAACTAATGCACCTATTTCACGAATAGGATTACATATTCCGGTTCCGGTTTCGTTATGAGTTGTATAAACAAGAGTAATGTCAGGATTTTCCTTCATTACGTTTTCAATCGTATTAAAATCAGGAAGCTCCACCTCTGAAAATTTCAAATTTATATACGGCAAACCGTAGTATTCACAAATCTCTGCCGCACGAGAGCTATACGCGCCATTATTAATAATCAGTATTTTCTTATTCTCAGGAAGCAAGGAATTAAGACATATATCCATATTGATAGTTCCTGAACCGCAGAATAAAACAGACGTATACTTCTTTGGGTCTGCATGCACAATTTTCAGCAAATCTGCCCTCAGCCCTGCCATCATATCTGCAAATTCTCTTTCCCTAGGGCAAATATCAGGAACAACCTGAGCGAGTTTCACGGTATCCGTAGTAGTGGAAGGTCCCGGATTCAAAAGTATATTTCTTTTTATATTCATAAAAATCCTCACTTTCTTCTTTTAAAACCAATACTTAGCGTCAGGAGTTTTCATCTCAATATCTTTAATTTCGGAGCAATACTTCTGATATATTTTATTAGCATAGAAAATGTCATGTAAAGAAATACCAATATTATATACAATTATTCGTTCCGAATCATCTGTTCTGCCTTCTGCCCTTCCGTTAATAACATCAGAAACCTCTGCAACGGATTTGAAATAGTTAAAATATTTAAAATGCTTAACGTGACCGATATCATCAACAAAAACCTTATCGAAAAACAAATCACAGTTTGTAAATCCCAGCGTATGTACAGGAATTACAGTAACGCCCTTTTTAAAGCAGCTGTCATCGCATAAGTCCTTTCCCAGATAAGTTGCAGCTGAAATGACAACATCGGAATCCGATACAACCGCATCGTACGAATCAACAACATTAAAATGGAAATGTTCATAATCACGAAACTCTTCCTGGAAGGATATATGTGTGTCTTTATATTTCAGTAATTTAATATCCAAATCCTTATCGGGAAAAACGCTTGCCATCACTTTTAAGGTCGCTCTCATAACGTTACCAAGCCCGATTAATCCTACGGTTTTATAATCTTTTAGAGCAAACAAGTCAATAGAATGAACCGCTACTGCAGCAGTGCGCAGTGCAGTAATGAAATTTGCGTCCATTAAAGCAACAGGTTTTCCGTTCTGGTAATCACAAAGGATCAGAAGCGAATTTAAAGACGGACTGCTGTCAGGATATCGTGTAACCAGTTTTACGCCTGCTGCGTTTTCTTTAGGCAGTACAGACGGCATAACGTTATAAAAAACGCCGGGCTTTTCATCAGGTTTAATAGAAATTTTCGGAGGCAGATATGCTGATTCCTTGTTTTTTAACATCTCAACGACCCAATTATACGCCTCTTTAAAATCGATATTAAAATTCATTATATCTTCAAAAGAAACAATTTTCATTACGCTATCCTCCCGCCATTCATTATTTGCTCTAAAATAAAGTCTGTAATTCGAGCCGCGTTTTTATTTTCTAAGTAATCATGTATTTCATACTTGAGACGATTACGCTCATCTTTTAATAAATCTTTGTTTTCAGAGATTCTTTCTATGAAAGAGCACAAATCATCATCATTATATATTTTTTCTCCTCCAAAGAAGAACTCATCGATGTCAAAAAGGAATCCTTCTTTTTGACGAAATTCATCAATATCGTCCCAGCATAATCCAATAGGTTTATCGCACAACATAAAGTCAACATATACAGATGAATAATCTGTCAGCAAAGCGTCTACGCATCCAAGCAATTCGTAATTCTGAATGTGATTTGACCGTAAAAACTCATCATCAATAAACAGCATATTGCTGAATTGATACATTTCAATATTCCCGGTATCCTGAACAAAATGCGGCTTTGCAATTAACAAAACATTGTTTTCCTTTGCGCAGGCATTAATCTTTTCTGCAATCTCTCTGTTATAAATAATTGGAAAACTAATACTGGAAAAGTTTAAGCTTTCCTCCCCTCGATGCTGCCTGAACGTAGGCATCCAATAAATGACCTTTTCGAAGGAATATGACGGAAACAGTTTTTTAAGATTAACAGATTTTTTAAAAAGCCAATCACTGCGCGGATAACCCAAGGGAACAACTTTATTAACATCATAATTCAGGTTTTCAGCATCATATTTTTGAAAAAACGAAGAAAGACTGATCGTATAATCAACCTCGTCAGGCATCGTATAATAGTGAGTCACGCGCTTAGTAGAGCTTCCGTGCATCAAATAGAACTCTACCTGTGGATGCCGTATATTGCCCTTCCTCAAAGAACCGTTACAGTCAATAAAGGCACAAGCGACATCCTCATAATACAGCTTTAAAATCCTTTCTTTTAGAGAGCCGTGCTTATGAATTACAACAGTATTCTCCTCTGTGGGTTCGCATTTTTCATTATTTTCGCAAAACCATACAAATTTATAAGTTCTATTCAGACCGCGACTAAGCATTTCATCGTAAACAGCTTTCGTATTATCGGTCATAAGCGGGATGCTGTGAAAAACTATGATTTTTTTTTTGTTTAACTTTGATAAAAAGCTATCTATTACTCGAAAAAAACTCTCTTTCAAACTCAACGCGCTTTTACCTTTCCACGATTTTTTAATGAATTGATAAACGACTTAAATACGTTCTTTTCATACTCGTTCATTCCGAACAGCCACATAGAAGCAAGATAAATGACACTATAAACAATAACCCAAACTCCAAACCATAATATACCGCAATCCTTAATTGCATATTTGTTAATAAGGATGCCTATTACTATCGGAATAATTATTCCCCTACATAGTGATATGATACTCTTCCAAAATACGAACATATCAATATTAATTTTCTTATGATAAACGATATTCATAATAATAATATTTGCGATAAGTATTGAAAGGAAGGTACCAAATGCAGCACCTATGGCACCCCATCTTTGACATAAGAAAATCGTAAGAACCAAGTTTATAACAGCCATTACTCCGTAAATATACGAGCGGTAATGATGCCTGCTTTCCGCCCTTTGAATCTCAATACCGACATTTTGAATAAGAGGAACAATGTTGGGTACAATCAGCATCAACGCAACGTAATAGGATTCATCATAGCCGGGTCCCGCCCATAAATATATAAAGCGTTTTCCAAAAAAAACATATCCAGAGGCAATTAACGCCATTAGAATAAACTGAACTCTGCCGATTCTGGTAAAAAAGCTTGTAAGGGATTGTCTTTGTTCAATCGAATCCATTTTATACTCATTAACCAGCTTGTGTACACGCGGTGTAAATATTCCGGATATTGCAGTAGAAAAGTTAGTATTCATATTGCTAATGCTCATACCAACTGCATATACTCCTACCACTGCTGTTCCGCAAAACCTGCCGAGTAAAACCGAATCTATACTTGAATTTATTTTATCAACAAATATATTAATTGCAATAAGACCTGAAAATGATAGAATTTCTTTTAACAACGATAATTTTATGTTTTTTAAATTCAGATCAAAATGTATCTTAACTGCTTTAAAGGCATAAAGAATATAGACTATCTTCGAAAAAACTCCGACAATGAATGTAATAAAAACTAATCCAACAACACCATGCCCGCCCATTAAACAGATTATGTTTAATGCAACTGTTAGCACAGAGGTTGCCAAGCCAAAGGATTTTAAAAAGATAAATTTTTCTTTAGCCGAAATAAAACTGGTAAAAACAGTTGTTATAAAACCAAGTGCAAGCGATATGGTCATCAACAGCAGCATCGTTTTTGCTTCGTCATACTCCCTGCTGGTAAGACCGTTTTTATAAACTAAGTCAAGGTGGAAGGTAAAAAACACGCCAATACACAAAGATATTAAACCGATAATGAGAAATATTATGGTAAACAACGAATTAAACGTTGCAAGCGCTTTCTCATCGTGATCATGCTCATACTTAGCATAAAACTTTATATAGGAACTTGTAAAACCCAATTCAATCATTGAAATCATACCAATCATTGACACAAGGGTATTATATAAACCGAATTCTGCCTTTCCAACAGTTTTCAACATATATGGAGTATATAGTAAACTTACTATAATACCCACGCCGATTGACGCATAGGACAGTATCGTTCCTATTTTTCTTTCACTTGATTCACTAATCACGGATCAATACCTCATTTAAGCTTATTTTGAGCTTTTCATTTTTCGAGACTTGTACAAAGTATAAATATACGGACAATAATTGAGCAATAATACAAAGAGCTTTTCTACCCGCGTCAAATCATTGTTCTTCAATAAAGATTTGCGATACTTTTTTATTAATACTCTTACGTTCCTATATTCGCTAATGTCATTGTGATAATATGAAATATCGATTATTCTTATCCAATACTTAAACGCCCAACCTATTAGCGCATTCAGTGTTCTTGTATCCTCGGTGCAACCGATAAAGTAATCAATAAGCTCCTTCATAGCCAGCTCATTACTCTCAGGCTTTTTTTTCATAGCAGAATTTTCCCGAACGATATAGTGATACAGGGGTTCATTAACAACATAGGCATTTTTGACATATTGAAAGTATTCAAAATTGAAAAGCGTATCCTCACACATTCTGTATTTCTCATTAAATTGCAGGTGATTTTCTCTAATAATCGAAGAAAGGTACAGCTTATTCCAAAGATAACCTTCAATATACGGATACTCAACGCAGTTGAATAATAAATAATGCATCGAGTTGCCCTCAAGCGTCATGCATTTTGGTGCACAAATTTCAGAATGGAAGAAATAGCCGCAGACAGAAAGCTGTATACTTTGTTCCGTAAAAGGCTTCAATAAAGATTCAAGGTAGTCTGCCTCTATATAATCGTCACTGTCAACAAAAGCAATATATTGACCGTTTGCCAGGTTCAAGCCTGCATTTCTTGCAGACGAAACGCCACCGTTTTCCTTGTGAATAACATGAATCCTTTCGTCTTTTAACGCATATTCATCGCATATCTGCGGTGAGCTGTCATTTGAGCCATCATCGATCAGGAGCACCTCAAAATCGCGATAGCTTTGAGCAATTATACTGTCAAGACATCTTTTGAGATAAGACTCAACATTATAAACAGGGATAATGATACTTATTTTTTTCATCATTGTTCCATTCCGGCTAATTTTGCATATTCTACGTCTTTTCTCTTACCGTATACGCCAATAGCCTTTTTAAAAATATGAGGAAACAGCCAAAGTAAAATTGTTTTAATCTGAGTATTTCTATCATAAATACCGGAATGCAGAATGTCATGCCGATGAGCAATAATACGTGTTCTCATTTCCGGATACTTTTCCATACAATTATTACTAACGCACATTTGTTTAATAGTTCTGAATGATTTATAAATATCGCCTGCCACAGCAATCCTGTAAAGCTCCGAATCATCCTTAACAGAAGCAATAATTCTATCAGAAACAATATGCTCATCAAATCTGGTGTAAGTAAATGATTTCTTTGTCAAGGATGTAGCATTGTTTATATAATGATAGAAAATCACATTATGCTCTACCCATTTATTTACTCTTTCAATAATATCAAAAATAAACATAATGTCTTCAGCAAATCTTAAAGAAGTATCAAAACGAGTCTTTCCGATTACATCGTTTCTATATATTTTATTATTTGGACTAACAGGCAAAAGTCCGTCGGCACGTATAATCAGTTTTACAGAATTTCTATGATCGTGAACGGTCAACGAATCGTCCCCCCATTTTTCAACGTACCCGCTCGGACTTTCGCGAACCATTCCGCAAGAAACAATATCTGCTTGATAATTCATAATATCCGACATCATGCTTTCGTACGCGTTCAATTCAATATAATCATCCGAATCCAAAAAAGCAATGTAATCACCATTTGCAATGTCTAAGCCGGCGTTTCTTGCATCTGAGTGACCTCCATTTTTCTTATGCACTACACGAATACGAGAATCTTTTTCTGCCCACTTATCACATAAAGCAGGACAATTGTCGGGCGAACCGTCATCCACGAGAATAACCTCTAAATTTTTATATGTTTGATTAACTACGCTGGACACACATTTATCCAAATACTGTTCGACATTGTAAATAGGTATAATTACGCTTAATAACGGGTTATCCATCCTTTTTTACCTTACCTTTCTTTATTAGAAATCTAAAAAATGAAGGTGACAAGAGTATGATGATAGTTTTCACCTTATCACGCATTGAAATGATTGGTGATTTCAATATAGAGTGAGAATGCTCCTTAATTATATTTCTCAGATTATCAAACTCATTCAAATAAAGGTTATTTGATATTATTCCGGAAAGAAGAACAAAAACCGTTGATATAAGACCTTTTACGGCATAATTCTTTAATTCCTTGCTTTGTACTTCGTTATAAATAATCTGTTTAGCCTTCAGTGCATCAAAAGCACTTCGAGAAAATGAACTACGAACAATACTGTTTTCATTGTCCATATAATGATATAGCTTTTCGTCTGATTTATAAATAGACTCGGCGTTATTGAAAGCATAAAAATTGTAAACCAAGTCCTCACAGCAAACCAGGTTCGGCATATTTATACCCTGTACACATTGCCGCTTATAAAGCTTATTCCACAGAACACCGTAGGTATATTCCCCGACAAGAACCCTTTTTTTAGCCTCATCATGTGTTATCTTTGTGAAAGTACTGTAAATTTTTGTATCGTCTCCCTGATAGTATCCGCAAATGGATATATCCGCAGATGTAGACAAGGCATGTCCCATCAAAACCTGATACATGTCAAAATCTATATAATCATCACTGTCAACGAATCCGATATAATCACCTTTGATAATTGAAAGTCCGGCATTTCTTGCTGCGGCTACACCGCCATTCTCTTTGTGGATAACCTTTATTCTGTTATCAATTTGCGCCCACTTATCGCAAATAGCCGGACAATTATCAGGTGAGCCATCGTCTACAAGTATAATCTCAAGGTTTTTGTATGTCTGATTTACTAAACTTTCAACGCATCTGTCAAGATATTGTTCTGTCTTATAAACAGGAACTATAATACTAACTAATGGAATCATTCTGTTAATAACCTCTTAATCTCTTTCGGATAAGTATTGATGCATTATACAGCCTGCTTGAAAATTTCAACAATTTATATCCGTAAATCTGCATTTTTGTAAATTGAACAATTCCGTTATTTCTCTTGATAAGTTTTCCCCCCGCAATAATATCGTTTTTTAACAAATCGTAGTATTCAGTACATTTATTGTTTCTGATAATGCTATTAAGAAGAAAAAAGTCATGCATAATACGAGCGTAGGTGTAGCACTGTTCAATTGTTTCAGATTGTCCCTCAATGCATTGTCCCATATAATCATAACAAGCAATAGATGATATTATCATTTCTTTCGTGATTGGACCGGACATAATTGAAGATGAATGTCGGTAATAGTAATACAATTTATAGTTTGTCACGACTGCAATTTCACAATTTTTCGCTAACTCATAATTAAACGCAATATCTTCGCTGTATGCCGACAGCTCTTCGGGAAAATCTACAGATTCAAATAACTTCTTATCGTAAAGCTTTCCCCACAAATAACAGTTTTCAGAAGAAAGATATGCATACAACTGCTCTTTATTAAGAGTTTGAAGCTCTTCGGCTGTATCATTGTTTATATTTGTTTTCACATCAGAAAGAGATAAAAAATCAGCGATGGCTAATTGGCAACAATGCTCTTTAACTATTGTATAAAGATGCTCTATGTAATCCGAAGTTGTCCAATCATCACTATCCACGAAGCTTAGGTATTGCCCTTGACAACAAGCTATTCCGGCATTTCGAGCTGAAGTCAAACCGCCATTTTCTTTGTGGATAACCTTAATTCTGTTATCAATTTGCGCCCATTTATCGCACATAGCGGGACAGTTATCCGGTGAGCCGTCGTCCACAAGGATAATTTCAATGTTTTTGTATGTCTGGTTGACAAGGCTTTCAACGCAACGGTCAAGATATTTTTCCACGTTATAAACAGGAACGATAACGCTGATAAGAGGATTGTTCATTATAAAAATCTCCTTAATAACACGGTATACCAATAGATCAGTGTATCACACCGACTTTTCAGCAGTTTAGTAAGAAGCTTAGTATGTAAAGGTAAAATTCCCGTGTCAATACTTTTTAATGATTTTGAAATCTCGTTGTTATTTGTAAAATGTTTAAATGTTGCGATTTTTTCTTTTCTGTTTTTCGGACATTCGGTACTGGACTCATTACGAACCATCGTATTGAGTAACATTAGGAGATAATAGCTTAATTGTTCGGATAAATCATACGGGTACAACGAAAAGGTATCCTTTAAAATACCGAAAGGAATGAGAATAGTACTTTCGCAAGAAGCGTCATACTTTTTCGTCATCGCTTCGGGATTAATCCTGTAATGATATAAATATTGGTTAACATATGCAACGCTGTCTGCAGCCAAAAGTGCCGGATAGGTAAAAGCAGCGTCCTCGCCGATTTTGATGCGTTGTGTCACAGGATAAAGCACCTTTTCAAGCAAGTCCTTCTTAAATACCTTGGACCAACAGCAAGGGTTAATACCAAAAGAATAGTAAGGCTCCTTAAAAAGCATTAGAGGGTATATTTCTTCCTCTAACTGTTGTTTATAATATATTTCACGATCGCTAATTTGATTGCTCTTTTCGTTATGATCCTTATATGCATAATAAAACTCGCAATATACCATATCCGGATGATATTTTTCGATTGAATCAGCAAAGCATTTATACATATTTGGTTCAACCCAGTCATCCCCGTCAACAAACCCGATATATTCACCGGTTGAGGATTTAAGTCCGGCTTGACGGGCAGACATTAACCCGCAGTTAGCTTTATGCACGACCTTAATTCTGTTATCCAAAGTAGCATACTCATCGCAAATAGCCGGACAACCATCAGGCGATCCGTCATCAACAAGTATAATTTCCAGTTCGCTATACGTCTGTGACAGCAAACTATCAACGCACTGCCTTAAATACTGCTCAATTTTATAAATAGGAACAATTATGCTAATCATTCAATCATCTCCCAATCGAAATGCAACCATACCATCGACGAGCCGTTACATAAATACCATAAATGTACGGCGGTAAAGGCATTAAATAATAATACAACCATGGTTTGCGTTTTTGTTCGCAAGCTGATACTTAACGGCGCATAAAAGTGACAGTATGCAATGGTCTTCTCGCGTATATAATTAACTTGAAACTGGCGACCTAACATAAAAATAATAGCACCAATTAATGGCAATATCCAACGTGCAAAGCGAAGAAAAATCAAAGGACTGAAAATAGCGCCAATACAGAAATAACAGACGATTGATGAAAACTTATAGAAGCGTCTTATTTCTCCTGCTCGGCTATTGTCCAAAAGGAAAATAGAATAATATAGTAGAATTAAAAAGACAACTGCAAGCACGACTATATTTACCATAAAGGCTGTTGTTAAAGTACCAAGCGTTGAATCTGCTTCATAAGTATCTACTTTTCCGGCAATGCCCTTTACAAAGGAGTTGTCACTAATGCTATCCAAAAAGCGGATTCCGAAAGCACCGACTATTATACCGAACACAAGCAGAAAATTCACAAACTTTCCGCTTGTGTTCAAAGTAAGCTCAGTAAGAATAATCAGAACAACCGGAATTATTCCTCCCGAATGGAAAAGACATGCAATAATCAAACCGACTGCTGAAAGTAACATGTATTTCCGCTCTACCAAAAGCTGATAAGCACAGGCAAATGCAAGCGTAAAAGAAATACCGTTTCTGGTTCCGCTGTATTCATCATAATACCAATAGGTTGAAATGAAAAACATTACGCCTATAAAAGTATTCCATTTGCTTACATCAAATCTCCTTGAGGCTTTATAGATGGTAATAAAGCTCAAAGCATAAGAAATAAAAATATTAGCGGCGGGCAACAAATAGTCATTATTAAATTTACTTATAAAATAGACATAATACATAGAAGCACGGAAGTTTTTAAAATCGAAGAGATTCTGTTCTACTACGCGGTCTAATTCCTCTGTTCCGTACTCACGCATAAACGCCATTTCGTGAAAATATCTTGTAATATCATCCGTGTCGTTAGGCGTCACACGATAAGCAAGATAAGCAAACAGGAACGTCAACGCCAAATAAGATATCCAGCTGTACTTAAGAGGGATTATCCAATATAACAAAGCAAAAATGCCAATAAATATCAAAAACCATATGATAGCCGGCAATCCAAACATACTTTACCTCAAAAAATTAATTATAAACCGTATCCAGATTGCTTATGACATTTTTGATATCATAAGCATCTTTTAATTCATCATTACTCACATTTATTCTGTCATCCTTAAGCATTTGGGATACTGTATCAGCCCAAACACGCGGGCTTTTATCCAAGGATAAAAACAATAGATTATCATTAAATTTCACTTCTTCAGTAACCGTATCCGCAACCAGACAAGGCAGCTTAGAAGCCTGCGCCTCAATCAACGATACAGGTAATCCTTCGTGAAGAGACGGAAAAACCATGATATCAAAAGCAGAATAGATTTTATAAACATCTCCCCGCTGACCTGCAAATATGACACGGTCTGATACCTTGAGCTCTTCCGCTTTTTTAATAACGGGCATAGAGTCTATCGGTTCTCCTACCAGCAATAATTTAGCCGAGGTATTCAACTTAAGATATTCAGCTAAAACCTCAACAATAAAAGCCTGGTTCTTTATTTCATAGATTGTACCAATATGACCCATCAGTATCTCGTCGTCAGAAATCAAGAATTCCCGTCTTATGTCCTGACGGTGTTGTTCGTTATATGCGAAATGCTGCGTATCAACACCGTTTGCGATAAAGATTCCGTTTTTTCCATATTCTCGTTTACCGTATAGATAGATACCTGCCGCATTACTGCAAGCAAGCTTCCTGTTAGCAGAAGAATTTAATATTTTTCTCATCACATGTTTATAAATCTTATAAACCGGGGTTTCCTTTTGATTCCACATACTAATATGGGAATGAGCGACTCGAACATGAACGCCTTTTCTTTTAGCTACTTTAAGTACTAAGGCGCTAAAGAAAATCGTATGGGAATGGACGATATCATAATGGTGTTCTTTAAAAAATCCGACTAAATAACGATATTTCTTCGGTAAGGAATTATACTCTTTAGGAATATCAAAGACCGAGTATCCCTTATTAAGAATTATTTCTCTGTATTCTTCATCTTGTCCGCCGTCAACGCCAACGCACAAAAAGCTTACACGATATTTTGTTTTATCAAGATGAAGTGCGTAATTAATCGCAACGTTTTCAACGCCTCCACGGCGAATTAGCTGTATGACCACAAGAACATTTTTCATAATATCAAACTCCGATATGAGTATGTCGGTAATAGATTACCGAAAGCTTGGAAAAAACTCGGTCTCCGAGGAGAGCATCTGCAAAACGAATAATTTTCGTTTTGCGCCAGTAGCCGTATTTAAGGATTGATTTATTACGCCTCATAATATCCAGGGCTCTTTTTCCGTCCTGCTTTGGCAGCCTTCCAAGCACAACAAATCCGGTGGTATATATAAAAGCCAAATAGTTCAGAACATCCCTTTGCAAGACAGAATCATCAATCTGTTTTGCTAATGGCAACCATTTATTCAAGGTGTATTCGATACCTTCTATCATCTTTATACTCGAAACGCCTGTAATAGAATTATCCCTTCCCTGCCGATACATATAAAACGGATTATCTATAGCGGTTATACTCTTCGCATTAATAAATGAGGTTAAAACATAATCATAATCCTCATCCTGAATCCCCTCTTTAAAGAAAAAGTCCACATTTTTCAAAACAGAAGTAGATATCGTGAATATTGTAGAACCTCCGGGTATCATTTTACTTGAAAGTAAATAATGTAGCGTTTTACTATAATTGTTCTCTGATATTAAGCGAAGATCATAGGCACTTCTGGAAATAATTTTATTTCCGGTAATCATATTAAAATCTGTGCAGCCGAATAATACGATCTCATCTCCCGTCTCAGAAATCTTATTGTATAAAATTTTCAGCATATTCTGATCATTCCAAAAATCATCGCTGTCAAGGAAAAGCAAATAGAGACCATTCATAACTGTCATTCCCGCATTCCTTGCAGAAGACAAACCGCCGTTTTGTTTATGAATAACATGAACTCTTGAATCGCTATTGGAGTAATCGTCACATATTTGCGGACAACGATCCGGTGAGCCGTCGTCAACTAAAATAAGCTCAAAATCGTCAAAGGTCTGCGTTAAAACGGAATTAACGCATTCATCAATAAAATCTTCTGTTTTATAAACCGGAACAACAATACTGAAAAACGGCATAGATTTCTCCTTATTTCAAATAATAATCTGCTAATTTTTTTGCTTCGTTATGAATATTCCATCCGACTGCTTCCATTTTTGTGCAGGTATCCTTACGTTTACGATCAGATAAATCGCGACACAGCTCAGCCCATTTTTTCGGCGACTCGTTAAGGGAAAGAGTATGCACCAAATCCGTTACTATACATTCATCTGTAACAGTATCAGACATTAATATGGGTAAACCTGAAGCCTGCGCTTCAATAACCGCAACGGGAAGCCCTTCCTTTATGGAAGGAAAAACAAATACGTCTATTGCTTGAAGCAAATCCGGTACGTCGTTACGCAGTCCTAAAAAAACAACTTTATCCTGTATTCCGAGATTCTTGCACATACTTAAGAGTCTTTCATCCTTTTCTGCTCCAATCAACAATAACAAAGAATTACTGTTTGTATTGAGAAACTCACGGAAAACCTTGAATAAAAACTCATGGTTCTTTTGTTCCAGCTTACCGGTACCGACGTGACCTATCACAGTCAAATTGTCGCAGTTTAACTTTTTTCTTACCTCTTCCCTTCGTTGCGCATCAAAACGGTATCGTTCGCAAAAAATAGCATTATTAATAACTTCATAACGCGCTTTTTTACCATACCAAACCGCGCCGGCAGCTCTACTGCACGCAAAACGTTTTTTTACGATAACGTTTGTCGGAAGATTCATAATCTTAAATAACCATCCGAGCTTTCCGATTAAAGAAAACGAATTTGTATGGCAATGGCAACAGACCTTTTTTATTCCATACTTCCTTGCCAGAGGAACAATGAGGCAGGAATAATACGGCACATGAATATGCATAGCCTGCCATCGACCTTTGTGGTCTTTCAATAATTTGGCAAAGGAAAGAATAAATGATTTTTTAGAAAGTGGTGAATTAACGCAAAACACTTCACCGCCAAGGCTTTCTATTTGCGCTTTCTTTGTCTGTCCGGTTTTCTGAAAGTATACAACATCAAATTTGATATCATCCAGCATAGCTGAAGCATAATTCAAAATAACACTCATAACGCCGTTTGATATGCCGATGTCAGGAATAAAATGTAAAACTCTCATATTACACCTAAATAATTGTTTTTCTCATTGTTCTTTTAAGTACAGACTTAATTATTATAAAACGCTCAAGTTAAAATGGTAAAATGGAGTTAATAGTGAAAATGATATTCAGCATAAAGGCTCTAAAGGAAGTCTCCTTCATATTAACAACGCGGATATGCATATCATATAACTCTTTATTCAGATATTTTTTCATATCCAGATGATGCTGATCACTGATACGCTTATCAAGCGGAACCCTGAAAAGCAAATCCAAAAACTTTCTGTTATTATAGATAATAACAATATCCGCATATATTTTCATCTCAGAGATATTAAGACCGCCCCAGCTTCCCCAGGTTACTTCGTTGTAATGCATATCTGCAGGCGAATACTGCGAGGGAATATCGCAATAATCAAACTTCTCTATATACTGTTCAAATATTTTGTCAATTTTATGCGCAAGGGGGCGATTAAAGATAAAAATCTTATAAAGATTCCTGAATAGCTTCGGAGAAAGCTTAGGCATAGATTTCCGCCCGTAATGCTTATACCAATAAGCTCTTATCGTTTCAGAAGTCCACGATTTTATTTCTACCTCTGTATCAAGATTCTGAATAAGATAAGCTCTTTTACGGTATTCGTTATCCCTTCCGCGCGCAATGTAGCCGTTATTATGGTCAATAATTCTTTTTATCGGTTCAAAATTATCCAATGCATCATTGCTTTCCGGAATATGATACAACTTCCAGTCAACATTAAATTTTTCTGCAATTTTCTTTGCTGCTTCTGCGTCAATAGTTTCTTTTTCTGCAGAAATAAAGCTAAAGCTGCGAATTTTATCATACATACCGTTTGCAGCAGCAAAAGTTGTATTGCTGTCAATACCTCCGGAAAGAGAAATTGAAGGCATGTCCCACTTTTTAACAACGAGTTCCATATTCTTTTTCAGAATATCCGAAGCCTGCTGTATCACCTGATTATACTCTTCCTCGTTTTTACATTCGGAAAGCTGTTTTACGGGATAGAACCTTTTATGCGTTACGCGGCCTTTAGAAAACAGATATTCAATATCGGGAACTACTCGGCTCATCTCATCAAACGGTGTTAAATCCGCCGGCAGATAAGGTCCCATTACACGATAATACCACTTGTAGCTCACTAATTCTTTAGCAATGTCGGACATTTCTAATTTACAAATATCCCCAACAATTTGAGGATGCGATGTTAAATAAAAATGCTCATCAATATGACCGTATGATGCAGACTGCATTCCTGAGGGATCAACTAAAAAAGTAACGTCATTCCTGCATATATAGCCCATTACAAAAACGCCTGTTATCTCATCTATGCGATCGTAATACTCTTCCGTTCCATATGCTTCTGCAATGTGCTCAAGTATTTTAGTCTCATCATAAACCATTGTAAACGGGTTATATGCATGACCGAAAAGGAAAAAGCAGCGCTCGCCGTCATCGTAAGAATAAACATGCTGAAGATAATGAGTATAAGCAAAATATGAACCGCCGATTGTAGTTTTATTCCAGTTTTGATAAAAAGGAAAAGCCTTGATATCGATATCATCACGATCAGTTAGTAAGAATCCTCTGATAAACAGATATTTTTTATATTCTTCCTTGTTTTCAATAAATGACTTGAAGTTTTCCATATTTTCTCCTTTACACAATATGAAGCTGTTTATAAATTTCAATAATTTCTTTGTTTACTTGGTCAACTGAATACTTTTTAACAGTTTCCAAGGCAGTGTTTCCGAAACGTTCACATAAGTCCTGATTATCTATCAGACGGCAAATACTATCCGCCATAAGTTCACTGTCGTTTAACGGTACAAGATAACCCGTTTCTCCATCTATAACCAAATCATTGTTTCCGCGGACGTCAGTTGCAACAATCGGATTACCGAGCGCCATAGCTTCAATCAGATTGATAGGAAGGCCCTCCTGTCTACTTGATGAGAGAGATAAATCGCACATACCGTCGAGTTCATATATATCTCGTCTATACCCCAGGAAATCTACGTATTCAGCTATTCCGATTTGTTCACAATAATTCCGGCATTCTTCCGCACCGTCCAAAGCACCGGGAAGCAGCAATCTAATATGCTTATGTTTCTTTAAAACAAGCGCGACAGCGTCAAATATCATTTTCTGATTTTTGCGATAACTGAAATCGGCGGGATATATCAACAGGAAATCATTATTTGAGTAACCGTTTTTTAGTCTTAATTCCGCTTTCTTATCCGGCGTGATTTCTTTAAACATATCTAAGTCTACGCCGACACCCTGTACATAGCAGATTTTACCCGCCTTATTCAGTTTACTCGATGCTAACGCAAAATCCTCATTATTGATTGTTATCAGGCAATCCGTATATTTTGAAAGATATTTTTCAATCGGATAATACAATAACCAATTCTTTCTGGACGCACCATTGTAGAAATGAAAGCCGTGCGCAGTATAAATGACCTTTGTTCCGTTTTTGCGAGCAGCCTTTGCCGCAAGCCGAGTTACGACGCCACCCATAGGCGTATGACAATGAACAACGTCATAGTTTCCGTCATCTATAATCCTTTTTAGTCTTCTGTAGGCTTTCAGATTGTCCGTACTGTACGGACTCCTTGAAAATGAGACCTCATATACGGTATTGATTGCCGATAAATCCAGTCCCGGCTTTTCGTTCGAATTATCTTTGAAAGCTGCATCAACCGTACAGCCAAGCTCCTTTAGTTTTTTTATAAAAGGCATATGGAATTGACCTATATGGCTTCTTACCGTTGCTACAAATAAAACTTTCATTTTGACTCTCTCAAATATTCTTTAAGGTTTGAGCAAGCAAGCTCAAACATTCTCACGTTATTATTCTCGCCCACAAAGGAGTTATGGGGACTGATAAGGGCATTTTCCATTTTCCATAGGGGCGAGCCTTCGCTTAGCGGCTCTAAAGCAAAAACATCGAGGACTGCTCCTCCAATCATTTTTGTCTTCAATGCGGTAATCAGATCCGCTTCATTCACCAGTTTTCCGCGTGATATATTAACAAATATTGCATTTGGCTTCATCCTTTTGAATTTTTCACTGTTAAAGAAGCCCTCGTTTTCCTTGATAAGCGGTAAGGTTAATATAACGATATCAGCTTCACAGATAGCTCCCTCAAGTTCATTTATCGGCTTGATGATATCAAAGTGAGCATTTTCCTTGGGATACAGGTCAACGCCTATATTGACTGTATCAAACGCCTTAAAACGTTTTGCACATTCGCACCCGATGCTACCCGCGCCAACAATGCAAACGGTTTTTCCTGCAAGCTCAAGCAATCCCCTGTGCTTTTCCCAGAGATGCTGTCCTTTATTCTTGATGAAATAAGGAAGTTGCTTATACAAAGCAAGTACGCCGCTCAAAGCAAATTCTGCCATAGGAATGCTGTAGACACCGCGGGCATTAAAGAGTTGGATTCCGTGTTCGCAAATATAGTCCAGCGGTGCACGGTCCAGCCCCGCACTGGTCAGCTGAATAAGCTTAAGACTTTTAAAACGCTCAATAGGCGTGTACAGGAACAGTCCATTACAAACAACCGCTTCAATATCGCTGACATCAAAAGGTATAGGTATACGCTCGTCCTGATAGAATGTCACCTCATAACCGAGTGATCCGATATATTCAATTTGCTCTTCAGTATACGGGAATGCTCCCGTTAAAAGCAGTTTCATTTTTCGCTCACAATCCGTTTAACAATCATTTCGGTTTCTTTATGTGTTTTATCAAAAAAGTCTGTTACTTGGTTAGATAAGAAAACTTCATATTCCCTGTTTTCACGCACGCCTTTTATAAATTCATTTCTTAGTTCTTCATAATTTGATACATTATCGCTATTGCAGAAAGCACGAGCAAGAATAACCATTTCTGAATCAAGTCGGTAATGCTCCGCAAAAACATTTTCCGCAGGTAACGGTGCATTCTTACTGTTGACTCTTCCTACACCGCCAAAGCCAAACGGTATGCCAGCCGCCTTGATTTTTGAAGATAGCGCATCCACAGTACCGTCAACAACGAGTTCAAATAAGAACTTTTTGTTTTGACTTAAATGCAAGTCATTTAAGCCTATATGTATTTCGTCGATACCCGATAAGCTCAGCACCTCGTCTATGCAATTCGCCGCTTCATCGGTTTCCAGCAGGAGAAGTGTTCTCGCTCTGCCATTGACAAAGCTAACAAAGGCTTTTACGTCATCAGCAGTTTTCCACATAGGAAGCATAATGATATCGGCACCGGCTTCTACCACAGCATCTATTTCATCCTTTGACCCGTCAAAGATTGGGTTGACACGAACCAAAAGCTCTGCTTTGGAAATCGCAGCTCTGACATTTTGCACGTCAGCCACTGTGTGATGATTCTTCACTGTGTTCATATTCGGCTGACGCAGCTCCTTGCCGATATATTCCATATCCACAAATACTCTGTCAACGCCTGCATCCTCGGCAATACGTGCAACGCGTGGATTTTTTGTTATATAAAAATATTTAAGCATTTATGGTTTCACTTTCTTGCGTTTCATCCGTCTGCATTGTAGCATAGGAATTCTGATTATCCTCATTCTTAAACACCTTTATCACGGTCGTAAAAAGGATTCTCAAATCAAGAATGAAAGAAAGGTTGTCCACATACCAGACGTTAAGGCGAATCCTCTCGTGCCATTCCACCTCTTTGCGTCCGTTGACCTGAGCCCATCCCGTAATACCGGGTCTTACCTCAAACATGCGTAGCTGCTCGGGCGTATACTCTTCTATCGTCCAAGGGTGATATGTAAGCGGCGGACGGGGTCCAACAAAGCTCATTTCGCCCTTAAGTATATTAATAAGCTGCGGAAGCTCGTCAAGGCTCGTCGCCCTTATTAGCTTACCGACCCTTGTAACTCTCGGGTCGTCCGCAAAGGAATACTGCCCAGTTCCCTGCTGCTCTGCGCCGACGCACATTGAGCGGAATTTATAAATATAAAAAACCCTTGAATCCTTTCCAATGCGTTCCTGTTTGAATAAAACGGGACCTTTGCTGTCAAGCTTGACGGCAATTGAAATTAATAAAAACAAGGGTGATAATATAATAATAGCGATAAAGCTTAAAAGGATGTCAATAATACGCTTAATATATGAGCGGTACATATCCATTCCTCCTCTAATAATCTATTTATTATAATAATATATATTAAAATAAAAGTCAATTAAAAAAACAGGAGCAAAACGCTAACTCCTGTTTTTTTACAATTTATTAATTAATTCTTCGGTTTTTAAGCAGTCTGCTTCGACCAAAAGCCGTTTGTATCTGTCCATATTGTACTGTGAATGCTCGGTTTCCTTCGACCAGAGGTGTACTGTCCACGCGTCGTTACCGAAGTATTCATTAATCAAAACACCGATTACAGCCATTTTTGCCTTAGATAAAATGTCGAGGTCATACACCGCCTGAAGAAAATATTTGTAAATAAAATACATTGCTATATTCTCGTTAGCGTTTGTATCGGAAACCTTACTTATTCTGATGTTATTAACCTTTTCCTGCCACTCGGGATTAATAAGCTCGGGGTTAATGAAAACGTCCTTAAAGCTAATTGAGTCACCGCCCTCTTCATAGGGGTTCAGCTTTGTCTGAAGCTCAGCAGAAAGATGTAATATGTCTATTAATTTTTCGCTGATTTTCAGATTGTCGTCCTTAAGTATTCCGAACGCCTTATCCCTTGCGTTTTTAAGCATTATGTAGGTTTGAGCGTCTATATCATTCAGGGTGGGTAATTCGGAGTTCACCTCTTCGTCAAAGGAAATGTGTCCATTATAATTATATATCAAATCCGCCGCTACGGGACAGGAAAAGGACACGCCGATTTCCCTTGTTCCTCCGTAGTCGTATATGAACCTCGGGAAGTTTCTGCAGGTAACGGGCGTATGCTCTGCACCTATTGCTATATGCATATCACAGAGGTTTTCGCAGTTAAGAAAAGGACATCTCTTTTTAGGCGCAAGAGTGAATATCGTATTGCCAAATTCATCCTTATCAAGCACGCTGTCAATTTTCTTTTTAATCTCAAGCGAGGGTGACAGCGTTTTGTAGTATTCAAGGGATTCGTTATCCGCGTCGACCTCCCAGCCCTGACAGCAGGAATCGGGACAGTCCCCCGCTATGCACTTAAAATTCTTATAGTAATCAGGCTTTATAATCTTCATAACCTATTCTCGCTAAATGGTGATTCTTAAATCTGTGGTCATTACTTACGTCGCGTATAAGCTTAATCTCGGGAGGAAGCTTTATAAGCTGCTTTTCGCTTTTTAGCTCAAGCTCGAGAGTTGCTTTATCGTCCCAAAAATCGTATAAATCAAGCTCGAAATACTGATTTTCGTACATAAAGCAATATCTGCTTTTAACGATAGGACGCCTGCCCTCCTCCTGCCTTTTCTTAAGCTCAGTATATGTTTCAGCGTCAATTACCTGCTCGTATTCGTGGCAGACGGTACCCGTCCTTCTGATTTTTAAGGTTTCATAATACACGGTATTATCGCCGAAGGTGCGCTTTCTTATCCTATGAGTTCCGTTAAGGCAGGTAAGATAAATCTGTTCAATATCCGATTTGAACGGATGATACTTTTCAAGCTTTTCGATATCAGGATACTCGACAAGGAACTTCTTCTCTATTTCGAGATTTTCAAGAATTAAGGAAACATATTCATCAAGCTCCGTAAGGGATTTCACGCTTCTGAGGTGGGGGTGTCCCGTCCAGTTTTCAAGCGCGTATTCGCCGTAGGGTGCAAGAAGAAAAGCCGCGTCAAATTCGCTCCAAAGCTCAGGGTATGCCCTGTCCTTTGAGGAGAAGAATACGGCTTCGCAGTTATCGCGGGTATATTCTCTTTTATTGTCTGTAATAACTGCAATCTTCATATAAATAAGATTATCTGTTTTCCTTTTCCTTCATCTTAGCGCACATAATACGCGCAGCCTTATAAATATCTCCGCAGCCGAGGGTTATAACCAAATCACCCTCCTCTGCGTTTTCACAAACATAATCTGCGATTTCTTCAAAGGTATCGAGCTGAACAGCGCCGGGAATTTTACTGCTTAAATCAGTTGCTTTAATGCCTATTGTATTTACTTCACGGGAGCCCATAATCTCACTTACAACGCACTTATCTGCGATTGAAAGCACCCTTACAAAATCGTTAAGAAGAAGCGAGGTACGGGAATAGGTAAACGGCTGATGAACAGCCCATACGTTCTTATAGCCCATACCCATAGCCGCCTCAAGCGTTACCTTGATTTCAGCGGGATGATGCGCGTAATCGTCAACAAAGGTGACTCCACAATAGGTTCCGAGTAGCTCAAAGCGCCTTGCAGCGCCCGTAAACCTTTCAAGCCCTCTTAATATGCTTTCAACGTCGGCGCCGCTTACGTACGAAGCGACGAAAGCACAAAGTGAATTAAGGATATTGTGCTCACCGGGAACGGAAAGCTTAACGGTTGCTATAAATTCGTTGTTGTGATAAACGTCGTATTCCATATGGAAGCCGTCAATATGCTTAGCGTTTTTAGCAACCCATTCATTTGTTTCCTTCCTGCCAACGCTTACGAGCTGCTTACCCTCAATACCCTTTAACGCATCGAGCGTGTTTTCGTCGTCACCGTTATAGATAATCATTCTTGAGGTTTTCTCGGCAAATTCCCTGAACGACTTTTTAATATTATCAAGATTGCCGAAGAAATCGAGATGGTCCTCATCAATGTTAAGAATAACCGCAATATCAGGGTTCATATGGAGAAACGTATTATTAAATTCACAGCTTTCGCATACAAAGTTCTCGCTTTTTCCGCACCTTCCGTATGCGTTAATAACGGGAAGCTTACCTCCGATAACGGCGGAGGGGTCAAGCCCTGCTTCAAGCAGAACCTGAGTAGTCATTGAGGTCGTCGTGGTTTTACCGTGCGTACCGCAGATACCGATACAATTGGAATAAAGCCTGCTGAGCGCGCCGAGGATTTCAGCCCTCTCAAAGCAGGGAAAATTTGCCTTTGCGTATTCAAGCTCTTCGTTGCCCTTAAGAATAGCGTTTGTATAAATAACAAGGTCAACGTCGTCGGCAATATTCTCCTTAACCTGACCTAAGAACACCTTTGCTCCGTCCTTTTCAATACGTCTGAAGGTCTCGGTATCGTTATTATCAGAGCCCGAAACAACGTATCCAAGGGAGAGCATTATCTCGGCAACAGGACACATTCCCGAGCCGCCTATGCCTATAAAATGGAGCTTTTTAGCCTCTTTGAGAAGCTCGTCTATATTCTTCAATGGAATTCCTCCGATTTACGTTTTAATCGTTCTATATATTATACAACAAAGTTCAGTAAAAATAAACACCTAATTTACCAAAAAGCATAAAATAATAAGGGCAGCCGCTGTGTTATACAGCAGCCGTAATTAATGAGGTGGTTAAATGGGTTTAAAATTTATTACGCCCGACTTATCGGACGAAAGGATAAAATATGCCGCGAAGCACCTTGAAAGCAAGGGCTTTAATCACATTGAAAAGGAAAGATTTTCCGACTTCGTTTTGCTCGGAGTTAATCCGAACGAGGAGCTATTGAGCTTTGATAAAACGGTGTTCGCAGGCAACGTCAAAAGCGAAGGCGTTTATGATTACACTAAAAGCGAAGTATTCGCAATCAAAAACGCCTTTCTCACGGCAGAGGGTACAATTGCGCTTGCAACGCAGAGCAGTAAGAGAAGTCTTATAAATTCAAACGTCCTGATTACCGGTTACGGACGAATAGGAAAAGCGCTTCACCGCCTGCTTCACGCATACACGGGCAATATAACGGTATGTGCGAGAAGCAATGAGCAAAGGGCGCTTGCGCACAGCTCAAATGCAGATACAATCAGTTTCGACAGCCTTACTGATAACGGCAAGTACGATTTCATATTTAACACCGTACCGCACCCTGTTTTCACGGGAAGAGAGCTTTACAGCGTGAGTAAGGATGCCGTTATTATTGACTTAGCCTCCTTCCCAGGCGGCGTTGACAAGCACATTGCGAGGGTAAGAGAGCTCAATCTGATTACGGCAAAGGGGCTGCCCGCCGTTTACTCGCCCGAGAGCGCAGGGTGCGTTCTTGGCGAGGCGGTTATAGAAATAATCGAAAAAGACGGTTTATTCAAAAACTTATAAAGGAGGTTACGGCTTGAAAATCGGCTTTGCAATAACCGGTTCCTTTTGTACAATTTCAAAAGCGATTGAAGAGATAAAAAGGCTTGCGTCGCAAGGGCACGAGGTAACTCCGATAATGAGCGAAAATGCATACACCACGGACACGCGGTTCGGGACTGCACAGGAAATAAGGGATAGAATCACCGCTGCTGCGGGCAGGGAGATAATCCACACCATCGTTGACGCTGAACCGATAGGTCCTAAAAAGCTGTTCGACGTAATATGCGTTATCCCCTGCACTTCGAATACGCTTGCTAAGCTTGCGCTCGGAATTACGGATACGGCGGTAACGATGGCGGTAAAATCGCATATAAGAAATTCAAGACCAGTAGTTATAGGCGTTTCGACTAACGACGCGCTCGGCGCAGCAGCTAAAAATATCGGAATCCTTATGAATTACAAAAACTATTATTTTGTACCCTTTTCAATGGACGATCCGATAAACAAGCCAAGAAGTATGGTATGCGATTTCACCAAAACGGCAATAACAATTGAGAACGCCGCAAACGGTAAGGACATGGTGCAAAAAATATTTTAAAAATTTATAAAATTAATTGACAATAAAATATAAAGATTATATAGTTAATTTATAGGATTATTTCCTATTAATCGGGGAGAGGCTTTACGCCTTGCATCAAAGAAGGAAGTGCATAATTGGAAAAGAAAATCATCGACTTAAAGGACATTACGGTAAGCTACGGCGACAACACCGTGCTTGACAAACTGAATTTATACATTAACGAAAAAGAGTTCATAACATTGCTGGGTCCCTCGGGTTGCGGTAAAACCACTACGCTTCGCGCCATTGCGGGCTTCATTAAGCCGGACAGCGGAGACGTAATATTCGAGGGAAAAAGAATAAATGATGTTCCGCCGCACAAGCGCAAGCTCAACACCATTTTCCAGCGTTATGCTCTTTTTTCTCATTTAAACGTATATGAGAACATTGCGTTCGGTCCTCAGCTCCAGAAAATGCCAAAGGAGGAAATCCGTAAGACCGTTGCGAAAATGCTCGAGCTCGTTAACCTCAAGGGCTTTGAAAAGAGAGAAATCGACTCGCTTTCGGGCGGTCAGCAGCAGAGAGTTGCAATCGCAAGAGCGCTTGCTAATAATCCGCATGTACTCCTCCTCGACGAGCCTCTCGGAGCGCTTGACCTCAAGCTCAGAAAGGATATGCAACGCGAGCTTAAGAACATTCAGCAGGAGCTCGGGATTACCTTCATTTACGTAACTCACGACCAGGAGGAAGCGCTCTCAATGTCGGACAGAGTTGTAGTAATGGACAAGGGTAAAATCCAACAGATAGGAACTCCCGAGGATATCTACAACGAGCCGGTTAACGCCTTCGTTGCGGACTTTATAGGCGAGTCAAACATCGTTGACGCAATCATGCTCGACGACTACCGCGTAACCTTCGGCGGTATTAAGTTTGACTGCCTTGACAGCGGTTTTGAGAAGAACGAATTTGTTGAAGCGGTTGTACGTCCCGAGGATATTCAGATAACCGAGGTAGGCGCGAAATCAGCGCTTACGGGTACCATAACAAGCGTAACCTTCAAGGGCGTTCACTTTGAAGTACTCGTTGACGTTGGCGGCTTTATCTGGATGATTCAGACCACTCAGGAGGGACTTGCGGTAGGTCAGAAAATCGGTATGTACATAGAGCCCGACGCTATTCATATTATGAAGCGCAGCGAATATTCGGGCGAGTTCGGCGACTACTCATATTTCTCAGACGAAATGGACCATATTTCAGACGCCTCTTATGACTGGGAGGAAGAAGAAAATGAAGATTAGCGTAACAAGAAAGCTCCTTGACAAGCCGTATCTGCTCTGGTCTGCACTCTTTACAGTAGTACCGCTCGTTATGGTTGCATACTATGCGCTCACCGATAAAAGCGGTGCGTTCTCGCTCACCAGCGTTGCGCAGATTCCGAGCTATTTTTCGACGATTCTGCTTTCAATAATCTACGGTCTTGCGGCGACTGTAATATGTATAATAATGGGCTATCCCTTTGCGTATATTCTCTCAAAATACACTAAGAGAACGCAGAGAACGATAGTTCTTCTCGTAATGCTCCCGATGTGGATGAACTTCCTTATAAGAACATACTCCCTTATGACCATTCTCGGCGATACGGGCGTTATCAACAGCATACTTTCCTTTTTGCACATAAATCCCGTACATATGATTAACACGCCCGGCGCGGTAATTCTTGGTATGGTGTACAATTTCCTTCCGTATATGATACTGCCGATATATTCCGTGCTTTCAAAAATTGACGTATCGCTTATTGAAGCGGCGCAGGATTTGGGCTCAAACAGATACAACTCCTTTAAAAGAGTCGTTATTCCCCTTTCCGTACCGGGACTGCTTTCGGGAATTACGATGGTTTTCGTTCCCTGCGTTTCGACCTTTTATATTACCCAGAAGCTCGGCGGCGGTCAGATTGTGCTTATCGGCGACGTTATCGAATCGCAGTTTCAGAGCGCAAATAACTACAATCTCGGCGCGGCGCTCAGCTTCGTGCTTATGATATTAATATTCATCTGTCTTGCCGTAATCAATCATTTTGACGAAGACAAGGACGGAGAAGGAGGTATGGTAATATGAAAAAGAAAACCTCCTTATCCTCAAATTTATACATGCTTTTGATTTTCATTTTCCTTTACGTTCCCATCGTTGTAATGATGGCGTTCTCATTTAATGAAAGCTCAAGCACATACCAGATGAGCGGCATTTCTACTTACTGGTGGACAAGAATGTTCCACGATGAAGCGGCGATGTTGGCACTCAAAAACACCGTAATACTTGCAGTTGCGACAACGGCGTGTTCAACCGTGCTCGGAATAATGGCGGCGGTAGGTCTGTTTCACAGCAAGAACAGGCTTTACAAAAGGTCAATGATGACGGTTACGAATATACCGCTAATGAACCCCGAAATCGTTACAGGTATTTCAATGATGCTGCTTTTCGTATTTGCGGGAACGCTCGTTCACAGAAGCCAGGTGCTTGGTTTTACAACGCTCCTTATTGCTCATATCACCTTCTGTCTGCCTTATGTAATACTCAACGTGCTTCCTAAGCTGAGACAGCTTGATATGAATATTTACGAAGCGGCGCTCGACCTCGGGTGTAAGCCGTTTAACGCGTTTTTCAAGGTAATTATTCCCGAGATAATGAGCGGAATTATAACGGGTGCGATTATGAGCTTCACGCTTTCGCTCGACGATTTCATTATTTCGTATTTCACAAACGGACCGTCGTTCCAGACGCTTCCGATATACATTTTCTCGCTCACTAAGAAAAGAGTTAAGCCCGATATGTTCGCGCTTTCAACGCTTATGTTCGTTGTAATACTCGTGCTGCTTATACTTATGAACATTGCACAGAGCAGGGCGGAAAAGAAGGAGGCGAAAAAGCTATGAGAAAAGTCTTATCACTTGCACTTTCGCTTCTCCTGCTTATTACGCTTCTTGTCCCCTGCTTCAACGCATCTGCTGAGGACGAATACTTCTCAGACGAGCAAGTTGAATACTATAAAAACCTCGGTTTACAGGGTACGACGATTAACGTATATAACTGGGGAGATTATATTTCGGACGGCTCCGACGACCTTATGAACGTAGTTGCGGAATTTGAGCGGCTTACGGGCTGCAGAGTAAATTACACGAACTTTGAATCAAACGAGAATATGTATTCAAAGCTTGCAGGCGGCGGGGTTTCCTACGACGTAATAGTACCCTCGGACTATATGATTGAGAGGCTTATTGACGAGGAAATGCTCCTTCCTCTTGACTTTAACAATATTCCGAATTTTGAAAAATACATACGCGACGATTTCAGACACCCATTTTATGACCCCGAGGAAAAATACACGGTAGGCTTTAACATTAACTACACGGCGCTTATCTATAATACAAAGCTTGTTGAGGAAACTCCTGACTCATGGAGCGCTATTTGGGAGGAACAATATAAGGGCAAGGTTCTTATGTTCAACAACTCCCGCGACGCTTTTGGTATTGCGCAGTCAGTATTAGGAATAGACCCGAACTCCACAAGCGAGCAGGACTGGGTGGACGCTGCTGAGCTTCTTGCAAAACAGAAGGACGCGGTTGAGCCCGTCTACGTTATGGACGAGGTATTTAACCTTATGGAATCCGGCGAGTATGCATTTGCGACCTATTATTCAGGCGATTATCTCCTAATGGTAGAAAACAATGAGGATTTGGATTACTGTTTTCCCAAGGAGGGAGTTAACAAATGGTATGACGCGTTCTGCGTTCCCACCTGCTCGCAGAATAAAAAAGGCGCCGAGTCGTTCATTAACTTTATGATGGAGCCCGAGGTTGCCTTCGACAATGCAGAATATATCTCATATTGTCCCTCAAATAAAGAAATTGAGTTTGATAAGGAGTCCTCACTTTACGGTGAAGAAGCGGTATATGCCTCCGATTTGCAGAACTATTATGAATTCCACAATTTACCGCAGAATATTTTAGAACTTCAGAATAATCTCTGGGGCAAGGTTAAAAGCGGACAGCTCAGCGCAAACAGTAAAAAGGACGAGCAGAGAGTATATATCATCTCCGCCGTTATAACTGCATTTGTAATATTAATTCTAATAATCAGTTTTATTAAGAGAAAAAGAAAAGAAAAAGAACAGGACATCAGTGAATTATATGGCAAATCAAATTAAATGCGTGCTCTTTGACTTAGACGGCACACTGATAAACACAATAACCGACCTCGGCAACGCCTGTGACTACGTTATGAAAAAGCACGGCTTTCAGGCAAGCTGGAAGGAGGAGGATTATAAACGCTTCGTAGGTAACGGAATGAGGCTCCTCGTTGACAGGGCTTTTAAGCACACGCTTAGTGAGGAAGAATTAAACAGCGTGCTTTCAGAGTTTAAGGAATACTACAACAAAACCTGTCTTGATAACACCGACGCTTACGGCGGAATCAAGGAACAGCTTGGGCTGCTAAAGGATAAAGGTCTTAAGCTTGCGGTTATCACAAACAAGGCTGAGGAAGCGGCAAAGTATATTATTGAATACATTTTCGGCAAGGGTATTTTTGATTTAATAATAGGTCAGCGCGACGGTATGCCGACCAAACCCGACCCTGCAGGACTGTTCCTCGCTCTCGACGAGCTCGGATATAAAAAAGAAAACGCCGTTTTCCTCGGCGACAGTAACGTGGATATTCAGACGGCTAAAAATGCGGGAATTAGGTGTATTGGCGTTACCTGGGGCTTCCGCTCAAGAGAAGAGCTTGAAAAAGAAGGCGCGGATGAAATTATTGCCAGTCCTGAACAAATCACAGAAATAATATAAAAGTACGGCGGAAAAATTTCCGCCGTATTTTTATTCTGAATAATCCACAGACAGTTCATAAGAAAAGTTGCAGTTCTTCGCCTTAGTTGTTCCGAAAATGAACGGATACATATTCTTGTTATGCGATTCCAGCCAAAAGGTAGTATTATCAAAATCAATATACAGCCTATTTTTTTCATCTTTCATAATTATTACCGGAAGCACATACTCTTTTTCAGGCGGATAAATCACCGCATTAAGCTTTATCTCTCCGTCTGACAACGTCTGTATGCTGTAGTCTTTATACATATTGTTAACATCATTAATTTTAATATCGTCTCCATTAATTTCAAGTAGTAAAACCTGCTTCGTTAAATAACTGATATGGTAGTCTTTACCGAGCGGCAAGCTGTCTCCGCTATCACCCTGTATAATTGCAAATCCGGCAATACTATCGTCAGTTTCATACGGCTTAGAACCGAATAGTATTGCAAGAACTGTAACCATAATAACAAGCGCACCGACAGTAGCTAAAATAATCAGGGCGATTTTTTTGAGAACAGAAGGAACAGCCTTTCTCTTATTCTCCTTCGGTTGCGTAACATTTATCACAGGCTTCCCAGCAATATCAGGATTGCTGAGCATACTGCAAAGCTCATCAAGCTGGGTAGGTTTTTCATTATATACGTTAATCATTGAATTAATGGTATTTACATCAGCGTTGACATCCTGCTTCATCTCAATAATATGAGCGTTAAGCATTTGTGTAACACCGTTTTCATCGTTAATAAGGGTTCTAATCTGTTTTATAGAAAAATCATACTTTCTTAAAACAGATATTTTATTAAGAAGCTTTACATCCTCTTCTGAAAAATCAAATTTTTTTCTTCCGTTATAGTTTTCCTCATAGCTTGGCTGTACTAAGCCCTCTTCAATATATATACGTATTGCACGGTCTGTAAGTCCCGTTCTGGTGCAAACATCTTTCATTTTCATAAAAAGCACCTCCCCTTAAGACGATATTATACTTTTTTACCCCGCGTCAAAGTCAACAGAAAAAATAAAAAAAGGGAGGAAAATCCTCCCGATTTTACCATTAAACCTCTTCGCAGTAGTCAAACACCTCAACGGGTAAATCCTCTTTGTCGCAGCTGAGCGTGAAATAGAAGTTTACGTCGGTTGCTTCGCTGAGGTTTGAGAGCATATCAAAGAACTGAATAAGCTTATCATACTCCCTGCCTACAATCTTAAAGGTTGCGTCAACAAGAATATCGGTTACGTCATAATTGCCTGCGCAGATACCTGCAAGGTAGCCGTAAAACGCCTTGTGACCCTTGATAGCGTATGTATCGGTCTCAAGAAGGCGAGCTCTGGAAGATACGTCATAAGTGAGCTTAGGTTCCTTTTCAACGCATACAACGTTTCCGTCGGATGTTTCGGTACAGGAGTTTACAAGCTCAATTAATCTCTTAGTCTTTCCATGGCCTTTGTTACCGATAATTACCTTTATCATTATTATTCCTCCAAAATGGTTTTTACATCTTATTTACTTTACATTAGTGTATCATAAATCAAGCTGCTTTTCAAGACTTTCTTTTTCGCTTTCGTAGCCCGGTTTGCCGAGCAGAGCGAACATATTTTTCTTATAGCTCTCAACGCCGGGCTGATTAAAGGGATTAACCCCGAGCATATAGCCCGAAACAGCGCATGCCTTTTCAAAGAAATAAATAAGATATCCGAGATTATATTCATCAAGCTTATCAAGCTCGATAACAAGGTTGCCTACTCCGCCCTCGGTATGAGCGAGGAGGGTGCCGAGCCTTGCCTTTTCGTTAACGGTGCTCATATTCATTCCTGCAAGGAAGTTAAGACCGTCAAGGTTGCCCTCCTGAGCCTTAATAACATAGTCGCTCTGACACTCGTTAAACTTAACCACGGTCTCAAACATATGACTTGAGCCGCTTTCCTGAATAAACTGACCGAGGGAGTGAAGGTCGGTAGAAAAGACGGTGGATACAGGGAATAAGCCCTTGCCGTCCTTGCCCTCGCTTTCGCCGAAAAGCTGCTTTAACCACTCGTTAAACATCGCCATTCTCGGCTCGAAGGACACGAAACATTCCATTACCCTGCCCTTGTTGTAAAATACGTTTCTTACGGCAGCGTAGCGGAGCGCTTCATTCTCGTATACGTCCGTTGAGCAAAGCTCCTTCATAGCGTCGGCGGCGCCGCTCATAAGCGCGTCAATGTCAATCCCTGCAACCGCGATAGGAAGAAGCCCTACGGCAGTTAAAACGGAGAACCTGCCCCCTACGTCATCGGGAACCACAAAGGTTTTATAGCCCTCCTTATCGGAAAGCTCCTTTAAGGTGCCCTTTGTCTTATCGGTTGTACAGAAAATACGCTTTGCAGCCTCCTCGGCGGGATACCTGGAATGTACAAGCTCCCTGAATACCCTGAAAGCAATTGCGGGCTCGGTAGTAGTACCGCTCTTCGAAATTACGTTAACGGCAATATCCTTGCCCTCGCAAAGCTCAATAATCTCATTGAGAGATGACGGGCTTATAGAATTACCGATGAAATAAATCTTCGGAGTATTTTCTGAGAACAGATTATAATCATTTGATTTAATCGCCTCAATAACAGCCCTTGCGCCGAGATACGAGCCGCCTATACCGATAACTACGAGTACATCGGCGTTATTCCTGATATACTCGGCGGTTTTCTTGATTTCCTCAAACTCAGCCTTATCGTAATCCTCGGGCAGAGTGAGCCATCCGAGCTTGTCGTTACCCAAGCCGGTACCGCTTGTAAGCGTGTTCATACCCTCAACAGCTTTAGCCGCAATGCTGTTAATATCATCTTCACTTACAAAGCGCGAGGCAAATTTTTCGTTAAACTTTAATGACATGTTAAACCTCTTATATTATAAATTATATATTAACTGTGAAATTATACTACATTACGACAAAAAAATCAACATATAACTATATATTTTTAAGTATTTTAAAGAAAATAGATTTCAGCGAAACACGTGATATATCAACGGGTGAAACTACCTCAACGCTGGTTATAAGTCCCTGCTCCCCGACGATATCAATATGCCCGAGCGAGTCGCCCTTTGATATGGGCGCTTCAATCTTTTTATGAATATTATAGTTATATGAAAACTCCTTGTCGCCCTTTTTTACTGTAATGCTTGAAACCTCGCTTATCTGAGGCGTAACCGTCTTTATATCGCCCATAAGGACCTTGACGGGAGTTATTTGCTTTTCATCAAATTCAGGTTTGGCAAGCTCATAGTTTGAAAAGCCCCAGTCAAGCAGCTTAGCGGCGGTATCAAAGCGCTTATCGCTCGTTTCGCTTCCGAGCACAACTGCGCAGAGATTCATATTATCGCGCCTTGCTGTTGCGGAAATACAAAAGCCCGCGTTCGAGGTCGTACCCGTTTTAAGCCCTGTAATACCGTTATAAGTATTAACCATTTTATTGGTATTATTAAGCTCCGTCTTTCCGTCCCTAAGGGAGTCAAGCCAGATTGAAGTATACTTTTCAATATCGCTGTGCTTCATAACCTCTCTTGTAATAAGCGCTAAATCATATGCGCAGGAGTAGTGATTGGTAACCGTATCGTCAAGCCCGTTGCAGTTTTCAAAATTAGTATTCTCGCACCCGAGCTCCTTAGCCTTTTCGTTCATCATATTTACAAAGCCAGTGCTTGAGCCGCCTACGTATTCCCCGAGCGCCGTACAGGCATCGTTTGCGCTTGCTACAACTACTGCCTTGAGCAGCTCCTCAACCGTCATGGTTTCGCCGAGTTCAAGCCAAATCTGAGAGCCACCCATTGAAATTGCCTCGGAGCTCGCGGAAACCTTATCGGTAAGGTTAATTTTCTTACTGTCAAGCGCTTCCAAAACAAGTAAAATAGTCATTATTTTAGTAACCGAAGCAGGCGATAAGTGCTCATATTCATTATCAGCGTAGAGTACCTCCCCCGTGTCCATACACATAAGCACAACGGACTTTGCCTCAACAAAATCAAGCTTTTCGGTATCGTTTGTGTTATCCTCGGCAAATACAGAAAGCGGAAAGCTGAAACACATAATCAGTATCAACAAAGAAGAAATAATTTTTTTCATAATCATCACCCATTAATAATATTCTTTTATTATTGTAAAAATGAGCAATATTTGATATAATACTAAAAATCAACATTAACAGGACGTAGTATTATGAAGGCTGCCTTTTATACCCTTGGCTGCAAGGTAAACCAGTACGAAACAGAATATATGGCAGAGCTTTTAAAAAAAGCGGGCTTTGAAATAGTATCCCCGAGCGAGAAGGCGGATTATTACATAGTCAACTCCTGCACCGTTACCGCAACCGCAGACCAGAAAACGCGCCAGAACGTCAGAAAGCTTAAGCGCAAAAATCCCGAAGCGGCGGTAATCCTTACGGGCTGTATGCCGCAGGCGTTTCCCGAAAGCGCAGACGAGCTGAGCGAAGCGGACATAGTCCTCTCAAACAAAAGCAACGGCGATATTCTTTCTATTATAAACGAATACAATCTGAATAAAACCCGTATAGTACGAATTGAAAAACACGGGAACAAGGACGGATTTGCACCGTGCTCAATCTCCGAGTTCAGCGAAAGAGTGCGCGCGTTCGTTAAAATTGAGGACGGGTGCGACCGTTTCTGCTCATACTGTATTATTCCCATGGCGAGGGGCAGAGTGCGCTCAAAGCCGCTTGGCGACCTTAAAGAAGAGATAATAGCCCTTGCGGAAAGCGGAATTAAGGAAATCGTACTTGTCGGAATTAACCTTTCAAGCTACGGAAAGGGCGAGGATTTCAGCCTTGTTGACGCTGTAAGAATATGCGAGGAAACGAGCGGGATACTGCGCGTAAGGCTCGGTTCCCTTGAACCTGACCATATCACAGACGATATAATTGAAAGCCTCAGCAAGTTTAAAAAGCTTTGTCCGCAGTTCCATATATCGCTCCAGAGCGGCTGCGACAAGACGTTAAAGAGCATGAACAGGCATTATGATTCATCTGAATTCAAAGCCTTATGCGATAAGCTGAGGTCGGTATTCCCCGACGCTACGCTTACGACCGATATTATGACGGGCTTTAACGGCGAGAGCGAGGAGGATTTCAAAGCCTCCCTTGAATTCGTTAAGAATATAGGCTTTGAGAAGGTTCACGTATTCCCCTACTCACGCCGCGAAGGCACGGCGGCGTCAAAACGCGGCGACGATATTCCTAAAGCAGAAAAGGAAAGACGGGCTGCAATAATGATTGACGAGACGGAGAAAATAAGGCGTGATTATATGAAATCGCAGATCGGAAAAAAGGTAAGCGTACTCGCTGAAAGCAAAGACGAAAGCTCATATAAAGGCTATACAAAAAACTATATCCCCGTCAGCTTTGAAAGCGACGAGAACGTAGTCGGTAAAGAAATTGAAGTTATTTTAAAAGGACATGACGAGGCTAATGATTGCTGTTATTCATAACGGCAATCATATTTTTTACCTCCTGCTGACAGTCGGAGTCCTTAAGGCTGCCGTAAGAAAAAACATAAAAGCCCTTAATTTTATCAAGCTTTGAGAGATATGTAATCTGTCGGGCGATAATGTTATTGTTACTTACGAACTCATTAATCGCTTGCTCATCCTCCTTGGCGGCGTATTTATCGGCTTTCCCCGCCTTATAAAGCGGCAGACCTACGTACATATCGCAGCTTGTAATATACATCCATTTCTTCACGGTGAACATAAAGGGCTGGTATACGTTCTTAAAACCGAAATATACCTGCGGGCAGATATAATCAATATAGCCGTCCTCGGTAACCCATTTTTCAACGTCGGCATAGAGGTTATTATAATCGTTTTTCATACTTGCCGCGGGACTGATACCGAAGCGGACATTTTTATTTATGCTTTTGATTTTTTCATAAACCCTCTTTACCATAAGGCTTACGCGCGCCCTCCTGTAATCGCCGAGCTTTAACTTACCGCCGTCGCTTTGATATTTTTCATACTCCTTTTTATCTATATCCTCGCTTGTAACTGGGTAAAAATAGTCGTCAAAATGTATGGCGCTTACGTTATAATTCTCAACAATTTCAGCGACACCCTTTACAATCAGCTTAATAACCTCCTCGCTTGCTGGGTTGAAAAAAATCTTGTCCTTAGTAACATAAACTCTCGATTTCGTTTTATCGTCCTTATACCATTTCTTTGCTATATTATCGTTTGAAAGCGCGTCAATATCGTTATCCTGGCTGACTCTGTACGGGTTAATCCACGCCTCAATTTTGAGCTTGTATTTTTCGGCAGAGTCGCACATTATTTTGAGCGGATCATAGGGCATATCCGCGCCCTGCTTATCAAAGCAATACCTGCTGCTCGGAAAAACGGAGGATTTATAAAACGCGTCGGCGCAGGGTCTAACCTGTACTGTAACGGTATTAAAGCCCATGTCCGCAAGCTCTTTAAAAGCATTATCAATATTCTCGGTAAACTTCTTTTCGTTACAGCCTTGTATAAACTTCTGCAAATCATAGTAAGGAAGCCAGATTGCCCTCACATATTCATCGTTATTACTTACGGGCGGCGGCTCTGTAGTTTCCTTCTGTTCGTCTGTGCTGACCGAGCAGCCGCTCAAAAATAAAAGGCAAAGAATTAAAGCGATTATTCTTTTCATACTTGAACACTTCTTTTTAATGGTGTATTATAGAAATAGTAATGGAGGTAACGCTATGAGTTACAGACTTGGCAATAATAAAGAAATTGAAGAAATTGGCAAAACCCTGCCCCTAACCTGTCCTAAGTGTAAGGGCAAGGTCAGCTTTTCGGTGTATTCAAACAAGGGCTTTGACCTCATACCCGAATTCCCGATAATCAAAAACAAGACTGTTTTCTTCCTCGTATGCCCGAGCTGCGCTTCGGTTTACGGAGTTGATGAGGCGCTCGGAAGCAGCTTTAAAAAGGGCGAAAAGCTATCAATCGGAAACTTTGATTTTAAGGAGCTTGAAGTTTTTGATGTATAAAGCGGTTATAATTTATTTCGTTTGCATTAATCTTCTTGCAGCTCTTTTAAACTTTATTGATAAGCAAAGAGCAAGGCATAATGAATGGCGGATTAAGGAGAGTACGCTATGGGCGGTTGCTCTCCTCGGCGGTGCGCCGATGTCCGTGCTTACAATGCTGATTATTCGTCATAAAACGCGGCACGGCAGTTTTATGCTTGGTATGCCTATACTGGCTTTAGTATATCTTTTAACTTTTGCTGTTGCCTTAATGATATTACCTAAATAACGGTGGGAAAACCCACCGTTATTTTTTATAAGATGATACAGATTAAGCCGCTGCAGCCCTCGTTAATTACGCGCTCAATCGTTTCCCTGAACTTATTTCTCGCGTCCTCGGGCATACGGTAAAGCTTATTGTTAAGCCCTTCGTTTACGAGCGAATTAAGCGATTTTCCAAAAATTTCCGTATCCCAGATTTCATTCGGATTACTCTCAAATTCCTTTAAGAGATACATTACGAGCTCCTCGCTCTGACTCTCGCTTCCCACTATTGGCGCAACCTCGGTATAGGTATTGCACTTTATCATATGAATACTCGGTGCGTGCGCCTTAAGCCTTACGCCGTATTTTCCGCCCTGCTTCATAATTTCGGGCTCTTCAAGGGAGAGCTCCTCCATAGTCGGCATAACTATTCCGTAACCGCTCTCCTCAACCTGATTAAGCGCCTGCTCAATACGGTTATAACGTTCTCTTATCTGAGAAAGCGAATTAATCTCCCTTAAAAGCTCCTCGTCGTTATTAATATCGGTATTGCATTTTTCGGAGAGAAGCTTATAGAAATACCCGTTATCGACCTGCATATTAAGCATTACCCGCCCGTTAGAAAGGTCGGCGTCGGTAATCTCCGCGGCTTCAATATTATCGCCGTTTTCCAGCATATCGGCAAAGCCGTATACGGACCTGATTGACGAAACCGCGGCGCAGCAATCCTTAACGGACGAAATAATACTTTTCCTTAATTCGTCGTCCGTATCAAGCGCGTTAAACCAGCTCGGAAGCTCTATGCCTACGCTTGTAACGGGAAATTCATAGAGCATACTGAGAAGTATAGCCTTTATGCCGTCCTCGTTAAGCTCAAGGCAATTAACGGGAATTACGGGCACGTTGTACTTTTCGGTAAGCTCTGCCGCGAGCGCTTTCGTAACCGCTGAGTCGGGCTCGGTAGAGTTAAGAAGAACTACGAACGGCTTATTAATCGCTTTAAGCTCGCCTATTACTCTTTCCTCAGCTTCCTCGTATTCCTCGCGCGGAATAGTGCTGATGCTTCCGTCAGTTGTAACAACAAGACCTATTGTGGAATGCTCCTCAATAACCTTTTTAGTTCCTATCTCAGCCGCCATATTGAACGGTATTTCCTCCTCATACCACGGGGTCATAACCATCCTCGGCTGCTCATCCTCGATATAGCCCTCGCTGCTCGGTACTATATACCCTACGCAGTCTATAAGCCTCATCCTGAGCCTTATATTATCCTCCATATTAACCTCTACGGCGTCCTCGGGAATGAACTTCGGCTCCGTCGTCATTATCGTCTTACCCGCCGCTGACTGAGGAAGCTCGTCGCGCGCTCTCTCGCGTTTAAAATCCCCTTCAATCTTAGGTATAACAAGAGTATCCATAAACTTTTTAATAAAGGTTGATTTACCCGTTCTGACGGGACCTACAACCCCAATGTAAATATCCCCCTGAGTTCTGGAGGAAATATCCTTATAAATATTATTATTCATAATGTAAGACCTCCTAACCTCTCGGAATTATTAAAACTTTACTGCCGTTCAAAACGTCGCCCGAAAGCGCGTTTTCCTTCATTATTGCTTCACTATCCGAGGAAAAGCTCTTTGCAATATCCCACACGTTTTCATCCGCCTTACCAAAGTAAACGGTGAGCGAGGGATAGCTTATTACTTCGTCGGAAGCGTTAATATCGCTCAGGAGCCTAATTTTTTTTTCATTATAAAAATATGCGTTAATAAGGGCGTTAAGCCTTAAATCAAGCTTATCATTACCCGATATACTGTAATCAAAGGAGGTTATTCCGATTGAAGCTACAGCGTTTTCATATCCGTAGGTATCAAGCTCAATCTCCTTACTGAAGGACACGCTGCAAAGCTCTCCGCCGTCGGTTAAACATACGCCGTTCATATTAACCGCGCTAACAAGCTTTCCGCCCTTCATTACGGGAGCGGTAATATTAAGCGATAAATCCTTAATTTCCCTGATGTCCGAATTAATATCAAACTGAATAGAAAACTGTTTATTCTCGCTGAAAAGCTTACCGTCGCAGGCAGCGCTTATTTCCCCATAGGAGCAGTCGGTCTTACGGTTTAATACGTAGCCGTCGCATACTACGCTGAGCTCGCTTTCTCTGATGACAGCTATATTTGATATAACCTCGCCGTAGACGTTAATACCGTTCATCTTATCGCCCGAGGTAACCTTTGCCTTTACGAATATGCTCCCGACGGAAAGCCTTGTAATTACAATATCGTTATCGTTAACTTCCGGAATATCAATAATTTTTGAAACATTAAAGGAATGCTCGCTTTTAAGTATATTCTCCTCGTCGTTATCCGTCGTATAAAGCACGCTGACGTTTACCGTCCCCTTCACAAACGTCTTATCCTTAATTACTCTTGTGTCAGTAAGCGAAGCAAAAGCAGAGGTCGATACGATTCTTTTAATCATGGGAGAATCGGAAGGAATGAAAAATTCCTCATCAAATTCAATCTTTGAAATATTAGACGTATATACGCAGGCGAGCTTTGTGTTTTCAGTCCTGAGCTTTGCGTTTTCACAGGAGGAGATACAGCTTTCCTTTGCTCTGTCATATATATCAAGATGTATAACTGAGGAAGTGTGAATATCTATCCTTCTCTGATTAATCACTCTGAAATTTGCATATTTATCGTCAATATCACAGCATACAAAGGCGTTGTCGCTTAAGCCGTCGACAGTGAGCGATTTTGTAAAATCCTCGTCAAAATCAGCATAGCAGAGGCTTGAGTTCTCGTTATAGTATGTAAGGCAGATTTCAATTTTTCCGAAGATTTTTACCTCGTTAAAACTTATATCAGCAGAGGTTATACAGCTCCTTACGCAGCATCTTACGACTCTGTAAATATCGTCAAGATAAGCGGGCAAGGTCTCCTGAAAATCACTGTCAAGCTCAATATTCTTACAAAGCACCCTGCAGTTTGGCTCTATGCTCCCATATTCCTTTTTAATGTCCATAGCTTTTGCTCCTTTCTGTTTCTATAAAAAGGTATGCAGTATAAAAAAGGAATATAACAAAAAAGCACGTCAATGGTGTTAACGTGCTTAATAATTATTATGATTTCGAGTTATTTATTAATATAACTTAACAGATTATTATTTCTCTTATAATTATATTTTCCATCGTCTAAGAATAAACTTGAATTTCTGTATTTAACTATTTTTCTATCATTAGATTCCTCTATCATCCGCCATGAATTCAGTATACTCAATTCGTCTATTAAATGCCATTTTGTAATAATATCTTCGTATCTTTCTTTATCTATAGTAATACTATGTGGTTTACATAAAAAGGTATAATCTTCATCAAATGTAGGACTTGCTATGTCTTTTATTAAATCTAAGATTTCTTTCATAGTTCCCTTCTCTTCAGCCAGATAAGACCACAACTCATCAGAAAGGAGTATCTCTTTTTCATCACAAAACTTTGTCAACTCAATAACACTGTTCATAAACGAAGTCTTATTATACCCTGTGTCTGTGTCAGCAAGAGGATCAAATGGGAAACCAAAATAATAAAGTATTTCTTTATTCGGGTAAATATTTTTTAATATCGCTTTTTAAGATAATATTTTTTGTTTTTCTCCCCTCATCTCACCTGAATTTGGCCTGACAGATTTCAACTCTATTGCAACTACCTTGTCTTCTGTTTCATAAAAGCAATCTGCAGTAAAATCAGGTGCATCAATCATATCTCCGTGAGCACCTTGATAAATAAGTGTTTCCTCTCTATTTAAAGACGGTTTATATGTGGAATTCTTTAAATCGGCCATGATTTCGTATATTATTTTTGACTGTTCGGCATATATCTTGTTGCCCTTAAAGGCTTTCTTTGCTCCATCAGAAACTATATGGGAAACGCTTTCAAAAAATGATTGCCCTAAAGTAGTGTTTAAACCATGCATCCATGAGCTAAGATTAATTAATGCATTCGGATTCGTATTAGCACTATATAATTTCTCTTCAAAAGCAGCTAAGAATGCCTTATGGAAAGGAGCATTACGCGCAATTGTAGATTTATTAGGAAATGAATCAAAGCGCATTTTTAAAACCTTTATTATTTCAAAAGCTATTAATTGTTTTTTATAATCATTCATCTTTTTTATCCTTCATTCTAAATATTATCTCTGAGAAAGCACTCCTGTCCTTTTCCGTTCTATTTAATACTGGCCTTTCAAATTTTTCAACTATCTCCATTCCTGCTTTATCAGCTATATCGGGAAAAACGTTATATTTATCATTAGCAACAATAAAAACATTATAGTCCGATTTTAAATACTGTTTACAGTGTTTTAGAACGCTAGATATCTCGTTAACATACGCTTTAATAGCAGTGTTATTTTTCCCTTTCGTTAAGGAGCCTATCTCTAATGAATCTTTTCTTTCAAATCCGAACAGTTCATATGCATATGCGTGTTGTTCATGATAATCAATCAGTCCGATATAAGGAGGACTGCAAAATATTCCGCTGATTCTTTCATTTTTATAAACATCTTCAATTTGCCCGCCGATTAAACTGATTTCCTTTTCTAAGTCAATTGAAGCAGAGTCTCCAGTCAAACAGAACTGAGTTGTATCTGTGCGTATTTTTCCAAACTCAAGTATTCTATTAACAGTATCTTTGCTATAAGTCTTCCACCACTTTAATATGCTAAATAAAGGCTTACAAATCTTTTTATGCTTGCTACAGTAATATGTAGTATATATAGGTTCTTTTAAAGTAGCCAAATCAGAATGTGTGGTTGCTCGGCATGACCTAATTGTTCTTGAAAGAATAACTTGTAGTATTCTCTTCAAGGAAAAATCATCAATTAATGAAATTATCGAATTAACAAAATAGATTTCCTTCCTTACGGTATCAAAATACCATTTTTGGATAAAACTTTCTTCGGAAACATTTAAATCAACATTATACTTACTTGCTATTTCATAAAACACTGGTAGAAATAGTTTTTCTTTTTCAAGTGAATACTCTTTCTCATTAATTGCTTTTGTATATACCGCCTTTTTATACTCTGGAGACGGAAAATACTTACTGTTAAACTCGTATAAAGCTTGCAAAAGTTCCTCTTCAAATGGATTAACATTTAAAGCTTTTTCATAGTTTTCTAACAAAGACGTTATTATTTGAATTTTTTCTTTTAGTTTTGTAACATCGTATTTATCAATTTTACAATTAGATATCATTGCGTTAAATATAGAAATGTCGACACCAATTGAGTGCATACCGAGTTCATTAGCCTGAACAAGAGTAGTTCCACTTCCGCAAAAAGGATCTAAAACTATATCTCCTTTTTTAAAATAAACCTCTTTTTTAAAGGTGTCAGTATGGTCATCAAGAAAGTATTCTACCAACTGAGGAATGAATTTACCTTTATATGGGTGTAAACGATGAACATGTTTTGTTGTCTGCGCTTCACTATAAGTATTGAAGGATAAGTCCCAGTTTACATTATTTCCTAATTTATCCTTCCATGCTTCTTCTAACTTTGATTTGTTAGAATTGTAGTATTTGTCAAGTTGTGATTTATTAATATATGTTACATTATTCTCAACAAATTTATCTATTCTTCCATACTGAACAAGATAATTAATATTTGAAGGTAATATAGTTTTTCCCGTAATTTCAGACGCATAGCGACCTGCTTCTTCAAGAGTCAATAAATTGGACATTTCGACCTCCAAAATAAAGTGATAATATAAGTATACATTATTTTAACGAAAAATTAAAGTAATTATAAAAATATTATCATATTTTTCATTTTTATAAAATCATAACCACCAGTTGAACTGGTGGTTTGCACAGGCCCTAAAAGGGCCGCCTA
>CALCYI010000019.1 GCA_937907605.1 uncultured Clostridia bacterium | reverse complement strand
CGAGATCTACACTCTTTCCCTACACGACGCTCTTCCGATCTATCTTTCGTAAATGAGAGAATGTGCATTGATGATTGGAGTTTTTTCTATTTGCCGGAATTGGAAATGGAACGTATGATTACCTCTGCAAACATTCATTTTGTAATTGACAATAATGATCCTGGCCCACAGCGAAAATTAACGAAGTATAAATTCTGGCAGAGGATAAAACGGTTAATGAGAAAGGTTTTAACGCATTAATGAGCTTGTTATATATGAAGAGTATTATTAAAACTATTAGTCATCGTTGGCATAGATTCTTTGATTCTCCTGTTAAATATGCACGATATATAGGGGTACGAGTTGGAGATAAAACAATGTTAGGGCAGGATATCCATTGGTCTTCAGAGCCATATTTAATAACAATTGGCTCTAATTGATTAGTAGGAAATATTTTTAGATTTTTGCTTATAGTATCTATATATATTTTTGATTTAATGAAATTATATGGAGATTCGCAAATATTTAATTTTGATGAATTTTCCAAAGGATTATATATAATATATTTTTGATTTTTTTGTAATATTCTAAAATAACAATATATATTATTATTTGAAATATTCATTTTATCAAATTTAATATTTGTACTAGATTTTTTGAAAAAATCTATTTTACTTTTTGATTGTTTTTTATCCTCAGAAAATCTAGACATGAACTTGTTTTCCATGTTATTTTGGAATATTTTAAAATTAATATAATTACTCGTTTTATTTTTGTTTTTCATATGATTTTTATCACTCGATAAATATCTTAAATTATCCATTAAATTTTTAGGCTTTATATCATTAATTATATTCGTATTCAAATTCTTCTTTTTGGAAGAAGAAAATTTCGATGAGGACGAAAATGGAGAAGCATAAGATATACTATTTGTTTCATTTTGATTTTTTATTTGATGAATTATATTATTAGTATTATTTTGTTTATCAAAACTTATCATTGTTGATGGTGTTTGGAATTGAAAAAAATAATTATTTAGATTATTATAAGAATCGAAAATATTTATATAATTATTTTTGATTCTATTTTGATATATATTTTTTTGATTTGAAATATGTTCAAGATTATCTTTTGTTATTTTATTAAATTAATTATATAAATTATTTTTTCTTTTAATATTAATTGGAGAGAAATAATTATTTCCAGAAGAAAATGATTTCATATTTTTAGCATTTTTCCTATATGTATTAAAATTAAAGCTTTTAGTTGTTTTTAATATATTTTCATTAATATTAGAATTATCTATAGTTTTGTTAGCTTCAATATTTCTACTTCTTTTATAAAATTTTTCTAAATTAAATAATGTTTTATAATATTCATTATTAATATTATCATTAATATTATCTATAAAATCATTATATTCATTTTGTGTATCAATATTTGAGCATTCAATTTTATATGCAAATAAATTTTCTCTCACCATATTATATTTATAATCCATTGATTTAGTCAATTGCGAAATTTTTTCATCTAAAATCTTTTTATTTTCTGATGATTCTTTTTCTTTTGAAATTATTTGTTTATCTAATTCATTCATTTCATTCATCATATTTTTGATTTTTAATTCTCCTTGATATTTTTGCAATTTTTTATCATTTTCAATATTTTTAATTTCTTTTTCAACTTCATTTTTTTCATTTATAAAACTATTTACTTTTCTACATAATTGGATATAATTTTGTTCATCCATATATAAAATTATATTTCCATTAATATTAGTTTGTTCATTTTTTCCAACTTGTTTTTTGTTAATTTCAATATTATTATTTAATACTTTTAATTTATTTTCTTGAAGAATAATTGTATTATTTATTGATTCTATATTTGAATTTAATTTAGTTAATTGATCTTGTAATTTATCATATATTCTTTTTTTAAATTTTTTGATGTTTTTATAGTCTTTATTTATGAATTTAATTTTTGATGAAATTTGATTTTCATAAAATGCTTTTTTTAATATACAACATAAATATATATGAATATTTCGCTTATTTAATTTATATCCTTTTTCATATAATAAATTTATAATTATATTGGATAAATTCTCACTGAAATTATCTGTAGTTATTTTATTTTCATTAATTTGATTTATTAAATTTTTAATATTATTTTTAATTTTATTTTTGATTTCTTCTTTAAATTCCAATAATATACTATTATTAAAAGCAACAATATTAGATTTAGTTCTTTTAATTACAGGTGAATAATCACAAGATAAAGATTGATGATTAAAGAATTTATATCTATCATTAATATTTTGGCTTTTTCCTTTAGATAAAATTGTAATACCTTTTTCTTTTTCAATAGCAATAGATTTTCCCATATTATTTTGAATAAATTTCGAATTCATTTTAAAATTAATTGAATCAAAAATATCATTACAAATTTCATTTGTAATTTTATTCGCATCTAGATTATATATTTCATATTTATTTAAAGTGATAATTTCTTCCCATATTTTTTTATCCACATTTTCAAATTCAAAAATTTTACTTATATAATTTAAATCACTTATTTCATTATTATCATTTTCTTCTTGGATATTATTAATATGATTTCTATTATATTTTTCTTTATTATTAATAAACATATCATCTTTTAAATCATTTTCTGTTATATTGTCATTAGTATTAAATAAAGGTATTAATATGATTAAATTTGATTTAATAATCGATTCAAGTGTTTCTTTGAGTGAAATATAATTAACTAATTCATTATTAATTATAATTTTTTCTTCTTTTAACATTTTTAAATTTTCTTTTATTTCGTTTATTTTATCTAAAACTTTTTTTCTTTCATTTTCTGCCTCGGTTAATTCTTCTTTTTTTATTGTAATTTTCGATTATGATAAATATTATACCATAAACAATAAGTGCAATAGCCACAACCGTAGCATTGTAAAAATGCTCATCTATCCAATCATCTAATGTGAGACCGAATACCGCTGCAGGAACGCACGCCACTGCAATCTTGAGCCACAGCACTATCTTATCCATATGACAATAGTTGTTGCAGAATCTCTGAAAGCCCTTCATGAATCCGCTTTCCGCCTCATGAACAAACCAGCTTTCTTTGGGCGCCGTTCTTTTTGTATGAAAAGGCCACAGCTTGTTCCAAAAAATAACCACCACAGCAAGAATAGCACCAAGCTGGATCACTACATCAAACATCTCCATAAAAGATTCGCTCTGCTCTAAATGTACGAACTCATTTACAAGGATAATATGTCCTGTACTGCTTATAGGCAGCCACTCAGTAACTCCCTCTACAACTCCTAATAATACAACCTTTAACCATTCAATAAGTGCCATGTCTTATCCCCCTCAAACCGTTGATAAACAAAACTGCATTTTAGCCATCCTACCATACATATAAAAACTTTGCAAATCTTCTATTATGGTTTTCGCTATTTTTTCTTCACCCTTTCCAGCTTCTCCAGCATAGGCTCTGTGAGAAAATACAGGAAAATAAATGTTGCCCCCGCATGAATTAGATCAATGGGTATCCCCGGAATGTAGCTTGCAAGCAGCATCTTTCCCGTCACATTCTCCTGATACATCACAACAGAAGCGGGATTCATAATACCTCCGTAGACTATAAGTACAGATAGTGCCCCAAAGATACAAATTGCGATTATATTCTTTTTCCTGCCATCTCCTCTGTGCGAACTTCCTGTATCTTTGAAGATCACCCCCGAAAGAAATCCCAAAAGTCCCATAGTAAACATCTGCCACGGAGTCCACGGACCCTGACCGAAGAAAATATCCGACACAAGCATGGACAGCGCGCCTACCACAAACCCTGAAACACTCCCTAGCCCGATTCCGGAAATAATCGTAAATGCAGCCATTGGTTTCACCGCCGGCACCATATAAAACATCGCTCTGGAAAGTGCGGTTAAGGCGCTCATCACCGCAATAGTCATTACATCCCTCATATGTGGCCTTCTCCCCTCAAAACTTATGAAAAAGGCTGTTACCGCCTCTAATATGAGCATAAGAGAAATAAAATAATATTTCCTCTGATGCAGCAGCGCATAACCCATATAAATGGTAAGCGGCATGGCGATCAAAAGCAGCATGGATGGAAGCACAGAATTTGCCATATGCTTTTCCTCACCATACACGGTATCTACATATAAATCTTCTTCCATACTTTTATTTTCATGTATGTTGTGGTCCTTCTCTTTCTTATAATCAGGGTTCTTTTTACCGCCTGCATCTTCATTTCCATTACTATTTTCATCATCGGATGCAACAACGTCCATGGATTCTTTGCTTATACCAAAAAGCGCGTATACATCGGATACGGTGACCGCATCGAACAACCCCCTGCACATTCTTCTTACTGCAGTGGTATAAAAAGCATTTTGCAGAAAAAATGTTCTTGTATCGTTAATGGATACTATATGTCCATCAAAAAACATTCCGCAGTAATCCGCATATTTTGCGCAAAACTCCACATCATGACTGACTAAGACTATTGTCTTTCCACGTCCTGCAAGCTCCGTAAGATACTTCCCGAGTTTTTCTTTAAATGCATAATCCATTCCTTTTCCCGGCTCATCTAAAAGCAGGATGTCATCATCCTTAAGCATGAGTTTTGCCAAAGCAAGTTTTTCCATCTGTCCGCCCGAAAGATCAAAAGGATGTTTGTATAGACAATCCGAAAGATCAAACTGGCGTATCATTTTTTCACCTTTCTCACCCGGCTCCCGGCCATCAAACAATTCACCCAAAACCGTCTTTTCCGCGAACATGGATTGGGGATTCTGAGGCAACAGGGAAACGGCATCTGTGCCGCATTTAACTACCCCGGGATATGCCGCAAGATTTCCTTTCATAATATGTAAAAGCGTAGACTTTCCTGCGCCATTACCGCCAAGTATTGCAGTAATCCTTCCCTTTTTTACATTAAGACTGCAGGCCTTTATTATATCAGCGCCATCCTTTTTATAACGAAACCACACCTCATTCACGCGCAGGGCAATATCTTCCTTATCCTTCCCACACATGGAAGCCTCAGCTTTGTCGTTATAATCCCCTTTGTTTTGTGTCGATGCTTTTTTCAATTCCTCACATTCCGGCAGCCCCTGCAGATATCTCCTCCCATCATTGACCGAAAGAGGAATATCATGTTTATATAATTCTTCCCGGCTTTTCTCTGCAAATGCTGCACTCTCCAAAGTACAGTATATTCTCGCAGCAACCGGCATGGAACGAAACAGAGGAAGCCCGTTACTGTGTAAAAATCTGACGATCCCGCCCGGTGTTCCGCAAGCAAGAACCTCCCCTCTGTCAAGTACCATAACCCTGTCAGCGAGAGGGAATATATCTTCCATGCGGTGTTCGGCAATTATGATCGTTGTACAAAGCTCCTCATGTATTTTTTTGATCATATAGAAAAACTCTGCGGCAGAATTGGGATCCAGCTGACTTGTGGGTTCGTCAAGCACAAGTATCTCCGGCTCCATTATCATGACCGAAGCCAGATTAACTATCTGTTTCTGTCCTCCGGAAAGCTCTGACAGCTTTTCGTGATATACGTTTTCCAACCCGAAAAAGGCTGTCATTTCCGCAACTCTTTGCTGCATATATGCCTGTTCCACCCCCATACTTTCAAGTCCGAACGCCAGCTCATGCCACACCTTATCCGTCACCTGTGACTCTTCCACCTGCTGACTCACAAAGCCCACCTTAAATGCAGCCTCATGCTCAGAAAGCTCGTTTACCGCTTTGCCAAACACACACACGCTCCCGGAAGCATTTCTTTTCCCAACGGGTATATGTGAAGCTTTCATATGCCGCAGAAGAGTTGTCTTACCGCATCCCGATTCCCCTATCAGAAGCATTATATGTCCCTGCTCCACATCAAATGACACATTCTTCAGCGCAAAGCTGTCATCACCTCTGTATTTAAATGTAAGATCTGTAACCTCTACTGCTTTCATTTCTCCGTATCCGCCTTCATCTTCATTTTCCTGAACCTGACTCCTGTACTTGCACCAAGCTCCCTCACAACAGGTATGCTGCACAGGAGAGCATACGCAATATACACACTTACCGGATAGGCTTCCGTACCTGATCCTGTGGTCACAGGATAATAGTACCACGAAAGTGCCCCATTCACTCTTCCGGCAATCACATAAGCACCGGTAATAAGTATACATATCAACATACGTCTGTCCCTCCCGGTAAATCTGTATATGGTAAATCTTGTACGCCCGGCAAGTCCGTATCCTCTTCCCTTCATGCTTTTTCCCATCTCCACGGAATCCTCCAGCATCCATGTTACAAGAATTGAAATATTCTCCATGTAATGCCGCAATTTACCTATAGTATCAGCCGCACTTCTTCTGCCGTTATCGGATTTGGACGGAATAACCCACCGTGCCATGATGGGAGAATATATTATCTACTATAACGGCAAGGTAGTCGGCGGGATATATGACGACCGCTTTTTATTAAAACAGACGAAATCGTCAATAAGGCTGCTTTCGGACGCATCGCTTGAAACGCCATATGAGGGCGCAAAGAAAATGCTCTTAGCCGATATTGACAACAGAGACTTAATGTGTAAAGTAATCCCGATAATTGCAAAGGAAATATAAAAAACACCCTCGCAAAAGCGAGGGTGTTTGTAATTGAGAAATAATTATCTCTTTGAAAACTGAGGCGCTCTACGAGCTTTCTTGAGACCGTACTTCTTTCTTTCCTTCATTCTCGGGTCACGAGTGAGGAAGCCTGCCTTCTTGAGAGCAGGACGAAGGTTCTCGTCGTACTGAAGGAGAGCTCTTGCGATACCGTGGCGGATAGCGCCTGCCTGGCCGGTAACGCCGCCGCCGTTAACGCGACAAACGATGTCGAACTTCTCTGCAGTTTCCGTTAAAGCGAGAGGCTGACGAACGATGAGCTTAAGAGTTTCAAGACCAAAGTAATCGTCAATGTCTCTGTCGTTAATTGTGATTTTACCTGTACCTGCATAAACGCGTACACGAGCTACAGACTCTTTTCTTCTGCCTGTTCCGTAGAAATAAGGATTTGACTCATACATAAGCTACATACCTCCCCTTAAAATTCCCAAGCTTCAGGCTTCTGAGCCTCGTGCTTGTGCTGTGCGTTCTTATAAATCTTAACTCTTGTGAGCTGCTTTCTGCCGAGAGTAGTGTCAGGAATCATACCCTTAACTGCAAGCTTCATGGCAAAATCGCTCTTATCCTGCATAAGAGTACCGTACTTAACGGTCTTGAGATTTCCGATATAGCCCGAATGATGCTGATAAAGCTTCTTGTTGAGCTTGTCGCCTGTGAGGGCAACCTTATCGGTATTGATAATGATAACAAAATCTCCGCAGTCGGTGTTAGGCGTAAAAATCGGCTTATGCTTACCTCTGAGAAGAACGGCAGCCTCGGCTGCAACTCTTCCGAGCGGCTTGTCAGCAGCGTCAATTACATACCACTTGCGTTCGATTTCGTCAGCCTTTGGCATAAATGTTGACATGGTCATTTCCTCCGATTAATAATTTTTAATGCCTGCATATCTTATCACCGAAGGCAAGAAATGTCAATACCCCAAATTAAAATAATTTATACTTACTCTCGTTTTCTCGCTTATTCTCAATTATTCATATGTTTATCTCGTTTATAATTTACAAAATTTGCCCGAGTTGACTTTATTTTTACTAAGTGATATTATCAGTATTAATAAGGAGGGCTCGCTATGGCACTTTATAATTCGGTTTCGGAGATTATAGGAAATACTCCGCTCGTTCATATTAAAAATTTTGAAAGGGCGTACGGGCTTGAAGCGAATATTTTTGCAAAGCTTGAGCTTTTCAACCCTGCGGGCTCAGTAAAGGACAGAATCGGAAAAGCCATTATCGACGATGCCGTTGAAAAAGGTAAGCTTAATGGGGACTCTGTAATTATTGAGCCGACCTCGGGCAATACGGGAATAAGCATCGCCGCATACGCCGCCGCTAAGGGATACAGGGTAATAATCACTATGCCCGAAAGCATGAGCGTTGAAAGGCGTAATCTTATGAGGGCTTACGGTGCCGAGCTTGTACTCACCGACGGCGCGAAGGGTATGAAGGGCGCTATCGAAAAGGCTGAGGAGCTGCACGCAGAAAATCCGAATTCGATTATCGCAGGACAGTTCGTAAACCCCGTCAACCCCGAAACGCATTATAAGACCACGGGCCCCGAAATCTGGCGCGATACCGACGGCAAGGTTGATATATTCATTGCGGGTATCGGCACGGGCGGCACTCTCACGGGCGTCGGAAAATATCTTAAGGAGCAGAATCCCAATATTAAAATAATCGCGCTTGAGCCAGAAACCTCGCCCGTACTCAGCAGGGGCGAAGCGGGCGCGCATAAGATACAGGGTATCGGCGCGGGCTTTATACCCGACACGCTTGATACCTCGGTTTACGACGAGGTGCTTACCGTACCGAACGAAGCTGCGTTTGAAATCGGCGGCGCGTTCCCGAGCCTTGAGGGCGTGCTCGTGGGAATTTCAAGCGGCGCGGCGCTCTGGAGTGCAATACAAATTGCAAAACGAGAAGAAAACAAAGGCAAAAACATAGTTGTACTTCTTCCCGATTCGGGCGACAGATATCTTTCAACGCCAATGCTTTCAAAGTAAGACGGAACTCAGAATTTCAATTATGAATTATAAATGATGAATGATGAATTAACGGCGGGCTCTGCCCGCACCCAGTTAAGCAATCGCCGTGCGCAGCACACTCAATTCATAATTCATAACTCATAAATAAAAACGGTTGACGAAGGGGCGCCTGTCATAAAGAAAGTATTAACAAAAAAGTTCGCTAAATTGGTAAGCAAAATTAGATAACAAAGAGTCTTATAGGTATAACTGCTGTTTTCAGTTGTAATATGCAGAAAAGAAGCGTTATTAAACGGGAAGGATTAAACCTTCCCGTTTGTTATATTTCCTTTTGACTATTTCTAAATATACTTTTCTTTACTTTTCGTAATATTGTGCAAATCTTTCAAGCCCAAAATCTTTAATGGTTTGGGGTGAATAATAGTTAAAGTCGTCAATGTCACGACTGTCAATATAGGTCATTGCTGAGCAATAAGCCATGACATTTGTATTGTGGGCGATAATGCGGCTATACCTTGCATTCAATTCAGTTGCTCTTGCCGTATCATAAGTGTTCGTTTCAATGTTCTTAAGATGATTTATCATTTGCTCTTGCTGTTGTATTTGTTTTTCGCTATTTGCTTCAATCTTAGCAAGTTTACATATCATTGAACCTTGATTTTGTATTACTTTTTCGAGTTGTGCCTGAATTTTATCTAAATCACATGCAAAAAGAGCATCTCTTAAAGTTCCGTTAGAGGTCGTCATATAATCATAGATAAATTTGATTGCGTAAATGTTTCTATACTTACTTGGGATAATGTTTATATCGTAACACTCATCAATCAGTTTCAAAGCTTCATCGCGTTCTTTATTTAAATCGTCAATCGCCCTATCCAAGTTTGGTATGCCAATATTGACCTCTTTTTCATATTCTTTCTCAGCATCCTTTATGGATTGCCGGTACTTTTTAATTGCTTCGTTGTATTGTTCTAATTCTTTTGGATATTCTTGTTCTAATTTTCTATAATATTCCTTTTTATCCCTTCGAAACATAAGCAATACAACAATTAATGCTATAGGCATCAAAGGCAAAATTAGAATCGAAGGAAGTACAAAAAATAAGCAATAGCCGAGAAAGTCGCCAAATCCCGGAGGGGTTGGCTTTCCGGGTGCAACAGGTGGCTCTTCAACTGTTCGCTTTATTCCAAGCTGTTCCTTTTTTTTTATTAAAAAAAGAATGTTTTCGTCGAAATTTCTTGAAATAAAATACAGATTATTTAAATCCTGTAAATTTGCGATAACAAAATCTCTTTCCGTTTCTTCATTTGAATAAGTGTTATTCCCCGTTATATATTCCGGTGTTTGATTCATCTTCTGCTCGGTTTGCGAACTATTAATTCTTGAACCGCAATAATTGCAAAAGGTAGAATCATTTTGGTTTGCTTTGCCGCAACTCTGACAATAAACAATATTCCCTTCCGATTTTTGCATAATTATTCTCTCCTATCATCATATAATAAAAAATGCGTACAGCATAGGCTGTACGCCAAAAACGCAAGCCCAACTGTCGCCAAACATTATCACATATATGCAACAAGACCATATGCAAATAAGAGCATGCATTTTTATCTAAAGAGATAAAAATAGCATACGGACATTGTTGCTGAAATATTCATTTGTGATAATATTTGGCACTTACATTTTAGCATTTTATAATTAGATAGTCAAGATATATGTCGATACTGAATAGCTTTTTATATTATTATTTAGCAAAGTTTTTGATAACAGTTATAAAGATTTTTAGCATAGTAAAAGAGAGACCGCTTTTCGCAATCTCTCTTTTTTCTATACATCTTTATTACAAGTAGACTTTTGTCAACTGTTTTTATTCCGTTTTTCCCATTACGTCGAGGGGATTAACGGGCTTTCCGTCAAGGCGCGCTTCAAGGTGAAGGTGCGCCTCCTGCGCGTTTTCAGCGGGAACTGTGCCGAGGGTACCGATTTTATTTCCGATATCAACCCTCTTGCCCTTTTTAACGCTGATGCTCTTTAAGCCGCAGTACTTAACTACGAGCTTTCCGCCATGGTCGATTTCAACGACACCGCCCAGCATATTATCAACATAAGCGTCAAGCACAATGCCGTCATTAACGGCAGTAACTGCATCGCCTTCACTGCCTTTAAAGTCAACCGCAGCGTGGGCGCGGTAGTCCCCCATCGTTTCATCATATACGAGCTCCTCCGTATAGCCCCTGTCGACCGCCTCGGTCAGCGGATATTTATAATAGCTTTTGTAGGGAATATTATTTTCGCCCTGAGCCATCGTTTCGGGCTCTTCCTTCTTTTTCTTTTCAGTCGTCTGAGAGTCCGTTGCCGCCTCGGTTGTGCTTTGGGCAGTAGTGCTCTCCTCAAGCGTAACTGCGTGCTGAACCTCGGTAGTAACCTCAAGGGTCTGATTTTCGTTCACCGCGTTATTCTTCTCGGCTACGTTATTAGTCGCCGAATGGTAAATAATCAGCCCGAGCGCGATAATGCACAGGCATACCACCGAAAACAGCGCCTTGATATTTTTACTTTCCCTTTTATGATAATTTTCTTTTGACATAGTTAAACACCTCGGAACTATTATGCTCCGAGGTGTTATTATTTATGCGTTTTGCAAAATATTTAAGGTCGTCCTTACGATATCGACGGGATTTTCGCCGAGAAGCTTAACGGAAATGAACGAGCGCTTTGAAGCCTTGAACGCTGCGCGGTACCTCATTTTATCGTTAAGCGCTATTAAATATTCGGGCTTAACCTCGTCAATGTAGAAGTTGACCGCGCCTCCGCTCTGCTTAATTTCGTTAATGCCGAGAGCAAGCGCCGTATTCCTTAAAAGCGCAATTTCAACAAGCCCGTAAACGGGAGCGGGCGGTATGCCGAAGCGGTCCGTAAGCTCGTCGTAAACGTCCTCGGCGTCCTTATCGCTCTTAATATTCGCGATAGCCTTGTACATACCGAGCCTTGAGGAATTAGAGGTAATGTAATCCTCGGGTATATTAGCGTCTACGGGAAGGTCGATAAGGCACTCCGCCTCCTTGGTTTCGGGGATTCTTTCACCCTTTTCCTCTGCCACTGCCTCCTCAAGCAGCTTAATATACATATCATATCCGACAGATTCCATATGCCCGTGCTGGCGGTTTCCGAGAAGCGAGCCCGCGCCCCTTATCTGCAAATCGCGCATCGCGATTTTGAAGCCCGAGCCGAACTCCGTATACTCCCTTATAGCCTCAAGCCTTTTAGCCGCAACCTCGCTGAGCTGCGTGCCTCTCGTAAATGTGAAATAAGCGTAGCCGCGCCTTGAAGAGCGTCCGACTCTTCCTCGTATCTGGTGAAGCTGGGCAAGTCCCATTCTGTCAGCATTTTCAATAATCAGCGTATTGACGTTGGGCACGTCGACACCCGTTTCAATTATCGTAGTGCAAACGAGAATATCAATTTCGCCTTTAATAAGGCTGTCCCAGACGTCGCTTAGCTGCTCCTCGCCCATTCTTCCGTGGGCAACGCCGATTCTGGCGTCGGGAATCGCCTTTTTAATCTGCATAGCCGTAAGGTCGATAGTGTCAATATTGTTATGAAGATAGTAACACTGTCCGCCCCTTGAAAGCTCGCGCTCCATAGCCTCGCACAGCACGCCGAAGTCGTACTCGATAACGTAGGTCTGTACGGGGTGACGGTCGCCGGGTGCCTCTTCAAGCAGCGACATATCCCTAATTCCGCTCATCGCCATATTAAGCGTTCTTGGAATCGGGGTAGCCGAAAGAGTAAGCACGTCGACGTTCGGGAATTTTTCCTTGATTTTTTCCTTTTGCGCAACGCCGAAACGCTGCTCCTCGTCGATTACGAGAAGTCCCAAATCGTTAAACTGAATATCGCGGCTTATTATCCTGTGCGTACCGATAAGCAGGTCAACCCTGCCCTGCGCTAAATCGCGCAACACCTCGCGCTGCTTGGTCGGGGAGACGAAGCGCGAGAGCATTTCAATCCTTACGGGATACGCCTCCATACGCTTTTTAGCGGTCTGGAAATGCTGCATTGCAAGCACGGTGGTCGGAACGAGAATAGCGCACTGCTTACTGTCGCCGATACACTTGAACGCCGCGCGCAGCGCCACCTCGGTCTTGCCGAAGCCTACGTCGCCGCAGAGAAGTCTGTCCATAGGCGAGCTGCGCTGCATATCGCCCTTAATTTCGTCGACGCACCTTAACTGGTCGTCGGTCTCCTCATATTCAAAGCGGAGCTCAAAATCGCGCTGAAGGTCGGTATCCTCAGAGAAGGAAAAGCCCTTGGCGCTCAGGCGCTTTGCATAGAGCGCAATAAGCTCCTTCGCCATATCCTTTACGCTCGCCTTGACCTTGCTCTTGAGCTTTGCCCAGTCGCCCGAGCCGAGACGGGATACCTTTACCTTGGAGCTTTCCTCGTCGGGACCAATATATTTTGATACCAAGTCAAGCTGAGTTACGGGAACGTAGAGCGTGTCGCCCTTGGCGTAACCTATTTTAATATAGTCCTTTCGCATACCCTGCACGTCAAGCGCGTGTATGCCCTCGAAAACGCCTATGCCGTGGACGTTGTGAACGATGTAATCGCCGACGGTAAGCTCGTCGAGGGAATGGAGCGCGTCCTTTGAGGAAAAGCGCCTGTGCTTCCTCTTTTTCTGCTCGCCCCTGCCCTGAGTTATCAGCGCAAATTTTGACTCGCTGTCGCGGAAGCCTGCGTTTACCGTGCCCGTTATTACGCTGACCGCGCCGTGAACGAACTCCTTAGGACGTTTTTCAAAGAAGATTGCCCTCACTCCGTCGTCGCTAAGGTCGTCGGCGAGCGCCTTGCCCGCCCTTGCCGTACCAGCCATAATAACGGCGGCGTAATTCTTTTCTAGCAGGGGCTTTAGTTCCTCCTTAAGCTGAGAGAGCGAGCCTGTAAACAGCGGGGATTCGAATATGCTGAAGGTTGAAAGGTGCTTAATCGGGGTGTCAAAGCTGCCTCGCGGGAGCGAGTCGAGATATACCGCGCCCTTTCCCGCGTAAAGAGCGCAGAGCTCGTCAAAGCTCAGCATAAACTTATCCAAACCCTTGCAGATTGCGCCCTTTTCGGTGAGCCACTTGAGCTCCTCGTCCATCAGCTTGTTCTGATTTATACATTTATCCTTGACATTACCCGTGTCGCAAACGCAGAAAACGCCCTCGATATAGTCAAAAAGTCCGTTTGATTTATATGCAAGCGGCAGGTATCTGTCGTAGCAATGGAGCGAAACGCCGTCAAGGAGCTTATCCCTGTCCGAAAACAGCCTTTCCCTCGCCTTAACCGCCCTGCCCTGAAGAGACCCAGCGAGCTTATCAAGCTTCTTTGCGAGGGCTTCCTTGGAGTCGAAAAGCACCTCGGTAGAGGGAATAATCTTTACCTCTTTTATTATGCCCGTTCTGCGCTGAGTAGCTATGTCAAAGCGCGCAATGGAGTCAACCGTGTCGCCCCAGAGCTCAATACGCACGGGCGCGGGCGCGCCTGGAGGGAAGATATCCACAAGTCCGCCCCTTATTGAAAACTGCGCCGTTCCGTCAACCTCGTCAAAACGCGTATAGCCCGCCCTTACGAGCCTTTCAGCCATCTCGTCAAGGTCGAATTCCTCGCCCGTTTTAACGGTAAAGGTTCTCTCCTCGAGCGCCTCGGGCGGCATAGTGTACTGAATCGCCGCGCTGACTGAGGCAACGACGGCGGTATATTCGCCGTCAAGGATATTAGCAAGCACGCCGAGCCTTAGCTGCTCGTACTCGCGGCTGATACCCTCAACCTCAAGGAAGGTGAATTCTCTTTTAGGGTACAGTAAAACCCCCGACTGCAGCGCGCTGAGGTTCTCGTAAAGTCTTACGGCGCTTGCGTCGTCGGGCGTAATAATCAAAGCCTTTTTATTCAGTTTTGCACACAGCGAGTGAATAAGCGCCGCCTTTGACGAAGCGGGAAGCCCCGTAGCGCCGACGGGAGAGCCGGGCGCTACGGCTGAACAGAGGCTTAAAAACTCGCCGTTTTCCTCAAATGCTTTTGAAAAACAGGACATAATTAGTTAGTAGTTAATAGTTAGTAGTTTGTGGTTAATAGTTATGAGTTGTAGAGGTTCATTGCTTTGTCGATATCGCCGGCGATAATGAGCTCAACCGCCTCGGCTGCGTTTTTGAGCGCTTCGCCGAGCGCTTTTTCGTCAGCCTTCGGGAAGTCGGAGAGCACCCAGTCCGCCATATCCCATTCGGCGTTAGGCTTTTTGCCCACGCCGACCTTTACGCGCGGAAAATCCTCGCTTCCGAGGCAGGAGATTATGCTCTTAATACCGTTGTGACCGCCCGCGCTGCCCTTACGGCGTATGCGCGTTTTGCCTATATCGAGCGTTACGTCGTCAAAGATTACAATAATATTTTCGTCGGGTATTCCGTAATAATCCGCCGCTTCTAAAATCGCCTCGCCCGAGAGGTTCATCATGGTCTGCGGCTTCATAATAAGGCAGCGCTTTCCTCCGAGCATTTCGTCGGCAATAAGCGCCTTGAATTTAATCTTTTTAAACTCAAAGCCCTCCTCGTCAGCAATGAGGTCAAGCACCTTGAAGCCCGCATTATGCCTTGTGTTTTTGTACTTCGGACCGGGATTGCCGAGCCCTGCTACGATGTATTCGATTTTACCTCTCTTTGCGAAGCTGAAAAGTCCCATAATACTTCTCCTTATATGGCGTAAACGCACGCCGACAAATCCAAACACGGTTTAAAATGGCTGATTTGCCTTATCTCTGTGTTAAAAATACTCGGAATACATAAAGTATTCCTGCGTTTTTTGCCTTGACCTAAACCAAATCAGCTCATTTTAAACTGCCTTGCATCTAAAACGCAGGGAGTTAAGATGAAGTTTGGCTTTTGAGGTCGCAGCTTGGCTGGCGCCAAGCAAGAACGAAAACGTCAAAGTTCGCTTAAATACTGCGTTTTAGACGGTTCGGATTTGTCGGCGTGCGTTTAAAGGGCGTTTCGAGAGAAACGCCCCTGTTCAATTTGTAATTATTATGCCTCGGTTTTTTCGAATTCCTTAAATTCTCTTTCCTCGTCAGGCCTTTCAAAATTGTACATATTCTCGTCCTTAACGTGCTTTGCTATGTACTCGTTACGGTCAAAGAGCTCGTCAGCCTTAACCTTCCACGCTTTAGCAGCTTCAATGGTTTTATCAAACAGCTCGTTTGCGCTCTCGGGGTGCTCCATCTCGGTTGAATACGCGCCCGTTTCGGCAACCATTTTTGAAATAGCGCCAGGGTTATCAAGCACGGGACAGGGACGCAGCATATTATTCGAGAACGGCTGGTTCCTCTTATACGCCATAAAGAGCGGGCTCTGAAGCGCCTCAAGGACTGATTTTTCCTTGATGTTCACGTTTGAATAGTGAACGAAGGCGCACGGCTCGCAGTCGCCGTTTGCGTTAATATGGAAGTAGTGACGTCCGCCCGCGATACAGCCCTGAACGTACTCGCCGTCGTTCCAGAAGTCAAGCGCGAAGATTGCCTTGGTATTTCTCCACTCGTGCATCTTCTTATACATAAGCGCTCTCTGGTCGGGCGATACCATTAAGTCCGTAACGGCGCCGTTGCCCGTTGGCATATAGGTAAAGAACCACGCGAACATTACGCCCTTTTCAATCAGCCAGTCCATATACTCGTCGGAGGCGAGAAGGTCAGTATTCTTGCTCGTATAGCAGAGCGAAGCGCCGAAGGGAACTCCCCTGTCCTTGAGCCTCTGCATAGCGGCGGTACACCTCTTAAACGTTCCGTCGCCGCGGCGGAAGTCGTTCTCCTCCTCATAGCCCTCGATTGAGAACGCGGGGTAGAAGTTTCCGACCTCTTTTATCTCGTCCGCAAAGGAATCGTCAATCAGCGTGCCGTTTGTGAAGCTCATAAAGATACAGTCGGGATTTTCGCGGCACAGGCGCATAAGGTCCGCCCTGCGCATTGTGGGCTCGCCGCCTGTGTAAAGGAACATATAGGTTCCGAGCTCCTTAGCCTGACTTATAATCCTTGCAAGGTCGTCGTACGAAAGCGAGGATTCGTGGCCGTATTCAGCAGCCCAGCAGCCCTTGCACTTAAGGTTGCATGCTGCGGTCGGGTCCATAAGAATTGCCCACGGCACGTTGCAGCCGTACTTTTCAATCGCAGTCATACGAACTGAGTAGCTGTTGATAGCAACATTAATTGCAGCGGGGATGAACTTATTGAGAACGCCCTCGTCGGTGTCGCAGATAAGGCGGCGCGCGAACTGCATCCAGTTATTATCGGGGTCGCTGAGCGCCTCGTGAAGCCCTGCGTACGCGGTCCTGTTAACCTTTTTTACGTCAGCCATTTCGATGAGGCTGAGTATACGCGGTGCGTTTTTATTAAAATCTTTTCTTGCGTATTTAACCGCGTTTTTTATCGCAAAGCTAATCGCAGATTCCTTTAAAGACATATCTATATCCTCTCTTTTTCAGGAGTTATTATACATTAGTACAGTAACTATAATACCACAGCCGAAAAAAGTCAATACATAAAATTATTAACAATATTTAAAGTGTTTTCAGAATCTTATCTGAAACTTAAGACGGTAGGTTTTATCCGTCTTGTTCTTATACTTCTCGTTTATATGAGCTCCCCAGCTGTCATAACCGCCGACACCCTGCTGACGCGCGATACAGCGGATTACCGTCTTGTTAATCTCGGGTAAGTCCTTTTCGTGCCAGGTATTCTCAATTTCCTTTGGAAGCCAGTGACACGCGTTGAGCTCCATAACGGGCTGCGCAACGAGAGAAAACGCCTTTTTCTCGCCGATAATGGTAGCGTATCTTACGCCCGTTCTGTTGCCGCATTCCTGGGGCTTGAGGTAATCAACCCACATATCGCTTACCGTAGTATTATAAAGTCCGATTTTAGCGGCGTTAGCGCGGTCTATATAGTTCTCGTCAGGACCTTTTCCGAGATATACGATATTTTCAAAATCCTTCGGAAGCTCAAAGAGCACGCTGACCTCGGGAATTTCGGGAAGCGAGGGATCGGGCATAAACTGCATATCAATTTCCATACCCTTTGAGGTTATTGTGTAAATCACAATCGCCTTGGATTCGGGCTGAGTCATAACCTTTGCGCCGCTCGTGATTACTACCTTTTTACCCTCGTCGAGAATCTGGTAATTCTCTATATTCCACATAGTGTTATTGTAGATACCCGGGGTGTCGCCCGCGTCCCTCCAGCAGCCGAGGCGTGAGCCCGCTCTGTTGCCGCGGTCGTTGTCGGTAAGCGCTCTCCAGAAGTTTAGGCGCATAGGCGCCTGTAGCAGCTCCTCTCCGTCAAGCTTGATTGAGCAGAGCTGATTCCTCTCCCTTCTCTCAAAGCGGATGTTGATATTCTCGGAAATAACGTGGATTTCGCCGTAGGTGTCGGATACAAGGAGCATATCCTCCTCGCTGAGCTCGTCAAAGGTGTTTTCAAACTCGTTGATAACGAACTGCTCCTCGGCTACGATATGTCCCTCCTTGCAGTACGCGTTGTCTGCCTTTTCGCGAAGCTCAAGGTTGAGGTAACATTCCGTGCTTGAGATTTTACCGAGCTCAAGGTCAACCGTTTTCTTTTCGCCCGGCTCAACGTCGATTACGGTCACGCCGTCGCGGAAAATGCCCTTGTCGGAGCACTGCGCCCAATAGAGCTCGTATTTATTAAGGTTAGTAAAGAGGAACTTATTTTTAACCTCAATAATTCCTCTTTCAGCGTCAATCGCTCTGAAATCAACGTTCTGATAGAGCTTCTTGATTTCGGCAAGCTTCGGGGTTATCGTTCTGTCGCCGAAGAGAAGTCCGTTGCCGCAGAAGTGACCGTCGTGCGGCTCCTCGCCGAAATCGCCGCCGTAGGCGAGATATTCCGTGCCGTTTTCGTCGGTTGTTAAAATGCTCTGGTCAACCCAGTCCCATACGAAGCCGCCCTGTAAGCACGGGTACTTATCCCAGAGCGCCGTGTACTCGTCGGTAGAACCGCAGGAATTACCCATTGCGTGAGTGTATTCGCAGAGAATGAACGGCCTTGCGTCCCTTCCCGTTACCGCGTATTCCTCAAGGTCCCACGGCTTTGCATACATCTTAGACATAACGTCGGAAAGCTCCCTTTCGTTCGGGTCGCCGTCAAGCTCAAAATGAACGAAGCGGGACTTGTCGTGCTCCTTGAGCCAATTATACATTTTCTTTACGTTTTCGCCGCCGTGGCTCTCGTTACCCATCGACCAGCAAACCACGCAGGCATAGTTCTTATCCCTGTTGTAAAGGGCTTTGATACGGTACATACACGCTTTTTCCCATTCAGGACGGGAGCCCGGAAGCTGAGGACAGCCGATAATATTCGACCAGTAGGTACCGTGGGTTTCCATATTGTTTTCGTCGATTACGTAGAGTCCGTATTCGTCGCAGAGCTCGTACCAGCGCGGCGCGTTCGGATAGTGAGAGGTCCTGACTGCATTGATATTACTGCGCTTCATTAGCTCAATATCGCTGCGCATGGTTTCCTCGGATACGTAATGTCCCGTGCGGCAGTCAAATTCGTGGCGGTTAGTGCCCTTGAAAACTACTCTCTTGCCGTTTATACGGATTATTCCGTCGCGAATTTCAACCCTTCTGAAGCCCGCCTTATGAGATATATATTCAATCGGAGCTCCGTTATTCTTAAGAGTTAATACTACGGTGTAGAGGTTCGGCTTCTCGGCGCTCCACGGCTTAACGTTCGTAACTATCGCGCGGAGCTTCGTGATATGCTCCTCGCTCGCGTACTGCGAATCGAGCGCAACCACGTTGCCCTCGGAATCGAGCACGTTCATATCAACGCTCAGCCCCTCGTAAGCGCCGTTGGTCTTTACCGTTACGTCAAGGTAGCCGTCGTGGAGCATTTCGTCGGGCTCGGCGTGAATTTCAAAATCCCTTATGTATTCCTTTTCGGTGGTGTAGATATATACGTCGCGGAAAATACCCGAAAGCCTCCACATATCCTGACACTCAAGCCAGGACGCCGTACACCAGCGGTAAACCTCAACGCCTATAACGTTAGAGCCCTCAACGAGATAACGCGTAATGTCGAATTCCGCGCGGTTAAACGAGGATTCGCTGTAGCCTATTCTCTCGCCGTTTACATAGAGATAAAAGGCGGATTCCACTCCCTCAAAGCAGAGTACGACTCTCTTTTCAAGCAGGCTTGAATTAACGTGGAAGCGCTTTAAATAGCAGCCCACGGGGTTATGCTTGGTAGGCGCGTTCGGAGGGCAGATATCCTCGTGTCCCTCCCAGGGATAACGCACGTTGCAGTACATATTCTGGTCGTAACCCTGCATCTGCCATGAGCACGGAATTATCACACTGTCCCAGTTGTGCGCGTCGTAGAGCGGCTGCGCGAAATCGCTCGGGCGGTAAGCGTAGTTTTTATAGAGCTTAAAGCGCCATTTGCCGTTGAGGAGCTTGCAGTTTGACGAAGCGTATCTGTCCGCTTTTACAGCCTCGTCATAGCTTCCGTAGGGCATAAAGGTCGCGTGCTGCGGAAGCTTGCCCACCTCAACAATTTCGGGGTTTGACTGCCATTCCGTGTAACCGTCGATAAAATTTCTTTCCATAGTATTCTCCTTAAACCTTAAAGCTTAAACCTAAAACCTAACGTCTGTGTAATACTCCCTCGTGGAAGCCCTCCTGCCTGATACATACTCCCACCGAGCGCAGAAGTATCTTTATATCAAGCCATATGCTGAAGTTGTCGCAATATTCCTTGTCGAGCTTCATTTTTTTCATAAGGGAAATATCGTCGCGTCCGTTAACCTGCGCCCAGCCCGTAAGCCCCGGTCTGAAGCGGTAAACTCCGTATTCAAGCCTCAGCCTGTGCGCCCTTATCTCGCTTGAAATAAGTGGGCGAGGTCCTACGAAACTCATATCGCCCTTAAAGATATTCCAGAGCTGCGGGAGCTCGTCAAGGCTCGTTTTCCTGAGTATCCTACCGGGCGCGGTAATATACTGCTCGGGGTGCTCAAGCTCGCTCGTAGCGACGTTCGGCGCGCTGTTTTTCATAGTCTGGAACTTATAAATCTTAAACGGTCTGCCCTTTCTCCCCCTTCTTTCGTGGCTGAAAAACACCTTGCTGTCGGGCGTGAAAAGCAGCACCAGACAGATTATAAGAAAGAGCGGGGAAAGCAGTATCAGCGCAATCAGAGAAACCACCAAATCGAAAAGGCGTTTCCACTTCGTAGCGCCGAAGTATTTTCTTAGAAAATCTTTCATATGTTAACCTTCGTTATATTCAAAAATTACAATATAATGCGTTTTAATCTAAAGCATTATACCATATATAAATAAAAAAAGCAAATTTTAAATAAATTTAATATTACTATTGCAAAAATTTTAAATAAATTATATAATTACTAAGATAGCGTACTATCGCTTTTTACTACTATGATTGTACGCCGAAAGGAATAATATGAGAAAAACCATAAGACTGGGCGTATGTCTCGTGCTCTGTATGTCGCTTGCGTTCTCGCTCGGCGGATGCGCTAATATACGCATTACCGAGGACAATGTCACGAAGGCGGTCTCAATAGTTGAGAAGGCGCTGCGTGAATTTGACCGCGACACGCTTCAGAAATACGTTGACAGCAAAACGCTTAAATATATATTCCAGTTTGCAGAAAAGAACGAGCAGGTTGCCGAAATCGGCAGGCTGATGTTCGAAAACCTCGAGATGACCGTTAAATCGGTTGACGAGGAGAATAAGACCGTAACGGTAGAGGTAAAGAACAAGGACTTAGCCCTCGTGGGCGAGCGGTATTCCCGCCTGCTCAAAGCTAAGAGCAAGGGCAGCACAGTTGAAATGCTCAAGCTCTTCGGCGATGAAGAATTCCTTGATATTTCGGTTAAAACTCTTACAGCTCAGATTAGCAGGGCAACCATTCCCGACAATCCCACGGAGATAACCTTAACGGTTAAAGAGGGTAAGAAAAACTTAGTGCTTTACTTCAACGAAGCTGCCGAGGACGCCGTATCGGGCGGAGCGGTAAACGCGATAACGAACGCGTTTCAGACCGGTAGCACGGAAAGCACAACTAAAGAATAATTAATTTAAATTGACAAAGCATACTCGTTATGCTAATATAACAAAGTTAAAAAAGTAAAAAAACCAATGAGGTGTAAATAAATGGCTAGTAAATTTGTAACCGCTATTTTCGGCGACTACTCAAAAAAGGAAGTTAAAAAGCTTCAGAAGAACGTTGATAAAATCAACGAGCTTGCAGAAAAATACGGAGCGATGGACGATAAGGAGCTCGCCTCCCAGACTCAGATTCTTAAGGATAGACTCGCAGAGGGCGAAACCCTTGACGATATTCTCGTAGACGCATTTGCAGTATGCCGCGAGGCTGCTGACCGTGTCGTAGGGCTCCGTCACTTCGACGTACAGCTTATCGGCGGTATGGTTCTCCATCAGGGCAGAATCGCCGAGATGAAAACAGGTGAAGGTAAAACCCTTGTTGCTACCCTTCCCGCATACCTTAACGCTCTTACGGGCGACGGAGTACACATCGTAACCGTTAACGACTATCTTGCTAAGCGTGACTCCGAATGGATGGGCAAGATTTACCGTTTCCTCGGTCTTTCAGTAGGTCTTATCATTCACGATAAGAACAACGCTGAGCGCCAGGAGGCATATAACTGCGACATTACCTACGGTACCAATAACGAGATGGGCTTCGACTATCTGCGTGACAATATGGTACAGTATAAGGAGCAGAAGGTACAGAGAGGACACATCTTCGCAATCGTCGACGAGGTTGACTCCATTCTTATCGACGAGGCGCGTACTCCCCTTATCATCAGCGGTAAGGGCGAGGCTTCGACCGACCTCTACCGTCAGGCTAACATCTTTGCGGAATCCCTTACCATGACCAAGGTTGCAAAGACCGACGACAAGGAGGATGCTGAGGAGCAGTACGAGGGCGATTACCTTGTAGACGAAAAGGCAAAGACCGCAACTCTTCTTCAGAGCGGTATTGAAAAGGCTCAGGAATTCTTCCATGTTGACAACCTTCAGGATATCGAGCACACTACCCTCCGTCATCATATCGACCAGGCTATCAAGGCTCACGGCGTTATGACAAGGGATATCGACTACGTTGTAAAAGACGGTCAGGTTAAAATCGTTGACGAGTTCACGGGACGTATTATGGAAGGCCGTAGATATAACGAGGGTCTCCATCAGGCGCTTGAGGCTAAGGAAGGCGTTAAGGTTGAGCACGAGAGCAAGACCCTTGCAACCATTACCTTCCAGAACTACTTCCGTCTTTACAAGAAGCTTTCGGGTATGACGGGTACCGCCGCTACCGAGGCGAGAGAATTCGACGAAATCTATAAGCTCGACGTAGTTGAAATTCCGACCAACAAGCCGATGATCCGTGACGATATGGACGACGTTATCTTCCAGACCGAAAACGGCAAGTACAACAATATTATTGAAAAGATTAAGGAATGTCACGCTAAAGGACAGCCCGTGCTCGTAGGTACAATCAGTATCGAAAAGTCGGAGCACCTTTCAAAGCTTCTCAAGAAAGAGGGTATCCCCCACAACGTACTTAACGCTAAGAATCACGAGAAGGAAGCTGAGATTGTAGCGCAGGCAGGTAAGTTCGGACAGGTTACCATTTCTACCAACATGGCAGGCCGTGGTACCGATATTATGCTCGGCGGTAACGCAGAGTTCCTCGCTAAAGCCCAGATGAAGAAGATGAAGTTCACGAATTATCAGATTCGTGAGGCTACGGGCTTCGGCGACACCGATGATGAGGAAATCCTCAACGCAAGAAAGACCTTTATCGAGCTTGAGAAGAAGTACAAGGAAGAGATTAAGGAAGAGGCGCAGAAGGTTATTGAGGCAGGAGGTCTCTTTATCCTCGGTACAGAGCGCCACGACGCAAGGCGTATCGACAACCAGCTCCGCGGACGTTCAGGCCGTCAGGGCGACCCCGGCGCTTCACAGTTCTTCCTCTCCTGCGAGGACGACCTTATGAGGCTCTTCGGCGGCGACAGAATGCAGCTTATGATGTCCAAGCTCACCGACGACGAAAATCTTCCGATTAAGTCAAGGTTCATCTCCAAGACCGTTGAATCTTCACAGAAGAAGGTTGAGGGCAGGAACTTCGAAATCAGAAAGAACACTCTCCAGTACGACGACGTTATGAACCGCCAGAGAGAGCTCATCTACAGCCAGCGTGACCAGGTTCTTGAGGGTCTTGACATCACCGAAACAATTGGCAGAATGATTGACCAGAATATTGAGGAAACCGTTAACGCTTACTTCTCAGGCGAGACTAAAGAGGACTGGAACGTAGACGGACTCCGCGAGAAGTACAAGGAATGGCTCATCGCTACCGACGACGATTTCAGAGACCTTGACGCCCTTGACATTCAGGATACAATCGACATCCTTCAGGACAGAGCTCACAAGATTGTCGAGCAGAAGAAGGAAGTGCTTGACGAGGATTTATTCCAGGAATTCGAGAGAATGATTCTCCTCAGGAACGTAGATACCTACTGGATGGACCACATCGACGCTATGGAGGATCTCAAGAAGGGTATCCACCTCCGCTCCTACGCTCAGCGTGATCCGGTTGTTGCATACCGTATGGAATCCTACGATATGTTCGACGAGATGACCGCTATGATCCGCGAGGATACAGCGAAGATGATGCTTACCCTTATGCCGCGTCACAGAACCGACGTTCAGAGAAGAGCGGTTGCAAGGGTTACCTCTACCTCCTCGAGCGAGCAGGACAGTAACGCAAAGCAGGTTACCGTACGTAAGGAAAAGAAAATCGGTCCTAACGACCCGTGTCCGTGCGGAAGCGGCAAGAAGTACAAGAAGTGCCACGGCGCTCCCGGCTGCACGACTCCTATCGATGAGCCGATTGAATAATTTAATAACAATATTAAAAGCGGAGCCGACGGCTCCGCTTAATTTTATCTGTTAACTCTGTATCTCATTAAAAACCACATTATTACTATTACCTGGAATACCGCGCATATTACTATCAGCGGTATCACCTTTAAAATCGGGAAGGTAAGCAGCACGGACACGAACACACCCCAGATTATTCCGCTGACGCTCACGCACCGTGCGAGCAGGTCGTACCACATCGTGCTGAACACAGTTGCTATAATAAAGGAAACTGGCACGGCGTAAATGAAAGCAAGCCACGCCCTGTCGAAATAGGGAAGCGCAAGCCTCAGTACGAAGAACACAACCGACGCGCACAGCCACGCAAGCCCGACCGAAAGCACGGGTATAAACCGTCTGTGCTCCCTTGCCCTGTCAGCCTTCCGAGGCTCTTCGTTTGAGATTAAGTCGTTGAGCGTTACGCCGAAATGCTCCGCGATTTCCCAGAGCACGTACGCGTCGGGGATCCCCTCGCCGCGTTCCCATTTTGAAACGGATTTATCGGAATAATTCAGTATCTGCGCAAGCTCGCCCTGGGTTATTCCCTCTTTTTTTCTGTAATATGCAAGCCTTTTTGCCACCCTGCTTTTAAACTCTGTATCAGTCATTTTACACCTCAAAAACGGCGAAATTAAGCCATTCCTACTGTGAGTAGAATCATTTTGCGGCTTGGTAGAGCCGCTTTTTGCTTAGTAGGTTGAAGCCGATTATGTATAATTATATAATCAAATTCAGAAAATATCAAGGGGTGATTATTTTGTCAAGAACAAAGCTTGACGACAGGCAGCTTCCCGACTATACAAGGGGCGAGGAAATAGCAAATATGACGACTCATATAGTCGGCGGAGCCTTCGGTATAGTCGCACTCGTGCTTTGTATAGTCTTTTCCGCAATTAATCATAATTACTGGGGGCTTGCGGGCGGAATAGTATACGGAGTTCTTATGATATACCTTTATACTATTTCGAGCATTTACCACGGACTTATTCCCGAAAAGCCTAAAAAGGTGTTTCAGGTGCTCGACCACTGTTCAATTTTTGCTATGATACTCGGCTCATACGTACCGATACTTCTAACGGGAATACGCAGACAGAATATAGTTATATTTATAATAGTATCCTCGCTCGTGCTTATAGGTACCGCAATCTGCGTGCCCTTTACCGCGATTGACCACAAGCGCTATGCAAGGGTATCCATGACGGGTTACTTCACTATCGGCTGGGCGGCGCTTTTAATGCTGTATCCGCTTTATCAGTATTACGGTATTGAAATGGTGCTCTGGATACTCTTTGGCGGCGTTGCGTACACGGTAGGCATTATCTTTTACGCCAAGGGCGTTCACAAGCGTTATTTCCATATGATATTCCACCTTTTCATTCTGCTCGGCAGCACGCTCCAGTTCGTCGGAATATTTAAATTCTGTATTCTTGAAGCCTATGCTCCCGTTTACCTGAGCTTTATTCCCACGCACTTGACATAAGTCGCGTAATATAATAAAATATACGGGATAAATAGCAAAGGCGGTAAAGAAATGGATTTCAAGGTTATAGAAATAAAAAAATCGGTATTCGAAAACAATGACAGAGAAGCGGACAAGCTCCGCGAGGAGCTTAAGGAAAACAAAACCTTCCTCTTAAACCTTATGAGCTCCCCCGGAAGCGGCAAAACCACAACCCTCAAGGCTGTGCTTTCACGCTTAAAGGAGGAATATAAAATCGGTGTTATGGAGGCAGACATTGACTCCGACGTTGACGCAAAGACGATAAGCGATACGGGCGTTCAGGCGATTCAGCTCCACACGGGCGGAATGTGCCACCTCGACGCAGGTATGACGAAGCAGGGGCTCGACAGCATTGACGCGAACGATTTTGACTTCATCGTGCTTGAAAACGTAGGTAATCTCGTATGCCCCGCAGAATTCGACACGGGCTCAAGCAAAAACGCTATGATTCTCTCCGTGCCCGAGGGCGACGACAAGCCGCTTAAGTATCCCCTTATGTTCACGATAAGCGACGTTGTGCTCATCAACAAGATTGACACAAAGTCGGTATTTGAATTTGATGACGACGCCGTTGTAGAGAGGATTAAGCGCCTCAACCCGAAGGCTGATATATTCTTCATCTCCGCAAGGACTGGCGAGGGCGTAGACGCCTTCTGCGACTGGCTGAAAAAAGAAATTGACGAATGGAATGCATAAATAAGAGAAGGAAAACGCTTAGTCGTTTTCCTTCTTTTCCTCTTTTTCATATTCATTTAAAAGCTCCTCAATATGCCTTTGGTGATATATTTCCAGCGCTTCCAAGAATATTTTTGATTTTTCGAACTCCTCCAAAGTCATAAGGCTTAATCTTTCACACATACTATTTAGTACCTGTATGTACTACGAACGATATTATATCATTGTTTTGTGGTAATGTCAATAGTACATATTAGTACTAATGGTGATTGTGTGTATTTTCAAAGACTACGCGATATAAGAGAGGATTCTGATATGAGGCAAGTAGATGTTGCCTCATATCTCGGAATAGCACAAACTATATACTCCCGCTATGAGCGAGGCTATCAGACCATCCCTGTTGAACATCTTATTAAGCTATCAAAGCTTTATAAGGTTAGCACGGATTATCTGCTCGGTTTAACCGAAAACCCAAAACAGAATAAATAACCAAAACCCGACCTGCTATGCAGATCGGGTTTTTATTTTAAAAATGCTTTGCAAGCTTCGGGAAGGCATCGTAATAATCAAAGGTCTTATTCATAAGCTTGTCAAGAAACGCTATTATGTTCCCGTTGCACACGGCGATTACGAGCGTTCCCCACGTTATACCCACAAACCTGTGAAACAGCAGCAGCGTAAGCGCAACGCTGATAATAAGGAAACAGAAATCGTAGCCGACCTTGAATTTCCTCAAATCAAGCTGCTTTTCCTCAACTACCGTACGGACGAAGTAGTCCCACGCGCACGGCGCAAGGTAGGTGTTTATGAAAAGCGCAACGCCGACGGAGGTAAGCACCATACCGACGACAAAGAGCACGAGCCTTAGCCAGAGCGCCTCAACAACCCAGCCTTTCTCAAGCCAGATAAACAAATCGAGCACCGTGCCGTAAATAACGGAGGTGAGGTACGAGGTCAGATACATCGGCTTGAACTTCTTAACCGCTATGCACATAATGATAAGCATTATGCCCTGCGCAATGTATTCGGTCTGTCCGTAGCTTAAAAAGCTCACCCTCTCGCTGATTATATAGGTCGGCGCAGCAATCATCGAAAGTCCTAAGTTCACCTTTGTCATAATCGATACGGCAAAGGGCATAATCAGCAGCGCTAATATGTAATTAAGCTCCCTTGGAAAGCGGATGCGTTTACTCATAAATCGCTCTCTTTAATACGCCGATATAGGGAAGATTGCGGTACTTCTGGTCATAGTCAAGCCCGTAGCCGACTACGAACTCGTTGGGCACGTCGCAGCCCACGTACTTCGGGACTATATTAACGTCGGGCGCGCGGCGCTCGGGCTTATCGAGCAGGGTGCAAATTGAAATCGAGTTAGCTTTTCTGTTCATAAGCATTTCGCTTACGTACGAGAGCGTTCTGCCCGTATCGAGAATATCCTCGATTAAAAGCACGTCGTAGCCCTCAATGGACTTATCGAGGTCCTTGAGTATTCTTACCTGACCTGACGAGCGCGTGCTTGAGCCGTAGCTTGACACGCCGAGGAAGTCAATCTCAAGCGGGAGGTCGATATTCCTCGTAAGGTCGGTCATAAAGTAAATCGAGCCCTTGAGGATTCCCACGATAAAAAGCTTTTTGCCCTTGAAATCCTCGGTAATCTGCGCGCCGAGGCGGCGGTTTATTTCCCTTAATTCGTCCTCGGTAACGAGGATTCTTTCAACGTCTTCATGAATATTTGCCATAATATCACCTTGTGTAATTCCGAATTCCGAATTGTATTTATCTTTCTTCTCTGAAATAGGAAAGTCCGAGCGCCTCGGGCGGCTGGTTTTCCTTCTTCTTTCTTACACTTACCATAACAAGAACAATAATCGTTACAACATACGGAAGCATTTTAAAGAGCTCCTGCGACCTTAAGGAAAGGTGAGGAATAAAGAGGAATACGATATAGAGTCCGCCGAAGAGGATTGAACCGAATATGCCGAGGTTCGGGCGCCAGATTGCGAAGATAACGAGCGCGATTGCAAGCCAGCCTCTGTCGCCGAAGCCCTCGTTCGACCATACACCGTTGGCGTAGTCCATTACGTAATAGAGCCCGCCAAGTCCCGCAATAACGGAACCGATACAGGTTGCAAGGTATTTTGAACGGTTTACGTTAATACCCGCTGCGTCGGCGGTTGCGGGATTTTCGCCTACTGCGCGGAGATGAAGTCCGCCCCTCGTCCTCGTAAGGAAGATGGCGCAGGCAATCGCAATGATTATCGCCGCGTACGCGAGGAAGCCGTAGGAGAGGAACACCTTTCCGAACCAGCCCGTTGTAGCTGCGAAGGGTAGCTTCTTTGTAAAGAAGGCGCTCGTCTTTGAAAGCGCGATGGACGGAATCTCAGAGCCCGTAATCTTTACGAGAGACGCGCCGAAGAAGTTACCGAAGCCCACGCCGAAGGTGGTGAGCGCAAGACCCGTTACGTTCTGGTTAGCCCTGAGCGTTACGGTGAGGAAGCAGTAAATGAAGCCTGCAAGCAGCGAGCCTATTACTGACGAAATGAGCGGAATAAAGATTGAAAGAAAGGCGTTTGCGTCGCCGCCGCTCTGCTTAAGAGCATTCTCGTAAAGGAACGCGCCGATAACGCCGCTGATACCGCCCATATACATAATACCGGGAATACCGAGGTTGAGGTTACCCGATTTTTCAGTTAAGATTTCACCCGTTGAGCCGTAGAGGAGCGGAACGCCCTGTACAACTGCTCTCTGGAGGAAAGCGATAACCGTAGCTGATACCATATTACTTTACCTCCTTATGCGCGTGATGAAATTTTAACTCATAGTTAATAAAGAATTCGCAACCGATAATGAAGAACAATATTATACCCGTCAGAATATCCGAGAACGCCTGGTCAAGTCCGTAAACCGTGGCGATTTCGTTAGCGCCTCTTTCAAGGAAGGCAAGAAGGAACGCCGTGAGTATCATATATATCGGATTGAATTTTGCAAGCCAGCTTACCATAATAGCGGTAAAGCCTCGTCCGCCCGCGGTTTTAGTAGAGATTGTATAGGAGGTCGAGCCTACGAGAAGAAGTCCCGCAATACCGCAGATTGCGCCAGAAAGGAACATCGTGCGGAGTATTACCTTTTTAACGTTAACGCCGATATAGCGCGCCGTGTTTTCGCTCTCACCGACTACGGCAAGCTCGTAGCCGTGCTTGCTATACTTAAGGTAGATATACATAGCGATAGTGAGCGCGAATACGATAATTACGTTAAGCAGGTAGTCAAACTGACCGATTTTAGGGAACCAGCCCGCGTGGGTTGCCTGGTTGATAATGCCTATTTGTCCCGAGCCCTTCGGGTTTTCCCATACGATAGTAAAGTAGGATACGAGCTGTATTCCCACGTAGTTCATCATAAGGGTAAAGAGCGTTTCATTAGTGTTGAATTCCGCCTTGAATACCGCGGGGATAATCGCCCAGATTGCGCCCGCAAGTATACTGGAGATAATCATTACGATTATAAGCAGTCCGTTCGGGAGCTTGCCGCCGAGGAGAATCATACACGCAGCGGAAGCAAGTCCGCCGATAAGCACCTGTCCCTCGGCGCCGATATTCCAGAAGCGCATTTTAAACGCCGGAGTTACCGCAAGGGATACGCAAAGTAGCATCGCAAGGTTCTGAAGCATCATCCAGAAACGTCTTGAGCTTCCGAAGGAGCCCTTAATCATCGTACCGTAAACGCTTATCGGGTTCTGGTGGGTTATAAACATCGTAAGCAGCGCGCATACGATAAGCGCCGCAACTACCGCGCCGATCCTTATGAGCCACGCGTTAAGCGAGGGGATTGAGGCGCGCTTTACAATATGAAAGAGCGGCTCGCGAGCCTTATTTTTTTCAGCCATTTGCCTCATCCTCCTTGTGTGTACTCTTTGTCATAAGCAGTCCGAGCTCTTCCTTTTTAGCCGTTCTGCCGTCGACTATACCCGTAATTCTTCCCGAATTGAGCACCATAATCCTGTCGCAAAGCTCTACGAGAACGTCAAGGTCCTCGCCGACGAAGATAATCGAAACGCCCTCCTCCTTCTGCTTATTGAGAAGGTTATAAATCATATATGACGAGTTAATGTCAAGTCCTCTTACGGGATACGCTACCATAAGCACTCTCGGCTCAAGCGCAATTTCACGCCCTACAAGCACCTTTTGAACGTTACCGCCCGAGAGGCGTCTTACGGGGGTACTCGTGCCCGGCGTTACAACCTCAAGCTCCTCTATTATATCCTCTGCGAGCTTTTTAGGCTTCTTCCTGTCGAGGAACTCTCCCCTGCCGCTTTTATAGGAGCGCAGCATCATATTGTCGGTAATGTCCATATTGCCGACGAGTCCCATTCCGAGTCTGTCCTCGGGTACGAAGGACATCGCAACGCCGAGCTTTCTGATTTCCCTAGGGGATTTTCCGACGAGCTGCTGCTCAACGTCGTCGGAGTCAGTATAGAGTATGCTCGAGCCCTTTTCGCATTTCTGAAGTCCTGCGATACTTTCAAGCAGCTCCTTCTGTCCCGAGCCCGAAATACCCGCTATACCGAGTATTTCGCCGCTCTTTACGCTGAAGCTTACGTCCGTCAGCGCATTTGAGCCGTCCCTGTCCTTTACGTTTAATCTCTTTACAACGAGCCTTACCTCAGGGTCAACGGGGTCCTTACGCTCAATATTGAGCGAAACCTTTTCGCCCACCATACCCTCGGTCAGCGACTGCTCGGTAGCCTCGGCGGTGTTAACGGTATCAACGTATTCGCCCTTGCGCAGAATCGTAACTCTGTCCGAAATTTCGAGCACCTCGTGGAGCTTATGGGTTATGATGATAACCGTTTTGTTGTCCTTTTTCATATTGCGGAGCACGTCGAAAAGCTTCCTCGTCTCCTGCGGCGTAAGCACTGCCGTCGGCTCGTCAAGAATAAGAATATCCGCGCCCCTGTAAAGCACCTTGATAATTTCAACCGTCTGCTTTTCGGAGACGGACATCTCGTAAATCTTTTTGCTTAAATCTATCTGAAATCCGTATTTATCGGTAATTTCCTTAACTCGTTTTTCGGCATTCTTAATATTGTATTTCCCCGAATCCTCAATGCCGAGCACAATATTTTCCGTTGCCGTAAATACATCAACAAGCTTGAAATGCTGGTGTATCATACCTATTTTATATTTAAATGCGTCCTTGGGCGAGCGGATAACAACCTCCTCGCCATTCACAAAAATCTGTCCCTCATCGGGGAAGTAGATACCCGACACCATATTCATAAGCGTCGTTTTACCCGAGCCGTTTTCGCCGAGTATTGCAAGGATTTCGCCGTGCTTTACCTGCAGGTCGACGTCCTTGTTGGCAACAATTGAGCCAAAGGTCTTTGTAATGCCCTTTAATTCGAGCGCATATGAGGTTTTTTCCATATTGTACCTCCGTTCGTTTTCGTTGCTTTAAAATTAAATTACCGTGACCGCGTTTCCACGGTCACGGATTTTAAAATAATCTAATGATTAAAGAATTGTGATACCGTCGATATCGATGTCGAAATAAGGAGCTGATCTGAACTCTGACTCTGCAAAGTAACCGTCCTTAATAACCTCAGTCTCGGGAACGAAGTCGCCCATATCGTCAACGTCTGCCTGATAAGAATCAAGAGCCTTGCCGCCAACGGTGAAGGAATCGGTAGCGAATACGTGAATCTTGCCTGCCTGAAGGTCAGCCTTAACCTCGTCGATCTTCTCCTGAGTACCTGCAGCAGCAGCCTGCTCGTTAACGTCGGTAAGAACAACGGAACCGGTGTCGATTGTACCTGTCCAGTCAGTGTCGATAGCTTCGCCCTTCATAGCAGCCGTGATTGAATACTCGAAGTAAGGAACCCAGTTGATTCTTGAAGATACAATGAAGGTGTTCGGGCATGCGTCCTTGGTTGAGCCGTTATAGGAAACGTCGGGAACGCCTGCAGCCTCACAAGCGGTCGGAGCGCCCATTGAGTCAGCGTGCTGGCTGATAAGAACGCACTTGTTGTTGATAAGGGTGTTTGCAGCTTCCTTCTCAAGAGCTTCGTCATACCAGGAGTTTGTGAACTTAACTTCCATTGTAGCGCTCGGGCAGATGCTTCTTGCGCCGAGGAAGAAGGAAGTGTAGCCTGACTTAACCTCTGCATACGGGAATGCGCCTACGTAACCAATCTTAGCCTCTTCAGCAGTGATCTTGCCGGCTTCGATCATCTCGTTGAGCTTGAGACCTGCAGCAACGCCTGCAAGGTATCTGCCTTCGTAGATAGAAGCGAATGCATTGTGATAGTTAGCGAGCTTTTCTGTGTGCGCCTTTGTACCTGTAGCGTGGCAGAACTGTACTTCCGGCTTAGCCTTTGCAGCCTCGATCATGTATGATTCGTGGCCGAAGGAGTCAGCAAATACGTAACCGCAACCCTGGTCAACAAGGTCAAGAGCTGTGTTAAGGCAGCTTTCGTCTTCGCCGATACCGGTCTTAATGATAACCTGCTCGTCGCTGAGGCCGAGGTTCTTACAAGCCTCTTTTGCTGCGTCGATGAAGTTCTTGTCATAGGTTGAGTTCTCATCGTGTAAGCAGATGAAACCTACCTTGAAGTCTGCTGCTGCGGGAGCTGTGGTGTCGTCGCCCTCGCCTGCGGGCTTCTTTGAGCAAGCTACAAAAATGCCTGCTACTGCAAGAAGAACTGCAAGGATAATCGCAACAATTTTCTTTGAATTTCTCATTGGTCTTTCCCTCCAAAAAAATAATTTTTATATATTACTTAGGCTTTCGCCTTAATAACCTAAAACCTAAAACCTTAATCCCTGAACGTAACCTCGCCCGTTTTCGCGTCCATTGACTCGATTATCGCAAGACTTTCAACCTTTATGCCCTTCTCCCTGAGCGAGTCTCCGCCGTGCTGGTAACCCTTTTCGATTACCGTGCCGCAGCCCGCAAGCTCCGCTCCGCTCTGCTTAACGAGCTCGATTAAGCCCTTGAGCGCGTTGCCGACGGCAAGGAAGTCGTCGATAATTAGCACTCTGTCGCCCTTGCCGAGAAAGCGCTTTGAAACCATAATGTCGTAGGTCGTGCCGTGGGTGAAGCTTTCAACGGGGGTCGTATAAACGTCGCCCGCGATATTCTTAGTCTTAGTCTTTTTGGCAAAAACTAAAGGGCATCCAAATTCCTGAGCGACAAACGCACCTATGGCTATGCCCGATGCTTCAATCGTCAGAATTTTGTTAACGCCCTCATTTTCAAAAAGCCTATGAAATTCTTTGCCTATTTCCGCAAGAAAGACGCAGTCTATCTGATGATTCAGAAAACAGTCTACTTTTAAGATATTGCCCTCGTATACCTCGCCCTCGGCTAATATCTTTTTCTTAAGGAGTTCCACTTGAATCACCGCCGCACCTAAGATCAAAAATACACTAATATAATAAAAGAAAATGCATATAACATACCTCTGAACGCTGATAAAATTGTATGAAATACTAATATTATTTCTACAAAAGTTTGTAATCCATAATGTCGATCGAATAAATCTTTTTCCTTATTCGCTGATTCATCACTAGTGACCATATCAACATCAAACATTATGAAATCATCAATAACTCTATATAAAGTTGAAAGGGACCAAATAATAATAGTTATGAATGGATAAATTGAAAATTTCAATTTCATTATTTCAATCTTAGCAATTCTTTCTTGATCCACAAGTGACATATCTCTAGTTTTACCTATTTTATAATCTGAATCTATATTATCTTTGTCATTATTTTCTTTTGAAAAATCTGGATTATTAGATTTTGTAAGTAAAGGAGCACATTCGCTCATTAATTTTGTATAACTTTTTTTTAAAAAATAATAATTCTTGCAAGCTATTATTATATTTAAAACGAGAATAATAAAATAAAATGCATAGCAAATAGTACTTAATCTATGCTCCAACCAACACCAATAATTACACCTATCTCTTAGATCATATTTAAATCCGTAAACATCATGAGTAAGACTTCTATCAATAAATAAGAAAATTAAAGCAGCTATTATTGAAATCACAGCAATTAAAAAAATTGATAAGAATCGAGCAATTCTATTATTAAAACATCTTTTCTTATTTTTAATAACATCATTTGTTCTAAGGGATAGTAATAAAGTTCCTAATAAACAACCAAAATCTGAAAATATAGAAAAAACAATCTGAATTTGGCATATTATTCCTCTTGGTGTTTCAACATTATTTTTATCAGGAAACGTTCTAGTATCTTCAAAATTATATTTCAATAATTGAAGCAATTTTGATATATCATTCATTATTTCACAAAAAAAGAGATTATTTTTTAATATTCAATATTTCGTTTCATTGACTATTTTTTCTTAAAACACTATCTTTAAAATCATTGGGTAATTTATTACCAAATCCCCCTCCTAATTTATAAGTTTTATTATTGCTTTTAATCAAATCCTTTTCATCTTCTTTATTAATTTTTTTCGGAGTCCAACCCCTTTGTCTATTTTCATCTGCTAACTTTTGCCATTCTTTTATATTATTCAAAACATTATCAACAGTGAAATGAAGCCCAGGAAACATCGAAGCCATGAGGTCAAATGTAGGTAAGATAAAACCTTTCAAAAAATTGACTTGTCCTTTTGGGACATTTGTATCAGCTCTGTCACAAAGGAATGAAACGCTAATTCCGAGAGATTTTTCTTTATCACCTTGCAACCAAAATTCCTCAGAGAGAAGTTCTACCCATTTTATTGAAATCCTGAATAACTTTGAATTATGGCCTAAATCAGCCGAGTGGATAAGATAATCTAAAAGAGTTTGCTGTTCTGCTTTTATCGATTCTTTATCTTGGCTGATGAACTCGAATTTATCCGGCTTTATCCTTGGTACTATAGACTGGGTTGTTGATATTATTTTTTTATGGAAAAATATATCAGTTGCCAGGATTTCTGATATCATTCTTTTTCTTATATCTTTAAATTCATTTACACTTAATACCTCGAAAATGTTCGTTTCGTCTTTTTTTAAAATATTAAACAATTTCGAGCAATGGAAATTTTCCAAACAAGAAGTGTCATTATAAGTCAAGGCTAATTCTGTTCTGGCGTTAATATGAAAATTGTTGTTTAATCCAGGATGGCCTAAATCGTGACCTAAAGACGCGATTAAAATACTTAATAAATCTAAAACCGTTGTTTGGAATATTTTTTCCGCGTTGCTATTTAAAAAATAGAGACATATCGATTGGCATACATCAGCCCCGTGCATGTTGTTATGGTATAAAGTAGTCGGAAGATATTGACTACTTACTGAATTTAGAAATGCTTCTAATTTATTAACATTGATTATTTTCTCGTTCTTTAATCCGAATGTTTCTAGGATTACCCCTCCCATTAAAGGCAATACGTTATTTTGCCCCACTATTTTTTTTAGTTCAAAAATGTTAAATTCTATATTTGTTATTTGTTTAGGGTCATAATTATATATTTTTAATAAGTGGTCAATATATATGCTAGAATTTTTATTGAGCGTTTCATATTCGAAATTTTCTCTTTCACTCATTTTTAGTTTTTGCATGTAACTTTTTGATGTCTTTTTGAACATTTTATGATTTTGGATTAATTTGGTTTCACCATTTAAGTTCAGAAATTTGTTGGCCTTATTAATATAATTAAGTGAGGAATTATTTGTGTCATTAGATAAATTGGAATTTATCCTACCTAAAAGATTTAAAGAATTTATTTGGTTATATCTGTTATTCTTTTTGAATCTATTTACACTGTAATTTTCATAATTGTTAAAAAGTCCAATATCATTGTTTAAACTAAATTTCAAATTATTCATTCTTCTTTTATTATTAATGATTAAAGGAGACTCAAAAAAATTGATATTTTTATCTAAAGGTATACTTCCAGTATTGATATGATTATTATTCTTTTCATTACTATTATCATTTTTAACAGTAGTTTTAGGAGTTTTATTTCTTGGAAGTTCATTAGTTTCTTTATTCATACAATTTATAATTATCTTTTTCTTTGTTTCAATATCTCTATAATCCAACCTTTTATTACTCAAATAAATTCTCTGATTATTATTCATTTGCCTCTTTAACTTAAACGAAGGCTTCTGAAGCAGTTCATTATTTATATAATTATTTTTCTTTTTCATTTCAATCATTTGCTCATTATATTGCCGAACGAAGTCGACAAATTGTTTAAAGTCTGGGTCATTCCTTGACATTTCAGCTACATAGTCTTTCTCTTTTATTTCATAGGAATAAAGCATTCTGCTCTTTATTATTTTCAAAGCCCATTGGAGGTCATTGAAAAGTTTAGATTGAATTTTGGATGAAAGGTTCAATGAATTAAGAGTTTCTTGAATAATAAATAAGACTCGTTCATAAGGTGTTTCTATTATATTTTTTATTATGGAAAGATTTCTCTTGGGAGTTACTGGAGGATTTAAATTATTTGTTATTATTAAGTTCATATTTGAATTTGTTATTCTATTTTTATTTTT
>CALCYI010000018.1 GCA_937907605.1 uncultured Clostridia bacterium | reverse complement strand
TATAATATTAATCTTATAATATATTAGATAAAAATGAATTATAAATACAAATGAAAGTTCACTTAAAAGTTCTTGAAGGAAAGGATATACCAATAATGGATATTGGTGGTACATGTGATGGTTATTGTATAATTAAATTTGGAAATCAAAAAGCTCAAACTCGTATTATTGATAATTCATTAAATCCTCGTTGGAGACAAGAATTTTCATTTGATGTTGTTGATATGAAAAATGATTTTTTATTTATTCAATTATATGATCATGACACTATTGGAAAAGATGTAATAATAGCTGATTTAAGTATAAAATCACTGTTTTTAAAACCAGGTATTATTATTAATGAATGGTTTACTATGAATCCTATTGTTAAAGAAACAACACCTAAACTTCATCTAGTTATTCATGTGTCACAAGAAAAAGATATTAAATTTATGCCAAATCCATTTCAGATTTTAATAACTAATATAAGAATTATGACTGTGAAAGATATTGAACCTGGTGAATATACTATTTCATTTGGGTATAAAAAAGAATTAATGTTAGAAACAAGAAAATCAAAAAAGAGCTTGCCGATAAGGCAGAATAAAACGGATTTAACTCTTACGACATAAAGAGTAAATTAATAAATATATTTTCTTTTCGAAAGGAGAAAAACACTATGTCAAAGAAAATGAAGGGCATTATCGCAGCAGTACTTTGCGTTGCTTTAATTGCAGTTGTATTTGTTGCTTGCTCAAACAACAAGACTACAGACGATCAGTCAACCGCACCTGCAGCTTCTAATACAGCTGACACAACAGAGCCGGCCGAAGATGAAGGCGACGCAGGCTTCACTGAAATCCCGATTTTCGAGGATGAAGAGCTTGAATTCATTAACCTTTCCGCTGTTTACTTCCAGCCCGTTCCTATGAGCGACGGAACAAAGGCGGAGGATTATGATATCCACCTTGAGGCTGATATTGCTGCTCTTGAGAACAGCTTTGGTTATGAGCTTGGCTCATGGATTCCTTATCTTACCGTTGATTATGATGTAATCAAAGCTGACGGCACAAGCGCTGCAAAGGGTACATTTATGGAAATGGCTGCTTCTGACGGTCCGCACTACGGCGCTAACATTAAGCTTCCCGATGCTGGTACTTACAGCCTTAAGATTACAATCCACAGCCCTGCTGATAACGATTATCTTCTTCATACCGACTCACTTACAGGCCCCGGCGCTAAGTCATTTGACGAAGCATTTAAGGACGGTGTGCTCGAGTACACATATGAAGGCTGGAACTACGAAGGTCCTGTTGAGATTCCTGCTAACTAAGGATTTCTTAAAAGTTAATTAAAACTAACACTAATCCGCAGAGTTTTCTCTGCGGATTTTTGTGCTTGCACACTAATAAATATATTTATAATAAAAATAGGTTGATTTTTTTATGAAAAGTATTATAATAGTGTTGAGTTATCCGCGGCTAACTTATTTTTTTGAAATTTAGGTTGCCTATTGCTAACTCAAATCCACCCAGAGGTAAACATTATGCTTAAATATTTAGTGCTTCTAACAAGCGATTTAATGTCTGCCGGTATTATTATCGGTATGCTGTTCGCGTACATAAAGTATAATTACAGGGAAATCGGAAAGAAAATCATTTTTGGAGCCTTTGGCTTTTCCATTTTTGCTTCTGCGATAATGACTGCTCTGTTGAATACAAAAAACGCTGTCAGCCAGAAGCTGAACATCGGTTATTTGGCGTATATCAATATCGGGCTGTTTGCTATATTTATTTTAGCATTTCTGCTTTTGCTTGTTTTCAGCATTACGCCGATACGCAAAAAGACGAAAACTGCAGGCGAAATTGTAACCTATATTGCCGCCTCGCTTATGATATTTGTGCTTTGCTTTTATAAGCTGCCAACAGTATTTGCTTATCCGTTCCACTTTGATTTATCGGATAACACGGTACTGTCCACCGACTTTATCTACCGTTTTATCGGCTGTCTGTTCGGTTTCATATTGGCACTTGTTTCGGCAACAGCGGCATATAAGGCTGAAAAGGCTATTAAAAGCCCGCTCAACAAAATATTCCTGTTTATCATTATGTTTATTCAGGCGTTTTATTTTGCAGGAACGGGCGTACAGCTTTTAAGGCAGAGAAGATTAATACCTCAATCAAACTTTACCTTTAAGCTCATTATGCTTGTCAACAATTACAGCGAATATTTCATTATCGCGGTTACCGTTGTAGCTCTTCTTGCAGCCATCTATCTGTATTTTGACAACAGAAAAATTAAGGAGGAATACTCAAATTCCGCACAGCTCAGAAAAATCAAGGCAAGAATGAGAAGGCAGAGGCGTTGGTCGGCGGTGCTCCTTATCTGCACAATACTTGCGGTTGTAAATCTAACGGCTATTGACGCATATAACAATAAGGAGCCTGACGAGGCTCCCGTTGAAGAATGTATTGACGAGGGCGATAATTTAATCATACCTTATACAATGGTTGAGGATGGACATCTTCACCGCTTCGGCTATACAACGGACGACGGAATTTTAGTAAAGTTTATTGTTGTTCAAAAGCCGGGCACGACAACCTACGGCGTAGGACTTGATGCCTGCGACATCTGCGGAGACGCGGGTTATTATGAAAGAGATGAACAAATCGTTTGCCGCCGCTGCGATGTTGTTATGAACAAAAACACCATCGGCTTCAAGGGCGGATGTAATCCGATTGTTATTGAATACTCTGTTGAAAACGCTCAAATTATTGTGCCGAAATCGACCTTGATTGAGCATCAGGATGAATTTAAGTAAGGAGGTGCGGTATGTTTCTGAGAATGGTCAGAGGTGCTCTTTTCAGACAAAAGGGCAAAATGCTGATGATAGCGTTTACAATTCTTTTAGGCGCGTCGCTTGCTACCTCAATGCTGAATGTGATGCTTGACGTTGGCGATAAGGTAAACCAGGAGCTTAAAGCCTACGGCGCAAATATTACCGTAGTTCCAAAAGAAAACAGTGTTATTGACGATATTTACGAGCTTGAGGGCGAGGACGCCGATGAAATCAAAAGCGCCTATCTCAAGGAGGACGAGCTTGGTAAAATTAAAACAATTTTCTGGGCGTTTAATATTGTTGATTTCGCACCCTTTATTGACACAACTGTTAGCTTGAACGGAGATGAGGTTAAATTAGTCGGCTCTTGGTATAATCATCACTTATCTCTGCCAACGGGCGAGGAGCTTGATACAGGCGTTACCTCGCTTCGCTCATGGTGGGATATCACTCAAGGCGAATGGGCTGACGAACAGAAGGATACCAACGGCGTAATGGTCGGCACTCTGCTGGCGCAGGCACAGGGAATTAAGGCCGGCGATACGATAACCGTATCCACCAAGAACGCTACCAAAAATCTGAAGGTTGTAGGTATATTCGACTGCGGCAGTGATGAGGACGAACAGCTATATACCACGCTTGACAATGCGCAGGAGCTTTCAAATACCGACGGACTGCTGTCAAGCATTGAGGTAAGCGCGCTCACAACGCCCGATAACGAGCTTGCAAGAAAAGCCGCAAAGGACCCGAGCTCGCTTTCCATAGCAGACTACGAAACCTGGTACTGTACAGCTTATGCAAGCTCAATTTGCTATCAGATTCAAGAGGTTATCACGGACTCCGTTGCCTCTCCCGTAAGACAGGTTGCAGAATCCGAGGGCGCAATTATGGAAAAAACGCAGCTTCTGATGATTTTGATTACGATACTTTCACTTGTCGGTTCGGCACTCGGTATATCAAATCTTGTTACCGCAAGCGTAATGGAGCGTTCCAACGAGCTCGGACTCCTTAAAGCCATTGGTGCAAAGGACGGCGCAATCTCCGCGCTTGTATTAACGGAAATTATGATTACAGCTTTGTTTGGCGGTGTTGCAGGATACTTCGTCGGCTACGGCTTTGCGCAAATCATAGGGCAGACGGTATTCGGTTCAGCAATAGAAATGAAGCTGCTTGTAATTCCGATTGTCGCCGTGCTGATTGTAGTTGTAACGCTTCTCGGCAGTATTCCTGCTATCAGGGCTCTTTTGAGAATGAAGCCTGCGGAGGTATTACACGGTCGTTAAACCGAACTACGCATAAATAATTAATCTACTAATGGAGAAAGCAATATGAAAAAACGCAGAATGTTCTTTCGTATGATAACTGCTTCGCTTATACGACGCCGTTCAAGAATGTTTGTAGCACTGCTTGCGATTGCAGTCGGTGCAACCATTCTTTCGGGACTGACAACGATTTACTATGACGTTCCGAAGCAGATGGGTGAACAGTTTAGAAACTACGGTGCAAATATGATTTTTGTTGCTTCAGCCGATTCAGACGGCTTAACAACGGAAAGCGTTGAAGAAGCGTTATCTTATATAAAAAACGATCAAATAGTCGGCGTTGCACCGTACAGATATGAAACAGTAACGGTTAACGAGCAGCCTGTTATAGTTGCGGGTACAGACCTTTCGGGTGCACAGAAAACAAGTCCTTACTGGTACATAACGGGTGAATGGCCATCTGCTGACGGTCAGGTGCTTGTCGGCAAGGAAACGGCTGATTTGCTAAGTGTTAAGGTCGGCGATACTGTAAAAATGACATATTCAACAGAAGCGCTTGAAAATCCCGACCAGCCCGCCGAAACGGACAGAAGTCAAAACGAGGACGCCGTTAATATGACCTTTACCGTCTCAGGCACGCTTGACACGGGCGGAAGCGAAGAGAATTATATATTTATGTCGCTTGAGGACGCAGCGGCGCTGACAGGCGAAAGCTCAAAGCTTGACATTGCAGAGCTTTCCGTTTCTGCAACTCAAGAAGAATTAAACGGATATGTAGAAAAGATTTCTTCCTCTGTTTCAGACATCACACCAAGGCTTGTAAAACGTGTAACGCAATCGGAAACCACCGTTCTTTCAAAATTGCAGTCGCTTGTACTTTTAGTAACGATTGTTGTGCTGCTGTTAATGATGATTTGCGTTGCCACAACTATGATGGCGGTTGTTACCGAAAGAAGAAAGGAAATCGGACTCAGAAAATCGCTCGGAGCTTCAAATAAAAGTATTGTTTACGAATTTATGGGCGAGGGCGTTTTACTCGGTGCTGTCGGCGGCTTGCTCGGCTCCGTACTCGGCTTCGTATTTGCACAGGCGGTTAGCGTGAATGTATTTAACAGCACGATTACCTTCCGCCCTCTGCTTGTTCCGATAACAATACTTGCATCAATGGTAGTAACAGGCGCTGCCTGTCTGATACCCGTCAGAAGCGCAACAGAGGTTGACCCCGCACTTGTACTGAAAGGAGAATAACCGATGAGTTTACTTGAATTAAAAAATGTTTCAAAAATATACGGACCGCTGAAGGCGCTTGACAATGTCAGCCTCAAGGTTGAGGAGGGCGAATGGGTAGCTATTATGGGTCCTTCGGGCTCAGGAAAGAGCACGATGATGAATATTATCAGCTGTCTTGATAAGCCTTCGCTCGGCGAGGTGCTGCTTGACGGAGTGGATATTGCAAAGGAAAGCTCAAAAAAGCTTACGGAAATCCGTAGAGATAAAATCGGTCTTATTTTCCAGCAGTTCCATCTTGTTAATTACTTAACCGCTGTTGAAAACGTTATGGTGGCACAGTATTACCACAGTATGCCCGATGAGCAGGAGGCGCTTGAAGCGCTTGAAAGAGTTGGATTAAAAGACAGAGCAAAGCACCTTCCCTCGCAGCTTTCGGGCGGCGAGCAGCAGAGAGTATGTATTGCAAGAGCGCTGATAAATCATCCCGAAATTATCCTTGCGGACGAGCCAACGGGCAATCTTGACGAGGCAAATGAAAATATCGTGCTTGATTTGTTTCAACAGCTTCACGATGAGGGCACAACGCTTATCGTAGTTACGCACGACCCCGAGGTTGGCGAGGTAGCGCAAAGAACAGTTATTCTTAACCACGGAAAGATTGACAGAGAGATTATCAATGAAAACTTCGGCAAGGAAAAGCAGGAGGAGCAGAGCAATGAGGCTTAAAAAGGTTTTAGCAATTATTTTGGCAATAATCGTTGTTGCAGCTTCCTTTGCAGGCTGCGGCAGCTCAAAGACTTATGCGGACGGAACCTATATCGGCAAAAGCAGCATTATTGAGGATAATGACGGCGAGGGCGACGGCTACGGCGAGGTAACCATTACAATAAAAGACGGTAAGATTACCGAATGTACATTTAACACCTACGAGCCTGACGGCACGCTTAAGGACGAGGATTACGGCAAGCAAAACGGCGAGGTTGCCAATCAGGATTATTATAACAAGGCGCAAAAGGCGCTTGCAGGCTCAAAGGAATACGCAAGGCTTCTTGTGGAAAGCGGCGACTATCATTCAATAGACGCCATCAGCGGCGCTACTATTTCCTACGATCAGTTTATGGAAGCGGTTGACGACGCTCTCAGACAGGCAAAGCAGTAAAATGAAAAATACAATCTTACGCTGGCTGATGCGTGTAGGCGTGCTTGTGCTGATTCTCGGTATTCCTTTCACGGCTCTCGGCGGATTTTCGTTAATCCAAAGCGGCGGAGTTGACGCTGTTTCAAGCGCAACCTCCTATGCCTTCGACCCAAACGACGTTTCGGGCGAATATGTGGTGCTTATAAATAATGAGCGCCACAGCGACACCCTCGACGTGTGGACTGCCTTTTTTCAAGGCGAGAATATTCCCGTTGTCCTTGACGACATATCCTGTATGATTTGCAAGGGCGACGAGGGAGCAAAGGGCTATGCCGAAATCTGTCAGGCAAGGTTACCCGAAAATCAGATGAAAATCAAAAGCGAAAATTCACTCCTTTTAATGTCAAAGGGTGAATACGGAAAATTTGATATTATCATCCTTTCAAAAGAGCTTGCCGATATGTATGATTTAAGCAGCATCAGCAAAAACAATAATATAACGACGGTAAATATCGTATGAGAAAAACGAACGCAGTAATAAGTCATTTAATAATTTTGCTATTCATAGTGCATGGAGTAATAGGAGCCTTCAACCTTATGGGAGTAGGCTCTGTTACAACACGCATTATTGCATGGTCTATGGTAGGCTTAATCTGTGTTCATACTGTTTTAGGAACAGCTTTAACTGTTCAGACCCTGAAGGCGCAAAAGAAAGCAGGCGTATCTTATTTTAAAGACAATCTGCTGTTTTGGGCAAGAAGAACCAGCGGCTTTTTAATTATGGTGCTGATATTCTTCCATATTTTTGCCTTTACAGGTGTCAGTACAGACCATTACAGACTGCCGAATTTTGATGTATTCAAGCTGATAACGCAGATATTGCTTGTCGTTTCAATTGCGTTTCATATTATTACAAACACAAAGCCGCTTCTCATTGCCTGCGGCATTAAAAGGCTGAAGCCGAAAGTAAACGATATTGTTTTTTGGATATCCGTTTTACTGCTCTTTATGGCAACGGCGTTCATCATTTATTATGTGAGGTGGGCGGCAATATGACGGAGAGAAAAGTAAACATTATCGGTGCAGGTCTTTCAGGGCTGTCCGCTTCTATTCATTTGGCACAAAAAGGCATTTCGAGCCGACTTATATCCCTTCAACCGTCAGAGCGCGCTCAGTCCGTTATGGCGGAGGGCGGCATTAATGCGGCGCTCAATACAATGGGCGAAAACGACGAGCCGTTAAATCACTATAACGATACCTTAAAGGGCGGAGCATTTCTTGCGGATGAAAACGCCGTTTGGAACTTAACGCAAAATGCTCCTCATATTGTGGAATGGCTATGCTCGCTCGGCGTACCGTTTAATATGACGGGCAATACGCTCGTACTGCGTAATTTTGGCGGACAAAAGAAAAAACGCACCGCTTACGCAAAAAGCAGTACGGGTAAAATCCTGATGTCCGCCTTAATTGATGAGGCAAGAAGGTATGAAGCGCAAGGGCTGATTAAGCGTTATCCCCATCATCGGTTTAATGAGCTTATTATTGAAAACGAAGCCTGCAAGGGCGTGAAAATTACAGATTTATATACAGGCAATACGGGCAAGCTTTACGGCGCGGTTATTATTTGCACGGGAGGCATGAATAGCCTTTTCCCTGAAATGACTACGGGAACTGCCGTTAATACGGGCGACGTTACTGCGCAAGCCTTTTCGCAGGGCGTGGCGCTTGCAAATCTCGAATTTATACAGTACCATCCGACAACAGCCGCAATCTCCGGAAAGCGTATGCTGATATCCGAAGCGGCAAGAGGCGAAGGCGGCAGATTATTTGTATATAAAGATAATAAGCACTTCTATTTTATGGAGGAAAAATATCCAGAGCTCGGTAACCTTATGCCACGTGACGTCGTGTCCCGTGAAATGGCGGCGCTTGGCGAGCAGGTATATCTTGATATGACGGGCATTGACAGTGAGGTGTGGAAAAGCAGACTTTCCGATTTGCAGGAGGAATGTATCCGCCTGCTCGGCAAAAATCCGCAAAAGGAATATATAAAGGTTTCACCCGGCATTCACTATTTTATGGGCGGAATTGATGTTGATGAGAAGCACCGAACTAATATAACAGGGCTTTATGCAGCAGGAGAATGTGCATGCCAATATCACGGCGCAAACCGTCTTGGCGGAAATTCAATGCTCGGCGCAATCTACGGCGGAAGCGTTGCGGCAAATACGGCTGCAGATTACATCAAAACCATAGATTATAAAGACTCTGAATGGACTGAAAATAATTCCTGCAATTTACTTTATGATTATGCCGTCAATGATGAAATTGCAGAAATTATGAAAAATGCTCTCGGTATATTCAGAGATAAACAAACGCTTGAAAAGGCTGTTTCAGACCTTGAAGCAAAAGCGGGTGCAAAAATGATGACTGATGTTTTTGTAAACAGATACCTACTTGCGAAGGCAATGCTTCTCTCTGCGCTTAACAGAGAGGAAAGCAGGGGCGCACACACAAGAACGGATTTTCCGGAAAAGGATGACGCGCATTTCAGAAAAACAACGGTTGTTAAATGCAGTGACTTTGATATTACCCTTTCTATGCGAGATATTGCAGAGAGGAGGGCTGATTGATGAAATACACGCTGAAGATACTCAGAAGAAAATCAGCGGCTGACGCCCCGTCATGGAGGTCTTACGAGCTTGAAACCGAGCTTGAAAGCGTTACCGTTGCAACAGCGCTGTCTCTGATTAACAAAAGCTTATCAGACAAAATAATGTGGGATTGCTCTTGTCTTCAGAAAAAGTGCGGCGCTTGTGCAATGGTCATTAACGGCAGACCTTCGCTTGCCTGCGACACGAGGCTGAATGAGCTTAAGGGCGAAATCACCGTTGAGTCGCTGCGGAAATTCCCTGTTGTTCAGGATTTGGTTGTTGACAGAACGATTTTATATCAAAATTTAGAGTCAATTACCGCTTGGCTGAATGAAAATGCCAATGCAAGCGAAAAACAAAACGAGCTGCTCTACGAGGCTTCACGCTGTTTGCAATGCGGTTGCTGTCTTGAAATCTGTCCAAACTTTTATTTAGGCGGAAGCTTTTTCGGTATGTCTTCTATGGTCCCTGTCGCAAGACTTTTAGAGGAACTGCCGAGAGAAGAACAAAAAGAGCTTCGTAAAAAGTATCAAAAGCATATTTATTCGGGCTGCGGTAAATCGCTCGCTTGCAGAGATATTTGCCCTGCAAAAATAGATATGGAAAAGCTGCTTGTTAATTCTAATGCGATTACGCTTTGGAAATTTTTACTCAATAATAAAGGCATTTAATGCTTTTATTTTTAAGGCGAGAGTTAGCAATGGCTAATTACAGGAGGACGGAATGAACAATTACGGAAAAGCAACTGAGGATTACCTTGAAGCAATATTGATACTCCAAAATAAAAACAGCCTGGTCAAAGCAATCGACTTGGCAAATTATTTTGAATATAAACGCTCTACTATATCTGTTGCGGTTAAAAATATGAAGGCGGCGAAGTTAATTACAGTTGATGAAAGTCATTACATAATTCTGACACAAAAAGGTTTAAATATTGCTAAAAAGACATATGAAAAGCATATGTTTTTTAAAAATATGCTGTTAGAGGCGGGTGTTCACCCGAATATAGCTGAGGACACTGCTTGCAGAATGGAGCATGATATAAGCGATACCAGTTTTAATCTGCTCAAAAAAATGAAATACCATTTTTAGTCAACATATTACCAAATGAGTAAAAAGGAGAAAAAATGAGCTTTGTTGAAATTAAGGAGCTGAAAAAGCATTACGGCGAGGGCGACAGCTTTGTGCAGGCGCTCGGCGGAATTGATATTGAAATAGAAAAGGGTGAGGTCTGCGTGTTACTCGGTCCGTCGGGCTCGGGAAAATCAACGCTTCTGAACATTATCGGCGGAATTGAAACGGCGGACAGCGGCGATATTACCGTAAACGGTGAAAAAATTAAGTTTATGAGCGAAAAGCGGCTGACGCAGTACAGAAGAAAGCACCTTGGCTACGTCTTTCAGTCCTATAACTTAATTCCGAATTTAACCGTGCGTGAGAATATTGAAGTGGGTAAGTATCTCGGCAGCGATACGCTCGACGTTGACGAGCTGATGAAAACGCTCGGTATCTTTGACCAGAGGGACAAGCTGCCCTCACAGCTTTCGGGCGGTCAGCAGCAAAGAACCTCTATCGGCAGGGCTATCGTTAAAAATCCCGACATCCTGCTTTGCGACGAGCCGACGGGCGCACTTGACTACCACACCTCAAAGGAAATACTAAAACTCATTGAGGAGGTCAATCAGAAATACGGCAACACCGTAATTATGGTAACGCATAACGACGCTATCAAAAATATGGCTGACAGAGTGTTTACGCTCAAGGACGGAAAAATCGTAAGCAACTTTGCAAATGAAACAAAAATTGCAGCAGCAGAACTGGAATGGTAAACGGTATGAGAAACCCACTTAATAAACGATATAAAAAAGAGCTGAAAAGCGACGCGGGAAAATACATTGCCATTTTCCTGTTTCTTGTTTTCTTTATCGGCGCTATGTCAGGCTTTTTTGTTTCAGATAATTCGGTTGCCTCAAATTATGAGGAGAGTCATATTAAATATAATGTTGAGGACGGACATATTGCCTTTAATATTAAGCCTGACGAAACGGTTGTCAGCGATATAGAAACGAAAAACGTTCTAAAGCTATATCCACTTTTCTATAAAGAAGAAAAAATCAAAGAGCTTGACGATACCCTTCGTATTTATGCCGACAGAGAAACGGTGAACACGGAATGTGTGCTGGACGGCAAAATGCCGGAAACGGTAATCGAAATTGCGCTTGACCGTATGTATGCCGATAACAACGACCTGAAAGTCGGAAGTGTTATTACAATAAGAGATACCGCGTACACGGTTTCGGGACTGATTGCCGTTCCCGATTATTCCTGCCTCTTTCAAAGCAATTCCGATATGATGTTTGACGCTATCAGTTTCGGAGTAGCTGTTTTAAGCAGTGAAGGCTTTGATGAAATGAGCGACGCTCACCTTACATATAATTATGCGTTTAAGTATGATAACGCCATCTCTGACGATAAGGACGCAAACACGCGCTCTGAAGCGCTGATTGATTCGCTTGAGGATATTCTAAAGGAATATGACGAGCCGCTGGTGCAGGCTCAGGTTGACAGCGTTTACGCTGAGGCGAAGGATACCATCAAAGCTCTAACTGCTGAATTTGAAACGGCGTCAGATGAACTTGAAACTAAAATCAGAGCGGCAATGCGTACTGCGGGAATGCTCAACACCTCGGGTATTGCCAAAGAACTCGGCACAACTGAGGAAAAATACAACGCAATGATGAATGCCTTTAAAGAGGCAGAGGGTATGGAGGACGATTTTGACCTTGATTCCCTTGAGGAAGCGCCGAAGGTCAGCCTTGACGATTACGAAAGTGAAGCTGGTTTTGACAGTAAGCTTGACGAAGCGATGGATACTGTATATAAAATCGTTGACGCAGTTGACGCTACGGGAATATATGACTGCTCATCTATCCGCAAAAATCTTGATAAGCTTGATAAAATGATGGATATAGATATTGACGACAGCGGTATTCTTACTGTTGAGGATTATAATCCCCGCTACACAAATAAAGCTATCGCTTTCGTTATAGAGGACTCCACCTCGGATAAGGCTTCTGCAACTATGATGCTGTACATCATTATCGCTGTGATAGCCTTTGTATTTGCCGTAACCACCTCTAACACAATTTCAAAAGAGGCAAACGTTATAGGCACGCTTCGTGCTTCGGGCTATTCAAGGGGAGAACTTATAAGGCATTATATGTTCCTGCCTGTTACGGTTACGCTTGTTGCCGCGCTTGTCGGCAATATACTCGGCTATACCGTATTTCAAAGAATGTTTGTAGGCGTTTACTACGGCAACTATTCGCTTACGGAATACAAGGTGTTATGGAACGGCGACGCGTTTATAAGAACAACGGTTGTTCCGCTTGTTTTAATGCTTGTTATCAATTTTGCCGTATTGAGCAAAAAGCTGAAAATCAGCCCACTCAATTTCCTGCGTGGAGAGTTGAAGAAAAAGAGTAAAGCCTCCGTTATCAGACTTCCGAAAAAGCTTCCGTTTTTCTCAAAATTCAGGCTCAGAATACTGTTTGAAAATATCCCGTCCTATCTGACGCTGTTTATCGGCGTTGTGCTTGCGGGTATGCTCGTCGTGTTTGGTACAATGTTCGGTCCGCTGATTGAGGATTACACAAAGCTTGTTGACGAAACGAAGCTTGCAAGCTATCAGTATATTCTCAATGAGGAGGTAAATACGGAAAACGCAGACGCTGAAAAATACTGCGTTACCTCGCTTGAAACGATGTACAACAAATATCTGACCGACGACGTGCTGATTTACGGCATAAACAGCGGCAGTCAGTATGTAAAAGCAGAAATACCGAGCGGCAAAGTGTTAGCCTCCAACGGACTGATGGATAAATTCGGGCTTAAGCCGGGCGATACCATTGACCTTAAAGAGCCGTACGGCAGCAAAGTTTACACCTTCACTATCGCAGGGCAGTATCAGTACGATGCGGCGATTTCCGTATTTATGAACCGCAGCGACTATCTTGAAATGTTCAATAAAGGCGATGACTACTTTTCAGGCTATTTCAGCAACGAGGAGCTTACCGATATTAATGAAGATTCGGTTGCTGCAGTTATTACCGAGGCGGATTTAATTAAAATTGTAACGCAACTTGAATCCTCCATGCTTGAATTTATGGCTGTGTTTAAAGCGCTCGGCGTCGTTATCTTCCTGCTGATTATGTACATACTCACAAAGCAGATTATCGAAAAAAATACCAAGTCAATAGCAATGGCTAAAATTTTAGGCTTTACGGATATTGAAATCGGCAGACTTTATCTGATAATGACCTCGTTTGCCGTGCTTGCCTCGCTGCTACTTTCAATCCCGATGATTGACGCGCTGCTGCGCTGGGCGTTCCATTCGTATATGTATACGGAAATGACGGGTTATATCCCGTATATCGTCAGCAATTCCTGCTTTGTAACAATGGTAATTATGGGCATGGTTTGCTATGCCGTTGTTGCCGCAGGGCTTATGCTTAAAATTAAGAAAACGCCAAAGGGCGAGGCATTAAAAAATCAGTCGTTATAATGAACACAAAAAAAGACAAGGAGTGAAACAACCACTCCTTGTCTGTCTTTATGTCAATAATTTAAATCTACAAACCCCATAACTTGTTTTTGTTTCAATGATATTTGCTTCTTTTAGCTCATTTGATTTACCGCCGATAATGCTATCATCGTTTTCAATAATCTGCTGGATTTGATAAAACAAAGCGCAATCATCCTGCGGAGGGGGAAGTAGGGTTGATACACTTCTTTGTTGCGTAGGTTTTAACTACGTGCTTGAAGGTTATAACTCTGTCGGCCGTGAGAAGTCCGTCGCCGAACTGAAAGTCAATTTCGTGCTGGCCCTGCGCAACCTCGTGGTGTGAAGCCTCAATAGTATAGCCCATTTCTTCAAGAGCAAGGCAGATATCGCGGCGGCAGTTTTCTCCGTGGTCAATCGGGTTGAGGTCAAAGTAGCCTGCCTCATCGCCGAGCTCAATAGTCGGCTTGCCGTCCTCGTCAAGCTTGAAGAGGAAGAATTCACATGGTCCTACGTTAAAGCCGTAACCGTGCTGTTTTGCTTCTTCCATAACCTTGATTAATACGTTTCTGGGATCTCTCTCAAACGGAGTTTCGTTATCCGCTTTATATACCGAGCAGATGAGTCTGCCCGTCTGAATATTCTCGTGCTTTCTCCACGGCACGATTGCCCAGGTATCGTAATCAGGGTGAAGGTACATATCGCTCTCGTCAATACGAACGAAGCCGTCTATGGACGATCCGTCGAACATACACTCGTTATCAAGCGCCTTTTCAAGCTGCGACAGTGTGATTGCCACGTTCTTCATTCTGCCGAACAAATCGGTAAACTGAAGCCTTACAAATTCAATATTGTTTTCCTTTGCGCTTTTTAAAATTTCTTCCTTAGTTATACCTTTTCTCCTAATAACTTAATCAGTCTTTTAGCAGATTCCTTCGTATCCTCAACGTCGCCGAAGGTGGTGAAGCGGAAATAGCCCTCTCCGTTTTCGCCGAAGCCAACTCCGGGCGTGCCGACAACCTGTATGTTTTCAAGCAGATAATCGAAAAATTCCCAGCTTGTCATACCGTTCGGACATTTACACCAGATATACGGCGCGTTTTTACCGCCGCAGTACCATAGCCCGACTTTATCAAGCGCCTGCATAATCACGCGGGCGTTATTTTTATACACTTCTATATTCTCCTTAATCTGACGCTGTCCCTCCTCGGTAAATACCGCCGCAGCGCCCTTTTGCAGAATATAGGATACGCCGTTGCTTTTGGTCGTACGGTTGCGCACCCACATATCGTTAAGGCTCATTGTGCGCCGCTCAAGCTCCTTCGGAATTACCGTATAGCCGAGCCTCGTGCCCGTAAAGCCCGCGGTCTTGGAAAGCGAGCAGATTTCAATAGCGCAAGCGCGCGCGCCGTCAATCTCAAATATGCTGTGCGGGATATCCTCATCCTCAATAAACGCTTCATACGCCGCGTCAAAGAGAATTACAGAACCGTTATCGTTTGCAAAGTCAACCCATTTTTTAAGCTTTTCCTTTGTAAACACCGCGCCTGTCGGATTGTTAGGCGAGCAGATATAGATAATATCCGCCTTTAAGCTTGGGTCGGGCTCGGGAGCGAAGCCGTTTTCCTGACTCGAAGAGTAATGAATAATCCTTCTTCCCGCCATAATGTTAGCGTCAACGTAGGCAGGATACGCAGGCTCGATAACGAGCGCCGTACTGCTTTTATCAAATAAATCGAGGATATTGCCGAGCTCGTCGCTCGCGCCGCTTGATACAAACACCTCTTCGGCGCTTAAGGAGACTCCTCTTTTCAAATAATGCTTTGCAATCGCTTCACGCAGAAACGGCGCGCCGCATTCGGGCATATAGCCCATAAAGGTATCCTTTTTTGACTGGTCGTCAACCGCACTGTGCAACGCGGCTATAGCCGCGCCGCACAGGGGCAGAGAAACGTCGCCTATCCCGAGTCGGTAAATTTTATGAACAAGTACATTTTGCGAGGAATAGGCCTCCGTTTTCTTTGCAATATTATAAAACAAATATGAATCCTTTAAATCCTTGTAATTCATATTCGGAGTAAGCATAATTATTTCTCCTTTATTGAAGCTTTAATAAAGCCCTTAAACAGCAGGTGCGGTCTGTTGGGTCTGCTCTTAAATTCTGGGTGGTACTGAACGCCTATGAAAAACGGCCTGTCGCTCAGCTCCACGGTCTCAACAAGTCTGCCGTCGGGCGATATACCGCTTAGGGTTAAGCCGTGTTTTTGCAAAGCTTCGCGGTAATCGTTATTGAATTCGTAGCGGTGGCGGTGACGCTCGCTGATTGACTTTTGCTCATAAAGCGAGCGGATAACCGTATCCTCTTGCAAAACACAGGGATATGCGCCGAGGCGGAGCGTTCCGCCCTTGTCTATATCCTCATATTGACCGGGCATAAAATCAATTACCTTATGCTTACAAAGCTCGTCAAATTCGCCCGAGTTTGCGTCCTTAATACCCGCCACGTTCCTTGCGTACTCAATAACGGCAATCTGCATACCGAGGCAGATACCAAAATAGGGAACCCTGTTTTCGCGCGCGTATTTTGCGGCGAGAATCATTCCTTCAATACCTCTGCTGCCAAAGCCGCCGGGGACTATAATTCCGTCGAGTGAGGATAATATTTCGTTGCTGTTTTCTTCCGTAATATTTTCGGAGTCAATCCATTTGATTTTTACCTTTGCGTCGTGGTAATATCCCGCGTGCCTGAGCGCCTCTGCTACGGAAAGATATGCGTCATGAAGCTCAACATATTTTCCGACAAGCCCGATAATAACCTCTTTGCGTTCGGCTTTAATCTTTTCTACGAGAGCAGTCCACTCCGTTAAATCAGGCTCAGGAGCGGATATATTAAGCTCACGGCATACAACCTCGGAAAAGCTCGATTTTTCGAGCATAAGCGGCGCTTCGTAAAGATTGTCAAGCGTGATATTTTCAATAACGCAGTCGCGCTTTACGTTACAGAAAAGCGAAATCTTATCAAAAATTGACTCCTCAAGCGGTCTGTCGCAGCGCAAAACGACAATATTCGGATTAACGCCCATACCCTGCAGCTCCTTTACGGAATGCTGGGTGGGCTTTGATTTATGCTCGTCGGAGCCGCTTAAAAACGGCACGAGGCAAACGTGGATAAACAGGCTGTTTTCACGTCCGACCTCGAGCGAAATCTGGCGCACAGCCTCAATAAACGGCTGGGATTCAATATCGCCTATCGTACCTCCGATTTCCGTAATTACCACGTCCGCGTCGGTCTTTTCGCCAACGGAATATACAAATTCCTTAATCTCGTTGGTAATATGCGGAATTACCTGAACCGTTGAGCCGAGGTATTCTCCGCGGCGCTCCTTGTTGAGCACGTTCCAGTACACCTTGCCCGTGGTAAGATTGGAATACTTATTAAGGTTTTCGTCGATAAAGCGCTCGTAGTGACCGAGGTCAAGGTCGGTTTCCGCGCCGTCCTCGGTTACGTAAACCTCGCCGTGCTGATACGGACTCATCGTTCCGGGGTCTACGTTAATATACGGGTCAAGCTTTTGAGCGGCAACCTTAAGCCCTCTGGCTTTTAATAATCTTCCGAGCGAAGCCGCGGTAATGCCCTTACCGAGCCCCGATACAACGCCGCCCGTTACAAAAATATACTTCGTCATAGGTTTCACCTTAATCCCAAGCAGTCGTATTCATGCAGTATTCACATTCACTATCGTATTTAGGGTTATTAAATGAGGTATCCTCTTTTATATGCTTTTCTTCCAATATTACGTCTTTAATAACAATCATTCTTGCGATAAACGGAATTTCCCTTGTCATTTTGTTCACCTCTTAGGCACGCGCTAATGAATCCGATACGGTTTTCATTAGCTGCTTTGCCCTTATATATTGTTAAAAATACTCGGAATACGCAAGTATTCCTGCGTTTTTTGCCGCATCTAAGGCCAAATCAGCTTAACGAAAACGGCAAAGCACTTAAAATGCAGTTAGTTAAGATGAAGTTTGGTGGCTTGAGATTGCAGCTTGGCTGACGCCAAGCAAAAGCGAAAACGCCAAAGTTCGCTTAAATAGCTCATTTTAAGCGTTTCGGATTCGTCAGTGCGTGCCTGAAAAGTGAGAAAGGCATCACCGATAAAATCAGCGACGCCTTTGCCATTTATATTTAAGTTTGTTATAGCTATACTAATAATTCCTAATTCCGAATTATTATACTACGCCCTGTGCAATCATTGCGTCCGCAACCTTTTCAAAGCCCGCAATATTTGCGCCCGCAACGTAATCGCCGTCAAGACCGTATTTCTTAGAAGCCTCGTCGATATTGTGATAAATATTAACCATAATATCCTTGAGCTTTCTGTCAACCTTTTCAAAGGACCAGTAAACTCTCTCGGAGTTCTGGCTCATTTCAAGGGCTGAGGTTGCTACGCCGCCCGCGTTAGCTGCCTTACCGGGAAGGAAGAGCACTCCGTTCTCCTGGAGATAAGCCGTTGCGTCCCTTGTGGTAGGCATATTTGCGCCCTCGCAGACCGCAATAACGCCGTTAGCAACAAGCTGCTTAGCGTCCTCAAGATGAAGCTCGTTCTGAGTAGCGCACGGAAGCGCGATGTCACATTTAATACTCCATACGCCCTTGCCCTCGTGGTACTGCGCCGACGGTCTTGCCGCAGCATATTCCGTAAGTCTTGCACGCTTAACCTCCTTAATTTCCTTAAGGAGCTCAACGTCAATTCCCTCGGGGTCGTAAACCCAGCCCGTTGAATCGGATACGGTTACGACCTTAGCGCCGAGCTGCTCCGCCTTTTCAACGGCATAAATAGCAACGTTACCTGAGCCGGATACAACAACTGTCTTGCCCGCGATTTCAATACCGTGGTCCTTTAGCATTTCCTCGGTTATGTAAAGGAGTCCGTAGCCCGTCGCCTCGGTCCTCGTAAGCGAGCCGCCGAAGGATAAACCCTTACCCGTTAATACGCCCTCGTAGCGCTTCTGAATTCTCTTATACTGACCGAACATATAGCCGATTTCCCTTGCGCCCGTGCCGATGTCGCCTGCGGGAACGTCGGTATTCTCACCGATAACCTTACAAAGCTCGGTCATAAAGCTCTGGCAGAACATCATAATCTCTCTGTCGCTCTTGCCCTTTGGGTCGAAGTCGGAGCCGCCCTTACCGCCGCCGATAGGCAGACCGGTTAAGGAGTTTTTGAAAATCTGTTCAAAGCCGAGGAATTTAATTACGGAAAGCGTAACGCTCGGGTGAAGCCTTAAGCCGCCCTTGTACGGACCGATTGCAGAGTTAAACTGAACGCGGTACGCGCGGTTTACATGTACCTGACCTTCGTCGTCAATCCACGGTACTCTGAAACGGAAAATTCTTTCCGGCTCCACAAGCCTTTCAAGCAGCGCGAGCTTTCTGTATCTCTCCTCGTTAGCCTCGATTACGGGGCGCAGGGAGTCGAAAACCTCGCTTACAGCCTGTAAAAACTCTGGCTCGTTACCGTCGCGTCTCTTTAAGAAATCCATTACTTCATCAACATATGCCATAATCTTTCCTCCTAAAAAGCAGTTAAAGGCAGCCTCCGTGTAAAAATACCCAAAAGACAAATTTGCCTTTACTATATTTTCATAAAAATAAAGAGTCCTTGAGTACATCGCTCAAAGACCCCTTTGCCTTTACAATATGAAATGTTACACCATTAAAAGCGCTTTGTCAAGCCCTTTTTTTTAAAAATTTCTTGACAATAAATGTTTCGTATTATATATTAACTTTATGAGCAAAGGCGTTCATTAATTCGAGGGACTACCCGTTTTTAATGAGCGCGTTTTTTAGTAGGCGCAAGCTAATGAAAACCGTATTGGATTCGACAGTTTGTGCCTTTTAGAAAGAAGGTTTTACTATGAAATATACCAAGGATGAAATTATACAGTTCGCTCTTGAGGAGGATGTTAAGTTCGTACGCCTCGCGTTCTGCGACGTTTACGGGCGACAGAAAAATATCTCAATTATGGCTGACGAGCTCGAGCGCGCTTTCGGTTACGGAATAGCGCTTGACGGCTCCGCTATTACCGGCTTCGGAGGTGAGGTACATTCGGATTTGCTGCTTCACCCCGATGCTGATACGCTTACTATTCTTCCGTGGCGTCCAGAGCAGGGAAAGGTTGTGAGAATGTACTGCTTCATTACCTATCCCGACGGCAGACCGTTTGAGTGCGACACGAGAACGCTGCTCAAAAACGCGGTTGACGACGCTGAAAAGGCGGGTTATCACTTCTATTTCGGAGCTGAGCAGGAATTTTACCTCTTTAAGCTTGACGAAAACGGCGAGCCTACGAAAACGCCGTACGACAGAGCGGGCTATATGGATTTAGCACCCGACGACAGGGGCGAAAACATCCGCCGTGAAATCTGCCTCACGCTCGAGCAGATGGGTATTAGCCCCGAAAGCTCACATCACGAGGAGGGACCCGGGCAAAACGAGATTGATTTCCGCTATTCCGACCCGCTTACCGCCGCAGACAACGTAATGACGCTCCAGACGATTGTAAAAACGGTCGCGAGCAGGAACGGGCTTTACGCTGATTTTTCGCCGAAGCCGCTCCCCGATAAGCCTGGCAACGGCTTCCATATCAACGTATCCGTAAAGGCTGAGGACGGCACGGACAACATTATGCCCTATATGATTGCGGGCGTGCTTGACAAAGCGGTTGATATGACCGCGTTCTTAAATCCTACGGAAAAATCCTATGACCGCCTCGGCAGCAATAAAGCGCCTCGCTACGTTTCGTGGTCAAGCGAGAACCGCTCGCAGCTTGTGCGTATTCCCGCAGCAGTCGGTCAATATAAGCGCGCAGAGCTGCGCAGCGCAGACCCGTCCGTTAACCCGTATATCGCCTTTGCGCTTATGATATATTCGGGTTTGTACGGAATTAAGAATAACCTTGATTTGCCGTTTGTTGCAGACTTTAATTTATACACCGCCGATGAGGAAACGCTCTCACGCTTCGAAAAGCTCCCTCAGACGCTGGAGGAAGCAAAGCATAAGGCGGCGCAAAGCGAATTTATAAAAAAGTATATACCCGAAAAAATCTTTGATATTTACTGTAAATAACCGATAAAAACTGACGAAAAGGAGGGAGCATAATGGGACTTAAAGAACAGGCATACAGCGTGCTTGTTGTATCCTCCGCCGAAAATTTTAATAATGCAATGACGGCAATGCTCCCCGACACGAGCTTTTCGCCAGTCAGTTACGCACGCAATATTGCCTCGGCGCAGCGCGCAGTAAATGAGAGGAGCTTTGATTTTGTGATTATAAACACGCCTTTAAGCGACGACCCCGGCGTGCGCTTTGCCATTGACTGCAGCACCTCGGGCAAGGCGCTTGTGCTCCTTCTCGTAAGGAATGAAATCCACACGGATATATACGACAAGGTCTCTCGTCACGGAGTTTTCACCCTGCCGAAGCCGATGAGCCGTCAGGCAATGGATACCGCGCTCAGATGGCTTACAACGGCAAAAACGAAGCTGCAAAGCGCCGAGAAAAAATCGACCAGAATGGAGGACAAGATGGAGGAAATCCGTCTTGTGAACAAGGCAAAATGGTTGCTCATAAGTAAAGAGGGCTTGCTGGAGCCGGAAGCTCACCACTGTCTCGAAAAGGAAGCAATGGATCGCTGCATCACCAAAAAGCAGGTTGCAGAAGAAATTATTGACAGGTACAATTAAAGGATAGGCAATCCTATTGGGGCACCCTAAGTAAATAGGGCTGAGTTTTGGCTTTGTCCTTTTGTTATTGCCTGAAAACCGGAGCCGCCTACAAAGCGGCATAAACAAAACCGAAAAGTTTTCAACATCAAAGGTGCAAAACTCGGAGCCTCTGTTTGTTATTCCAAAAAATCTACATTTTTTCAACTTTTCCACAGAAAATACAATTTCATACACAAAAATCAACGGGACTCACTTTCAGCGAATCCCGTTTTTTCAATTGCTGTTTTTTTACAGCCTCTTTTTTCTTGCATTTCTACACGAATATCTTGCAGTTTGACATTTACACTTTATTATTCAGACTGTTGATGGTAAAATAAAAGTGGTGATATTATGCGTATATTAATTCTCGATGACGAGCAGAAGTTCGTTGACGATTTACAATTTCATATTGAGCGGTATATGGCAACGCACCTGATCAGTACGGAGATAACGACTTCGGTTTCGCCCGAAGCAATACTGAACAGCGAGGCTGCCTTTGATCTTGCGTTCCTGGATATTCAGATGCCTGAGGCAGACGGTATCTCAGTGGCGAAGGAACTGAAGAAGCGCAACAGCCGTGTGATACTTTTCTTTGTTACTGCCTTTGAGGAATATCAGGACGAGGCAATGGATTTACACATCTTCCGTTATTTTGAAAAGCCGTTTGACGAGAAGCGCCTCTATGCCTCTCTTGATAAAGCGATGGAATATCTGGACGAAACCTATGTCGATATTTATCTTGAAAAGAACGGTGAAAACATCAAGGTTCTTGTCAATGATATTATCTATATCAAGCGAGAGAACAGAAAGGTTACCGTTGCCACTGTCGGCGGAGAATACACTTCAAAAAACAGCTTTGACGATTTGGTGTCGAAGCTGCCGAATACCTTTTTCTATCTGGTGCACAAGTCGTTTTTGATTAATATTCACTACATTACCCGTTACAGTTATAAAGAGGTTTATCTCGGCGATACAAGAATATCCGTCGCCACCCGCAAGCAAGCGGATTTTCACAGGTTCTGGTTTGATTACATTAAGAGGAGATAAACAGATGTCCAATCTCATTCCGATAGCAATCGCATGTTTTATTGAAGGATTTATTACCTACTATTATTTCAGTACGAATTATGAGTCAAAATTCAAACCGTTTGTATCCATACTGATGATAGAGGGCTTATATACTCTGCATTTTTTACCTAATGCTGTTTTAAAAGACAACAATATTTTTGTTAATATATTTACCTGCTTTTTAATGACACTGATATTTGCAAAGTTATGTTTTGACATATCATTTAAAAGCTGCATTTTTCACTCTGCTATTCTGATTTTCATCATGGTAGCAACTGAAATTATTGCAGAGGTCGGCACGGAATATTTTGTCGGTAGGATTATGTTTGTTATGAACAGCGACGTCGTATACTTCTTCGTCGGCGTTGCTATCTCAAAGGCACTCTATTTTGTTATCGTCTATTTTGTTGCCAACACTTTGTCGTATAAAAAGAATCACGCCGTTGGTAGTATGAGCAAAACCTATTTGAATTTGCTTTACCCTATGATTGTATTGATTCTTTTAGTGTTTTTGTTCAGAATCAGTTTGGAGTATCAACTCTCAAAAACACTGCTTATCGCAACAATTGTGATTACGTCCGCATCTATTGTTCTGTGCTGCTTAACCGCCATCTATACGCAACGAATTCAAAAGCGGGAAAATGAATTTGCCGAACTTAAGGCACGCGAGCAGAAAAACGAAATGGATATGCAGTATCTTAATCTGCTTGAGCAGAAAAACCAGGCAATGCAGATTCTGACGCACGATTATAAAAATCATTTGTTTGCCCTGCGCAATATGGGCGGCACTGAACAGCAGGAGTATATTGACAGAATCACAAAGGAAATGAACGCCAACCGCAACACCTGTCACAGCGGCAATCATACGCTGGATATTATTATCAACAAGTATGTGACAGAGTGCGAACTGAAAGGCGTTACGTTTGATTTTGAAATCAAAATATCCAATCTCGGCTTTGTCAGCGATTACGATTTAGTCACCATTCTCGGCAACCTGTTGGACAACGCACTGGAAGCGGCGCTGAATTCTGAGGCGAAAACCATTACTTTCAAAACGAACAAGATTAACACCTATGATTCCGTGATGCTCACCAACAGTTGCGATACACCGCCCGACAAAAACCTGAAAACAACAAAGCAAAACAAAAAGCTCCACGGTGTCGGCTTGAAGAGCGTTACCAAAACGCTGAAGCAATACAGCGGCGAGCTCGAGTGGGAATATAACAGTGATAAACGAGAATTCGTTGCAACGGTAATTCTATTGAACAAAGAGGCTTGACAATGTCAAGTCGCTTTTTTCTTGCGTTTCGACGCGTTTTTCTTGCGTTTCTGCATATTTTAAGAT
>CALCYI010000017.1 GCA_937907605.1 uncultured Clostridia bacterium | reverse complement strand
AAAGCGTTTTTATTCCCCCAGTAGAACTGGGGGTTTATTCTGTGCTGAAGACCAACTAAAGACCGTTGTCGAGAGATACTCCGACAACGGTCTTTTTGTTTTACAATTATCAGTCTATTTCAACTATCCAGCCTTCGGGAGCTTCGATTCTGCCCATTTGTATACCCGTTAAGGTATCGTAAAGCTTCTTGGTAATCGGACCCATTTCCTCCATGCCTGACGGGAAGCAGATTTCCTCTCCGTCGTTGACAATTTTGCCAACGGGAGAAATAACCGCCGCGGTGCCGCAAAGACCGCATTCAGCCATATCCTTAACCTCTTCGAGAGTAACCTCTCTGTGTTCAACCTTTAAGCCGAGATATTTTTCCGCAACGACCATAAGCGAACGCCTTGTGATAGAGGGAAGAATTGAGTTTGACTTAGGAGTAACCACGGTGCCGTCCTTAGTAACGAAAAGGAAGTTCGCGCCGCCCGTTTCCTCTACCTTCGTTCTCGTTGCGGGGTCGAGGTACATATTCTCGTCAAAGCCGTTGTTGTGCGCGTCAACGATATTATGAAGGCTCATAGCGTAGTTAAGACCCGCCTTGATATGTCCCGTGCCTCTCGGCGCAGCTCGGTCAAGATGTGAAACGCGGATGGTAATCGGCTTTGCGCCGCCCTTGAAGTAAGGACCTACGGGCGTTACGAGGATTCTGAACTGATATTCGTCAGCAGGCTTTACGCCGATAACTGCGTTAGAGCCGAACATATACGGTCTGATATAAAGGGTTGCGCCGCTGCCGTAGGGGGGTACCCATGCAGCGTTAGCCTTAACGACCTCCTTAACCGCCTCAATGAACTTGTCCTCGGGATATACGGGCATCTCGAGCGTACGGCAGGAATCCGCCATTCTTGAAGCGTTAAGATCGGGACGGAAGCAAACGATTTTGCCGTCCTCGGTGGTATAAGCCTTTAAGCCCTCAAAGCAGGTCTGGGCATACTGAAGCACGCCCGCGCACTCCGTCATAGTAACGGTCGGGTCTGTGATAAGCGCGCCCTCGTCCCACTTGCCGTCCTTGAAGTTGGCAACGAAGCGGTAATCGGTGGGCATATAAGCGAAGCTGAGCGAGCCCCAGTCAATATTCTTCTTTTCCATAAGAACATCTCCTTTGTTTGTTATATTATAGAATTTATTATAGCACTTTGAACAAAGATTGCAATATAAAAATTAAGGTTTATGCACGTCGCATAAACCTTAATTCGATTTTAAGCTTTTATATTCTTATTTTACTTTAACGTATCTGGTCGGCGACCAGGTTGAATAATAATAGGTGGCGCCGACCTTTTTGAAGGTGCGGACGCGGACATAATATACTTTCTTGCTCTGCAGCTTTTTGAATGCCTTTTTAACCGTTTTAACCTTAAAAATGTTTACCGTTTTAACGCCCGTCCTAAACGTCTTATCTGTGCTGTACTGAATCTGGTATCCGTTGGTCTGCGCAGCCTGCTTTTTCCAGTTCACGGTCAGAGTTCTCTTGCCTGATTTCAGCTTTGAAATCGCCGTGCCGCGCGGAATTATATTGAATTTCAGTACCCTTGTACCGCTGTAATTGCCCTTAAAGGTCAGCGTAACCGTCGCCGTTCCGATAGCGTAATTGTTGCTGCTGTATTTCACGTCATAATAGCTTCTTGAAAGCACTCTTCCGGCGCTGTCCTTAACGGTTACGCCGGGGGTCTTCCTCTTGCCGTCATATGTGAAATTAGAGGCTGAAAGAACAGCCGTTTTCAGCATGGGAATTGTGCCGTATTTCTTGTCGCCGCACGAACAGGTATATGTGATTATGCCGTTTCTTCCGAAGGCTGCCTTTTGGGTTACAACGCCCTTGCCGTAGCTATGAGTATGCTCGGGAGCTTCGGTATTATATTCAAACGGATTTTCAGCAATAGCATAGTCATATAATCCGTCAGCCTCAACAAGCTCTGTAACTACGGTTAAACTGTCTGCGTCTACCTCGGGCGCCTCCTCAAAATAGTAATAGAAGGTGCTGCCGATGTTTATTCCGCTGCCCTCGGCGTAACGGTATACGGCGTTATCATAACCTTTAACGTACTTATTTCCGCTGCCGTCCTTCGCCAGAGGATACACCGAGTCAATAAGCCTTCCCGTCCATTTAAATTCAACCCTGTCATAGCCGGGTACAAAGCTCCAGCCGTTAGCCTCCAGCTCGTCCTCGGGTATCTGAAGCTCCGCAAAGGCGTCGTCCTTGATTAGTCTGCTGCTATTCGGCGCGTTAACAAGACGGTAGATATAATATCCCGTTTCAATAAGCTCGTCGTTACTGTTATAAGCGCTATATTCCTGCGCACCGTAGCTGCCTTCGGGGTCCGAAGCGCTGCGTACCTGTATAAGCGTATAGGCGTTTTCGCCTTCGGGCTCATCGGGATTATAGTAGCCTATATTTGCGGGCTCGCCGCTCGGTACGGTCTGATACGTAAAGTCGGTCTGTGCGTTCCACTCCGCCTCCGTATATTCCAGAGAGCCGTCCTGAGTTACCTTCGGATTGTCCTTAAAGAAATTTCTGTCCTCAATATAAGCATTATATCTTGCTACGTATTGATATTTCTGTACCCAATAAAGCGTGTTCGCCGTATCGTCGCCGCGCCAGCCCTCGTTAACGGCATAAAAACCGTCGGGGTCGGACGCAGAGGTCACTCTGTAACCCGCCCATACGTCGTCCTCAGCGTCCTCCATACGAATTCCGGGAATATATACGGGCTCGTTATAGCTCCAGTTCCTTTTGGCAACCGTCGCGCTTTGACCGTTTTCAAAAACATAAGCCTGTGCCGCGTCGGGATTTACAGAGCATATTGTCTGCACCGCCACGTTGTTTTTTGAGAAGAGCGTAGCCTTAACGTCTTTACCGAAGGTAAGCTTGGCGGGCGTATGCTCCGCGTACATATTAATAGCCGCGTCATACGCCTTTTCGGCATTAACGGTCAGCTCGCCGTTGCCCGCAACGGTTAGATTTCCGTCGTACCAGTCGCCCCAGACGTCGATTTTAGCAAGGGAGATCCTCCCGTCAATCCTGATTTTAAAATCGTCGCCCATCATATTTGCGCGCAGCACCAGCTTTCCGCTGTCGGCATCGGCAACAGAATCAAATTTCAGCTCATTTGTGCTGCGCTCATACGTAACGCCGGGGTACGCGTCGGCGTTAACACGATTATTTTCCAGAAAGCTGTATGTCTCCTCCGTACGAGTGTTATACAAGCTCAAAAAAGCCATATAAACTTCGCTGTCGCCCTCCTGCCAGTGCGCTTGGGAGGGACCGTTTTCGGCAAGCGCCGTCATCGGCAGCATGGTCAGCAAAAGTATTGCCGCCATAACAAAACTGATTATTCTTTTTTTCATAATATTTTTCTCCTTAATATTACTTGAGGTTGCTGTTCTTACGGCTTTATTTTATCATTAAAGTCTTAAAAATGCAGGGATAGTTTTAGGATAGGTCGGGCTTATATGCAAAAAATAAGAGGCTGCCTTAAGGCAAAAACCCCGCCTTAAGACAGCCCGTCGTTTAAATTTTATCTGCTGCCGTGATAGAGCGCCCTCAGCTCGCTTCGGCTTTTGCAGCCCGTTTTTTGAAGAAGGTTGCGCATATGGAACTTCACCGTGTTTTCGGAAATACACAGAACCTCGGATATTTCCTTGTTGGTATTGTCCTCAAGCATAAGCCTCAGAACCTCCCTCTCCCTTGAGGAGAGGTCGTGCTTAACTGAAAAATCATCGAATACCTCCCGCTCGCTCCTGTGACGCTTTGCCTCGGGAATATACAAAAGCTGATAAAGTCTGAAAAACAGAAGCACCGTAACGGCAAAAAGAGCAGCGGAAATAATTACCCTGAGCACCTCGCTTCCCGCCAGCGCAAAGGAAATAGCGGAGCCCGCAGCGTCGCCTATTCTGCCCGTCAGAAGTCCGAAGCCCGCCAAATACAAAAGGTCATATCGCTTTGCCGTGTCCGAAAACAGAATAATACGGTAAACAGAAGTAAATCCGAAAGCAAAATAACCCAGCGCCCAGAACATTACCGAGGAAAAGGTTTCTCCGCGCAGCGCAAGAACAATAAACGGAATAATCAGCGCTGCGAGCGCGCAGGCAGCGCCGCTCTTGCGGCTTTTATCCGTAGCGAAGCCCGCTGCTATCAGTCCAACTGCATAAAACAAACGGGAAAATTCCAGCCTCATCCCGTTTTGAAGCTCCGGCGTAGAAAATGAAAAGCCGATATTGTTAACCAGACTCATCAGAAATATTATCCCAACGGATAACAGCAGCTGTTTTTTTAATGCGGCATTCTTTATATTTGTCTGATTTCCTTCGTTTTTGTCAGTATTTTCCTCGGCTTTAATATACACGCTGAGAATACAAAGCAACGCCAGGGATATGCCGATTAAAATCACCTGTCCGCCATAGTACAGCTTCTCATGCCGCAACATCGACAGCAGCCACGCCGCAACGGTTGTCAGCCCATAACCTACTCCGAAGGAAACGGCGCGGTGCTTTTCCTCTGCTTTGGTGAGATATAACAGATAATAGCCCGCGATTGTCCCGCAGCACAAGCTAAGCAAAAAACCGAAAACCACAACTCCTGCAAGGCTTGTTCCGATTACGGCAGGAATCAAAAAGACGGCATATCCTATAACAGCGGCAACATATAAGCTGCGTTCGGCAATTTCCTTGCGGTGCTGCACGGCTGCAAACACGCCGATTCCAAAGGCCTGAAGCAAATATCCCGCCACAACCGTCAGTAAATCTGACGTTTTCGCAGTCGTCATTGTCATTAGGCGGTACATCCACGCAAGATGTCCTATTGAGGTAAGCAAAAAGCTCAAAAAAATAATCAGCGTGCTCTTTAGCAGAATTATTTTTTGCTGTTTTTTCATTTTTTCTCTCCGCTTATATATTAATTCTCCGTTTTTTTACAGCGTTTAATGAGGCTGATTATCAATACCGCCGCGGCAGTCGTACAGATAAGGGCAAAAGGATATTTATAGTAGCCGAAATGAGCTTTCAGCTTTTCTACGTTTATTCCGAGCTCGGAAAGCCGCTGCTTTTTTGACTTAACCGTACCCTGCGTGGTTTCAACGGTTTGGGGAGTATGACGGGTAACCTGCGCCTGCGCCGCGCTTACGGTAAAGTCGCACTGACGGTAAATTGTGTCGTTAGCGCATACAACAACCGTCGCCGTGCCCTCGCCCGTCGCGGTAATAACGCCCGTATCGGAAATCTCTATAACTCCCTCCTCGTCGCAGAAGTAGCCGACTACCGCGCTCGCGTTTACGGGGCTCACCTCATAATCAAGCTTAACGCTGTCGCCGATTTCAAGAGCGGTATTCGAGGCGTGAATTTTCATATCCTTTAGGGGAACGGGAGCCGCCGTAGTTGTGGTCGTTGTAATTGTAGTAGTGGTGGTTGTTGTCGTTGTACTTGTCGTGCTTTCGGTCGTCGCGGTTTCGGCGGTAGTGGTCTGCGCGGTTGTAGCGGGCTTTGTCGTAGTGGTGGTTGTTGTGGTCTGCTTTTTGGTAGTAGTCGTAGCCTTCGTGGTCTGATTTCCCGTTACCGCAGCCCAGTCGGGATTGCCGTAGCCGAGTATGCTGTTCACGCTCGCATAGACTGAATTCGACGAGGAATTATAGCTTTTCGCCTTAACCTTGCCCGAGCAGTTACCCTCGATAGTATAAACCGTGCCGTCGCTGACGCTTTTCAGTATGCCGACGTGCTGCGCGGAGCCGTTGCCGCTCCAGTCAAAGAACACGAGGTCGCCCTTCTTCGGCTTATAGCCCGAGGAGCGCGTATGGTATCTTCCCCTGTTTTTAAACCAGCTTATCATCGAGTTACAGTTTCCGCCGCCGGGCACGATATTGGCATAGAGCGAAACGCCGTACGCCTCGCCCGTTTTATTAAAGCACCAGAGCGCGAAGGTGGTGCACCAGCCGCCCTGATAGCCGTACCACTCACCGTATTTGGAATACGTACTCGTCCCCTCGTAGCCGACCTCGCTTTGCGCAACGGATATGAGCTTATTTACAAGCTCGTCGCGGCTCGCCGCCCGCGCGGGAAGCGCCGCAAGAAGCACGGTTATAATCAGTAACGTCGTTATAAAAAATTTTCCTCTTTTCATAACATATCCTGTCGAAAAGCCCCCAAGTGCTCTTGGGGGCTGCATTTTTATTTTGTAAAGAAGGTAAGGATTCCCTTGTAGGTCATATATACGTCAATCTTCGAAACAAGCTCGTACGGAGCGTGCATTGAAAGCACGGGTACGCCGACGTCGATAGTATCAACGTCAAGGTTTGCAATATAAAGCGCAACCGTTCCGCCGCCGCCTGCGTCAACCGCGCCGAGCTCGCCCGTCTGCCAGAGAACCTCGTTCTCGTCGAAAAGACGTCTTACCCAGGAGCAGAATTCAGCCGAAGCGTCGCTCGAGCCGCCCTTGCCGCCCCTGCCCGTAAACTTAGTTACGCATACGCCGTGATTTATAAAAGAAGCGTTATTCTTTTCAAAAGGACCTGACCAGGTCGGGTCAAATGCTGCGTTAACATCGGCGGAAAGGCATTTTGAGTTGCGGAGCACGTCGCGTCCCTCATAGCCCTCAAGCCTTGCTAAGTCCTCAATGAAATACTTGAGATATGAGGAGTTGAGTCCCGTATTACCGTCGGAGCCGATTTCCTCTTTATCCGTAAGCACGGTAATCGCCGTGTATTCGGGAGCCTCGTCAATGTCGAGTATTGCCTGAAGCGCAGGATATGAGCAAACCCTGTCATCGTGACCGTAGCCGCCTATCATGGAGCGGTCAAAGCCGATATCGTCAACCGTGAACGCGGGAACCAGCTCAAGCTCTGCTGAAAGGAAGTCCCTTTCAACTATGCCGTACTTCTCGTAAAGCAGCTCAAGGATTGCGAGCTTAACCCTGTCGCTCTCCTCGTCGTCCTTAAACGGCCTTGAGCCGATAACTACGTTTAATTCCTCCCCCTTGACTATCTGGCTCGCCTTCCTCTGCATCTGCTCGTCGCCGAGGTGAGGAAGAATATCGGTAATACAGAACTTCGGCTCGCCCTCAGCCTCGCCGAGCTTAACGTCAACGAAGGTGCCGTCGTTCTTGCAGATTCTGCCGTGGAGCGAAAGCGGGATTGCAACCCACTGATATTTCTTAATTCCGCCGTAGTAGTGCGTTTTGAAGAACGCCATGCCGTCCTGCTCATACGCGGGGCACTGCTTTAAATCAAGACGGGGGGAGTCAATATGAGCGGCAGCGATTCTTACGCCGTCCTTTATGCTCCTTTTGCCCTTAACGCAGAGAATTACCGACTTGCCCCTGTTGGCATAGTAAACCTTGTCACCCGCCTCAAGCGCGCCGCCGAATTCGTCGAACCTTACGAAGCCGCTGTTTTGTGCAAGCTTTTCAACCCACGCGGCAGCCTCGCGTTCGGTCTTACATTCCTGCAAAAACTCCTTGTAACCCTCGCAGAATTCGTCGCAGAAGTTAAGCTCCGCCTCGTCCATAAAATCAACGCCGTTTTTCTTGTCGTTGAACAGCATTTCCTTTAACTGCTTTGTCTTTTCACTCATAGTATTTCCTCCAAAATGCTTTGTATTTGTATGTCAATATCATTATTGCCGTCGTTTATTATAACACAGTCGCTTTTATCCGTATAGTATTTTTCGCCGTGCTGCGCGTTAATTCTTGACAGTGCCTGCTCCTTTGTAAGACCGTCGCGCGCGATTATTCGCTTCAGCCTTACGTCCTCGGGCGCGGTAACGGTTATCACCTTGTAGCAGTCGCCCTGCATATCCGCCTCGAAAAGCTGCGGCGCGTCGAGCGCGCAGAGCCCCTCGGCAGCCTCTTTGCAGAGTTTAATTATCGCGGGGTGCATAATAGCGTTCAGCGCGTCGGTATCCTCTCTGCTCTTAAACGCCTTTTCTGCCAGGAGCTTGCGGTCAAGCTCGCCGTCTTTAACTATGTCCTCGCCGAAGCGCGCCTGCAAAGCAGGGAAAATCGGGGAGTTCTTCTTAGTAATCTCCCTCGAATAATAATCCGCGCTTATTATCTTAAAACCGAGCGCTTCAAGCCTTTCGCAGATATAGCCCTTTCCCGAGCCCGTCTGCCCTGTAACGCCGAGGGTAAACGGCTTTCTTAAATCTATTATGTTAAACGCCGCCGCTCTTATCAGCCTGTTGTATACCGCCATACCCACGCCGTCGGCTGAGGGTATGCGCGCGTAAACCTTTTTTGCGCCCTTTTCATCGAGCTGACGTAGCCTGTCAAAAAGCTCCCTCGCCTGACCTAGCGCGTCGTTTTCCTTGCCGTAGGTGAGGTGAGGAGTTGTTACCGCGTCGCCCTCAAAGCACAGCGCAAAGGCGTTTTCCCTTGCGTTTACGAAGTCCTCATACACCCTTTTTTCCGCGTCGACGAGGACAATTTTCGCCTTTGGCGAATAGTGCTTGTACTTCATACCGGGCGAAGCGGCGGTTTCGTTTTTGCCGAGCTGTGAGAGCACGGCGGGTGAAAGCTCCACCCTGCCGATAACGGCTTCTATCATCTCTTTGGTTATAGCGCCGGGACGAAGAATGGTCGGTACCTCGCCCGCAAGGGTGATAACCGTGCTTTCAACGCCGAATTTACAGTCCCCGCCGTCAATAATCGCGTCAATCTTTCCGCTCATATCGTCAATTACGTGCTTTGCCTTAGTAGGCGACGGAAGCCCGCTCGTGTTAGCGGACGGCGCGGCGATAACGCAACCGCTTGCCTCAATAAGCGCCCTTGCGGTTTCATTTTCGGGCATACGCACGGCGACCGTATCAAGCCCGCCACTCGTGACAGATGGCACAAGCTCTGACTTTTTAAGTATCACCGTCAGCGGCGCGGGGAAAAACGCGTCGATAAGCGCCTGCGCCTTAGGCGTAACCTCTTTTACAAGGGGTATTATGTCCTCTTTTTTTGCAATATGAACTATGAGCGGATTGTCCGAGGGTCTGCCCTTCGCCTCAAAAATCGACCTTACCGCCTTTTCGTTCAGCGCGTCGGCGCCGAGTCCGTACACGGTTTCGGTCGGAAAGGCTACGAGCCCGCCGTCTTTGATTATCCGCCCCGCTTTTTCAATATCCTCTTTTGACGTTGTAAGTATCTGTGTTTTCATCAACATTTTAAAATTATGAGTTATGAATGATGAATGATGAATTGAGGGGCTGCGCCGCATTATAATGGCTACGGGCAGAGCCCGTCCTTAATTCATAATTCATAATTAATAATTAATCATTCCTGCGACGCCTTTAATTTTTCCGCCGTGTCGGCAGTAATAAGTGCGTCTATAAGCTCGTCAAGGTCACCGTTTAAAATCTGCTCCAGCTTATAAAGCGTGAGGTTTATTCTGTGGTCGGACACCCTGCCCTGAGGATAGTTATAGGTCCTTATCCTCTCGGAGCGGTCGCCCGTTCCTACCTGCGCCTTGCGCTCGCCCGCTATTTCGGCGTCGTGCTTCGCCTTTTCCTCGTCGTAAAGCCTTGCGCGGAGCACCTTGAGCGCCTTTTCCTTGTTTTTATGCTGTGACCTTTCGTCCTGACATTCAACAACCGTGCCCGTCGGGATATGGGTTATGCGGATTGCCGAGGAGGTTTTGTTTATATGCTGACCGCCTGCGCCGCTTGAACGGAAGGTGTCTATCTGTAAATCCTTTTCACTCAGCTCAAAGTCAACCTCCTCCGCCTCGGGAAGCACCGCAACGGTTGTGGTTGAGGTGTGGATTCTGCCCTGGCTCTCGGTTTCGGGAACTCTCTGAACGCGGTGAACGCCTGATTCAAACTTAAAGCGCGAATACGCGCCGTCGCCCTCGACGGAAAAGGAGATTTCCTTGTAGCCGCCGAGCCCCGTTTCGTTAGCGGAGAGCACCTCGGTTTTAAAGCCCTTAGCCTCGGCGTACATGGTGTACATACGGTAGAGCACGCCCGCAAAGAGAGCGCTCTCCTCGCCGCCCGCGCCGCCGCGGATTTCGATAATTACGTTCCTGTCGTCGTTGGGGTCGCGAGGGAGAAGGAGGATTTTAAGCTCCTCGGAGAGCCTGTCCATATCCTCGCGGCTTTGTTCAAACTCCTCCTTTACCATTGCGGCAAAGTCGGCATCAAGCGAGCTGTCGCCGAGCATTTCCTTCGACTCCTCAAAGGTCTCCTTAGCGCTCTTGTACTCCCTGAATTTTTCAACCACGGGGGTAAGCTGCTTCATTTCCTTCATCAGCTTTGTATATTCCTCAAGGTCTGATACCACCTCGGGCTTGCAGAGAAGCTCGTTTACGGTATCAAACCTCTTTTCTACTTCAATTAATTTATCAAACATTTTCGTTTTCCTTTATCTTTTTGATGTTTTTTTCAATTTTTGCGCGCGGAACCATGACCTCGCGTGAGCACTTGGTACATCTTATTTTAAAATCCGCGCCTATTCTCAGCACCTCAAACTCCCTGTTGCCGCAGGGGTGGGGCTTTTTCATTATTAAAATATCGCCTAAATTTACATTCATTCTGTCGCTCCGTTAATAATTTGTCATATTATTATAACACCTTGAGGGCGCTTTATCAACATAATTAAATATTTTTAATCATATTAATTACAGCAATAAAATATTAAAGGACTGATACTGTGACATATTACCCCGAGGGAATTAACGCCGCGCTTACCGCGCGCTTTGAGAATATTAACGAGGTCAAGGCGGCTATAAAAAGCAGGGACATTTTTGAAGCCGTCGCGACTCTTTGCGACAACGAACATAATTTATACGTAAATCTCGGCGCGTTCACGGGGATTATTCCGCGTATTGAGGGCGCGCTCGGCATACTTGAGGGTACTCTGCGCGAGGTCGCGCTTATTTCAAGAGTCGGCAAGCGCGTGTGCTTCCGCGTTATCGGGCTTCACGAAAGCGATAAGGGCGAAATCATGCCCGTACTCTCGCGCCGCTCCGCGCAGTTTGAATGTAAAAAGGAGTACATAGATAAGCTCACCCCCGGAGATATAGTAACGGCGCGGGTTACGCGGCTCGAGGCGTTCGGCGCGTTCATCGACGTAGGGTGCGGAATAGCAAGCCTCATACCGATTGATATGCTTTCTGTTTCACGCATAAAGCACCCGTCCGACAGGCTCAAACGCGATATGATTATAAAGGCGGTGCTCAAGAGCGTCGATTCCGAAAAGCTGACCTTTTCGCTTAAGGAGCTGCTCGGTACCTGGGAGGAAAACGCCGCGCTCTTTTCCGCGGGCGATACCGTTACGGGAATAGTGCGCAGTATCGAGGGCTACGGCGCGTTCGTTGAGCTTACGCCGAACCTTGCGGGGCTTACCGACTCTGCCGATGGACTAACCGAGGGCTGCACGGTTTCGGTATTCATAAAATCCTTCAATCCCGAAAAAATGAAGATAAAGCTCTCCGTCGTTGAAGTGCTTGATATCGGCGCCGCCGCGCCCGAGCTGCGCTATTTTGTAAAGGGCGGTCATATCGACTCCTGGGTTTATTCGCCGAAAAACGCAACAAAAAATATTATCTCTTTATTTTAACCTCTCTTTCTGTTATAATGGAGGTGAAAAGAGGTATGCTTTATGGTACTGACTACGGATTTAATTATAAAAATTGCTATTATTGCCGCCGCGGTTATCGGCGGAGCGTTGGTTGTAGGCGGCGTCGTGCGCTTTGTAAAGCGTACCGCACGGAGCGCCGAAGCGCAGGTCGTTAAGGAAATCGTAAATCTCGTGTCCGAAAAGGGACTTGATTATACCTCCGAGCCCGAGCATCCCCGTCTTATATCAAATATGAATAAGATTTACCGCCCCGCGATTGAAAGGGACTTCCCCGACTTCGACTGGGGCGAGATTAAAAGGGTAATTGAAGAGGCAATTGAGGAAAAGTATTCCAATAAAAAGGACTTCGAGATTACCGACACCGTTATTTCGCGCTACGAAAAGTCGGGCGCAAGCAGGGTTATCATCACCGAAAGCGCAGCCGATTACCGCGAGGGCGAGGATACAAAATATATCGCCGTTCAGACCGAGCTTTCCTTCGTCAACACGAAAAAGCTTGACTCCGACGGTAACGAGGAGCCCCGCGCCCTCACCTGTCCGCGCTGCGGCGCTCCGCTTACGAGGGCTGCAAACGGCGACGTCGTTTGCGAGTTCTGTGAAACAATTGTAGTCGGCGCAAAGCAATGGCAAATCACGGATATTAAAGAAAAGTAAAAAACGGCTCCGCAGAGCCTCCATCATAAATAAACCAAGAACAGAGCAAGTTGCAAAAGCATCTTGCTCTGTTGCTTTTATAGCTCACAATTTTGTTTAACAATATTGGCCAAATCTTTGGCGTTGACTATGTTGTCGTCGTTCATATCAAGAAGCGGAAAATCCGTGTTGATGTGTTCCATAAAGCTGATGCGGTAATAGCTGTCACATTCATCGCAGCGGAACACAACGACGGTGTCATTTGGAACAGAAACAGTATAAACAATCTGCCAATCGTGCTCGCAGCCGTTTTCGGGTTCCAGTTCGTTTTCACCTGTCGTCAATGCCTTGGAACGGAATACCATACCGTCAATATTCACGCAACCGCGAAGCTCGTTTTCGCCGGATACTTGGAAATAGGTGACGCCGTCGTTTTTTGGCGGGCGACCAATGGTCGCCCCTACGGTTGTTCCGTCGCCGTAATATGTAATCTTGCTTGCGAGCTGTTCAAGTTCGTCGATATTCTTCCACCCGAATTCAAAGACGGTATTGCCGTTTTTATCGGTATGCGTACCAATCGCATCAACCATAATATCACTATCTATAAAAGAATGACTGTTCTCATTCGCCCAAGATTCAGCATCGCTGCCACTCGGTGCAACCACAATACAATCTGTTGCAGTTAATCCCGAAAGTGTTGTTGCTGCCTCCGTCATATATATAGTTGCATTTTGGATTCGATTATAATTTACCGTAGTAACCGATGGCATAAAAACAATGTAATCATTAGCATTATTAAACGCATTTTTCTTAATCGTAGTGACACTTGGGATATAGACGATTTCCAAATGGCTCGCACTTTTTAATGCGGTTTCATCAAGCTGTACCGCTTTCGGTAAAATTAATTTTTCGATTCTGGATGAAGCAATTGCCATTTTGGGAAATTTTCCTTCAAGACTTGGTAGGGATAATTCTTTAAGACAAGATAAGCCTAAAAATTGGTATCCTGATGAATCCATCTCTTCTAAGACCGGTAAATCTAATTCTTGAACAGACCTGCAACCAAACAATGCACTTCTTCCTAAATATTCCACTTTAGGTATGTATATTTCTTGTGCACTTGAAGCAAGCTGGAGCCCACCGTATTCTACCCGCTTTACATTTGGTAAATATATATTAATGACATTACTTAGACCGTTGAATGCATATTTTTCAACTTTTGTAATGTGCTCATTTGAGAGTTCCTGTAAAGATTTACAATTCCAAAACGCATATCGTTCCACTGTTTCTAATGGAGTCAAATCAAGTTTTTCAAGTTCTCCACATTCTGCAAAAGCATATTCTTTTACTTCTTTTAACGATTGACAATCGAAAGAATATAAAGCAGAGCACCCGTAAAACGCTTGAGCACCAACGGATTCCAAGGTGTTAGGTGCTTTTATCATTGTAATTGTTGTGCTTACGGGTGAAGTAGAAAAGACTTGATTGCCTATAGCTTTTACCGTTATTCCGTTAATAGTATTTGGAATAGTTAAATAATTATTGGTGCCATGATACGCAACGATGGTTCCGTTAGTATCTATCTCAAAATTACTATCCGGATCGGTTGAAGTAATATAATAATCGACAACTGCTTGAAGACTTTTTAATTTGTTTGCCGCTTTTGCTATTGCATGAACCCTTGTAACAGAATCAATCACAATTGGTCCAGTATAGGGGATTCCGTTTGTCAAGGTAGCTCTTGTTCCATCTAAAGTATAGTAAATATCTGCATCTTCATCACAAGTTATTTCAATCTCTATACTATCAGAATACTTACCACTTTCAATGCTAAAATTAGGCTTTAACGTTCTGTCATATAGTGAAGCTGTTAAAGTTCCAATATATAAAACTAACTTACCATCAAATCTGCCGTCATTGTTATAATGTGGAGAGAAATTCCGACCATTTTCCAATAAAATAGAAAGAACATCGTCAGGTCTGTAACTAATGTCTTTTGTCAGAATCATTGCACAGGCAGCAGCCGCGAACGGTGATGCCATTGAAGTTCCACTTAATGATTTGTAAGTGTTTTCTAAATATGAACTGTTAATTGATACGCCTGGAGCAATGATATCAACTCCTTGACCAAAGTTCGTCCAGTACGGCCTGCCGTCATTTAGCCCGATTGCTGCAACTGTAATACATGCTGGTATACTTGCGGGAATAAATCTTGAAACATTGGAGCCACTATTTCCGGCAGAAACACAAACAACTATACCGTTCTTTTTTGCTTGATTCACGGCTTCTGTCATTAAATTGCTTTCAGCTCGTGCCCCTAAACTCATATTAATTATGTCTACTTCATCTTGTGTAGCTTTTTCAATTGCCAACAATACATTTGACAAACTTCCAGCTCCATCTTTATCTAATACTTTATATCCTTTTATTTTTACATTATCCGTTGTATTATCAACAACAATACCAGCAACATGAGTTCCGTGCCCGTTATCATCATTTTCTGAATTCGTTTCTCCTGAATAACTTGAATTATAACCCGTTTGAATGATTCTACCAGACAAGAATTCGTGATTGATTTCAATTCCGGTATCAATAATTCCTACAACTATTTCCGGTAATTCTGTAGTATCGCCAAGATAATCAACATAGTCATCAATGCCGATTTCTTCACTTCCCCAAGATAGATGGTTGCCGAATTTTTCTGCTTGTGGTTGTGCGACTTCGTTATCCATTATACTGGCAATTCTATCTTCTTCTGCATATTCAATCAGGTTGTACTTTTGATAATATACAAGCGCCTTCTTTGCACTTACGGAATTATCAAACTGAACAATATGTAAATCATCATAGCCTTCAACAATATCCACGCCATCCAGAATGGGAATGTCGTGCTTGGATTTTACAATCAGGCGGTTACTAACCGGTTCATCCTTGTACTTGCGGTTCATTTTGCCAAGCTGTTCGGTAAACTCCTCAATCGTAATTTCCGGCGTAAGATTCACGGTATACGCAGTTAAAGAAAGCGCACCGAGAAGCACACAAAGAGAAAGAATTATCGCTAACCACTTTTTCATAGTATCACCCCCTACATCTTACAAGATTTTAGAATAAAAATCTTAAAATATGCAGAAACGCAAGAAAAACGCGTCGAAACGCAAGAAAAAAGCGCACAGCTGTAGCTGTACGCCAAAAACGCAAGCTCAACTGTCGCCAAACAATTTCACAACTATTACGAAGAACAGTATGCAATTAAGAGTATGCATTTTTATCAGAAGATAAAAAAGCAAACTGTTCATAATCGCAATATTCAGTTGTGAAATTATCTGGCAATTTCATTTTATCATTATCACAAATATAAGTCAAGAATGATGTCACAGACATTAGCGAACATAGGCTTTGTAAAGACAAATCAGGAAAAGAAAAACAGACCGAAAGAGAATCGTTCTCAATCAGTCTGTAAAACTTCTTTATGACGGACACCCCGCGGGAGCCTTTTTTAATGGACAATTACGGGTGCTGCGCACAGCTATTAAATCGGGTACGGGCAGAGCCCGTCCTCAATTGTTAATTGGTAATTGATAATTGTCAATTATTAATTATTTTTTCGGATAAATTTTGTCTTTACCGCCCATATACATTCTGAGCGCTTCGGGGATATTTACGCTGCCGTCGGCGTTAAGGTTGTTTTCAAGGAACGCGATTAACATTCTCGGCGGCGCAACAACGGTGTTGTTGAGCGTGTGGGCAAGGTAATTACCGTTTTCGCCCTTGACTCTTATCTTGAGCCTTCTCGCCTGCGCGTCGGTGAGGTTTGAGCAGGAGCCGACCTCAAAGTACTTCTTCTGCCTTGGTGACCACGCCTCAACGTCAACGCTTTTAACCTTTAAGTCCGCAAGGTCGCCCGAGCAGCATTCAAGCGTACGTACGGGAATATCAAGGCTCCTGAAAAGGTCAACCGTGTTCTGCCAGAGCTGGTCAAACCAGTATCTTGACTCCTCGGGCTTGCAGACAACTACCATTTCCTGCTTTTCAAACTGGTGGATACGGTAAACGCCGCGCTCCTCGATACCGTGAGCGCCCTTTTCCTTACGGAAGCAGGGAGAATACGAGGTCAGCGTGAGCGGTAACTTCTCCTCGGGAGTAATGGTATCAATGAACTTGCCTATCATTGAGTGCTCCGACGTACCTATAAGATAGAGGTCCTCGCCCTCAATCTTGTACATCATAGCGTCCATTTCCTCAAAGCTCATAACGCCCGTAACGACGTTGGAGCGAATCATAAACGGCGGAACTACGTAGGTAAAGCCGCGGTCAATCATAAAGTCGCGCGCATAACTGATAACGGCTGAGTGCAGGCGCGCAATATCGCCCATAAGGTAATAGAAGCCGTTGCCCGCAACTCTGCCCGCCGCGTCCATATCAATACCGTCGAAGGTTTCCATAATATCGGTATGGTACGGAATTTCGTAATCGGGAACGACGGGCTCGCCGTAGCGCTGAACCTCCACGTTTTCGGAGTCATCCTTACCGATGGGTACTGAATCGTCAATGATGTTCGGAATGGACATCATTATTTTTGTTACCTTTTCATTTAGCTCGTCCTGCTTTGCGGAAAGCTCCTCAAGCTCCTTAGCCTGCGCGGTAACCTGCTCTTTGAGCGCCATTCCCTCTTCGCGTTTGCCCTGTGCCATGAGCGCTCCTATCTGCTTGCTTATTCTGTTTCTGTTGTTTCTGAGCTCGTCCGCCCTTGCGATAGTGCGGCGGCGCTCCTCGTCGAGCGCTATAACCTCGTCAACGTAACCGAGCTTGTGCTCCTGGAACTTCTTTTTTATGTTTTCCTTAACGAGCTCGGGGTTTTCCCTTACAAATTTTATATCAAGCATACCTTAGTCCTCCTTGTACAGTGCGTTTGCAAGATTCTTTAAATCGTCAAGCGAATAGTATTCAATAGTAATTGTGCCCTTGCTGCCCGAATTTGAAACCGTGACCTTACGTCCGAGCGTTTCCGTGAGCGAAAGCTCGACCTCGTCGTAAAAGGAATCGCGCCTTTTAGCTTTCTTTGCGGGGCGTTTTCTCGGGGATTTAGCCATTTTTTCAACATCACGGACGGTAAGTTTACGTGAAACAATCTGTTCCGCTGCCTCGAGCATCATTGCGGGATTATCGAAGGCGAGCAGCGCTCTCGCGTGCCCTGCGGAGATTTTACCGTCCTTTGTCATCTGCCTTACCTCCTCGGGTAAACGGAGCAGCCTGAGCGAGTTCGCAATTGCGGGACGGGATTTTCCAACAGACGCAGCCATTTCCTCCTGAGTATAGCCGCATTTATCCGCAAGCGCCTGGAGTCCCTCCGCCTCTTCAATGGGGTTTAAGTCCTCGCGCTGCAGGTTTTCTATTATCGCAAGCTCCATAGCCTGCGTATCGGTAAGCTCCTTAACTACTACGGGAACCTCGGTGAGTCCCGCAATTCTTGAGGCTCTCCAGCGCCTTTCGCCCGCAACGAGCTGATATTCACCGCTTGCAAGCGGTCTTACGAGCAGGGGCTGAAGCACGCCGTGCTGACGTATGGACTGCGCGAGCTCCTCAAGGGACGCTTCGTCAAAGGTCTTTCTCGGCTGCTCTCTGTTGGGAACTATATTGTTTATGCTGAGCGAGGTGGTCGAAACGCCGATATCAAGGCTGTTTTCCATCATCAACGCTCCAAGTCCCTTACCGAGTCCCGACTGTTTTTTAGCCATAATTATTCTCCTCCTTATTGTCTTTTAAGGAATTCATCGGTGAATTTTTTATATGCAAAAGAAGCCTTTGAATACTTCTCATAATATATAACGGGCTCGCCGTAGCTCGGCGACTCAGCAATTTTAACGCTTCTCGGGATATAGGTCTTATAGGTCTTGCCCGGAAAGTATTTATTTACCTCGTCGATAACCTGCTGATTGAGCTTAAGGCGGCTGTCATACATAGTAAAGAGCACGCCCTCAAGCTCAAGGCGGGGATTGTACTCGTTTTTAACCGCTCTAACCGTGTTTACAAGCTGGCTTAAGCCCTCAAGCGCGTAATATTCGCACTGGAGCGGTACGATAAGCGTATCAGCGGCAACAAGCGCATTGATAGAAAGCAAGCCTAAGCTCGGCGGACAGTCGATTATTATATAATCATATTCCATTACAAGCGTTGCAATAGCCTTTTTCAGCGCTCTGTTGCGATTTTCAAGCTCTGCAAGCTCAATTTCAGCGCCGGCAAGATTCATATTTGCGGGTAGAATGGATAAATTCTTAAATTGTGTTTCAATTAATATAGCTCTCGCAGAAACAGAGTTTATCAGCATATCGTAGGTAGAATACTCAACCTCACTCTTATCCACGCCTACACCCGATGTTGAGTTGCCCTGCGGATCAACGTCTATAAGTAGTGTTTTTTTACCCTTTTGACCGAGCGCTGCCGCAAGGTTTACAACGGTTGTAGTCTTGCCTACGCCGCCCTTCTGATTAAAAACAGCAACTATTTTGCCCATATAATCACCTCATTAATGGTTATTATACATCATATTTATAATAATATCAATGTTTCACGTGAAACTTTTTCAGATTGTTTCACGTGAAACATTGCACAAAAGCAGAACGAGCAGGCTTGCGCCTGCTCGTCCCACGTGATGAAAAGAGGAGAATATGTTTAAAACGGTTGCCCGTTTTAAGCCTGTTTAGCTGCCGTATGCAGTTTTAAGTTATTTACGCCCGTGCTTTTGGGAATTTTTACACGGAATTCAATATAATCGTCAGTTTCCGTACGGTCAGCCTCGGCGTTAATACCCGAAGCCTTCATTGCGTCAATCGCTTTATTGACCGTATTTACGAAAATCCTTACGTCTTTGAAGATTTTTACAACGTTTTTCTTGGGTTTCGGTGTGTTGTCGGTTAAAGAGTCAATAAATCTGTCCGTCTGCTCAACGTTATAGCCCTTTTCCTTTATAATATTAAGAGCAGCCCAGATGTCCTTTTCGGAGTCAAGACGGAGCAAAGCCCTCGCATGCCTTTCGCTCAGACCCTCTTTTTCGATAAAATACCGCACATCAGCCGGTAATTTAAGGAGCCTTAGCTTATTTGAGAGTGCGGACTGACTTTTTCCGAGCCTTTTCGCACATTCGCCCTGCGACATACCAAAGTGATTTATAAGCTGTCCTATCGCCGTAGCCTCCTCAAAAAAGGTTAAATCGCTTCTCTGTACGTTTTCAAGTATGGAATATACTGCGCTTTCCTCATAACCGCATTCAAGCTCAACGCACGGTACGCTCTCAACACCCGCAAGTATTGCCGCTCTCAGCCTTCTCTCTCCGGCGATTACCTCGTAGTATGCTGAATTATTAATCCGCCTTATCAGAAGCGGCTGGAGTATTCCGTTTTCCTTTATGGAGTCTGCGAGGGAGAGCATTTCCTCACTCTCGAATTTGTGCCTCGGCTGATACGGATTGGGGAGGAGCTTTTCGGTATTTATATTTGTTATCTCGTTCGTGGCTACCACCTCCGCGACTGCCTGTCCCTTTCTTTAATCACATATTATCATAAACAATGCAAAAAATAAAGAGCTTCTCATCGTGAGAAACTCTTTAAGTTCGACATAAACATTTATATTACAGAGGCTTTGTCTGAATTTTTTTGTTCTTCCTCGGGTATTCTGTCGGAGTTTGCGAAATCTTTTTGATTATTACTATTGAGCGTGTGTCTCCGTTTTCAAGTTTATATGAAACGTTGCTCTCAAGCTCGCCTCCCAGCACGCTTACAGCGTTTTTCGCCTCCTCACATTCGTCCTGTGAGCCCTTGAGGGATATGAAGTATCCGCCCACCTTAACGAGAGGCATACACAGCTCGCAGAGGATATTAAGCGGTGCCACAGCCCTCGCGGTTGCCACGTCAAACTGCTCCCGATAACGCTCCTCAGCGCCGAGGCTTTCCGCCCTTGCGCATATCGGATTAGCGTTAAGCCCGCACCTTTTAAGCACGTTGTCCATAAACGCGACTCTCTTAAGGCGTGAATCAACGAGCGTTAAATCAAGGCAGTTGTTTTTAGCAATAAGCAGGGGAATTCCGGGGAAGCCCGCACCCGAGCCTATGTCAATAATTTTCGTATTATAATCAAGGTCAAAGTATTTCAGAAGCATAAGCGAGTCCACGAAATGCTTAACTATAATCTCCTCAGGCTCGGTAATAGAGGTGAGGTTGTACTTTTCGTTTTCACTAATAAGCTCGCTTGCGTATACCTGAAACTGAGAGAGCATGTTGTCGTCGAGCTCAACCTCGGCGGTTTTTGACAGCTTTTGGAGTAAATCTCTGTTTATCATAGCGACTCCAGTATAATATTTAGCGCCGTAATGTCGGCGGGGTTGACTCCGCTAATGCGGCTTGCCTGACCTAAATTCTGCGGTCTTATCTTTGAGAGCTTCTCAACCGCTTCAAGCCGGAGTCCTTTAAGTGAGTTATAATCAAGGTTTTCGGGGATTTTCTTTGCTTCAATGCGGCGCATTTCCTTAATCTGCGCCTCCTGCTTTTTAATATATCCCTCGTATTTTACAGAAATTTCGACCTGCTCGAACACCTCACGCGGTAAATCGGGGCGCTCGGTATCCACCTCGGCTAAATCGTCATAGGTAATCTGCGGTCTTTTAAGCAGCTCAATCATTTTGCAGCCCGTCTTAAGCTCAGCCGTACCCTTGTCGGTAAGGATTTTTTGCAGCTTTTCGGAAAGGGGAAGGGACAAATTTTTAACCCTGCTCATCTCCTTTTTAATCATTTCCTGCTTTTTGAGGAATTTATTATATCTTTCCTCGCTGATAAGTCCGATTTCGTGCCCGAGCGGAGTTAAGCGTATATCTGCGTTATCCTGGCGGAGCACGAGGCGGTACTCGCTCCTTGAGGTCATCATTCTGTACGGGTCGGTACAGCCCTTGGTAATAAGGTCGTCAATCAGCGTTCCTATATACGAGCCGCCGCGGTCAAGCACGATTTCACTCTTGCCCTGAACCTTGCGCGCAGCGTTAATGCCCGCAACGAGCCCCTGCGCCGCCGCCTCCTCGTAGCCGCTTGAGCCGTTGAACTGTCCCGCGCCGTAAAGACCGGGAATATCGTTAAATTCAAGCGTCGCCTTAAGCGCCGTCGGGTCAACGCAGTCGTATTCAATAGCGTATGCGGTACGCATAACCTGCGCGTTTTCAAGACCGGGAATAGTGTGTATAAACGCGAGCTGAACGTCCTCGGGCAGCGAGGAGGAAAGCCCCTGCAGGTAGAGCTCCTCGGTGTTGAGTCCGCAGGGCTCTATAAAGAGCTGGTGCCTCTCCTTGTCGGAAAAGCGCACGATTTTGTCCTCAAAGCTCGGACAGTAGCGTGGTCCCTTGCCCTCAATCTTTCCGCTGTACATCGGCGAGCGGTGGAGATTGTCAAGGATTATCTGCTTCGTCTTTTCATTTGTATAGGTAACGTGACAGACCACCTTGTTTTCGGGCGGAGTCTCGGTCTCAAACGAGAAGGGACCGGTCCTTTCGTCGCCCTCCTGAATTTCAAGGTTTTCAAAGTTAACGCTCTTTCTGTTCACCCTGCTCGGAGTACCCGTCTTAAAGCGCCTGAGCGGGATATTAAGCCTTTTCAGCGCCGCGGAAAGCTCGTTTGCGGGGAACATTCCGTCGGGTCCGCTCTCATATGAAACGTCGCCTATGTAAACCCTGCCACCGAGGAAGGTGCCCGTCGCAATAATTACGCACTTTGCGGTAAATTCCGCCTCAAGCCTTGTAACGCAGTGCCACAAATCATCTTCATAATATAAATCAACGATTTCGCCCTGGCGGATATCAAGGTTTTCCTGAAGCTCAAGGGTGTGCTTCATTCCCGCCGAGTACTCGCGCCTGTCAATCTGCGCCCTCAGGGAGTGAACCGCGGGACCTTTGCCGAGATTTAACATTCTCGACTGAAGGGAATACTTATCCGCAGCCTTGCCCATTTCGCCACCGAGCGCGTCAATCTCGCGCACGAGGTGGCCCTTCGACGTTCCGCCTATCGAGGGATTGCAGGGCATATTGCCCACCCAGTCAAGATTGACCGTGAACACCACAGTTGACGCGCCGAGGCGCGCCGAAGCAAGGGCAGCCTCGATACCCGCATGCCCCGCGCCTATTACTATAACGTCATATGTCCCTGCAAAATAGTTCATTTATTTTCCTACACAGAAATTCTTAAATATATTGTTTACAACCTCTTCGGTCGCTTTTTTGCCTGTTAATGAAAGCAGCTCCTCAGCCGCGGCGTCAATCATAACGTTAACCGCGTCATAGGTCATACCCGCGCCGAGCGTATTTTGAGCCTCTTTAATATAATTCAGCGCGTTTTCGCAGTTTTTCTTCTGCCTTAGGTTTGCGAGCAGGGGAGCGGTCGTGTCAAAATTGCTGACGCCGAGCACGCTCTTTACCGTTTCGCTGAGCTCCTCGAGCCCCTCGTCGTTCTTCGCGCTGATATATACGGTTTTTTCAAATGCTCTTTCAACCTGCGCAGAGTCGATTACGCTCTCTAAATCGTTCTTGTTTATTACCGCAATCGCGGTTTTGCCCTTACATTCCTCCATAAGCGCAAAATCCTCCGCGCCGAGAGGTATTGAGGAATCAAACACCGCGAGCACGAGCTGCGCGGAATCAATCGCCTTATGCGCCTTTTCAATTCCGATTGCCTCAACCACGTCGTCGCTCTCCCTGAGCCCCGCCGTGTCGAGAAGGTGCAGTACTATTCCGCCGAGCGTAACGTCGCCCTCGACGATATCCCTCGTCGTGCCCTCAATATGCGTAACAATGCTTTTGTCCCTGCGGGAGAGCATATTCATAAGGCTCGATTTACCCGCGTTCGGTCTGCCCGCAATCGCGGTAACCACGCCTTTCGTAACGGTCTGACCGCCGTCGTAGCCCTCAAGGAGCGCAGAAAGCTCGTAAGCGCAGAATTCAAGCGTTTTTGTGAGCTCCGAGTCCGAAAGCTCGGGGATTTCCTCGTCTGGATAATCCACCCAAGCCGCCATAAGCGCCGAGGAGTCAAGAAGCTTATCAAGTACCGCGTTGATTTTTCTGCTCAGCGCGCCCTGAAGCGCGTTATACGAAGCCTTAAGGCTCTGCTCGCCCTGTGCTGAAATCAGCTCGGCGACGGACTCCGCCTGAGTTAAGTCAATTTTTCCGTTAAGGAAGGCGCGCTTTGTGAATTCGCCCGCCTGGGCAGGCTCAGCGCCCGCCGCCAAAACCGCGTCAAGCGTTTTTTGTACAAGTAGCATTCCGCCGTGAACGGAAAGCTCCGCGACGTCCTCGCCCGTATAGCTCTTCGGCGCGCGGAAAATAAGCGCAACCGCGTTGTCCGTGCTCTCGCCGTCTATGACTATGCTTCCGTACTTCGCACGGTAGCCCTTAAGCGAGGTAAGGGAGGAGCCGTCAAACGCCCTGAAAACAGAGTCCGCTATTTCGATAGCTTTGCTTCCGCTTATTCTTATAACGCCGATACCGCCCGGCGCGCTGCCCGTCGATATGGCTGCGATCGTTTTTTCCATAGTGGCTCCTCCTTTCTTTTTAGGTAAATAATGGCGAACAACGATGTTCGCCATTAAATCAGTCTTTATTTACTTCAATCTTTCCGAATTTCGGAAGGTCGGCTCTGTCAGCCTTCGGGGTGTAATCCGCAGGCGCTGAGGTCGTTGCCTTCGGGCGTCTGTCGTCCCTCTTGGGAGCCTTGAGCGCTCCGCCTACGGGCTCGATTACTACTCGTCTGTCCTGATTAGAACCGATTGAACGGGATTCAACGCCTTCGATTTCCTGAACCGTCGTGTGAATAACTCTTCTCTCGTACGGGTTCATCGGCTCAAAGGTGTATCTTCTCTTCGTCCTTAAAACGTATGCCGAATTCTTCTGGGCAAGGTGCTTTAAGGTTTCGTTCCTCTTTTCCCTGTAATTGCCTACGTTAATTGATACTCTTACATAAGCGTTTGAGCGCTTCTTCATAGCAAGGGAGATGAGGTACTGAATGGAATCAAGGGTTTCGCCCCTTCTTCCTATAATAATGCCGTAATCCTCGCAGGCAAGGTCGATTGTGATAACGCCCTCGCTGTACGTCGCGTTAACGCTTGCGCCGTCAATGTTAAGCCCCTTAAGGATTTCAGAAAGATAAGCCTTTGCAAATTCAAGGTCAACCGAAGCGGGATAATCGCGCTTTTCGCCCTCAGCCTTTGGGGCTTCCTTTTTGGGCTCAGCCTTCTTGGGAGCTTCCTTTTTAGGAGCCTCCTTCTTCGGTTCTGCCTTTTTGGGAGCTTCCTTCTTAGGCGCTTCCTTTTTGGGCGCAGCCTTCTTCGGCTTCTGCTTTTTTACCTTTTTTTCTTTTACTCCGTCGTCGTAGTATGCTTTAACCTTTGCGTCCGCACCACCGAAAAGACCTAATATCTTCTTCCTCGGCATTTCGAGAACCTCGGTTTTAACGTCAAGCATAAATCTGTCGGGAGCGCTTAAGCCGACCTTTGCGTTTGCAATTGCTTCTTCAATTGTTTTGCCGGTTGCAATATATTCCTTAATCATAATTTATCCTTTTGTTATTTTAATGCTATTTTCTCTTGAGCGCCTTTCTATCGTGTTTTCAATCATTTCTCTTGCGATATTCCTCCTCGGCGGGAAGAACTTTGCCATAATCAGCTGCTGCGCTACTGCTACAATATTGGAGATAATCCAGTAGAAGCCTACCGCCGCGGGTACCTGGAAGGAGAACCAAGCTGAAAATACGGGCATCATAAGCATCATAATCAGCATCTGATTATTCTGCTGAGCCATGGCGGGATTGGTCTTTTTCTGGATAAGGGTGGACATAACGCTTGATGCAAGCGAGGTTAAAAGGCAGAGAATCGGTATAATAACCGTAACGCTCTTCCAGGTCGGAATCTGCGACATATTCATTCCGAAGATGTTGAGGCTGTCCCTGAACGCTTCAATTCTCTGTACCGCATCGCCGCCGAAAATTCCGCCGAGAGCGTCGTTATTCGCTAAAAGGGTGTCCTTGTAGCTTGCGATATTCCTGATAATATCAAGCTGAAGGTAGCTGTTGCCCCTCGTGGCAGTAAAATTAATGAGCTCAGCGATTTTCTCGGAATAATCGGTAATCTTGATACCGAGGATGTACTCAAGCGGATAGTAGATAATTCCGACGATACCCATAAGGAATATCATCTGGAACGCCATAGGTCCGCAGCCCATATTCATCGGGTTGTGGCCTTCCCTCGCATAAAGGTCCTGAATCTCCTGCTGCATCTGCTGATTGGCTTTCTGGCGCTGTCTCTGGTCCTGAATGCTGTTTACGTTGTACTTTTTCTGGATTTTCTGGATTTTCGGCTGAATTCGGTTGGTCTTAGCCATGGTTTTCTGCTGCCTGAGATTAATCGGGAACAGAATAACCCTCGTGATAACAGTAAATACAATAAGCGCAAGGAAGTAGTTGTTGTTAAAGCCCGCAAGCAAAAACTCCATGCATTTACCGAAAAGCCAGTAGAGAGGTCTGAATATTGCCCATCCGTTAGAGATACGGGTGGCAAGTGTAATAAAATCAAATGTTAACACTATTAAATCCTCTATTTTCTCTTTTCTTTCTTAGGAGGAACAGGGTCATACCCGCCCTTAAAGAGCGGATTGCACCGCATAATCCTTAGTATACCGAGCCCTACGCCCTTAAAAATACCGTGTACCTCAATCGCCTCAAGCATATACTGCGAGCAGGTCGGGGTATAACGGCAGGCACCGTGTGAAAAGCGCGGGGAAATGGTGAGCTGATAGGTGCGGATTAAGAAAATCAGCGCCTTTTTTATAAGATTACTGATTACGTTCATTGATAACACCCAGCTCTTTAAACTGCTTTTTCATCTGGGAAAGCACCGTCTGCATCTTAACCTTCGAGGTTTTGCTCCTTGCAACGAATACGAAGTCCCAGTGCCCGCTGATTTCATTTTCAAGCTCTGCAAACGCCGCTCTTATAACGCGCTTTGAACGGTTGCGCTCTACTGCGTTTCCGATTTTCTTTGACGTCGTGATACCGTATCTGTTTTCGCCGCTGCGCTTTTTAAACGCATAGGTTACTACACATCCAGAAGCCGAGCTCTCTCCACGGTAATAGATTCTGCGGAAATCCTTGTTTTCCTTTAAAGTTTGACTTTTCATAGTCCCTGGTAATTAGTAAGAAAGTCTTTTTCTGCCCTTGGCACGGCGGCGTGCGAGCACCTTTCTTCCGTTTCTTGTTGACATTCTCTTTCTGAAGCCGTGCTCCTTCTGTGCGTGTCTCTTCTTGGGCTGGAAGGTTCTTTTCATCTTTTTCACTCCGTTTCTTAAGATTAAACTTGTCTCAATCTTTATATTCTCTATGCGGTATAGCATAGGCAATTGCTAAATAAAATTCCGCTTTAATATAATATATAATTAGTATAAAACAGAATAATAGCGTTGATATTATAGTTTATTCAAATCAATTTGTCAACTAAAACTTGTTTTTATTAAAATAATATTATATAATATTCTATATTTAGTGGTTTGCTTGGATTTCTATCACAACTAATGATATATTCGGGGGTAAAGCTATGCTCGGTATTATCGGCGCAATGGACGTTGAGATTAACGGAATAAAGGGAAAAATTGAAAATCCGCAGCACAGCGGCTTTGCGGGTATCGACTTCGTTTTCGGTACAATCGGCGGCAGGGAGGTATGCGCCGCGCAGTGCTCTCCGGGTAAGGTCAACGCCGCGCTTTGCGCTCAGCTTATGATAGATAAGTTTTCGCCCGAGGGGATTATCAATCTCGGCGTGGGCTGCTCGCTTTGCAAGGACGTTGTAATTAAGAATATCGTCGTTGCAACCGAGGTCTGCCAGTATGACTTTGACACCTCCGCAATCGACGGGTATAAGGGGCTTTTGATTGACGGCAAGGTTTCACTCCCGACGGATAAACCCCTCTCAGATGCGCTTGCAAAATGTGCGCAAAAAAAAGGCGCAGCCGTTCACCGCGGCTGCATAGCAACGGGGGATACCTTCATTGCCTCAGTGGCGCTTAAGGAGAGCATCTCCGACGAATTCGGCGCGCTCTGCGGCGAAATGGAGGGCGGCGCGGTAGGTCAGGTCTGCTACATAAATAGAGTTCCCTTCGCCGTGCTCCGCACGGTCTCCGACGGCGGCGACGAAAACGCTCAGCTCGACTACCCCGTATTTAAAAAAATCGCCGCGGATATCTCCACAGCGATTCTGATAGATTTTTTGAATAATGATGAATTATGAATTGAGGACGGGCGTTGCCCGTACCCATTTTTAATAGCCGTGCGCAGCACCCTCAATTGTTCATTGTTAATTGTCAATTATAAAGCTTCCGGCTATATATTCCTCTGCTTCCTCAATCAGTGCGGAAAGCGCGCCGTTTTCGGATAAGTCGGCGCCCTCGTGAACCTCGCTCGAAGCAAACCTTGCGTCCTGTACGGCGATAGCAGCCGAGGCAAGCTCTCTTGCGCACGATGCGTCGAGCTTGAAAAGCTCCTTCGGGAGCATTCCCGCCTTTGCAAGCGAGAGCGCGCCGCGGTACAGGGAGAGCATACAGTAATCGTAGATAATATTCTTTTCGCGGTTATCGGCTGCGGCGGCGGAGTCGAGCAGGCACTTAGCCGCCGAGGTAAGCGCTCCCGCGCTTCTCGTTTCGCCGCGGCTGCCGAGCGCTTCAAAATCCGAAGAATCAAGCCCGTTCCTTGAATTGCTCACGCCGAGCAGATAGTCGGTTGTAACCCCGTAATATTTTGAGCATCTTATAACGAAATCAAGACCGCATTCCCTTATACCCTTTTCATAGTGCGAAAGCAGCGCCTGTGATATTCCGAGGTCGGAGGCGGCTTTCTTCTGGCTTATGCCGCGCTCTCTTCTGAGGTCGGATAACACCTCGGCAAAGCGCGAAAGCTTTTCTTTATTCTTATCCATTATTTCACCTATTTCAATCTATAATTAAGTAATACATAGCGTAAAAAATAGTGCTTCTCAAAAGCACTACCTCATTATAACCCGAATTATACGCATTGTAAATAAAAGCGCGGATTTTGTTATAAATTTGTAATAACGGCGCTATTTCATACCTAATCGGAGGTCCTTTAAAAATGAAATCATACACTCTGTATTTATTCCGTCACGGACTCACCAAGGGAAACCTTAACGCACAGTATATAGGGCACACGGATTATCCGCTAACAACACTTGGTATAGACCGGCTCAAAGCGATAAAAGCAAAGCACCACTATCCAAAGGTTGACGCAGTGTTCGTTTCGCCGCTCAAAAGGGCGATGCAGAGCGCCGACATAATGTTCCCTAAAAATAACAAAATTGTAATAGATAACTTTATTGAGTACAATTTCGGAGAGTTTGAGGAGCATACCGCCGACGAGCTTAAGGACAACGAGGCTTTCAAAAACTGGCTGAGAGGGGATATGTATACCCGCCCGCCGTTCGGGGAAACCAACGCCGAGTTTGTACACCGTATCTGCGATTCGTTTGAAAAGGTTTTAAACGGCTGTATCGCGGAGGGTATGGAGAATATCGCAATCGTAACCCACGCGGGAGTTATTATGACTATACTCTCCTGCTACGGACTGCCCGAGGCGCCTATGGCGCATTGGCAGATGGACGCGGGCTACGGGTATAAGCTCAGGATTGACCCGGCGCTCTGGATGAGGGCAAATAAGCTCGAGGTGGTCGACACCGCCCCGCAAACAGCGGAGGAATTAAAGGTTGAAGAATAATAAAGACGGATGAGATTTCTCTCATCCGCCTCAGCGTGTCGAAAAACCTAATGAATAAATTTCGACACGCTGGCAGACTTTTGAAAAAGGCGCAGAATTTCGTTTTCTTGTGAGCGGGAGCTGTACAACGGTACCGCCCCCGAGCAAAAAACGGAAAACGCCAAAAGCCTTGCGAATTTGATGTTTGCAAGGCTTTTCATATAGTGTGGTCGTTCAAATATAGGCGGGCGGATGATATCCGCCCCTACAAACTGTTTCCTTGAATATTTGCAAAACCCGGCGTGTTTATGCCCTTTTTCGACAGTCTCAGACGGATGAGATTTCTCTCATCCGCCTTTTATTTTATTTTCTGTTTTTTAAGTATTCTCTTGTTTTACTGTCCTTCGGGAAGCTGCTGAGCGAAAGCGAGAAGCTTCTGCTGTTCAGCTCGGTTTCTTCTTCACCGAAATAATTGTTTGAAATAAACGCTGCCGTCGGGTCGTTGCTTTCGTTGCTGAGCTTACTGATAAGCTCGGCGTCCTTGTCGCTCGACGCCGCGATTTCAAACGTGACGTTTAAATAATCCTCGTCCTTGTCGTCCCTCGGCAGTCCCTTGCTGGAGCGGTAATCCTTAAGCAGCGCCTTGGCGTCCTCGGCGCAGAACTTATAAACCATATCAAGCTCGTCGGTGTTAAGGTATTCGTCCTCAAACATTTCGTCGTCGCTGTAGGTACCCCCTACAACCTTGAAGTTAATACCCTCAAGCTTTTCAAAGAGCGTCTGCGGCGGCTGAGCCTCCTCAAAGGAATCAAGCAGAGCGTAAACCTCGTCCATATCAGTAAACATCTCATAGGTTCTGTTAATTAATGCTCCGTGCTTGGTTTCATAGGAAAGGCTGATTGACTCGCTTTCGTAGTATTCATCGGGCATTTCCTGTACCGTGGCAGAGTTAAGCTTTTTGAGGTATTCCTCCTGCTTTTTCTCGTTTTCCTTGCGGCTGTCGATTAAAAGCTTATGGAGCTTTTGTACCTTTTCAACGTCCTCGGGGGCGTTGAGGTCAATATCGTAGGTCGCGTTTACGGTAACCTTCTTAACGCTCTGAGCCTTCGGGATATAGTTAGTTTCAAGCTCCGCCGCAGCGAACACGAACGCAAGCGTTACCGCGCAGGTAATGAACCATATAACGAACTGCTTTACCTTGAAAACTCTTGCGCTCTTTTTGAGCACCATCTGAGCCGCGAAGTAGAAAATCAGCGAGAAGATAACGTAAAGCGCTATGTAGCCCTCCTTGCCGAAGCTGAGCATCGCGGAGATGAAAAGGGTGAACGCTGAGCCGCCCGCAACCGAGGTAATAATGCTGAAAATCGGAATTTCAACCTTAAAGGCTACCATATCGCCCGCGCACTCGAGCTCCCTTGCCCTGTATAAGAGGTATGCGAGCACTATGAGCACTACACTTACCGCAAGGAGAACGGCAACGGTAATATAATACGCGTTTTTGTTATAGCCTGCTGCAATCGCCTGCGTGTTATCCAGCATCAGTTTATCGGAAATAAGCGCGGCAATCGGCGCGAGGAACTTCCCGAACGGAAGCGTAATGTCCATGCTCGTAACGCCGTAACCGAAGGCTGTTACAACCGCGTTTACGATAAAGCTGAGCAGTGCGTATAAGAAGTTAATAATTAAGTATATTATGCCGCCCGCGAAGATATTGCCCGCAAGCATTACGGAAATAACCGCGGTTGAATATATAATAAACGAATTCGCAAAAATTGAAATCGTCTGAATAAGTATTGCCTGCACAGGCGCCTTGCAAAGCGTGAAGATTGCGGGAAGCCCGGAGGCAAAGCCTATAATCTGCGGCAGCACGAGCAGCACGTAGCCGCTTACGAAGCTTGTGATAAAGAGCGCTTTTCTTCCTATCGGGAAGGCGTGGAGCGCGTTGCATTTATTCGGTGAATAAAGGTAGGAATAAACAAGCAGCGCCATAACCCCCGCAAAGAAGAACATAAAGCCGTCCGAAACTGCGCTCAGCGTTAGAAATTCGTCAAGCGTCTGCGGCGATTTTACGCTGTAAGTACTGTGAATTGATACAGGAAAGATAATAATTTCCGCGATTAAAAACGGAACGCAAAACGGCAGGAAGCGTTTCAGGTTCGATTTGAATATCGTATTGCTAAATAAGCATTTGCTTGATTTCATCGTCTACCTCCCCCATTTCATAAATAAAGATTTCCTCAAGCGTCATAGGCAGCTCCTCAATAAAGAGCGGATTAAGCGCTTCCAGCCTTTCGCGGATTTCCGCCCTGTCGCCGCCGATAAGAAGCTCGTATATTCTGCCCGTCTGCTTTTCCTTTAATATATCGAGCCCGAGCGCATGAATATCGGTTTCGTTTTCAAAGGATACCTGATATTTTGAAAGCCTCGTCTTAAGGTCGTCGAGCTTAGCCTCAAGGAAGATTTTTCCCTTGTTCATAATGCCGACGGTGTCGCACACGTCCTCAAGCTCTCTGAGGTTGTGCGAGGAGATAAGAACGGTTATATTCCGCTCGGCAACCTCGTTCATAATGAGTCCCCATACCTGATGCCTCATCATCGGGTCAAGTCCGTCAACGGGCTCGTCAAGCACGAGGATATCGGGCTTGCAGCATATTGCAATCCAGAACGCAACCTGCTTTTTCATGCCCTTTGAAAGTCGGCGTATGCTCGCCTTGCGGTCAATCGAGGGGAAATATTTTGCAAGGCGGTCGAACATCGCGTAGTCAAAATCGGGATAAATACCCTTATAAAAATTCTTAAGTCCCTCGGTTGTGGAATTGTGGAAATAAAATACGTCGTCTGAGATATATACTATTCTCTTTTTAACGTCGTTATTCTCAAATACGGGCGTGCCGTCAACGAGGATTTCGCCTTCCTTTGCCTTATAGATACCGCAAAGGGTGTTCATAAGCGTGGTTTTACCCGCGCCGTTCGGCCCTACAAGACCGTATATTGAGCCCTCGGCAACATGCATATTAACGCCGTCAAGCGCGTTAAAGCTGTCAAAGGCTTTAACAACGTTTCTTAGTTCAATCATCTCGGTTTACCTCCTTAAAGATTTTATCTATATCCGCCTTGAGCTCGTCGGCGCTCATTCCGCTGTACATCAGCTTTGCGGCGCTCTCCCTAAAGCTCTTGAGAAGGGGACTGACGTCGGCTTTCGCGTCCTCCTGCGGAGATACGAACGCGCCCCTGCCCGTTACGATATAGATATAGCCCTCGCTTTCAAGCTCGCGGTAGGCTCTCTGGATGGTGTTCGGATTAATCGCAAGCTCGACTGCGAGCTCCCTTACTGACGGAAGCTTTTCATCCTGCTTAAGCGCGCGGGTAAGGATAAGCTTAATTACGCCTTCCTTAATCTGCTCGTAAAGCGGTCTCGAGTCACGATAGTTTACAGAAATCATACGCATCCTCCTTTCGTTAAGCGTTGCTCAGGTGTATTAACTCACTTAATACAGTTACAACATACCACAACCATTTCTCTTTGTCAATACCTTTTTTCCGAATTCCAAATTCCGCATTAAAAGAGGACGACTACTCGTCGTCCTCTTTTTCGGTTGTCGGCGGAAGCGTTGTAACCTCGCCGTAATTTTTATTTTCCACCGTGTCGTAGGTTGCTCTCGCTCCGTCCTTGTAGAAGCCCGACTGGCGAACCTTAGCGGTGTCAACCCTCGTTTTTGCAAGGGTTATGCTTGATTTTCCGTAGAGCCTCATCTGGAGGAAATACGCGTCGGCAGGGAAGTCCGCCTTCCATACCCACTGGCTTAAGTACTCGGGCTTGAAGTTACCGCCCTTGAGGTTGTACTCGGGAATATTCGTCATATTCGTTTCGTAATCAAGCCAGTTCTTTGAAATTGCGTATCTTGCAATTTTGACAATCTCGTTCTTTGAAAAGCTCGTCTTGATATAGGGGGATAAATCCTGAACAATCTTAAGGAGCTTTGTGGTTGAGGCGTTCTTGGACTGGTTAAACAGCGCGATAAGCGTCGTTTTCTGGCGGTCTGCACGGGCGTTATCGGTATCGATATGCCTTATTCTGCAGTACGCGAGCGCCTGCTTGCCGTTAAGCTTCATCTCGCCCTTCTTACCCTCGAAGGTCTTTTCGATAGTAACGTTGCCGTAGCGCTTCGGGTGGTTATTAATCTCATTGATTTCAGCCTCGGTAATCTCGAGCGTTACTCCGCCGAGGGTTTTGATAATCTTTTCAAACGAGGTGAAGTTTACTATCGCATAGCCGTCGAGCTTAATCTTGTACAGATTTTCAATTGAGCGCATATAGCACCTTACGTTGCCGAGGGACATTGCGCCGTTGATTTTGCCGAACTCGCCGCTATCCTCGTTACCTGCTTCACCCTCCCAGTACGCCCAGGCGTCGCGGAGTACGGAAACTAAGGTAATCTGCTTCGTATCAATATTAAGGCTCGCGATAATCGCGGAGTCCGCCCTCGTGCCCTCTTCAAGAATCTGCTTGCCCCTCGTGTCCTCGCCGATTAAAAGCACGTTGAGCACGTGGGAGGAGGAGCAGGGCGCGCCGTTATAGTACCAGGTCTTAATCATATCCTCAAGGGAGGAAAGCTCGTCAGCCTCGGTCTCCTTGATTTCGGGGAAGTTCTCCGTCAGGGTTTTCATACCCTGCCATTCCTCCGTGGTAGCAACCTGCGTCGACTCCTCGTCGTTGTTCTTTAAGACGTTATTAATAAGACCGTTTGCCCATACGAACACGCCGCCTGCCGCGATAAGCAGCACGAGCAGCACGGCGATTACCGCCCTTAAAATCTTCGTGGTTTTAGTGGCCTTTTTCTTAGCAGGGGCTTCCTCTGCCTCGGGCTCCGCCTCGTATATGGGGAGTTCGTCCTCCTCGGGCTTTTCATCCTCGTCGTCGGCAAGGTCAAAAAGGTTCACCATCGAACCGTCCTGCGCCTCTGCCTCGGGGAGGTCCTCCTCCTCGGGCGCTTCTTCGATTTCAATTATTTCCTCGGCTTCGGGGATTTCTTCTTCCTCGGGCGTTTCCTCGATTTCGATTATCTCCTCATCAAGAAATTCCTCTACCTCAGGGGCTTCTTCTACTTCGGGAATTTCCTCAACCTCGGGTGCTTCCTCAATCTTGGGTGCGTCAGCGCTTTCCTTATGTCTTTTTACCTCTTCGAGAATATCGTCAATATTGTAATTATCCCTGTCCAATATGATTTCTCCTCTTTTCTATAATAGGTTTTAATTAATACTGTATATAGATTGCCTGCTTTTTATGATAAATTTAACTTTTTGTAAATTATTCCTCTGCGGGAGCCTCGGTTTCCTCGTCCTCTTCCTCGTATTTATCAACAATCGAGAGGGTTGCAAGGCGCTCGTCGTCCTTAACCTTCATAACCTTTACGCCCTTACTCGGTCTCTTGAAGGTGGAAATCTGCTCCGCATGCGTCCTTATAACGATTCCGTCGGTGGTAATCATAATAACGTCGTTAGAATCGTCAACGGGCGCAATCATAGCAACCTTGCCGAACTGGGCGCAGCGGTAGTTAATTAAGCCCTTGCCCGCACGGGACTGTACGCGGTAATCGGAGAATTCGCTCTTTCTTCCGTAGCCCGTTTCGGATACGGTGAGGAGCTGCTTGCCCTCAAGCGCAACCGCAAAGCCTACTACGTAGTCGCCCTCGCCGAGCTGAATAGCCTTAACGCCCCTTGCGGTTCTGCCGATGAGCCTTGCGTCGCTCTCCTTAAAGCAGATTGCCATACCGTCGTGGGTAGCGACTACGAGCTTTCTTTCGCCGTCGGTAACGTCAACCCAGCAGAGCTCGTCGCCCTCGTCAAGATTTATCGCGATAATACCCGTTTTTCTGATATGGTCGTACTGATTAATGGCGGTACGCTTGATAATACCGTTTTTGGTTACCATACAGAGATAGGCTCTTTCCTCCTCCTCGGGTATCTTAACCATGGCGGATACGGTCTCCTCACTTTCAAGCGGGAGAAGGTTAACCACGTTCATACCCTTGCTCGTTCTTGAGCTTTCGGGAATCTGGTAGCCCTTGAGCTTGAATACCTTACCCTTGTTGGTAAAGATGAGTACATAATCGTGGGTGGAGCAGGTGAACATAGTCTTTGCGTAGTCCTCCTCGCGCCTTGACATACCCATAATACCCTTGCCGCCGCGGTTTTGCGCCTTGTAGGTGTCGACCGTCTGGCGCTTCATATAGCCCTTTTCGGTGAGGGTGAGGATACAGTCCTCAACGGGAATTAAGTCCTCGTCGTCAACGTCGCCCGTGAACGCGGAGATTTCCGTTCTTCTCTCGTCGCCGAACTTCTCGGCGATTTCGCGGGATTCCGCCTTTATGATTTCGTCAATACGCTGTTCGTTTTGAAGAATATCGGTGAAGTCCTTAATCTTCGCATGGAGCTCGTCGAGCTCGTTCATAATCTTTTCTATTTCAAGCCCTGCGAGCTGACCTAAACGGTAGGCGACTATTGCGCTTGCCTGCGGGTCGTCAAAGCCGAACTTGTCCATAATCGCCTGCTTGGCTTCCGCCTGTCCGCCCTTGCAGGCACGGATAGTTGCGATAACCTCGTCGACTATGTCGATAGCCTTTGCAAGTCCCTCTAAGATATGCGCCCTCTCCTGCGCCTTCTTTAAATCAAATTCGGTTCTTCTTCTGATTATGTCCTTTTGGAAAACAATATATTTTTCGAGTATCGTTTTGAGGTTCATAACCTTCGGAACGCCGTCGTCAAGCGCAAGAAGGATTGCGCCGAAGGTAACCTGCATATCGGTTAATTTATACAGATTGTTTAATACTACCTGCGCGTTTGCGTCGCGCTTTACGGTGATTTCGATATGCATACCGCGTCTGTCGGAGTAGTCCTGAATGTCGGCTACGCCCTCAAGGCGCTTTTCTTTTACGAGGTCGGCGATACGGGTTATGAGCCTTGCCTTGTTAACGCCGTAGGGGATTTCCGATACAACGATTTTAAAGCGGTCACCCTTCGCCTCAACGATTTCGGCACGCGCGCGGATATAGATTTTGCCCCTGCCGGTTGCATAGGCTTCCCTTATTCCTCTCGCGCCCATAATGATACCGGCGGTCGGGAAGTCGGGGCCCTTGATATGCTCCATAAGCTCCTCAAGCTCAGCCTCGGGATTGTCGATTAAACAGCACATTCCCTCGACAACCTCGCGCATATTGTGGGGCGGGATATTCGTCGCCATACCTACCGCGATACCCGACGAGCCGTTAACGAGCAGGTTCGGGAAGCGTGCGGGAAGCACGGTGGGCTCGTTCTCCGTATCGTCAAAGTTCGGCGCCCAGTCAACCGTTTCCTTCTTAATATCGTCGAGCATTTTCATCGCCGTTTTCGAGAGTCTGCTCTCGGTATAACGGTATGCTGCGGGCGGGTCTCCGTCTATGGAGCCGAAGTTGCCGTGGCCGTCAACGAGGATGTGGCGCATTGAAAACGTCTGCGCAAGCCTTACCATAGCGTCGTAAACCGAAGCGTCGCCGTGGGGATGATAATGACCGAGCACGTCGCCGACGGTGGTTGCGCACTTCCTGTACGGGTTGGTGGGATAAAGGTTGTTTTTATACATTGCGTATAAAATTCTTCTGTGTACGGGCTTTAAGCCGTCCCTTACGTCGGGCAGCGCACGCGACACGATAACGCTCATTGAGTAGTCAAGGAACGCTTTACGAATCTCATCGCTTATTTCAACGTCAACGATTTTTTGATTATCGTAGCGAATTTCTTCGTTCATTTATAAGCACTCCTTTCCTTAAACGTCTAAGTTCTGTACGAACTTAGCATTCTTTTCAATAAACTCACGGCGGGGTTCAACGTTGTCGCCCATAAGAATAGAGAAGTTTTCGCTTGCTCGCTGCGCGTCGTCAATCGTTACGCGGAGCATCGTTCTGTATTCGGGGTCCATCGTGGTTTCCCAGAGCTGCTCGGGGTCCATCTCGCCGAGACCTTTATATCTCTGGATATCGCACTGTCCGCCGAACTCCTCAACTATCTCGTCCCTCTGCTCGTCGGAGAAGGCGTACTGCGCTTTCTTACCCTTTGAAACCTTGAAGAGCGGCGGCTGCGCAAGGTATACGTAGCCCTCCTCAATGATTTTCGGCATATAGCGGAAGAAGAAGGTGAGCAGCAGCGTCCTGATATGCGCGCCGTCAACGTCGGCGTCCGCCATAATTATAATTTTATGATATCTGAGCTTATTAATATCGAACTCGTCGCCTATGCCCGTTCCGAGCGCCATTACGACGGGTACTAATTTTTCGTTTGAATAAACCTTGTCAACCCTTGCCTTTTCTACGTTGAGCATCTTGCCCCAGAGGGGAAGGATTGCCATATGCTCACGGTCTCTGCCTTCCTTGGCGGAGCCTCCCGCGGAGTCACCCTCTACGATGTAGATTTCACATTTTGAGGGGTCGTTGCTCGTACAGTCTGCAAGCTTACCGGGGAGGGAATTACTCTCGAGCGGGGATTTACGCCTTGCGTTCTCCCTCGCCTTCCTTGCAGCCTCTCTCGCTCTCGACGCGTCAAGGGCTTTGTTAAGTATTGCCTTTGCGGTCTGGGGATGCTCCTCAAAATAGGTCATCAGCTTGTCGTAAATGAGTGAGGATACAAGCCCCGTAATATCGGTATTTCCGAGCTTGCCCTTAGTCTGTCCCTCAAACTGAGCCTCGGTGAGCTTAACGGAAATAATCGCGGTCACGCCCTCGCGGCAGTCGTCGCCCGAAAGCTTCTTGTCGTTGTCCTTGAGTATTCCGAATTTCTTACCGTAGTCGTTGAACACCCTTGTAAGCGCAGTTTTGAAGCCCGTTTCGTGCGTACCGCCGTCAACGGTGTTGATATTGTTGGCAAAGGAGTAGATAGTCTCGCTGTACTGGTCTGTATAGCACAGCGCAACCTCAGCCGAGCGGTCGCCCTTAGTGGTGGAAATATGGATAATTTCGTCCTGAATGGGATTATAGCCCCTCGTTTCATTAATGAATTTAACGAATTCTCTTATACCGCCCTCGTAGCAGTAGGTGTTGGTGTGAACCTCGTCCTCGTTCCTGTCCTCGGCGCTTCTCTCGTGAAGCTCTCTGCGGTCGGTGAGGGTGATTGCAAGCCCTGCGTTAAGGAACGCCTGCTCCCTAAGCCTTCTCTGAAGAATATCGTAATCGTATTTCGTAGTTTCCTGGAAAATCTCGGAGTCGGCTTTGAATTTGATAAAGGTACCCGTATTATCGCTTTCACCGATAATGTGAAGCTCGTTTACGGGTATACCGCGTTCAAAGCGCTGTGAGTATACCTGTCCGTTCTGGGTTACCTCTACCTCGAGCCATTCCGAAAGCGCGTTTACTACCGAGGAGCCGACGCCGTGGAGACCGCCCGATACCTTATAGCCCGAGCCGCCGAATTTTCCGCCCGCGTGGAGCACGGTTAGAACTACCGTAACCGCGGGAAGCCCCGTCTTTTCGTTAATACCCGTCGGAATTCCGCGTCCGTTATCCCTTACGGTGATAATATTACCCGGGAGGATTTCCGTTTCAATATGGGTACAAACGCCCGCAAGAGCCTCGTCAATGGAGTTATCCACAATCTCGTATACAAGGTGGTGGAGTCCCCTCGGTCCCGTAGAGCCGATATACATACCGGGGCGCTTTCTTACCGCCTCGAGCCCTTCGAGCACCTGAATATCGTCGGCGCTGTACTCGTCGGTAACGACGATATCTATGTCCTCTTCCTCTAAATTAGTTACTTTGATTTCTTCGCTCATAAATATTCCTCATTCTTCAGAATTTACTTGATTTGCTTCTTTTGTTTAAGGTTGATGTGTTAATAGGACTTACGTAAATTTTCGTATCGGTTACAATAAAGCTCTTCGGGAGTTCGTAGTTTACGTATTCAATCCTTCCCTTAAGCTCGGCGTTTTTAAGGTAATCCCTCGTCGCTTTGTTTACCGTCGAGGTATCCATATCAAAAATGCCTATAATATTTTTATCGGTAATTACCGTGTTTTCTCCGAGGTGGATATACATTACTTAACCTGTCCGTTTTCTATATGTATCGTCTTGCCCTGCTTTAGTCTTAAAACCGTTTCCTTGTCACAGCAGGTGATAAAGACCTGAGAGCTTTCAATATTGTTTAAAATATAATCCTGCCGTCCCTCGTCAAGCTCGCTCATAACGTCGTCAAGGAGCGCAATAGGCTCCTTACCCGTCATCTGCTTTAAAAGCGCCGCCTCGGCGAGCTTAAGGGCGAGCACGCAGCTTCTCTGCTGTCCCTGGGAGCCGTAAATTCTTGCACTGTTGCCGTTAATAAGAATTTCAATATCGTCCCTGTGCGGTCCTTTGGTTGTGATGCGGTTGATTATATCGACGGTTTTTGACTCCTCAAATGCCTTTAAAAGCTTTTTTTCAATGTCTTTGATATCCGTGCTGAATTCGTCGCAGCCTGCGTATTTAAGCTCAATATTTTCCTTGTTATTGCTTATTCCGAGAAATATATCGTTTACGTAGGGTGCAAGGCTTTCAAGGTATTTAAGGCGCTGATAAATGATTTTAGCGCCGTTTCGCGCAAGGTTTTCGTTCCAGATATAGAGCATTCTCTCCATTTCGGGATGCTTTACTAAATCCTTTAATAGCGAATTTCTCTGCTGCAGCGCACGGGAGTATTCCTTAAGGAGATTCCTGTAATTTGATTTAAGCTGACAAAGCGCGCCGTCGACGAAACGCCTTCTTTCCCGCGGTCCGTCCTTAATCATACTTAAATGCACAGGACTGAATACGACCGCCTTGAATATATCGGAAAGCTCCTGCGAATTTTTCTTTTTGACTCCGTTTATTGAAACAGACCGTCTGTTTTCAATATTAATTTCGGCTTCCTGTTCTCTGCCGCCGTCGTCAAAATATAATTTCAGTCTGCTTTTTTTCTCGCCGAGCTTAACGAGCTCCTTGTCCCTCGCGCCGCGGAAGCTCTTAGCACCTGTGAAAAGATATATCGCCTCTATTAAATTTGTTTTACCCTGAGCATTTTCGCCCCAAATGATATTTATGTCGTCAAAGGAGACCTCTAATTTCTCAAAGTTTCTGAAATTTTCAAGTGATATTTTATTGATTTTCATTTACTATTAAATAATCCGTTGAAAAAGCGGTAACGGTATCGCCGTTTCTCAGCTTTTTACCCCTTGCGGTGCAGATCTCTCCGTTAACGCGGATAATCCCGTCGTTAATAAATTCCTTAGCCTGTCCGCCCGTTTCGGCAATTCCCATAAATTTTAAAAACGCCTGGAGCTGAATAAAATCGGTATTAATTTTTACCTCTTCCTGTCTGTGAGGCTTTGCCTTAACCTTAATTTTCATTCTTAAGCCTCATCGGAAGAACTAAGAATAAGAAGCGGTCGCCCTCAAGCGGCATAACCTTTACGGGACTTACGGGACCAGCAAGCTCTATTCTTATCTCGTCAGTATCCGCTGCGTTAAGCGCGTCGAGCATAAATTTTGAATTAAAGCCGATTTCAACTCTGTCGCCGGAGGTGTTTGCATGGGTGTAGTTTATTACTCTGCCGAGGCTTGAAACGGTGGAAACTCTCATCTCATCGTTATCAAATAAGCATCTGATAGGATTCTTTTGATTATTTTCAATAACGGGAAGCGCTCTGTCGATACAGTTAATTGCGTCGTTTGTATTTACAAGCACCGTCGTGCTAATTGTTTTAGGTACGGCGGTATGCCAGTCAATGAATTCACCGTCAAGAAGGCGGCTTATAATTGAATAATTTTCAACGTCAAATACTATATGACGTCTGCCGATAGAAATTCTTATACTGCTCTCGCTTTCGGCGTTCATAAGCTTTACAAGCTCTCTTATCGTCTTTTTAGGCACAATGAAGGTAATTTCATCGCCTGAATAATTAACGTCCTCTTTTCTTATTGCAAGGCGGTAACCGTCTACGCCGATAAGCGTAATTTCATTCTTTCTTATATCAAACTTAAGACCTGTATATACGGGCTTTGAGCTTTCGGTATCCGCAACTGAGAACATAGTCTGTAAAATCATTGAATGAAGCATATCCTGGTTAAGTTCAAGCACCTGACCGCCATTAACGGACGGAAGCTCGGGATATTCCTCAGCGTCTATACCCGTAATATTATACTGAGCAGCGCCGCTTACTATTGAAACTGAGGCTCCGCTTGTTTCGATAGTAACCTCCTCATCGGGAAGCTTTCTTATAATATCGCAGAGAATTTTAGCGTTAATAACTATCGAGCCGTTTTCTTGCGAATCAACGTTTAAAACAGTATTGATTCCAAATTCAAAATCGTATCCCGTAAGCGAAAGGGTATTATTTGAGCATTCAATTAATATACCCTCAATTGTCGGAATAGTAACCTTTGAGCTTACCGCTCTTATTACGTTATTGCAGGCTGTGTTGAGCTCCTTTGTATTACAGGTGAATTTCATGGCAAAAATCCTTTCTTTTCATTTTTTGATTCAAAAATTATATATATGTTAGAAGTAATAATAGAGGCTGTGGAAAATGTTTAAAACGGTATTTAGATAAGAAAAATGCTTAATTTATTTTCAACAACCGATTTAAATGCTTGTTAGTAAAATTGTTTAAAATGTGAAAAAATATTTTTTTCAACATATAAACTTAAAATTTTTAAGTGTAAAAGTAAAAAATTGTGGAAAAATCAGACACCCTTAATATTATTAATTATATCGAGAATCTGTGAATTAAGGCTTGAATTTGAGCCGAGCATTTTTTCCATTTCCTGTACGTTATACATTACGGTTGAATGGTCCTTGCTGAATTCATTACCGATTTGCTCAAAGCTCATATCCGTAATATTTCTGATAATGTAAAAGCACATTTTTCTTGCGTTTGAAATATTAGCGGTTCTCTTTTTTGAATAAATATCGTCCACTGAAATTCCCGTTGTCCTGCTTACCTCGTCAACAACTTTTTTAATAGTTACGGGAAGGGGAACGTCGTCGTTGATAATATCCTTAATTGCATTCTGCGCAAGCGCAATAGTCGGCTTTTGGTCGCCGAAAACGCATTTTGCGTGAAGCTTTTTGGTAATACCCTCAAGCTGACGTATATTTGATTTAACCTTTTCGGCTATGTATTCTACTACGTTGTCGTCAATTTCAAAATCAAGGAGCTTTGCTTTTCTTTTTATTATTGCGCAACGCGTTTCAAATTCAGGCGATTGAATGTCCGCAAGAAGTCCAGATACGAAGCGGGAGCGGAGCCTGTCCGTTAAGGAGTGAATTTCCTTCGGCGGTCTGTCTGAGGTTAAAACAACCTGCTTTCCGTTATTAACGAGAGCGTTGAAGGTATGGAAAAATTCCTCCTCGGTCTGAGTTTTACCTGCGATAAACTGAATATCGTCAACTAAGAATACGTCGATATTTGACCTGTATTTTTCATGGAAATTATCCGTCGTTCTGTTACCGAGCGCCGTTATAAACTCGTTTGCAAATTCCTCCGCGCTTACGTATAGCACGTTGAGCTGCGGAAATTTCTGCTTTATCTCATACTGTATAGCGTTTAAAAGGTGGGTTTTGCCGAGTCCCGACGCACCGTAAATAAACAGGGGATTGTAATTTGTAATACTGTTTACCTCCATAATTCCGCCGGGGTTTGCGGCAATCGCCTTTGCCGCAGTAAAAGCAAATTTATTTGACGGTCCCGAGATGAAGTTTTCAAACGTGAAGGTATCGTTTTTGAGGTCCTCAATATCAACGTTAGTTATCTCCTTTTCAAGCTCCTCATTTTCGGGGCAGGTGTATTCAATTTTACAGTCAAAGCCGCATACCGCCTTAAAAGCCTCGTGAATTAAATAATCGTATTCGTGGTGTACGGTATTCATCTTAAATCTTCCGGGAAAGAAAATAACCGCCTTACCCTCATCAAAGCTTTTTATTTCAATTTCGGAAAACCATACGTCATATACGGTTTTATTGATTTTACTTTTTATATAATCCATAACCTGCTTCCAGAGGTCATACATTGTGTTCATCGTTTCACTTCTTTCTTATATATAATTACTAATACTTATAGTTATACATTTAATTATTATAATATATAATTTTATGCAAGTCAATAGTTATAAAAATATTCTTTCATTTAACTTGTAATTTTAAAAATTATATAATATAATCATCTTGAATTAAAAGGGAGGTGGTAAAAATGAAAATATTTAAAAACAGAGGAGATATTTATGTTCCAAAATCAGTAAGAGCCTCTAAACAGGCTAAAGTTTTATATCTTCTGCTTGCGTTTATCGTCGTTTTTACCGCCGTATTTATAGGCTTTCTTTCAAAAAATTATAACAGCGCGGCTGAATTTTTCGCTAAAGGGGAATTGACCGTTACCGAGGAGCTCACCGATTCCGCAGCTCAGCTTCCGAAGATAAGCGGAAAGACGAATTATCTCATTATCGGCACGGATAACGATTACGATAGTATACACTTTATCTTTTTCTTACAGGCAGATAAAACAAATAAAGCGTATAAGGCTGCATGTATTTCTCCGAAAACCGTAATTAATAATCAGAGCGTACAAAAAATCTATAAAAACAGCGGCGTGCTGGAGCTTGAAAAAAGGCTTGTAGAATATTTCGGATTTGAATTTGATTATTACGCGCTCTTTGACGACAGCTCGTTCGTAGAGTTTGTAAACAAGCTCGGCACCTTCGTCTATGCCTCGGGCATGGAAATTGATTACAGCGGAGGCAAAGAGGACGATAAATATACGCTCAAGATTAATCAGGGCGAGCAAAAAATCAGCGGCAGGGAAACCGCGAATCTGCTTCGCTATTTCAGCGAAAAGGAAAAAAACTTTGCTCTTGAAAATGAGCTTGTGCTGAGAGCGATGACGGGGCTTATTACCGAAAATAATTACGACAGGGCGGATTTACTTTTCAGGCTGTTTATGAAGTCGGCTAAAACCGACGTTACGGTACGCGATTTTGAAACGGCGAAGGACTCAATCAAGGTATTTTCAACGCTGAGTAACGAAATAACCCTGTATTCCTCAAACGCGCAGTACGACGACAAAAACGTGCTTACCCAAAGCTCGCTTTCGGGTATTAAAGGATACTTCTCTAAATAGGAGGTGCGGCAATGATTACTAACGAAAATAAGGAAATAATTAAAAAGGCGGTAAGGGATATTCTCGTAGCGGTCGGCGAGGACCCCGACAGAGACGGGCTCCTTGAAACTCCGCAGAGAGTTGCTAATATGTATGAGGAGCTGTTTTCTGGCATTAACGAGGACCCGAAGCAGCACTTAAAGCTTTTTGAGGAAAAGTCCAACGACGAGGTAGTTATAGTTAAGGATATACCGTTTTCTTCTATGTGCGAGCATCACCTGCTTCCCTTCGTGGGTAAGGCTCATATCGCATATATCCCGAGCGACAATAAGATTATCGGGCTTTCAAAGCTTGCAAGGATAGTCGATAATTTTGCAAAGAAGCCTCAGGTACAGGAACGCTTAACCCATGACATAGCGGACTTTCTTAACGAGAACCTATCGCCGAGAGGAGTTGCCGTGGTAATTGAGGCGGAGCATATGTGTATGTCCATAAGGGGCGCAAGGGTTCCCGGCTCAAAAACGCAGACCTCGGCGCTCAGAGGAAATATAAGAACCGACGCGAGAACGAGAGCGGAGGTGCTCTCGCTGCTGACTAAATAATGATGAACTGGATTTGCAGAGAAAAGAAAATTGAATACGGATGCCACACGCTGATTATGGGTATAGTCAACGTTACGCCCGATTCGTTTTCAGACGGCGGCGAGCATTTTTCAAAGGAAAATGCGGTAAATTACGCGCTTGAACTAATCTCCGATGGAGCGGATATTATTGACCTCGGCGCGCAGTCGACGCGCCCCGGATATACCGAAATCACTCCCGAGGAGGAGTGGAGCAGGCTTGAGGGCGTTATTAAGGCAATACGCGAAAAAACGGACGTTCCGATTTCGGTTGATACGTATTTTCCGTATGTCGCCGAGCGTGCGCTCGCGGAGGGCGCGGACATAATTAACGACGTGAGCGGCGTTTTTAATCCCGATATGGCTGAGCTTATTAAGCGCAGCGGAGCGGGCTGGGTGATTACCCACGCGCAGTCGGGAGGAGTAAAAGAGGTCGGAAATTTCTTTGATGAATTTATTACCAAGTGTATTACTTTTGGTATAAAAAGAGAACAGCTCTGCGTTGACTGCGGAACAGGCTTCGGCAAGAGCTATGAGCAAAATCTTGAGCTTATAGCAAATCAGAAGGCGCTGAAAATTGACGGAGTTCCGCTCTTAATCGGAGTGAGCAGGAAAAGGGTTATTGGTACTGCAAGCGGAGAGGGTGAGCCCTCAAAACGCATTTTCGGCAACATAGCGGCGGATACCGCGGCAATTTTCGGCGGAGTTGATATAATCCGCCTCCACGACGTAAAGGACGAAATTAAGGGCATTAAAACGGCTGAGGAAATAAAAAAATGGATAAGATAACGATAAAAGGGCTTAAACTTTTCGCATATCACGGCGTAAATGACGAGGAAAAGGAAAACGGTCAGAGCTTTATAATCGACCTTGATTATTACCTTCCTCTCGAGAGGGCGTGCGAAAGTGATAACGTTAACGATACGGTGAGCTACGCAAGGGTTGTAAAAAATATACGCAGAGTATTTACAGAAAGAAGCTATGACCTTATTGAAAAAGCGGCGCAGGCTGTGTGCGATTCGCTCTTTGAGGAGTTTGAGGATATAGAAAAAATTGAGATAACGCTCAAAAAGCCCGAGGCGCCCGTTAACGCGGATTTTGACTATATGGCGGTAACGCTCAAGAGGACACGTTAAATGAAGTATATAATAGGAATTGGGACGAATATAGGCGACCGTAAAGAGAATATTGAAAACGCAATCGAGGCGTTCACCCTGATACCGAAATGCGAGATACTCAGGTGCTCTGAAATCTACGAAACAGAGCCCGTTGGATATGAGGAGCAGCAGCCGTTTTATAACGCGTGTATTGAGCTTGAAAGCACGCTTGAGCCTAACGAGATACTCGGCGTATGCCTCGGCATAGAGGCGGGCATGGGACGCGTCAGAGAAATAAAAAACGGTCCGCGTATAATCGACCTTGACGTAATTCTCGCCGAGGATAAGAGCGTTGATACTCAGAACCTCACCGTACCCCACCCGCGCTATACCGAGCGCCGCTTCGTTATGATACCGATGCTCGATTTATTCCCCGACGGCACGGCGTACGGAATAGAGTTCAGCCGTCACCTGCTCGGAATAAAGGGGCAGAAGATAATTCAGCTGTAAAACAAACGTTCTACATATACCTTAGAGAAATTTTAAACATTTGTCAATACTTTTGTGAAAAAAAGAAGCCGTCCCCTTCGGGACGGTTTCTTTTACATAAAGCTTGAAATGGAATCGACCATATCAGCTATTTTGTTAGCGGTCTTTTTAACCGCCTTTTTCGTGCCTGCGCCAGCCGCCTTTGTTGAGCTTACCATAGCAAGAGCCGAACAAACCGCGAGCGTTGCGCCGACACCCTTCATAATCATTTTTGATGTCTGTGTTTTCATCTTTTTCCCTCCGGCGTCCGAATTCTTCGGGCATTAATAGTATGGAAAAAAACGAAAATAATAATAGTGTAAAAATTTGTTTATTTAATTATCAAAGCGTAATCCTTTGCGTTTATAACGCCGTCAAGGTTTATGTCGGGGTAGTTGTTGTAATTGCTGCCCTTAGTCGTGGTAAGGTAAGTATTGTAATATTCAAGCTTATCAAGCACGTTAACGGAAGTGCTGTCGTTATACGGCTGCCAGAAGAGGTTATTATCGTCGTTTACGCCAAGACCGTTACAGTAGTTAGTGACGGAGGTTATCGTATACCTTGTTCCGCTGAAAAGAACGGAATATATATTCCTTGATGCAACAACATAAAAACGGTTATCAAGGTATGCAAGGCGGGCAAGGGAGTCGGTAAAGGAAGCGCCGCTACTTGTATAACCAAGGGAGGCGGTGGAAAATGCGCTGCCAACGGTTGTTTCCGCTCCTGCCTGCGTGCGCTTTGTAAGAGTCACGGAATAATAGTTTGACGCGGGCTTAAGATAGTAATAATTACCGTTTAAAACGTAAAACCTTGAGGTAACCGTGTCCCAGAACGCGCTGTCGTACGTCGTGCTGACTGCGTCGCAGGAGTCATAGGTTACGCCGCCCGTATGATAGGAGCCGCTTTCCGAAGCAAAATAATCGTCGCTCTTTAAGAAATGCACGTGCCTTACCGAGCCGTAGGTGTTAACGCCCGAGGCGGTATCAAAGTTGTCAAACGTGAGGTCTGCGTTATACCAGCTTCCGTCAATTTTAACCTTGTTCCAAGCGTGCCCCATATCGTTTGAGCCGACATATTCACAGTCGATACCGAGCTGCTTTAAAAGATACGAATATGTAAGGGTAAAGCCTGCGCAGACAGCAACCTTATTATAAAAGAAGCCGTACGCGCTGTGCCATATGTCCTCGTCATTTGTAAGCTCGTTATTGCTGTTGTATTCCAAAACGGGATAAATACCCTCGGAGCAGATATAATCATGAAGCACGAGCGCCTTTTGTAAGTCGTCCATACTGCTGTCAACCTGCGCGAGCGCCTTTTCCTTGCCTGCGTTGAAAATCTCCTGCGCCGCAGCAATTTCGCCGCTTGTCATTGCATATGCGGGAAAAATGTAGGCAACGCAGTTTGTCGACGGATAGTAATTGTACTGATAAGAGCTTGAAACAAAGAACAAATCGGGGTTATCGTTAATTACGTTTGAATAAAACGCGTCTATATCGTCAACCGGGATATTGTAAGACCTGAGGTCAATTTGTGCGCTGACAGCCATAAGCTGATTATAGGTGGACGTTTCAGCGGAAACAGTGAGCGCCCTCAGCGGAGTATAATAGTCCGCGGCGGCACCGCTTTCAATATCGTAATTGCCCTCCTGCAAAAGCGTAGCCTCGCCCTCGCCCGTTTCCGTATAGCCGTATACGAAAACGGGGGTTATCAGAAGCGAAATAATTATAAGCGATATTAATATCTGGACAGAGTGCTTTTTCATACTCTTCGTTCCTTTCTTATTACTGTAATATAATTTTACAGTAAAAAATACTAATAGTCAACAAATATAAAAATAACGGACGGCATTCCATTACCGTCCGTTCATATTATTCCTCGTTAAAGGACTCGACTTTTTCCTTAGCCGAGAGCGCCTTCTTTTCAGCCTCCTCAGCCTCAGCCTTAGCCTTTTCAAGCTCCCTTTGAGCCTTTTCCTTTTCTCTTTCGGCTTTTTCGAGAGCCTCCTTCTTATCCTTATCAGCCTCGCGCAGCGCCTTTTGCTTTTTCTCCTCAGCCTCGCGGCGCTTCTTCAGCGCGTCCTGACGCGCCTTGTCAGCCTTGGCGAGCGCTTCTCCCTGCGCCTTTTCGGCGTCGCGGAGTGCTTTTTCCTTTTTCTCCTCAGCCTCCTTTACGGCTTTTTCAGCCTTTTCGGCGGCTTCCTTCTTAATCTTTTCGATTTCGCGCTTTGCCTTTTCCTCAGCCTCGAGCGCGTCCTTTTCAGCCTTTTCCGCCTCTCTGAGCGCCTTCTGGTCCGCCTTTTCGTGCGCCTCGGCAAGCTCCTTTTCCGCCTTCTCGGCGCGCTCCTCGGCTTCCTTTAAAGCCTTTTCGGCGTCAGCCTTTGCCTTTTGGGCCTTCTCCGCGTATTTTTCGGCGTCGCGCTCAGCCTCGCGCTTTGCCCTTTCGCGCTTCTTGCTCTCCTCGAACTTAGCCTCTCTTTCAATACGCTCAACCTTGATTTCCTCAATCTCGGCGGGCGTAATAGTCTGCTCGCGCTTCCAGGTGAACATAACCTCTGGAGCGGCGAAAATCTCGTCAAGCTTTTTAATGAACGGAACAATGTCGCCGAAATCGAGCGCCCTGTGGTCAAAAACGATAGTGAACGGGAGCACCTGGCGGATTGCGATTTCCTTTTCGTCGTTTTCGTTTACTACTACGACGGGCTTATCCTGAACGGCGCCTACTGCGATTGCGGTAACCTGCGGCGGAATAATCTCGATAAGCGCAGCCGCGCCCCTCTGCTCACGGTATACGGAGCCAATATTTGAGATTGTAATCGAGCCCTGCTCAATATCGTGCTTTGTAAGGCGGTCTGTCTCGGGGATTGCCTCGTACTCGCGCTTTTCCTTGCCTTTAAGGGTTTTAACCTTGTGCTTACCCGTTTTTGAGCCGATAAGGCGGTTAATAGTCTGGGTGATTTTGCCCTCCTTAAGACCCGTAAGGGTATTGTCGAGCGACACGTCGAACATAACCTCGTTTAAGTCGGTGTTCTCCATGCGGCGATGTACGTCCTTGATATAATCCACCATATCGTCGAGGGTTTTGCTCTCAAAATTGTGGAGATTAATCGTCATCATTTCGCCCGTCGGGAGCACCATGGGCATTGAAATATTAATCTCGGAAAGGGTATGGATTGCGCCCCTTACGTATTTTCTGTCGAATTCAATATGCGCGTTCATCGCGGGGCACGCCTTTAAGCCCTCAACGATTACCTTGAGCATGAGGGTGTTGACGGTAACCTTGTTTTCTTTTTCAACGCCCTCGTTGAGCCTCTTGTACTGCGCCATAAACTCGGTTACGTCGGGCTCGTAGGTATAGGTAACGTGGGGGATATTCTGCCAGCTTTCGGTGGTCATATTCGCAACGATTTTACGCTGAATACCGAAATGCTCGGTTTTAATAACGTCTTTTCTCTTAGCCATAATAATTCCTCCTCATAAGGATATAATTTATTATAATTAATGCTCACGGGATTGTCAACAAAATAAAGTAGTCGGAGAACAAAAGAGGCTGCAGCGCGGAGCAGAATCCCGTTTTCTTGCGAGCGGGAGCTGTACGTTTGTACCGCCCCCGAGCAAAAAACGGGAAACGCCAAAGCAACCGAGAGCGTTTCGCTCTCGGTTGCTTTCTTTGAAATACTTTCGGTTAAGCAATATTTAATCGTTTTTTTGCGGCGTGTTTATGCCCGCGATACAGCCTCTTAGTCAAATGCGTGACCGGTGGAGCCGAATACCTTGTCAATCTTGTGCGCAACAACCTCTTCAATGAGATTCCTTGCGGGAGTAAGGTACTGACGGGGGTCAAAATGAGTCGGGTTCTCGCTGAGGTGCTTTCTGAGCGCAGCGGTCATAGCGATACGGATATCGGAGTCAACGTTGACCTTACATACTGCCATTGCCGCAGCCTGACGGAGCATATCCTCGGGGATACCGATTGCGTCCGGCATTGAGCCGCCGAACTCGTTAATCATCTTAATATGCTCCTGATTTACGGAGCTTGCGCCGTGGAGAACTATCGGGAATTCGGGAAGCTGCTTTGCAACCTCTTCGAGAATGTCGAAGCGGAGCTGCGGCTTCTGGCCGGGCTTGAACTTATATGCGCCGTGGCTCGTGCCGATGGCGATTGCAAGGGAGTCAACGCCCGTTCTCGTAGCGAAGTCGTAAACCTCCTCGGGTCTTGTGTAGGAAGCGTTTTCAGCCTCTACCGCAACGTCGTCCTCAACACCCGCGAGAGTACCGAGCTCGCCCTCAACAACAACGCCGTGAGCGTGAGCGTATTCAACAACCTTCTTTGTGAGCGCGATATTCTCCTCGTAGGGAAGGGAGGAGCCGTCAATCATAACGGAGGTGAAGCCGCCGTCGATACAGCTCTTACAGGTCTCAAAGTCGGGACCGTGGTCAAGGTGAAGCGCAATCGGAAGTCCCGTTTCGTCAGCGGCAGCCTTTACCATAGCTACAAGATAGTCGTGGGAAGCGTACTTTCTTGCGCCCGAGGAGCACTGAAGGATTACGGGAGCCTCAAGCTTCTTCGCAGCTCTCGTGATACCCTGAACAATCTCCATATTGTTTACGTTGAAGGCGCCTATAGCGTAACCGCCCTCATAAGCCTTTTTGAACATTTCCTTTGTAGTTACAAGTGGCATAATATATATCTCCTAACTTATAATTTGTTGCGTATATTATAAACTATATTTATTTAAATATCAATTGCTTTTCCTGCTCTTTTTAAAAATGATGAACTTGCTGAAAACGTAGTTGAGTACTATTACCGCGACGGAAACTATCGCCTTTGCCCAGAAGCCCTCAACCCCGAGGAAGCTCTGGCTGAGCCCCGCCATTACGAGCGCGGGGATACCGAACCATTCGAGCGCGCCCGTTGCAATCCTCGCCGCAACGAATTCCCAGAGCTCGCGCAGTACGGTCTTAGGCTTCCACGTTTTTGATTCGAACACCCACAGCTTATTCGTTATAAACGCGACTATTACCGCCGCGAACCAAGCAATTAAGTTCGCGATAAAAAGCAGGCGGATTGCCTTGCCAGAATCGCCGCTGAGCAGGGACATAAAAACGTTGCCCGTGCCCGTGCTCTTAACCTCGGACAAATCGAGATTAAATACCCTTACCATAATCGCGTAAACCACCCAGTTTACGAGCGTTGAAACAACGCCGAAAAACAGGTAGCTTATTATTTCCTTATACTTTAAAAACAGCTCTTTTATTTTTTCAATCATATTTCCAACTTCCTTTGAAGTCGATATTATCATATCAGGGAATTATTGTCAATTACCGCTTTTTCCATGGAGCAGGGGGGAGAGCGGCTTATAAATAAGCATTGACGCAACCACGCAGAGTATGCCCTTAATGAAGGTAAAGGGTGCGTTAAAGACGAGGAGCGACTGCTCAATGCTTTTCATCGAGGGGACTATCGCCTGATACGCGCCGAGCACGGCTTCCTTTGGCATAAAGTTGTAGTAAAACGGATAGACGATGAAAAGGTTTGACGGAAAGCTTACCGCAGTCATACATACCGCGCCGACTACGCCGCCGATGAGCGCGCCCTTCCAGGTTTTATTGCGCTTATAGATTACGCCCGCAACGCCCGAAAATACCGCGCCGAGAATAAAGTTTGAAAGCTCGCCGACGTATCCGCTCTGCGATACCGCGAGGTGAATGATGTTTTTTACAAGAGCAATCAGAATACCCGCAACGGGACCGTAGGCGAACGCGCCGAGCAGCTCAGGCAAATCCGAAAAGTCGAGCTTAATGAAGCTCGGAATGAAAGGAATCGGTATCTCGAGATACTGAAGCACGATTGCAGCCGCGGTAAGCACGCCGCAGCCCGCGATTAACCTTGTTTTTTTCTGTGTTTTTGACATTGTGATTTCCTCCTTTTTGGAGCAAAAGAGAAGCCCTGACATATAGTCAGGGCGTAATACTGCAAAGCAATATATATTTCTCCTGTCCGGACTATACCGTCGGTTACGGAATTTCACCGTATCAGTCCTTAACAGCGGTTAAGGAGTCGCAGACTTTAACTGCCGGTGGGGAATTTCACCCCGCCCCGAAATATTTTTGTAATATTCAATTACGATACTATTATATACCTCTTTTGCGTTTTGTCAACAGGAATTACAAATTTTAAGATTTGTAAAAGAAATTGTCCGAAAAAACGGACAAATGTCGCTCAAATGGCACAAAAAACGGTTAAAAATTTGACAAACGGGCAATAATCTGGTATAAAAGCATATATGAGCAAAGGTTACAAAAGAGTAACAAAAGCTCGAAAAGGAGACGATTTTATTAACCGGTTTGTAATAAAGCTGACTGCCATAATGCTTGTGCTTATTATGTCGTTATCGGGCAGCATAAGTTCTTACGCGCTGGATTTAGCCTCAATATTTAACGGGCTTATCCCGACTCAGCAGAGCGAGCAGGAGGAAAAAGCAAAAATCCCGCAGAGGGGCGCGGTAAAAACGAAGGACGGTTTTTCCGTTAAAGCCGAGGACGTTACGACTAACAGCGCTCATTTAAGCTGGAGCAGTAAAGAGGTAGTATTAAGCTACACAATTGCAAAATTTAACATTATAACCAATCGCTGGGAGGAATACGCCTCGGCGACTCAGGGCGAGTTTGATGTCAGGGGACTTGAGGAGGATACGGATTACCGCTTCTCGATTTACAACAGCGTGAGCATGGAGCCTCTCGGAGAGGTCAGCTTCACCACCGGCGTTAACACAGCTTCCGTTGCGGTAACGCGCACGGCGTCGGATTCCGTTACGCTTCGAATCAGCAAGACGGAGAGCGTATCCACGGTAGTTCTTTACCGCAGCACAGATAACAAAAGCTTTAATATGATTGGCGAAATCAACGAAAAGCTCTACGTTGACACCGACGTTAAGGACGACACGGAGTATTTTTACAGAGTGAGCTGCGTTATCCGCCGCGGCGACCGCGTTAACGAAAGCAAGCTCAGTAAAACCGTAAGCGCCCATACCTTAAAGGGCTTCGGACTTCCCGCCGTGAGCGGAGAGACGAAAACCTATGCGATTTATACCGCGGTAACAGCAAGGCGCTCGCCTCAGTACAAGCTCCTTCACAGCAGCGAGTGCTATACCGACGAGGAAACGGGTATCCGTATGGTTGACGGCTTTTACTGTATCGCGCTCGGCTCGTACTACGGTACGAAAATCGGCGCGAAATACCGTATAACCCTTCAGGACGGCGACGAAATCAAGGAGCTTAACTGCATACTCTGCGACCAGAAGGCAAACCGCCATACCGACTCTAAGCACCAGTACGCCGTGCAGAACAGGGACATTATGGAGTTCTATATTGAAAAGAGCAAGCTCCCGCGCGGTATAAGAGGAAATTACGGAACGCTCCCGCAGTTCAGAGGAAAAATTATTAAAATTGAAAGATATCCCGAAACAGAAGAGGACTCAGAATGAGTCCTCTTTTAATTATGAATTATTCTCCCGCCATAATGCGCATATAGCGCTTGAAGAACTGAACGCCCTCGGTGAGCTGGTCAACGGGACAGCGCTCGTTCGTGCCGTGGGTTGTAAGAAGGAGCGAGGTATTAACCGTGAACGGTGCGTAGCGGTAGAGGTTATCGCAGATATCCTCGTAATGATAGGTGTCCGTGCCGCCCATTACGAGATACGGCGCGACGATATTGAGCGGGTTCATCTGGTGCGAAAGCTCGGTGATTACCCTAAATGCCCTCGTATCCGTCGGCGATACTGCCGAAGCCTCCTTGCCCTTTATGTATTCAACATTGATATTCTTATTTTTTACAACCTTGCGGATATGCTTTTCAAGGTCGGCGGTGGTAGTGCCGGGGAGCTGACGGAAGTTGACCGTAACGCTCGCAGTCTGCGGAAGCACGTTGGCCGCGGGGCTACCCTCAAGCATCGTACACGCCGTTGTCGTGCGGATAAAGGTCGCCGCGGGCGGTATCCTCTTTGCAATCGCGAGCACGAGCGGCTTAAGCAGCGGAAGGTTACATACAACGAGCCTTCCCGGATAAGTCATATGCTTTCCTATAAGGGTGAACATATCCTGTACCATCGGGAGCATTTTTGCTTTGAACTGGTGCTTTTCAAGGTCGTGTACTACGTCGGCTATCATACCTACGCCTGTATGCTGCGGCGGCTGCGAGGAGTGACCGCCCTTCGCGTGAACGGTTACCTTAAGGTCGGTATTGCCCTTTTCCGCAACGCCCACGCCCGCAAGGTTACCCTTAAGAATACCCTTTACGTTTGCGGGGAGGATTGCGCCGCCCTCGTCAAGCGTGGAATCAAGCCTTACGCCGCGCGCCTTGAGGGTTTCCATAATCGAATGAGCGCCATTATTCTTACCCGCGACGATTTCCTCGTTATGACCGAAGCAGAGGTATATCGTCCTTTCGGGTACGAAGCCGTCCTCAAGCAGACCTTCAACCGCCTCCATTACGCAGACGAGGTGGTTTTTCATATCAAGCGCGCCGCGCCCCCAGATAAATTCGCCGTCGTTGTAGCCCTCAAACGGCGGGTGTGTCCAGTCGCCCTCCGTACCCTCGGAAATCGGAACGACGTCCTGATGAGAGAGGAAGGCTATTCCGTCAAGGTCGGGATTTTTGCCCTCCCATGTGTAAAGTAGGGAGGCAAGGGAGACATTTTCGCATTTAAGAGTTTTGTGCGTAAGCGGATATTCGCGCTTGAGGAAATCGTGGAAGCGCTCAAATTCGTTCCAGTCCACCTTGCTCTCGTCAACGTTTGAGATTGTTTTAATCTGTATCGCTTGGGTGAGGTGACGCTGTACGCGCGCTTCGTCTATGTTTTCCTTCGGCATGGGCGTAATCTCGGGGCGCTTAATCTTAAAGAACGCCGCGCGGATAGCCGTAATTAATATGAATAATCCGAGTGCCGCAAGAATTATTAAAAGTATGATTTTACCCGTTGTCATTCTGTCCTACCCATCCTTTTTTATACATTATATGCGCGCCGAGCAGGGAAACCGCTATACCTATCGGAATAAGTATGCCGATACCCATTTTGCCCGCGAAAATTAACACTGCGCAGCACACGGCAATCGGAAGGATTGATATTTTCCAGTGCTTTGCGAGGTATGAGGCGCACAGCGCGCCGAAAAGTGCGGGGGTAACCTGCTGAAAGGCGGGCGCAAACGGTGAGCCGTCGGCGGTAATGTCCTTTAATATCGGTCTGAAAAGCAGTACAAATACCGCAATTATAACCGTAGTAACTATCGAGGACACCGCAATTGAAATTGTGGAGATAACCTCGCCCTCGTCGCTGTTGGGGTCAACCTTTGCGCTGTCCATGGAGGCGAGCGCGACGGGCATTTTAAGATTTGTAATATTGCCCGTAACGAAGCCGAGATACGTTCCGCCCGTGCCGAGCAGGGGCGAGTAGGTCAGCACCTCTATTACTGCCGTCGGATAGAATACAAGCGCGACGGTGGAAAGTCCCTTTGCGATTTTCGCAAGCTCGGGGCGTACTCCGAGGTGGGCGCAGATAAGGGTAGGTACGGAGAGGAAAACGAGAAGGGTTACGACCATCCATATTCTGCCGTAGGTGTGAGTTCTGTTTAAATATTTATTGTCCATACTCAGCCCCTCCATTCCATAAACGCGATATCGTGGGGGAGAACCTGAGCAAGAACGACGACGATAAGCATTGCGCCAATCATTGCCGCGGGCATTGCGAAGCTCTCGAGCCATTTCATTTTCGGAAGCGTTGCGAGCTTTGAAAGCAGGAGCATAAGGATTATTGAGGAAATCAGCGCTGCAAGGGAGAGAACTCCCGCGCCGTCGCCGATAATCTCCTGCGCGCCCTTGCCCGCAATAGCCCTTGCCACGAACGCGGCGATAAGGCCTATGAACGCCGCTGCGCTCATAACGTCAGCCCACGCCTTGTTGCCCGAAACCGCCTTGCCTACCTTTCCCTGAATTTTCTTGAGGAAAATAGGAGTGAGGATAATCGGCATAATCGAGCCGAGCGTCATTACCCACGCGATTGTGCCGAACACGGTTTTATCGGTAATCTCCTGTGAGATACCGCCCGCAATACCGTATGCGTCGATAGCGTTGGTCGCCGCTGTAACCTCGTAGGAGATATTGCCGATTACGGAGAGCCTTATCCACGGGATAACGTATCCGAGCGCGGAGGAAAGAGTCAGCACCGTAGCGACGATACCGACGGCGGGCGCTATAGTGAAAAGTGCCGAGGATATTATTGTGTTTTTAACCGTAGTGCTTTCTATGCCGAGCTCCTTTGCGCGCCTTGCCGCTCTTATGAGGAAGAAGAGCGCCTGTGCGATAACGAACGCAACCACGCAAAGCGCAAGCCCGGTCATAAACTTATCGTCTTTAAAGTTCATATAAACACCCTAACGTTAATTCCGAATTCCGAATTCCGAATTCCGAACTCCGAACTCCGAATTAATCCTGATTGTTTTCCGCCTGGAAATCAAATACCGCACCCGCATTATCTACATCCTCGGACATACCGCGGTCGAGTATAACCTCTTCCTTCGGATTAACGGTCTTGTACTTATCCTGATAATAGTTTTCCTGATAGTTGTCAAAGCTTCCGTCAGGGTTGATTGTAATAACCGTGCAGCCGCGCTGAAGTCCGTACTGTGTAATTCCCGGGTATGCAAGATAGTCAATTGACATACCGTAGGTGAGCTGAATACCCTTGTAATTAAGCGAGATATTGTTGAGGTGGTCGTGACCGAAGAAGGCACCCTGCGTACCGCTCTCATAAAACGCGTCGAAAAGACCGTAGGTGTACTTGCTTGAGCATACCATTGCGTCGCCCTCGCCGAGCACGCCGTTTCTGTACTTAACGTCCGCGGTGGTATCCTTATTGCCCGCGGCAACGTACTGAGCGCACGCCTCCTTCATCTCAAGCGGAGGAATGTGGAAGAACACAAGGGATTTCGGCAAAGCGCCGCCGTTTTCCTCTGTGAGCGCCTTTGCGGTTTCCTTGTACCATTCAACCTGATTTTCGTGAACGCAGTCGTAAAGCCAGTTAATTCCGATTACATCGCCGTCGGCGTAGGAGTGGGAATCAAGCAGGTAAAGGCTCTGCGTAATCGCGCCCGCGCCGTTGCGGATATTAACTACGTAGTTGCCGTAGCCGTCGACATCCTCGGGACCCGTCTGGAACAGGCAGTGAGGATACTTTTCCTTATCGCAGTATACCTGCTTTGAAAGGGATTTGCCGTTATGAAGCGAGTAAACCTCGGTATCGTGGTTGCCGTAAACGTTACACCAGTACACGCCGAGCTTTTCCATAAATGAGGCAAAAATCTCCGCGCTCGGCTTATTGTTGATAGTGCCCGCCTGGAACGGAATGGGATATGAAATATCGCCCGTTACTACAACGAGGTCGGGCTTCTCCTCGGTAATGATAGCCGCAACTGCGTTGAGCGCCATAATATCCTTCTGCGGGGACATAAAGCCGGCGCCGATATGTACGTCGGTAATCTGTAAAAGCTTAAACGCTCTGTCGGTCGTGAACGAATAATAGCCGTCGTCCGCGAGCTCGGGCACAAGCTGCTCCTCGTATGAAACCTGAGTAATTGCTCCGTTTACGAACTCGCGCTCCGCCTTGGTGCCGACATAGTTTACAATGCCGATTGCGCAGCGGATAAGCGCGATAACAAGCACGATTACGAGTAAAACTATACCCGCCTTCTTGAGCTTCTGCTTAGGCGTTCTTTTTACTTTTTCCTTTTTAGCCATAACAATATCTCCTTTTTTAATCGTTTACTAAATATTTTGATTCGTTAATAATGTTTTTAATCGCCGAAGCGGTAATAATACTTCCCGTGATAATTGCAAAAGCACCGTCGATTGAGTAGCGGATACGCGATGAAAGCACAAGGCTCATCAGCGAAGCCGCCGTAACAAGACAGTCGAGGAAGCTGTCGAGCGCGAGGGCGCTCAGCACCGACGAGGGGCTCTTTTTGTTAAACGCTCTGAACATTATACCGAGCAGCACCTTAACAAGCGCGGTAACGCATAGAATAATGATAAAGCGCGTTGAGGAAAGCACGACCACGGGGTAGAGCAGCCTCCTCAGCCCTCCGTATACGAAGTATAAGCCGACCGCCGCGATAAAAAGGCTAATGAGCAGGGTGAGCAGGCTCTGCGTGCGCAGGGACTGGCGCTCTCCCATTTTTGTTATCATAATAAACCCTATAACCGCGATTGCGCAGGCGAAGGTATCGCCGAGGTTGTTGACCGCGTCGCAGTAAATAGTCAGCGAGGCGCTGCTGATACCGATATAAAGCTTTACGAGGAATAAAAGAAAATTTGTAAAAAAGCCGATAGCTGTCGCCGTCAGTCCGATTTTCTTCACACCTCTCACCGCCTTATAAATTCTTAAAATCATTATAGCATAATTATATGTTTTTTTACAATAATAAAATAAGATAAAATGCTCAGAGGGTGAGAAAAACGGATATTGCAATTGTGATACTGCTTGTTTTAATAGCAGGGCTGGAGATAGGGCATATTGCGCTGACGAAAACGAAGCGCTATGAAAAGGAAATATACCTGATTAAAGACGGGAAAATAAAAAGCGCCGCGCTCGAGGAGGCGGAGTTGAGTATAGAGAAGCTGAGCGCGCTTGCGCGGCAGAGGGGATATTTTAATTTAGGGGATATTGATATAATGCTCCTTGAGCGCGACGGCGGAATAAGCATACTACCGAAGCCGCGCGCAAGGGCGCTCAACACAAAGGATTTCAACTTCACGCCCGTAAGGGAGGGCGTGCCGATAGTTATCGCAAAGGACGGAAAGATTATCGGCGAAAACCTCAAAGCCGCGGGCGTGAACGAAAAGGAGCTGCTCACCCTTCTTGAAACGAGGGGCAGGCAGCTCAGCGAAATCCTCCTTGCCACGATTACGGAATCGGGCAGGGTGGACGTTTTTGAAAAATAATGAGGAATTCGTAGTTCGGAATTCGGAATTAAGGGCGGGCACAGCCCGCACCTGAAAGAATGACTAATCAACAACGGTAATCTCGCAAATAAGATTTGTAGACGTATAGGTGACAAGATTAATCGTTAGTAATCTGTTTTTTTGTGTATCAAACCATTTTGCGTTTTCAAAATCCGGTGTGTATATATAGTCAATCAGTCCTGATTCCGTATCTTCTTTTATATCAGTGTAAACGGGAATTAATGCAATATAACGCTTTTCCCGTTTGACCGTTGCGGTCATTTTTTCGGTTTTCATTATGATGCTTTTGTTAAATGCAGTTTCGCCGTAGGTGTAATCCGGATTCTGAAAATACCCGTTAAAATCATCTGCATGGTTGTATCCCCAATCATAATCAATTTCAAGATAATGATTTTCGGGGTGCGCGACGGTTGACAAATCAATAATACTGTCGCTTTGAACTAAGTAGACACCGTCATTTATCTGGAGGCTGTTTTTTGTTTGCGTATTAACATAACAGCACGCTCCGAAAACGGCAACATTGACAGCAAAAATCACAAGCAATAACCCTTGCAGAACGCGGCGAAACCGCGTTTTTCTTTTTTTGAAATCCATTTTAAAGGCAAAATAACCGCTTAACACGATATAGACGGTATAAAACGCAATTGAGCCGACAAGCCATACACCAGCGGGTTTAACATAGTTGCTCATAATTACCGCAATTTTACTTGTTTTTCCATTAAGCAAAAAAGCGGAATACAGCAAAACCGGTGATCCGAAAACACAGCGGAAAACGCTAAAAAACACGGTGAAAACAAATGGGACAAGGCAAAAAGCCCGTTTTTTCTTTTGTATACCGACAAAGGACAAAAGAGCACTTCCGCCGATAAAAAAAGCTTCTAACGCAAGATCATAAATACCGTGGTGTGAATCGGAAAAGAGTAAGAGCATGATGGCGCTGACGCCATTACAAATCCAGAGAATAACGAGCAGAACTATTAGAAGTTTTTCAAGCCGTGTTTTGTGCAGCCGTCCGAGCTTTTCGCCGGTTTCCTCGGGGCTTCCCATACGCGCGAGGGCTTTTTGCTCCGCTTCGGGCTGGGGATAGCCCGCGTCCTTGTAGTATTCAATTCTGTCCTGAAGGTGAGCGGAAAGCTCCGCTTCAACCTCGGCGCGCGCGAGTTTGTCCTCAATCTGCGACGTAACGGAGGCGATATATTCCTGTATGGTCATAGTTACTCCCGAATTATATTGTCAGCGTATTATCGGCTTCCCCTTGAGGGGAAGCTGGCAGCCGTGAGGCTGACTGATGAGGTGGAGTAATCCGTAACGGCACATTGCGCCTACACCTCATCCGACGGCTTCGCCGCCACCTTCTCCTCAAGGAGAAGGCTTTGTAATATAAGTATTAACTTACGCAAACCCCAAAACCTTATTTACGTTTTTACTGAACGATACCCACTCGTTCTTCTTCTCCGCAAGCTCAGCCTTGCCCTTTTTGGTGATATGGTAATACTTGCGGTTCCTGCCGTCAAAGGCTTCCCAGTAGCTTTCGAGATATTTTTCCTTTTCAAGCGCGTGCAGAATAGGGTAGAGCGTGCCCTCGCTCATTTCAAAGGCGTTCTCGCTCCTGATTTCAAGCTCGCGGATAATCTTGTAGCCGTACAAATCCTTGTTTTCAAGCACGGAAAGCACAAGCAGATGCGTGCTGCCCTTTAATAATTCTTTAGAATACTTCATAATTGTCCTCCTTACAATTCTGTTATTTCGTCTATAACTCCGTCGACAAAGCTGAAAGTATACCACAGTGTGTTGGTGTTATCGCAAATATCAACCGTAACTGATTTTTTGTCAAAACTGTATAAGGTAATTGTATCTTTGCCTATTTCATCTAAAAAAGCGTCTAACGTAGTGTCGTCATCAAGATTTGAATACTGCAGTAGCTCCTTTTCTGTCAGGTTGTTAAGCTTTGTTCTTTTTTCCAAAGTTAATGTGTCATAGGTCTCGCCGTCAAGCGTTTCAAGTGTAACGGTGTAATTGTTGTTTGACAGAACAGTAACTTCGCGCGTAATGCTTTTGAGTTTATCTGTGCCACGCTGTTTTGCCAGTACGAGCGCTTCCTCTTTGGTATAAGGCGGAGTAAGTGTTTCGGTAAGTTCCCATGCCGCTGCGCAGTCCTCGGTAAAAGTAGACTCGTTGCGATTGTCCAGTTGGTGTTGTTGCAGTAACGGAACACCCGCTTGTACAGTAATGGAAACAGCGCCGATAACGGTCAGCGTTAGTAGAAAAACAATATAATGCTTTAGGCGTTTTTCGCTCTTTTCACTAAGACCGAACTCAATTTTCTTTGCAAAGCGTCGTGCTAAAATACCTTGTATTAACGGGAACAGCCCAAAAGAATAGGTCAGAAGAATCATGACATACTCAAGAGGCTCCGGAAGAAGCGTATACATTTCAATAAAAGAAACGGTAACGCCTTCTGTGGAAAACAGGGAAAGCGGAAACTCGGTAAACAATGATAAAATCGCATATCCAAAAGGAATAAACACAATGCCGCCGACCAAAAATAGCGAGACGAGATTAACAACACCGTTCGTCTCCATAGCGCCGGAATCCTCAGCGAGACGAGCAAAGACAAGTCCCAGAGTATCGAAAAGAAATGCGATTAAAGAGCACATCATTACTGCATAGGTATAGTTAAACTCATCTATTAACTCATAAAACGCGAAAACCAGAAGGAGTACGCTAAATAACGCCGCTGCCACATAAGCAAAGGTAAAAACATAAGACAGAACGGTATATAATGCTGAATTATGGAGATTTGCCATATCTGTTGCTACCGCTTCGGGTTTTCCGAGCCGCTCAAGCGCTTTTGTTTCTGCCTCAGCCTCGTCAAAGCCCGCCTCGGTATAGAACTCCATACGGTCGGCAATATGCGCCTCGAGCTCCTTTTGAACGAAAAGCCTGTCCCTGCGGCGTTTTATGCCGCCGACGACGGCGGAAATATATTCATCTTTTTTCATTGCAACACCTCCGAAAACAAATACCTTGTATCACAATGCATATACATTGTAACACAAGGTATCGTTTCTGTCAATATTTATTTAATTAGGTGCGGACGAAGTCCGCCCACAATTCCGAATTCCGAACTCCGAATTCCGAATTAGAGGAAGTGCGCGCGGAGCTCGTCTGCGCTGTGTGTGCTGAGGTATGCGGGGGCGATATCAAATACGGTCATTGCGCCCGTTTTGCCCTCGGCGTTAAGCCTTGCCGCAGCTCTCGCGTATGCCGCGATTACGGAGCCCGTGAACTCGGGGTTTGAGTCAAGGTTAAGACTGTACTCAATAACGTGCTTTGTGCCGTCGCTCGTCTCGCCGCTGTAAATCACGCTGCCGCCGTGGGGGAGTCCGCTGTGGTCGCGCGCCATTTCCTCGGCGGTGATGAAGTGTACCGTCGTGTCGTAATCCGCAAAGTAGTTCGGCATTTCCTTGATTTCTCTTTCAATCCTTGCAAGGTCGGCGCCGTCCTCTGCTACTACGAAGCACTCCCTCGTGTGCTTTTCGCGCGTGGTGAGCTCGGGATTTTCGCCGTTTCTAACCCTCTCAAGAGCTTCGGGAACGGGGATGGTGTACTGGCGTGCGTCGATTACGCCGTCAATGCGCCTTACCGCGTCGGAATGTCCCTGGCTTACGCCCTTGCCCCAGAAGGTGTAGTCCCTACCGTCGGGGAGAATTGCGCTCCCATAAAGCCTGTTTACGCTGAACATACCCGGGTCCCAGCCGCACGAGATAATACCCACCTTGCCCGCAGCCTTTGCCGCAGCGTCAACGCTCGCAAAGTGAACGGGGATATTAGCGTGGGTGTCAAAGGAATCGATTACGTTGTAAAGCGCCGCGTATTTCGGGGTCATTTCGGGCAGGTCTGTCGCCGAGCCGCCGCAGATTATGAGCACGTCAATGTTCTCCTTGCCGAGTTCAAGCTCTGCCGCGCTTTTAACGGGCACGCCCTCGGTTTTAATAACGAGGCTTTCGGGAGCGCGCCTTGTATATACCGCCGCAAGCTCAAGGTCGCCGTTCTTCTTAATCGCCGCTTCAACGCCGCGTCCGAGGTTACCGTAGCCTAAAATACCGATTTTAATCATAACTTTTCCTCCTATATGTTATAAAGTAAAAACCGCCGTCGGCGGTTTTTACTTGTTGGCGTCCCAGAAGGGATTCGAACCCCCGGCCTTTCGCTTAGGAGGCGAACGCTCTATCCTACTGAGCTACTGAGACATCTTCATTATTATATATTCAAGTCATTAATTTGTCAATTATATTATATACATTATATATATAAACTGTAAAAAATTTCAGCCGATTATTTCGCAAAATTTTTGCACCCACATATTGAAGGCATTTGCGTGAAAGGGGAGGAAACACCCAATATGTAGTAATTCTGTAATTAACAAAGCCAAAAGGTTACAATTTGTAATTTTTTTGACGGCGGATTTTTTTCAAATTTAACAAAATTTTAATTTAACGCTCTACCACGCTAAATTGTAAAACCACAACATTTAGGGTGAGACCTGTTCATTTGCACAAAAATAAAATTGACTTTTGTGAAAATTGTACAAAATTCGCCGTCATTTTCGTTTGACATATTATATAATTGTGCTATAATGCCAAAGACTTCGAGTGACGGAGGTATAGGCGAGTCCTAAATACAGACCTCTATCACAAAAAGAAAAGGAGATTAAGATGACTAACCAATCAGGAATTGCAGGCAAACGCTCGTTCAGAGCCGTGCTCGCAATTGTAATTGCGGTTATCGTTATGATTACAGTCTTCACAGGCACGGCGTTTGCCGACAGTACCAACGAGTACAAGCTCGACATTATCGACGGCGCAAGTGAAATCGCAATTACGACTAATGAGACGGAACCTATCGAAATCCTCACAGCAGCAGGAATTACCGTTAACACTGACGATAAGGTTGACCTTACGGGCTTTGTAAGCGGCGAGGGCGGAAAAATTGTAATAAGCAGATATAATACAATTAATATTTCCGTAGACAAAAAGGTTACTACCCACAGGGTTTATGCCGCGACGGTCGGCGAGGCGCTCAGCGAAATCGGAGCGGCGCTCGGCGAGCACGACAAGGCAAACTATGAAATGACCGCGCCCGTACAGGACGGAATGGTTATAGAGGTTAAAAAAGCGTTTAATATTACCGTAAAGGCTGACGGCAAAAAGACCAGCTACGCCGTAACCGAGGGTACGGTTAAGGACGCGCTTGAGCTTGCTGGCGTTACGCTTGAGGGCGAGGATTATACCGAGCCGGCGCTTGACAAGACGCTCAAGAAGGATATGAAAATAAAGGTAATGAGAGTTACCTATAAAGCCGAAACAAAGGCTGAGGCGATAAAGTTCTCAACCAAGGAGGTTAAGGACAAGAAGCTTTACGAGGGCGAAACCAAGGTTAAGACCAAGGGCGTTGACGGCGTTAAGGAAGTAAGCTATTCCGTAAAATACGTCAACGGCAAAGAGGTTGAGCGCAAAAAGACCGACGAAAAGACGGTTAAAGAGCCTGTTCAGCAGGTTGTAAGGGTCGGCACGAAAAAGAAAAAGAGCTCCGTAAAAAGCAACGGCGTTAAGTCAAAGGGTGGTTATTCCGTAGGACAGACAATCAGCGGAAGAAAAACTCATTACTGCGCCTGCGCAAAATGTAACGGCAACTCAAGGGGTATCACCACAAGCGGTAAGAAAATCAGAAACGGTATGAAAAATCCGCATTACGTCGCTTGTAACTGGCTTCCTCTCGGTTCCGTAATCAATGTTGACGGTACTAACTATACCGTGGTCGACAGAGGCGGCAGCGGCCTTTCAAGAAAGGGAAGAATCGATATTTTCACTCCCGAGGGGCACAGCGCCTGCTACCGCAAGGGCACGGGCTCATGTAAAATTAAAATTGTCCGCTTAGGATGGTAGAATTAAAAGACAGGCGATGCCTGTCTTTTTTTAATTCGGAATTCGGAATTCGGAATTGAGGGTCGCTTCGCTCCGATTATATACAGAAATAGTGGTTTCCGATTATCTTCACTACTGTTCTTGAGCGTATCCACGCATTAGTGGTTTTTGCGGGGTTATAATAATATATAGCGCCGCCCGTCGGGTCCCAGCCGTTGATTGCGTCCTGTGCGGCACGCTTTGCGCTTTCCGCCACGGGCTGATACCAGTTGGAGTCATATACGCAGGAGAAGGCGTCCTTCTGATAGATTACGCCGCTCATCGTATCGGGGAAGGAGGGGTGCGCGATACGGTTAAGCACCACCGCGCCGACCGCAACCTGTCCCTCATAGCTTTCGCCGCGCGCCTCGGCTGATATAACCTTGGCGAGAAGGCTTACCTCCTGCGCGGAAAACTTAGCCGTGCCCGAGCCCGAGGACGAGCCGCCGAGCCCGAGATAAAGCAGCGTCTGCGGTCCCGCGATACCGTCGGCGGTTATGCCGCAGCTTTTCTGAAAGGCGTAAACCGCATTCTTCGTCTGAGTACCGTAAATCCCGTCGACGCTTCCTTTATAAAAGCCGAGGGATTTAAGCTTGTTTTGAATTTTCGTAACCTCTGCGCCCGTTGAGCCGAAGCGTGAGAGCGCGTATTCGCTCCCGTCGCCGAACAATGCGCGGTACGTTCCGTAACCGGCAAAGCCCGCTCCGATAATTACGGAAAGAATAAGTAAAACAGATAAAAATTTTCTCATATTATCACCATTAAGATTATTGGCAATAATATGAGAAATATACATTACAGATTATTTCGCGCCCAGTGGAAGAGGTACTGCTGCGCTATGCCCTCGATGCCGTTAAAGCATTCGGGGAGTCCGTCGGGGTAATACTCCATAACGCGCTTCATCCACACGTCGACGGGGAACGCGCCGTAAAACTCAAAGCCGAAGAGCAGCGCGCAGTTTGCAACCTTAATGCCCACGCCATAGATATCAAGCAGTGCCTTCCTCGCCTCGTCGAGCGGGAGCGTTTTTATTTTTTCAAGGTCAATTCTTCCGCTTGCAACGTCCTTAGAAAGCTTTTCAAGGTATTTTGCGCGATAGCCTGCGCCGATTGCTTCAAAATCCGAAACGGAAAGTTCGGAGAGCTTAACGGCAGACGGGAAGGTGTAATTCCCGCCCCCGAGGTCGTCGCCGTAAGCCCTGCAAAGACGGCTAATAATCAGCTTTATACGCTTAATGTTATTCTGCTGACTGATTACAAAGGAGCAAAGCGCCTCCCACGGCTCCTGGTTAAGTATACGTATGCCGTAGTACTTATCAATGGTTGAGCTTAAAAGGGAATCCTCCTTGAGCCTTTCGCATATCGCGGCGTAGTCCTTATCAAAATCAAAATAGTGCCGCCAGAAGCCCTCGAAGCTCTCCTTGGTTGTATTTTCAAGAACGACGGTATCGCCGTTTTTTATTATATGTAAAAAGTATCCGCCCGCAACTCCCGTGTATGAGCCGTCCTCCTGCCTCTCCCAGCGGAACGCCTGGCCGCAGTCGAGCGTTAAGTCCAAATCAAAGCACTCGACGCCGCTTATAATTACGTTTTCCTTTTTGTAATCAATTGTCATTTCTTTTCACCGTTTATCACTTTTTGTATTATTTGAATTATAGCATTTATTTGTCAAGAGTTAAAGATAAAATCGGCAAAATATACAAAAAATTATAACAATTTTGTAATGTTGAAAACTATGTGTAAAATGTTGAAAACCGCGCTTTAATCCGTGAAAAAACATTTTTTCAACGCCGTAAAACTACGCAATAAGGCGACTTTTAAAAAAGTTTTAAACATTTTCCACCGACTTTTCCCCAAAACAAAGAACAACTGTTTTATTACAAAACGTTATAGAGTACGCGTGTCAAGTAAAAATTTCTTCTCATTTTCAACAAAAAACAAAATGCTTAGTTCTGAATAAAAAACGGAAAAAGCAATAACACTATTAGTATAAAACTTTAGGAGCTGAAAGTATGATTAAGGGAGTCAACAGACAGATTTTAGAGGTCACCTCGCCCGAATCGCCGTATTTTGAAAAAATCATTTTCTTCGTAAGACCGGAGGGCGCCCCTCGCGACGAAAAGCAGCTATACGCCGAGGCGGAGAAGTTTTCAAAAACCGCCCAGCGCCCGCCGAAAACGCGATACAGCTTTAAGCAGAAGCTCCAGTGGAGCCTGCTCCTTATGCTCGGGCTCGGCGCAGGCGCCGCGCTGACGGTAATTATGGGGTATTTAGCGTAACGTTTAGTTGGAGTTGAGAATTACGGATGGGCGCTGCCCGTTACCGATAATTAAGGGCGACCAATGGTCGCCCGCTTTTTGTATTATTTAAAGTAATTAACTCCGCTTTCGAAGAGCTTCATATCCTTTTCAAACGGTGTGTTCTTATAAAGGTCAGCGCCCTTTCGTTCGCTGTGTCCCATCTTGCCGAGCACGCGTCCGTCGGGTGAGGTGATACCCTCAACCGCGCATACGGAGCCGTTCGGGTTAAACGGCATTTCGGCGCACACCTCGCCGTCAAGGTTCACGTACTGGGTTGCAACCTGACCGTTTGCGATTAATCGCTTCATAACCTCGTCGCTTGCAACGAAGCGTCCCTCGCCGTGTGAAATCGGGATTGAAAAGATATCGCCCGCGTTTACCGAGGAGAACCACGGCGATTTAACGCTCGTAATCCTCGTGTACGCCATCTGGGAAATATGCCTGCCGATAGTGTTAAAGGTTAAGGTTGGGTCGGTTTCCTTAGTTTCGGTAATCTCGCCGTAGGGAACGAGACCGAGCTTTATAAGCGCCTGGAAGCCGTTACAGATACCGAGCATAAGTCCGTCGCGGGTGTTGAGAAGCCTTGCAACCGCCTCGCTGATACGCGGATTGCGGAAGGTGGTGGCTATGAACTTGCCCGAGCCCTCGGGCTCGTCGCCGCCCGAAAAGCCGCCGGGGAGCATAATAATCTGGCTGTCGTTAATCTCCTTAACCATTCTGTCAATAGTGTCGTTAATATCGGCGGAGGTAAGGTTCTTAACGACGAGGATTGAGGTTTGAGCGCCCGCCTTTTCAAACGCACGGGCGGTATCAACCTCGCAGTTGGTACCAGGGAAGGCGGGGATAAATACCTTAGGCTTCGCAACCTTGTTTTTAGCGATGAATATTGAACGCTCGGTGTAAAGCGGAACCTCCTCGGGCATTCTTGCCGTCTTGCCCGAATCCGTCGGGAACACCTTTTCGAGCTTCTTCGTCCACTCTGAAACAAGCTCGTCGCAGGTGTAAATAGCGCCGTCAAGGAGGAAGATGCCGTTATCGTTAACCGTACCGAGCAGTATTCCTTCGTAGGTGTTTTCGTCCTTAAGCTCAACCACGAACGAGCCCTGGAGCGGTGCGAAGAGCGTTTCCTTACTCAGTCCCTCTGCGAAGGTGAAGCCGAGCCTGTCGCCGAAAGCCATTTTACATACCTGAGCCGCTGCGCCGCCCTCCTTAACGACGGAAGCCGCAAGAATTGAGCCGTCGCGCACGCCCTGATAAACGCTCACCATTAAGTCCATAGCCGCCTCGTAATCGGGGAGACCGCTCTTTTCATCAACGGGGATTTCAAGGAGCTTGACCGCGCTTCCTGCCTTTTTGAACTTGGCGGATACGGTCTTTGAAGCCTTGCTCATACCTACCGCGAAGGATACGAGGGTGGGCGGTACGTCAAACTCATTAAAAGAGCCGCTCATAGAGTCCTTACCGCCGATGGACGGGGTTTTATAGCCGAGCTGTGCCGATAGCGCGCCGAGCAGCGCCGATACGGGCTTGCCCCAGCGAGTCGGAACGTCGTTCAGTCTTTCAAAATATTCCTGGAAGGTCAGCCTTGCTTTTGACGGGTCGCAGCCCACGCAGGCGAGCTTTGAGAGCGATTCCGTAACCGCGAACGCTGCGCTGTGGAATGGGGACCAGCTTGAAAGCTTCGGAATAAAGCCGTACGCCATTACAGAGGCGTCGTCCGTTTCACCCTTTAATACGGGGAGCTTAGCTACCATTGCCTCCTCGGGCGTGAGCTGAAAGTCGCCCGCATAGGGCATTAATACCGTCGCCGCGCCTATTGAGGAGTCGAAGCGCTCAACGAGTCCCTTTTGCGAGCATACCTCAAGGCGCGAAAGGTTCGCCTTGAGAGCTTCGGCGGCGCTCATGTTTTCAAGCGCGGAAGGAACTGCGGTTCTGTAATCATTATCATTCATCGGCGCAATCTCAGCCCTTGCATGCTGAACGACGCCGTTGGTGTTAAGAAAGTCGCGCGAGAGGTCTACTATCGTGTCGCCCCTCCACGTCATAACGAGGCGGTTTTCGTTTGTTACAACTGCAACTACGGTCGCTTCAAGGTTTTCCTCGTTTGCAAGCTCGGTAAAGCGCTGAACGTCCTTTTTGTCGGTAACCACCGCCATTCTCTCCTGCGATTCGGAAATTGCAAGCTCCGTGCCGTCAAGACCGTCGTATTTTTTAGGTACTTTGTCAAGGTCAATTTTCAGACCGTCGGCAAGCTCGCCGATAGCGACGGAAACGCCGCCCGCGCCGAAATCGTTACAGCGCTTGATAAGCTTAGCAGCCTCGGGATTTCTGAAAAGCCTCTGGAGCTTTCTCTCCGTCGGGGGATTACCCTTTTGCACCTCTGCGCCGCAGGTTTCGATAGACATTGAATTATGCGCCTTTGAGGAGCCCGTCGCGCCGCCGCAGCCGTCGCGTCCCGTTCTTCCGCCGAGGAGAATTATTACGTCGCCGTCCTGAGGAACCTCGCGGATAACGTTCTCCTTCGGGGAAGCGCCGACTACCGCGCCGATTTCCATTCTCTTTGCAACGTACCCCTCGTCGTAGAGCTCAGTAACCTGCCCCGTGGCAAGACCTATCTGGTTGCCGTAGGAGGAATAGCCCTGAGCCGCGCCGACGGTGATTTTACTCTGCGGGAGCTTTGCGGGGAGCGTTTTTTCAAAAGGTACGGTCGGGTCGCCAGAGCCGGTAACGCGCATTGCCTGATATACGTACGCTCTGCCCGAAAGCGGGTCACGGATTGCGCCGCCGAGGCAGGTCGCCGCGCCGCCGAAGGGCTCGATTTCCGTCGGGTGATTGTGCGTTTCGTTTTTGAACTGTAAGAGCCACGGCTCCTTTCTGCCGTCGACTTCAATCTCAACGTTAATGGAACAGGCGTTGATTTCCTCGCTCTCGTCAAGGTCGTTTACAAGACCGCGCTTTTTGAGCACCTTCGTGCCGATGCACGCCATGTCCATAAGGCATACAAGCTTGTCCTTACGGTCGCCGTAAACCTCTTTTCTTACTTCAAAGTATTCCTCGAGCGCCTTTTCGATAGCGGCGGAATACTTGCTTTCGTCAATTTTTATCTCATCAAGCTGTGTGGCAAAGGTGGTGTGACGGCAGTGGTCGGACCAGTAGGTGTCGATAACCTTGAGCTCGGTTAAGCTCGGGTCGCGGTGTTCGTCGTTTTTGAAGTAATCGCGCACCCAGCATAAATCCGCTACGCTCATTGCAAAGCCCATTTCGGCATGGTATGCGGCAATTTCTTCGTCGGTTTTGTCGGTAAAGCCTGTGAGTCTTATAATATCGGCGGGCACGTCGCTCTTAATATCAAGCGTTTCAGGGAGCTCCATTGAAGCCTCGCGAGACTCAACGGGATTGATAATATATGCTTTAATCTTATCAAGCTCAGCGTCGGTGACATCGCCTTTAACGGCAATAATTTTAGCCGAAGCGACAGTAGGCCTTTCGCCCGCGGTAAGAAGCTGAATACACTGCGCGGCGCTGTCAGCCCTCTGGTCATACTGACCGGGGAGGTACTCCGTCGCGAAATAACGCCAGCCCTCATCAAAGCTGATATCGTAATAAACATTATCAAGATTAGCCTCAGAGAATACCTGGGAAACAGCCTTTTTGAATTCCTCTTCGCTCAGTCCCTCGGCATCGTAGCGGTTAATGAGGCGAAGCTCGGTAAGAGCGGTAATGCCGACGTTGTTTTTAAGGTCGGAGAGGATATGCCCCGCCTCAATGTCGTTGCCCCTTTTCTTTTCAACAAAAACACGATAAACCTTTGCCATTACAGTTCTCCTTGTTTTTTTATATTTTAATTATAGTATCATAATCCGTTATTAATTACAACAAAATTTAGTATATTTGACAAATTAATTAATTAGATATATACTTTATATAGACAATATATAACGGAGGGATTTGTTATGATTACCAATAAAAACATTGTGCTTACGGGCGCGTCGAGCGGTATCGGGCTCGAGGTGCTCAAGCTTCTCGTAAAGGGCGAGGGAAACGTTATTCTCGCGCCCGCGCTTGATTCTGAGGAAAAGCTTACGGGCTTTGCCGAGAACGTAATACCTATGAACGTCGACACGGGCTCAGCCGAGGGCGTTGACTCAATTTTTGAAAAGGCGAACGAGGTTTTCGGCGGTAAGAAAATCGACATTTTCTACGCTAACGCGGGCTTCCCGTACTATGAGGCGTTCGATTATGTTGACTGGGACAGGATCAAGAGAATTTTTGACGTTAACACAATTTCTCCTATTTATACATATGCAAAATATCAGGAGCACCTTGACGGACGCGACGGTATAATGGCAATGACCATAAGCGCTATCGGGCAGATGGCAATGCCGGGCTACGCGCTCTATTCCGCAAGTAAGTTCGGACTTCAGGGCTTCCAGCAGGGCGTAAGGGTTGAAAAGCCGAAGAACATTCAGCTTACCTGCCTCTATCCCGTTGCCACCGACACCAACTTCTTTAAGGTTGCCGCTGACGGTGAAACCTTTGAAAAGCCGTTCCCCGTACAGACCCCCGACGTTGTTGCAAGAAAGATGGTCAAGGGTATCGAAAAGGGCAAGAAGTTCGTATCTCCGAGCTTCCTCTTTGGTCTTTCCAAGGTGCTTATGGGTATCTGTCCTCCCGTCAGGACGGTTTACTGGAAGCTTGAAAACGAAAAACTCAACAGATTTAAGAAAAAGATGGGTAAATAAGAAATGTTTGATATGATGTTTTCGCCTATGAAAATAGGCACTATGGAGGTAAAAAACCGCGTGGTAATGACCGCTGCGGAGTTTTCGCTCGGCCAGGCCAACGGCGAGCCCACCGAAAGACTTATGAATTACTACGAGGAGCGCGCAAAGGGCGGCGTAGGCTTAATAATCCCCGGTATATGCCGCGTAAACGATATGGCGGCGACCTCGACCTTTACCCAGCTTTCGATGAGCTCGGACAGACATATTGAGCCCATGCGCGAAATGGTGAGCCGTATTCACCGCCACGGCGCGAAGCTCTGTATCCAGCTTCACCACCCGGGACGTCAAGGCTACACGAGCTCGATTAATTCGCTCCCGCTGATTATTCCGATTACGGATAAGTTCCCGAGCTTCCCGAAAACGATGTTCAAAATGACGCCGCTGCTTCTCGGAATGGAGCAGAAGAAAATCTGTATGAGCCAGGAAGCGCCCTCTAAGTGCGAGCTTTCAGCCCACGGCGCAACGCGTATTCACGCGATGAGCAACAAGGCGGTCAAAAAGCTTATCCGCGATTTCATTAACGCGGCGGTAAGGTGTAAAAAGGCGGGCGTTGACGCGGTAGAGCTCCACGCCACGCACGGTTATATTATCCAGCAGTTCCTGTCCCCGAATACTAATCAGCGTACCGACGAATACGGCGGAAGTTTTGAGAACAGACTTCGCTTCATCACCGAAATAATTGAGGGTATAAAGGCAGAGTGCGGCAAGGATTATCCGCTTATCGTAAGGCTCTGCGTTGACGAGATGTACGACAGAATAGGAATGCCCGATAAGGGCTATAACCTTGAAACCGGCAAGGAGATTGCAAAGCGCCTTGAAAGGCTCGGCGTTGACGCGCTTGACGTTTCCTCCGCGTGCTACGATACGTATAACTACTGGCTTGAGCCGACCTCGTTCGAGCCCGGCTGGAGAGCGTATCTTGCAAAGGAGATAAAGGGAGTAGTTGACATTCCCGTTATCGCGGCTAACTTTATCCGCTCGCCCGAGCAGGCTGAGCGTCAGCTTGAGGAGGGGTATCAGGATTTCGTAGGCTCCGCGCGTAACTTTATCTGCGACCCGTACTGGGCGAAGAAGGCACAGGACGGTCATCCCGAAAAAATCAGACGCTGCATAGGTTGTCTGCACTGCATTAAATCCTTTATAGAAAATGCGTCGTTTAAGGGCACGCCCGGTGAATGCGCGCTCAATCCCTCGGTCGGTATTGAAAGGGAATACGAGTCAATGCCAAAGACGGGCAGAGGCTTCAACGCCGTCGTTATCGGCGCGGGTCCCGCGGGACTGACGGCTGCGATAACGCTCAAAAGAAGGGGCTTTAACGTAACCGTGCTCGAAAAGGAAAACGAGCCCGGTGGACAGGTAAATACCGCCGCTACGGGACCGTTCAAGGATAAGCTCCACTGGGCTATTGAGGATATGATGACGGAGGCTACAGACCTCGGCGTCGAGGTAAAATGCGGGGTTGAGGCTACGGCGGATATGATAAGCGAGCTTAATCCCTACGCTGCTATCTGCGCAACGGGCGGTATCCCCGTAAGGCCGCGCTCAATAAAGGGCGTTGAAAATGAAAACGTTGTTATCGCGCCCGACGTACTGCTCGGCAAGGTTGAAATTAAGGACAGCAAGGTTGCCGTAATCGGCTCGGGCTTAACGGGGCTTGAAACCACCGAAAAGCTAAACGAAATGGGCAACGAGGTTACCATAGTCGAAATGGCTAAGGCGGTTGCCGAAAACGCGTGGTTCCAGTTCGTTGACGACTCGCTCAGCAGAATCAAGCCCTACGGCACTCAGATATTGCTGAACACCAAGCTCGTTTCTATCGAAAACGACGGCGTAACCGTTGAGGATAAGGACGGACAGCGCAAAATCCCCGTTGACTACGTTGTGCTTTCAATGGGCGTAAGGCCCGACAATCAGCTCGCAAAGGAGCTGGAGGAGAAGGGAATTAAATGCGTAGCGGTTGGCGACGCCGCTAAGGGCGGTACAATCGGAAATGCAACTCAGTCCGCCTTCCACGCCGCTATGATAATTTAAAAGTCCGTACTATAAAGTACTGAGACCCAATACAGTAAAGCCCGCAGCAGACCTCGGTCTGCTGCGGTGCTTTTATTGTTTCCTTTTTAGTTCGCTGAAATCCGTTGCGGCGAAGATTCCACAGATTATTACAATCAGCGCGCATATTATCGTTATCGGCGTTAATACCGAGGTGTCGCGCAGGATTATCACGGTGAAAACTATCGCCCAGGCGACGTAGGTTATATCGAGCGCCATAGCCTTTGAAGCGCCGATTTTTGCAATCGCTCTGTAATAGCAAAGGTACGAGAGCGAGGCGAAGAGCGCCGCTATCGCTATTGTCAGGAAAATCCGCCATGCGCCTGCTTTTGCAAGCTCTATTGTAATGCCCCAGCCTCTTAAGACGGGAAGTATGATTATTCCGTAAACGAGCGCGGAGGTTGACTGCCTTATCTGGAGGGCGCATTCCTTTTTAATTTCGGTTTCCTTAAATGCTTTTGCGAGTATTACCGCCTCAATTCCCCAGCCGAAAGAGCACATAAGCGCGCCCGTAATCCCGAGCCAGAAGTTTTTAATGTCAAGACTCGGCGAATAGCTCAGTCCGTATACGCCGAGCAGGGTGATTATAAGCAGTATCCAGCGGTACCACTGCATTTTTTCCTTGAGGAAGAAGTAGGCGAGCACCGTGCCGATAGCGGGGAATACCGCGCTTGCGACCGCGCCGATTGAAGCGCCCATATAGTTTACGGTCATAACGTAGCCCGTCATTCCGACGGGACCTCCGATAACCGCGGCGAGCATTATAAGCCGTCCGCCCTTTGTTTTAAGAGCGCCGAAAACCTCTTTAAGATTTTTGCGGGCTGAGTTATAGGCGCACATCCAGAGCGCAGAGCATAAATCGTGCAGGAAGGTGGCGATAAACGACGCAAGGAATAATATCCGCGTGAACGAAAACGCCGAAAAGTGACTGAGCGCGATACCGAGCACGACCGTTTCAAGCGCCCAGGTTATGCCCGCGAGTATTCCGTATACCATACCGTTTCCCCTCCTTTTCCCATATTATATAATATCGCTAAAAACTTTGCAAGAAAAACGGCACGGTTTTCCGTGCCGTAAAAATTATTTGTTTTCAGCCTCTTCGGCTTCCTTTTTAGCCTTTGCCTTTGCTTCCTCTTCCTCCTCAAGCTGACGGTAAGCCACCTTGCCTACGAGCGTTTTCGGAAGCTCGGTTCTGAATTCAATCTCACGCGGCATTGCGTATCTTGAAATATTCTTTCTGCAATGCTCAAGGATTTCCTCCTTGATTTTCTCGCTCGGCTCAACGCCAGGGCGGAGCACTATGAACGCCTTAACCTTGTGCATTTTATACGGGTCGGGAATACCAATTGCGCAGGAGAGAAGCACGTCAGGGTGAGCGTCGATAGTGTTTTCAACCTGTGAGGGATAAACGTTTACGCCCGATACGATAATTAGCCTCTTCATTCTCTGCTTGTAGTAGATGAAGCCGTCCTCGTCCATATATCCGAGGTCGCCCGTGTGGAGCCAGCGGTTACCGTCCTTGTGGTAACGAAGCGTTGACGCGGTTTCCTCGGCGTTATCAAGATAGCCCTTCATAACGGTAGGACCTAAGATACAGATTTCGCCCTCCTCGCCGTAGGGGAGCTCGGTGTCGTTCCTCGGGTCAACAATCTGGTAATAAATATCTGGGAACGGAATACCGATACTGCCCTCACGGAAGAAATCGTGGGGAGTAAGGCAGGAGGCGGTAACGCACTCCGTCGTACCGTAGCCCTCTCTAATCTGAACCTGTGATTTATGCTCGGTCAGGAAGGCGTCAACCTTCTTCTTAAGCTCTACGGAGAGCGAGTCGCCGCCGCAGAAAACGCCGCGCAGGAAGGTCAAATCAACGCCGTCGAAGCCGTCGGAACGAAGCAGCGCCTCAAATAAAGTAGGTACGCCAACTATTACGTTGGGTTTATACTTTTTAACGTCGCGCGCGTATGTCTTTACCGTAAACTGAGGGATTAGGATACAGGTACCGCCCGCCTCAAGCGCGGTATGTACGCCTACTCCGAGGCCGAAGCCGTGGAAGAGAGGCATAACGGAGAACATTCTGAGCCCGTTCATTGTAAAGCCTGCGCCGGCGGCAACCTCGTAGCCGAGCGCGTTCATGTTCATATTGGTAAGCTCAATGCCCTTCGACGTACCCGTGGTTCCGCCCGAGAAAAGAATAACGGCGGTGTCGTCCTTATCGGGATGAACGTCGGGAAGCTCCTTTACCTTGCTTCCGAGCTTGATAAAGTCGTTCCACGAGATAACGTCCTTGTTGTCTGTGGGGAGCGGAGCCGGCTTATTCTTAACCGTAAGGGGATAGAGCATATTGAGCGGGAACGGGAGCTCATCCTGAATCCTCGCAACGATAACCTTAACGGGATAGTCAACCTTTTCGAGCGCCTCGAGCACCTTCTCGTAGAACATATCGAGCACGAGCACAGCCTTGCTGTGTGAATTGGTTACGTAGAAGGTGATTTCGCCTACTGCGGAAAGCGGATGAATCATTGCGGGAACAGCGCCGATTCGATTAAGCGCATAGAAGCTGTCAACGCCCTGCGGCGTGTTGGGCATACAGATAGTTACCTTATCGCCTTCGCCGATACCGATAGCGTTGAACGCCCTTGCAACTCTGTCAATCTTTTTGAAAAACTGAGGGTAAGAGGTACCCTTGCCCTGAAATTCGTAGGCGTTATTCTTGTAGCAGTTGCCGTGAATATTTGTTTCAAAGGAGTGCTTTAACGATTCATACATCGAACCCTGCGGATATTCAAGGGTTTCGGGCATATCGCCGAAGTACTTAAGCCACGGTGCGTTAGGTCTGTTTTCCATAATTATATCCTCCGCAATTATCATCAATTCAAAATCATTGTATATTATAATAACTGAGATTCGAGATTTCAAACGATTTTCTATTAATTTATATTTATTTTATATTTTCAAATCCTTGAAAATGTAATAGTTATATGGTAATATATGACTTATTCAGAGAAAACGGAGTTACCTTATGAAATATAAAATTAAAAGGGATCCGATTGAAAAGGTCCCCAAGCCGCAGCTTATATTCTGGATAATCGTAAGGATTATTATGATAGGCTGCGCGACTTATTCATTTATCCACGGCGATCTTGTAATGGGCTTTGAAAGCGTGTTCGTATTTATCTTTTCGCACCTATGGGATATGTTCCAGGTGCTCGGTAACGGCTCGTTCATCGAGGACGTGCCGCCGATAAGCCAGACCGCGCTTAACTTCATAATCCTTATGGGTATCCTCTTCGGCTCATACCTCGGCTGGTTTGACAAGTTTGGCTGGTACGACGAGGTTATGCACGCCTTTGCAGGTATCGTATGCGCCGTGTTCGGTTATGATTTCGCGGGTATTATCCAGAGGAAAAAGGGCAAGTGCGCGATAACGCTTTCCGCGATGTTCGGGCTTATGTTCGCCGTAACTATTGCGGCGGGCTGGGAATTTTACGAGTTCATTATGGATACCGTCCACGGCACGAACCTCCAGCTTGCCAAGGAGGGTGCGGAAACCGCGATGTTCAACCTCGCTAAATACAGGAACGAATACGGGTATTTAGGTCTTGTGGATACCATGACCGATATGATGATGAACACAATCGGCGGTATCGTCGGTATGATAGGAATGATTATCTATCGCAAGAAGCACCCCGTAGAATAAAATCCTCAATAAATTTACAAACGCCGTTATTGTCGTTGGTGTCAGCGATGATATCGGCTTTTTCTTTTACAGAGGGGAAAGCGTTACCCATAACGACCGAAACGCCCGCTTTTTCAAGGAAAGAAAGGTCGTTTTCGCCGTCGCCGAAGGCGGCGGTGTTTTCAATACCGATATTAAGGTGCCTGCAGAGCGTTTCGAGCGCCGCGCCCTTGTCGCAGCCCTCAGCCGTTATTTCAAGAAAACGGTCGGCAAGCAGCCAGTACTGAAGCCCGCCGAGTAAGTCAAGGCGTTTTGTTATCCCGTCCCTTACGCCCTTGTCCGTGCAGTTTACGAAAAACTCGTCGGCGCGCCTTCCCGTGCCTCTGAACAGCCCCTCGATATCGTCTTCAATAACGCGCGAGGAGAAAAAGTAGTCCTCAAGCGCCGTACCCTTAAAATCCTTAAGGTAACGGTCGTAAATATACTGCTGAGCATAGCCGACTCCGTCCGCAAACGGCTCGAACATACAGTCAGCGTTCCTCAGAACCTCTATTATCTCGAGGCTCTTTTTATTATCTATCGTAAAGGAAAAAAGCGCGCGCCCTGTTTTGTTGTCGATAATCTGAGCGCCGTTCGAGGTAACGAGGTAGTCGAAAAGCGGCGAGCCCTTGATAAAATCGGGCACGCCCTTATACGGACGTCCCGTAACAGGTACGAGGTAAATGCTCTGCGCCCGTGCCTTTTTCAGTGTTTCCTCAGCGCCGTCGCAGAGCCTTTTATTCTCATTAAGCAGTGTTCCGTCAAGGTCAAGCCCTATAAGACGGATATTATTTAAACGTTCCATTGTAGTTCCTTTTTGTTGACAGTTTTATGATTTGATTTTATAATAAAATCAAGAATTTGTAAAGGCGGCTGAACAATGAAAATAAATCTTTCAAAAGCGAAGGAAATGCAGACCCTCAGAGGCTGGGGAACCTCTGCGTGCTGGTGGGCTCAGGCGGTTAAAAGCAGGAAAACTCAAAGCGAGCTTGCCGAGCTTCTCTACGGTAACAGCGGACTTAAGCTCAACATCTACCGCTATAACATAGGCGGCGGCTTTGAAGAGGGCAACTGCAGAATAGAAAACCCGTGGCGACGCACCGAATCCTTTATGCTTTACGACAGGGAAAAGGAGGAGGAAAGCTGGGACTTTTCAAGGGATAGGAACGCTGTGTCCGTTATGAAAAAATGTCTTGCCAAGGGTAATATAGATACGCTAATTCTCTTTTGCAATTCCCCCCACTGGAGCCATACCTCAACGGGACAGACCTCGGGGAGCCTGCTTTATCACACCTGCAATATACCCAAGATGAATTACAGGCGCTTTGCCGATTACGTTTTAAAGGTTGCGCAGCATTTTCTTGACGAGGGGCTGCCCGTAAAATACGTAAGTCCGATTAACGAGCCGCAGTGGAAATGGGGCGGAGGCTTCGTATGGCAGGAGGGCTGCCACTACGAGCTTGAGGAGGTTAAGGAAATCTATCACATCTTCGCCGAAGAAATACTGAAAAGGGAAATGCCCGTGCTCCTCTACGGTCCCGAAAGCGGGGAATTTCTCGGCACTACGGTTGATTACTTCAACGAGCTGTATTCCGACGAGCTTATCAAGAAGGTTATGCCCGTATTCGCGTTCCATTCCTACCACGCGGACGGCTCGCCCGAAATAAGACGAGAGTTCAGGAAAACGCTTGTTGAGCCGAACCCCGAAATAAGCTTTGATATGAGCGAATGGTGCGAGCTTCCGAACAAGAGCCACACGCGCGATTTTAAGGGTGCGCTTATTACAGCGCGTATAATCGGTCAGGATATAATTTACGCGGGAGCGGAGAGTTGGACGAGCTGGGTCGCGACGAACAATCTTCACCGCGACGTTGACGGAAGGGACTTTTCCGACGCTATGCTCAGCGGAAGCCTCGATTTTTCGGAGTGGACGGTAAACGAGCGATTTTACGCTATGGCGCACTTTTCAAAGTATATTCCCGTAGGCTCAAAGGCGCTCGATATAGGGCTCAGACCGACGGCGGACAAAAACGATTTCAACCTCTTTGCCTTCCGTACGCCGAAGGGTGAAACGGCGCTCGTTGCGGTCAACGAGGGCAGAAAGAGAGAAATCACCCTTGACGGTGATTTTAAAGCAAAGCGTATAATTTTGTCAACGCAGAGCGAAAAGCTGAAAGAAATAAAGGAGGATAGAATAATATCCCCCTCAAAGTCGATATTAACGGTTATACTTAAATAAAAAAAGAACGGCACGTCGCCGTTCTTTTGTGTTTTAATAATTTTCCGCGTGGATTTCGAAGTAGGACTGCGGATGAGCGCACGCGGGGCATACGTCGGGAGCTTTAGTGCCTACTACGATATGGCCGCAGTTTCTGCACTCCCATACTTTAACCTCGCTCTTTTCGAATACCTTGGCGGTTTCGATATTATTGAGCAGGGCTCTGTATCTCTCCTCGTGGTGCTTTTCGATTTCGCCGACGAGCCTGAACTTTTCTGCGAGCTCGGGGAAGCCCTCCTCCTCAGCCTCTTTTGCGAAACGGGCGTACATATCCGTCCACTCCCAGTTTTCGCCGTCGGCGGCAGCCGCAAGGTTTTCGGTGGTCGTGCCGATACCCTCTAATTCCTTGAACCAGATTTTTGCGTGCTCCTTTTCGTTTTCGGCGGTTTTCAAAAAGAGCGCAGCAATCTGCTCAAAGCCCTCTTTTTTAGCCTTAGACGCGAAGTAGGTGTATTTATTCCTCGCTTCGCTTTCGCCCGAAAATGCGTCCTTTAAATTCTGTTCCGTCTTAGTTCCTGCATATTTGTTTGCCATATTTTTCATCTCCTTTAAATTAATATTCTCGTTTATCCTTAATTTATCAGAAAAACTTGAAACGCTTTGTTTTAGGCGGCTCCTTAATATCCGTGATATTAGTGAAAAGGGCGTGGAAAATCGGACATCCATCCCTGTCTATACGCTGAATACCCGAATTGAGCTTGCACCATATGTAACCGTCCTTGCCCTTAATCATACGCATTTCCATATCAATCGGCTTTTTGGTAGCCATTGTGTTGCCGATTGCCTGGAAAACGGCGCTCTTGTCCTCGGGATAAATAAGCTCGTCAAGGCGCTTGTCGTCGGGGTGTCCCTCGGTTGCGGTGCTAAAGAATTTTGCGCACGCCTTGTTCATATAAAGCGACTCAAAGTGCATATCGCTCGTAACCCTGAAAAGGCATACTCCGCCCTCGATAAGCTCAACAAGCCCGCGCATCTGCTCAGCTCTTATCTTCAGCATTTCGTTCTGCCTCTCGGACTGCGAAACGTCCGCAAGCGTAATAAGACAGCGCGTTGTGTCGGGGATATTCTTGCTTATGCAGTGTACCTGTACGAATTCGCCCTCGCTGTTTTTAAGGTAAAAATCAATATATGTATACTGTGCGTTTTTCTTGCAGAGGGTACGAATAACGTCCTCCCTGTCCTTTGAGCTGATTATATCAAGCAAGGCGAGCCTTCCGTCCTCGATTTTGGGAGAGGCAACGCCGGTAAAATCTGAAAAATTGGGGTCCGCTTCAATAACCCTGAGATTGTCGGCTTTGTCGGCAACGCAGCTCATGAACTTAACGTCATAGGTGATGTCGTTCACACCGTTCATGCGATTACCTCCTTTACACTTAAATAGTACCACAACAATATTAAAAAATCACTAAAAATATGTAAAATATTATAAAGATTTAATAAAAGCTCCGACTGTTCGGAGCTTTTACTATTTTATCTGTATTACCTCGTAGCCGCTGACCTTGAAGGCGTGCTTTGCTCTTTCGACAAGCACCGCGTCGTTTTCGGGGGAGTCGGTATAGAAGTTTTCTATTTCCGTATCGCCGTATTCCTCTAAAAACGCCTTAATCTTGTTTTCCCTCAGGTTTGCAAACTCGATTCTGCCCGTTTCCCTGTTTACCCTTGAGGCAAGACAGTGCTTTATACCGAGCCTTTTGCATATCTCCTCCATAGAGAAATCGGGGGAGGCGGTAATTATTAAATCGTCGTCGGAACGCAGGTCGGAATACAGCGTCTTGATTTTCTTAATGTGCTTATCCCAGAACACCTTAGGGTCGTTTTCGAAGTCGACGATTTTAAGTATGTCCTTTTCCACGAGGGGAGCGTAGCGTTCAAGCGCTTCGGAGAGGGAAACCTCGCCCTTTTTGTACCGCTTGAACGCCTTGAGCACGGTGCCGAGGTGCTTTATCAGCCACGGGTTGCGCGCGATATAGAAAAAGAACATATCGAGCACGCTTTCGCCGTCGTAAATCGTGTTGTCAAAATCAAATACGTTCATTATTTATCGCCTTCGGTTATGTATTCAAACGAGGAGGCGTTGTAGCCGAAATGCCTTTCTACCAGCGGAGTAAGCTCGTCGCCCTCGCCGTAGTCGGCGCTTAGGAGCTCCTTAATCGCCTCGTTGATTGAATACTTCCAGCCGCTGTATTTAGCGCAGGCGATTACGTATTCAATCGTATCAAGCTCGCCGTCAAGAACGGTATAATTGTCCTTATTAGCAAGCGGCATATAGGTAAACTCGTCTGTGATTATAACGTCTGCGGTACCTCTGTCTAATGCTAACATAGCAGCATCACGGTTTTTGGCCTCGCCCACGGATTCGCAGGCGGAATAAAGCCTGCTGTGCTTTTCAAAAGCAGCCTTTGCCTCGGCGGTAGTTGTAAGCGCCTTTTTACCCGTGAAATCCGAGTATGACGCAACGCCGCCGTCCTTTTTAGTTACGGCGATAATCCTGTTGGTAATTATCGGCTCGGTAAAGGAATAATCCTCGTTGAAGGTGCCGTCGTTTTTATGTACTGCTCCGACAAGCAGGGACGCGCTGTATTCCTTGCCGTCCGTTCCCTTGAAGCCGCCGTCCTTTTCAAGCTCATAGCCCTTTTCAACCCTTTCAAAACGGTAGGCTTTGAAGTCCCCTTTGACGCTGTCAAAGATTTTGTCCCAGAGCTCCGGTATAAAGCCCTCGGCCGCGCCGTCCTTTACGTTCTCAATGAAAGGAGCGGCTTCCTCGGTATATCCTAAAAGCAGCACAGTATCGTTGATTTCCGTCGCTATACGGCTCTTTTCCTTTGAGCCCGAGCAGCCTGCAAACGTTGCGGTTATAAGAATAACGGCAGACAGAATTGCGATTATTTTCTTCATATCATTACCTCCTAAGGCTTCTTAGTGGTGGATTTTTCTTCCTTCTTGGTCGTGGTCGTCTTCGGCTTCTGGTAACGGCTCTTTGTGGAATAATTCTTCTTCCCGTTTACCTTTCTTACGAGGGTGTAGGTGTCGCCGTCCTTGCTTATGCTTATATCCACGTCGCCTATTTTAATGTCGTCCTTTGCGTATACGGTACAGGTAAGGTTTCCGTCAGAGCAGGTCATAGTGAGCCTGATGTCCGTACCGAGCGTGTTTTTGAACTGGAAGTCCTTGCTGTTCCACTGTACCGTTGCGTCGCCGCCGAGCCTTACATATGTAACCTCAAGGCTGTGGCAGGTCCTTGCTACGATTTCAACGTTTGCAAGAAGCACGCTTCTGAACACGGTTGAGCTAACCTGGCAAACTCCGCCGCCGAGCCCGTCTACGAACTCTCCGTCCTGGATAACCTTTGCCTCCTGATAACCCGCGGTGACCGTGCGCTTTCCGACGGTCTGGTTAAAGCTGAAATACGCGCCCTTGGGTACGGCTATATTATCAAGCTTTTTAACCGCAGCCTTGAGGTTTGCGGTACGGGTTTTGTTGGAGGAGTCGTAGTGGGTGGTAAAGGTCGCAAGCTTATACGGATACGAGCCGTCGGGATCCTTTACAAGCCCCGGGTAAATCCTCGCCGTCGCGTTCTCGGGGAAGGTGGTATCGAGATTTTCAGTTGTGGTTGTAGTAGTGGTTGTGGTCGTTGTTGTCGTTGTGGTAACCGTTGTCTGAGCCTCGGAGGTTGTTGCCTCCTCAGCGGGCTTGCCCGTAAACAGGCTACAGCCCGTCAGCACGCAGCACACTATTGCAGCAGCGAGCAGAACCGATAATAGCTTTTTCATTATTTCTTTTCCTTATAAGGCTTTTTCTTAATTACCCAGCCTTCCTTATTATGCTGATATGCTCTTGCTACCGAGAGCGCGTCCGCGGGGATATCCTCGGTAATGGTCGAGCCTGCGGCGATATATGCCCGATCTCCCACCGTTACGGGAGCTATGAGGTTAGTGTTACAGCCGATGAAAACACCGTCGCCTATCGTGCAGCGGGATTTAACCTTGCCGTCGTAGTTACAGGTAACCGTGCCGCAACCGAAGTTAACGTCCTGTCCTACGTCGCTGTCGCCGATATAGGTAAGGTGCGCCGCCTTCGTGCCCTCGGCAACGATTGAGTTTTTGACCTCAACAAAGTTGCCGATATGCACGCCTTTTTTAAGAACGCTGTTTGCCCTAACCTTTACGAACGGGCCGCAGTCAACGCCGTCCTGAATCTCGGAGTCGAGCACCTTGCAGTTGTCAAGGATTACGCCCTCGCCGATTTTTGCGTTACTGATATAGGTGTTGGGGCCTATCACGCAGTTTTCGCCTATTTCGGTATCGCCGATAATAATTGTGTTCGGAAGAATCTGGGTTGAATTCCCGATTTTAACGTTCTTGCCTATCATAACGCCGTCGGTGCAGGGGATATCAACGCCGTTTAACATATGGGAATTGTTGATATTCCTGCGCATTATCGTATTGAGTCCGTTAAGCTGAACCCTGTCGTTTGCGCCGAGAATAACCTCGCTGTTTTCGGCGATATACGCGCCCTTGTTCTCGCCCTTTTTGATGAGTATTTCAAGCGCGTCGGTAAGATAGTATTCGTTCTGAGCGTTTTCGTTGGTGATGTTGTCAATGGCGTAAAGCAGGCTCTCGCCCTTGAACCAGTACATACCCGCGTTGCTCTCTTTAATCTTCTTTTCCTCTTCGTTTGCGTCCTTATCCTCGACTATGCGAAGTAGCGTACCGTTCTTGTCGCGCTTGATATGCCCGATACCCACCGTATCGTCAACCACGGCGGAAAGGAGGGTTATCGCGTTGTTGTTGTCCTTGTGGTACTTATATGATTTATTAATAGTTTCGGCGTCAATCAGCGGGCCGTCGCCGTTGAGTACGAGGATATCGTCCCCCGTATGCCCTTTGATAAACGCCCTTGCCTGCATAACCGCGTGACCCGTGCCGAGCTGAGGTGACTGAAGCGCCGTCTTTATATTCGTGTCAAGCTTTGCAAGGTACTCCTCAACCGTTTCGTGCTCATAGCCCGTAATAATGCAGATGTCCTCAACGCCCGCTTCTTTAACGGCGGATACTACGTAGTAAAGCATGGGCTCAAAGATTACCTCGCACATAACCTTCGGCTTTTCGCTCTTCATTCTCGTTCCCTTGCCGCCCGCAAGAATTATGGCACATTTCATATATATTGAACTCCTTTATTAAAGAATTGTCGTTGCTCTCAAAATTAGCATATATAATTATGCACTAAAAATTAAAGAATTTCAATAGATTTTAATAAACATTCACGAAATTGACAAAAATACCAAAAATAGTTTGCAATTTGATTATTAGGGTGCTATTATATATACGCATTAAAATAAATGTGTATATTAATTACTAAATTTTAATTATTTTAGGAGGTAATTCTCAATGGCAAAGAAAAAGTATTGTTATCTTTTTTCTGAAGGTAATGCCAACATGAGAGAGCTTCTCGGCGGTAAGGGCGCAAACCTCGCTGAGATGACAAACATCGGTCTCCCCGTACCCCAGGGTTTCACTATCACTACTGAAGCCTGCACACAGTATTATGAGGACGGCAGACAGATTAATCCCGAAATCATGGCAGAGATTGAAGAGTACATCGTTAAGATGGAAGAAATCAACGGCAAGAAATTCGGCGATAAGGAAAATCCGCTTCTCGTATCCGTACGTTCCGGCGCGCGTGCTTCAATGCCCGGTATGATGGATACCATCCTCAACCTCGGTCTTAACGAAGAGGTTGTAGAGGTTATGGCAGAGAAGTCCGGCAATCCCCGCTGGGCATATGACTGCTACAGAAGATTTATCCAGATGTATTCCGACGTTGTTATGGAGGTCGGCAAGAAGTATTTTGAGCAGCTCATCGACGAGATGAAGGCTGACAGAGGCGTTACTCAGGACGTTGAGCTTACGGCTGACGACCTTAAAGAGCTCGCAGAGCAGTTTAAGGCTGAATATAAGGAAAAGATCGGCGAGGACTTCCCGACTGATCCTAAGGAACAGCTTATGGGCGCAGTAAAGGCAGTATTCCGTTCTTGGGACAACCCGAGAGCTAACGTATACCGCCGTGACAACGATATTCCTTATTCATGGGGTACCGCAGTAAACGTACAGGCAATGGCGTTCGGTAACATGGGCGACGATTGCGGTACAGGCGTTGCATTCACCCGTGACCCCGCAACAGGCGCTAAGGGTCTCTTCGGCGAGTTCCTTACAAACGCACAGGGCGAGGACGTTGTAGCAGGCGTACGTACTCCTATGCACATCAGCGAGATGGAGGAGAAATTCCCTGAGGCATTCGCTGAGTTTACAAAGGTTTGCTCAATCCTTGAGAACCATTACAGAGATATGCAGGATATGGAGTTCACCGTAGAGCACGGTAAGCTTTATATGCTTCAGACCAGAAACGGTAAGAGAACCGCGCAGGCTGCTCTTCAGATCGCTTGCGACCTCGTTGACGAGGGCATGAGAACTGAGGAAGAGGCTGTTGCAATGATCGACCCGCGTAACCTCGACACCCTTCTTCACCCGCAGTTTGACGCTGCCGCTCTTAAGGCTGCAACTCCTATGGACAAGGGTCTCGGCGCTTCTCCCGGCGCTGCCTGCGGCAAGGTCGTCTTCACGGCTGACGATGCCGAAGTTATCGTCAATTTCGCCGATGGAACGAGTTTCCAAAAGGCGGATATGGCCTTAGCCGGTTTACAGCCCGGCCAGAAATTGTGTATAACGAGGCTCGTTGGCCTCAGATACACATTTTTGTCGTGGCAGACTGTGCCGCGCTCGGTTGAGGCAGGCGAATGGCCCTTCAGCCTAGCCGAAGTGGCAAGTCCTGCCATTGCCGAAGCACAGGTGGCTGAGCTTTCGGCCAAGGAAAAGGCCAATAAGGCGGAGGCCGAAGCTGCTGTGAAGCAGCTTATGGCTGAAAATATTCAAGTTGCCTTCGTTAGAAGGTAATTTGAAAAGTAAAAAGACACCCGTTTTCCACAGTTGGATAAGCGGGTGTTTTGATTTTTAAATTGTAACAATCCGTAACATATTTTTAAAAGCTTTTTGCCGTATTTTATGTTATATAAAAGGCAAATTAGCTAATTTGAAGAGGAGTTTCATGAACAATATGATTAAAGTTGCCGTAATCGGCGCCGGAATGATGGGTAAAAATCACATCAAGACATATAAAAGCATGCCCGGAGTTGAACTTGTGGGTGTTTATGATGTTGTGGCCGAAGCATCTAAAAGTGTGGCTGAAGCATTCGGAATTAAGGCTTTTTCTTCGATGGAAGAAGTGGCTGCCAATGTTGATGCTGTGAGTGTTGTGACAACCTCGGTTACACATGCGGATGTGGGTGAATTTTTTATGAACAAAGGCATTCACTGCATGATGGAAAAGCCGCTTGCTACCACCGAAGAAGGATGTCTGCGCCTTATTAATGCCGCTAAAAATAATAATGTTGTGTTGATGGTAGGGCACATTGAACGCTTTAATCCAGCGGTTGAACAAATGGGTAAATTACTGTCGGATACTTCAAAAATTCGTTCGCTTACGGCTCAGCGTATGTCAGCTGCCAGCGGCCGTATTACCGATGTTGATGTGGCAATGGATTTAATGATTCATGATGTTGAAGTTATAATGTCACTGGTACAATCGCCGGTGATAAATGTTCAGGCTGCATCGGTTAAAACCAAAGAAAGCCCGCAAGGCAAAGATTATATTTCCGCATTGTTGGAGTTTGCCAACGGGGCAACCGCAAATATTACGGCCAGCCGCATAACACAATCGCGTGTTCGTACTTTAGCGGTTACAACCGATACCAACTATATTGATATGGACTTTATCAATCAAAGCATTAACGTTCATACTCAAGGGCGTATGCCTTATGTTAATCAGGAAGAAATTCCGGAGTGGATGAATTATGGTTTAAAAGGCAGTGTGGAACAGTTGTTTATTCCAACCAATCAACCATTGCAAGCTGAATTAACACACTTCATAAAATGTGTTAATGGTGAGGCAACTCCGCGAGTTAATGGTGAACAAGCGCTTGATGCTTTAAGAGTTATTTGGCAAGTTGAAGAAAAACTGGGTTTTATCAGCGAAGCTGAAGTAAGCTTCAAAGCAAAGAACAAAGCCGCAT